>NZ_JBWCCY010000003.1:0-443783 GCF_056279705.1 Rhizobium sp. USDA 4016
CTGCTACCTCCTGCTCTACGGCGAACTGCCGACAGCGGCACGGAAGGCGGACTTTGACCATCGGGTCGCACGCCACACCATGGTGCATGAGCAAATGCCGCGCTTCTTCAGCGGATTTCGCCGTGACGCGCATCCAATGGCCGTCATGTGCGGCACAGTCGGCGCTCTCTCGGCCTTCTACCATGACTCCACCGACATCACAGATCCGCACCAGCGCATGGTCGGCAGCCTGCGCATGATCGCCAAGATGCCGACGCTCGCCGCCATGGCCTACAAGTACCATATCGGCCAGCCCTTCGTGTATCCGCAGAACGACCTCGACTACGCCTCGAACTTCCTGCGCATGTGCTTTGCCGTGCCGTGCGAAGAATATGTGGCCAACCCGTCCTGTCGCGCGCCATGAACCGCATCTTCATCCTGCATGCCGACCACGAGCAGAACGCATCGACCTCGACTGTTCGTCTCGCCGGCTCTTCCGGCGCCAACCCGTTCGCCTGTATCGCGGCCGGCATCGCTTGCCTCTGGGGTCCCGCTCACGGCGGCGCCAACGAAGCAGCGCTCAACATGGTCACAAGCCGCTGGGTCTATCGCAAGCTCAGAAACTTCCGCGACGCCGGCATCTCTTGCCTGAAACGCGCTTATGGCTTGGGGCGCTGCACCTGGCGCGGGCTCGACCACTTCAAGGCTTATGTCTGGTCCTCGGTGGTCGCTTACAATCTCGCCCTCTTTGCCCGCCTCAGGCCGACCTGACGCCCTGATCTCGCAGCGTTCACAGCCCGCCCCGCAAGCCTCGGCCGATACCCCATGCCTCAATTGTCGCCAGATCGCTCTTCGGGCATAACCTGCATGGCCTTGTACCGTCACGCCTTCCAAAAATACGCGTCAGCCGGCAAACAACCTTTGAAAATTCCAGAAAAACAGACCTTTATGGACGGGAACTAGCTAGGCCGCGGGATTTCGCCTCGCCTTTTGGCGGGCCGCCAGGACATCCCGGATCGAGAAGCTCGAGTGTATCCGCAACACACCGGGAAGCGTTGACAGCACCTCTTTGTGTATTCGCTCGAAAGCCCCTGCACTGTCGACGTCAACACGCAGCATGTAGTCCGATCCGCCGGTCATCAGATAGCATTCGCGAATTTCGGGATGTTTGCGGACGGCCGCTTCGAACCTGTCGAGATAGTCTTCCGTTTGCCGCTCGAGCGTGATGTTGATGATCACGGCGATCGTTGCGTCCGAACTTGCCGTGTCGACTAGTGTCGTATAGCCGCGGATCGCCCCGGCATTTTCCATGATCTTGATACGCCTGAGGCAAGCGGATGGCGACAGGCCAACCTCGGTTGCGAGCTTGGCGTTACTCATGCGCGCATCGACGCGCAGCAGCCTCAAAATGTTCCGGTCGATGTTATCCAGGGCGGCCATGGCATAATCTTTCAAAACGCCTCATGTTATGCGACATTATACTGAATTTCGCTCATTTTGAGTGCAGATTCGCAGGCTCGTTCGCTGATTATTTCATATCTTTCGCCAAGTCTAGGGAGCGGAAGATGGATAACCTTCTATCGGCAAAACATGCAAGCACCGGCGTCGCGGGCGTAGGCGCAACGGGATATCTGACGATCGATATCGCTGCACTCAGCCGCAACTACGAAAAGCTCGCCGCGATGGTCATGCCGGGCTGCGCCGCCGCGGTTGTCAAAGCCGATGCTTATGGGCTCGGTGCAGAGCGCGTGTCGCGGGCGCTTTACGAACGGGGTTGCAGGCATTTCTTCGTTGCCCAGTTTGTTGAAGCGCAAGAGCTGCGGCTAACGCTCGCGCCCGATGCGCAACTCTTCGTGCTGAACGGTTTGCAGCCTGGAACCGAGTTGGCAAGCGCGGAGATGGGCATTATTCCCGTTCTCAATTCGCTGGAGCAGTATCGTCAGTGGTCCGCGGCTGCGCGTACGCTCAAACGCGCCCTTCCCGCAGTCGTGCAATTCGATACCGGCATGTCACGCCTCGGTTTCCCGCCAGAAGAGCGTGATGCCCTGGCCAAGGCTATGGATGAACAGGGCAATGTCGAAGTCCTGTTCATCATGAGCCATCTTGCGTCCGCAGACGAACTCGATGCGACCCAAAACGCTGAACAACTGGCGGAGATAAGGCGCATCGCCCACGAGTTCGCTCGCTTCGACATATCCTTTGCGAACTCCGGCGGCGTGTTCCTGGGCGACGCCTATCACGGCGTGATGGCCAGACCCGGGATCGCACTTTTCTGCGGCGCGCCGACGAGCGGTGCGCCGAACCCGATGGAGCCGGTCGTCGGTCTCGAGGTGGCGGTTGTGCAGACGCGCACCGTGCCGGCGGGCACAAAAGTCGGCTATAGCGGCGTTCATGTTACGAACGGCGAGGCACGACTTGCGACGATCGCTGCCGGCTACGCCGATGGTCTCCCCCGCGCCTTAAGCGGACGCGGCGCTGTCTACTACGAAGGCATCCGCCTGCCGATCGTCGGGCGCGTTTCAATGGACAGCTTGACGATCGATGTGTCTGCCCTGCCTGAGGGCACCTTAACTCTTGGAAGCCTCGTCGAGATCATCGGTCCGCATCAGACGCTCGAGGACATCGCGCGCGACGCCGGCACGATCTCCTACGAGATCCTGACCAGCCTCGGTCACCGCTATTATCGGCACTATCGCTAAGAGCCTTTGTCGGCTCCATCATTGGGGAAATCATGAAAGTTGTTGTTCTCGGTTCCGGCATCATCGGTGTCGCATCCGCCTACCAGCTGGCCAAGGCCGGTCATGAGGTTACACATCGACCGTCAGCCAGGACCTGCGCTGGAGACGAGCTTTGCCAATGCCGGCCAGGTTTCATTCGGCTATTGCTCGCCATGGGCAGCACCCGGCATCCCGATGAAGGCGTTAAAATGGCTGTTCATGGAGCACGCGCCGCTGATCTTGCGCCCGAAATTCGATGCGGCGATGCTCTTGTGGCTTCTCAAGATGCTGTCGAACTGCACGTCGGAACGTTACGCGATCAACAAGAGCCGCATGTTGCGCCTCGCGAACTACAGCCGTCAGGCGCTCGGCGAGCTGCGCAGTGAGACCGGGCTTGCCTATGATGAAGGTATGCAGGGCACTGTGCAGCTCTTCCGGATGCAGCAGCAGCTCGATGCATCGGCGAAAGACGTGAAGGCTCTTGCGTCCGATGGCATTCCCTATGAAGTGCTGGATCGGGACGGCTGCGTGCGGGTCGAACCGGCGCTGGCCCATGTCCGCGAGAAGATCGTCGGCGGTCTGCTGACGCCGAAAGACGAAACAGGCGACTGCTTCAAGTTCACGAACGCGCTCACGGAAAAGGCGAGAGAACTCGGCGTTCGCTTTCTCTTTAGCACAACTGTCAAACGCCTCGATGTCGAAGCCAATCAAATACGCGGCGTCGTGATCGGTGATGAACGGATCGCGGCCGATGCGGTGGTTGTGGCGTTCGGCAGTCATTCGCCAACATTGCTGAAGCGCTATGGCATTAAGCTGCCGGTCTATCCCGTCAAAGGATACTCGCTGACGGTTCCAATCATCGATGCCTCTCGCGCCCCGAAATCAACTGTCATGGACGAGACCTACAAGATCGCGATCACGAGACTCGGCGACCGCATCCGTGTCGGCGGCATGGCGGAAATCTCCGGCTACTCCAATGAGCTCGGCCAGGCGCGCCGGCGCACTCTGGAACACTCGGTCACCGACCTCTTCCCGGGCGGCGACATTTCCCAAGCGACCTTCTGGTCCGGCCTGCGCCCCATGACCCCGGACGGTACGCCGCTCATTGGCCCGACCAGGGTCAGCGGTCTTTATCTGAACACCGGGCACGGCACGCTAGGCTGGACGATGAGCACCGGCTCGGCCCGGGTGATCAGCGATCTCGTGAGCGGCCGCAAGCCAGAGATCGACGCCTCCGAACTGGCCGTCGCCCGCTACGTCTAACACCAACTCGAAGAATTCTTCCATGGAGACCTGATGTGATCACCGCTATTTCCACCGCCGAAGCCCCCGGGGCTGTAGGCCCCTACTCCCAAGCCATCAAGACCGGCGACCTGCTGTTCGTCTCCGGACAGCTGCCGATCGACCCGGCGACGGGCGAGTTCAATTCCGAACATGCCGTAAAGCAGGCCGAGCAATGCCTGAAGAACCTTGCCGCGATTGCCAAGGCCGCCGGAACCGAGCTCTCGAACACGGTCAAGACCACGGTATTGTTGACCGACCTCGGCGATTTTGCGGAGGTGAACCGCGTCTATGCCGAGTTTTTCTCGACGCCGTTCCCGGCCCGTGCCTGCTATGAGGTAAAGGCCCTGCCCAAGGGCGCCAAAGTGGAAATCGAAGCGGTCATCGCTGTCGGCTGAACTACTAGGCACCATTGCACGTGCTATTGCCGGAGCGGTCGAAGGATTGCTTCGGTTCTGCCGTTTGAGGACGGAAGAAACGGGCATCGGCCCAACTGAGAGGAGGACCGCGTGACCCTAACACAGGCGCTCACGAAGCATATCAAGAACCCTCGAACGTTCGGCGACCTTGCAGCAGTCGCTTGCGCCGTCGAAACCACCAGACGCTTTCCGGTCCACAATCCCTCGACCGATGAATTGCTGGCGGAGTTGCCGGACATGCAGGCCGCGGATGTGGCTCTCGCAATTGACCGGGCTGACGCCGCAAGAGAGCATTGGGCGGATCTGACTGCGCGCGAGCGCTCCGACACCCTATGGCGATGGCACCAATTGATTGTCGATCACATCGACGATCTCGCCGCTATTCTGACCTGCGAAATGGGCAAGCCGCTCGCCGAGGCGAAGTCCGAAATTTCACACGCTGCGGCATACGTCAAATGGTATGCGGAAGAGGCAAACCGTATATACGGCGAGACGATCCCGGCGCCGTCCACCGACAGACGACTGCTGGTGATCAAGCAGCCAGTCGGCGTCGTCGGCGCCATCACACCCTGGAATTTTCCGGCTTCGATGGTCGCGCGCAAGATTGCGCCGGCGCTGGCAGCCGGCTGCACGGTCGTTCTGAAGCCAGCAGAGCAAACGCCGCTCGTCGCCAGCGCCATGGTCGCGCTTGCCCGCGTAGCCGGTTTTCCGGAAGGTGTGCTCAATCTGATCTATGCGTCGGACGGCGATGCCGTTGGCAAAGAGCTTTGCTCCAATCCGAAAGTTCGCAAGATCAGCTTCACCGGATCGACAGAGGTCGGCCGGCAGCTGATGCGCCAATGCTCCGACCAGATCAAGCGGATCAGTTTTGAGCTCGGCGGCAATGCACCCTTCATTGTTTTCGACGACGCCGATATCGGCGCCGCCCTCGATGGAGCGATACAGGCCAAGTTTCGCAACGCTGGCCAGACCTGTGTGTCGGCCAATCGTTTGTACGTGCAGGCCAGCGTCTATCACCTATTCTCCGAGCGGTTTACCGAGCGCGTCGGGCGGCTTCGGGTTGGCGACGGGTTTAAACCCGACTCTGCTATCGGTCCTCTGATCGACAGCCATGCGCTTGCGAAGATTGAGGCGCATGTCGACGATGCGGTCAAAAAGGGAGCGATGGTTCGTTGCGGCGGCCGTCGGATCGGCACGAAGGGAACATTTTTCGAGCCGACCGTGATTACCAATGTCGCCGGTTCGATGCGTATTGCACAGGAAGAGACTTTCGGTCCCCTGGCGCCAATCATCCGGTTCGAAGACCCGGATCAGGTGATCCTAGAAGCCAACGACACGATCTACGGCCTCGCCGCCTATTTCTACGCCTCGAACCTCAAACGCGTTTGGCGTGTGGCCGAAGCACTGGAATATGGCATGGTCGGCATCAACACCGGCCGCATGTCGTCGGAGGCGGCACCCTTCGGAGGCATCAAGCAGTCCGGCATCGGGCGAGAGGGGTCTCGGCACGGTCTCGAGGACTATCTCGAAATGAAGTACCTTTGCATGGGTGGCCTCTAACGCAGTCTACCGCCTTCCAACGTCCGCCGCTCGGTTTGACGATGTTGAAGCCGGGTCATCGCGGAAAAAAAGAGGCTGCCGTCGAAACATGTTCCACGGCAGCCAAGTCGCTTGGGAGGCGAATCAAGTCCGGGCCACCGATCGCAGACCGAAAGCCCTCGGGCGGCGGGTAGCGGATCAAATCCCTATGGCTTCATAGGCATCGGCGATCTGTGCTGCGCATGACGTCTTCCAGTCCGGAACGAACGAGGTCGATTTCTGCGCCGCCTTCGAGGAACTCGTCGCGGATATCGGCGGGGAATTCCTTGCCGGTCATGCGTTCGAAAGTGTCTGGTTGCGCCGCTCGCGGCGGCGCCGTTCCATCAGGCCGAAGGGAATATGCGTCAGGTTCTTCACCCACTCGAAGTAGCTGACGACCACGCCGCCGGCATTGACGTAAAGATCGGGAAGAATGGTGACCCCACGGTTGCGAAGAAGCTTGTCTGCCTCGAAGGTCACCGGGCCGTTGGCAGCTTCGACGACGAGGTTTGCCTTGATGCGGTCCGCATTGCCCGCATGAATGGCGTTTTCCATCGCCGCTGGAATGAGAACGTCGCATGGCTGCTCGATGCCCGTCATATCACCGGGAAACGACGTGGCGCCTTCAAAGCCGAGAATGCTGCCGGTTTTTATCTGATGCTGCTTCAGTGCCTCGATCGCCAGACCGTCGGTATTGGCGACATAGCCGTCCCGTTCAGCAACGACGGTTACCTGGGCGCCGTCTTCTTCAGAGAGGAACTTCGCCGCATGGTAGCCGACGCTGCCGAAGCCCTGAACAATGACGGCAGCACCCTTCAGATCAGGCTTGCCGTTCAGCCCGGCGGTTCGCGGATCGCGAAGATAGCTTTGGACGGCGAACTGGACGCCCCTGCCGGTGGCTTCGGTCCGACCGGCAATGCCACCCTTCGACAACGGCTTGCCGGTGACGCAGGCGCGCGCATTGATCACATCAGTCGGATTGGCGCGGCGGAACTCGTCCATCATCCAGGCCATTTCCCGCTCGCCCGTGCCGATGTCGGGAGCCGGTACGTTGACGCCGGGGCCGATGAGACCACGTTTGTTGAGTTCCTGGGTGAAGCGGCGGGTGATGCGCTCGAGCTCCTGCGACGTCCATTCGCGCGGATCGATCCTGAGAGCGCCTTTCGAGCCGCCGAAGAGAACATCGACCAGCGAGCATTTGAGCGTCATCAGCGCTCCCAGCGCCTCGACCTCTTCAGCATCGGCATTCGATGCATAGCGGATGCCGCCCTTTACCGGTTCGCAGTGCTCGCTATGGACCGATCGCCAGCCGATGAAGCTGTACATACGGCTGCGCAGTCTGACGCCGAACCTCACCGTATAGGTCGAGTTGCATTGCATGATCCGCTCCGACAGCCCTTCGGGCAGATCAAGGAACATCATGGCATGGCGGAAGTTCTGGCCAACGCTATCGAGAAAGCCTGCGGAGCTGGTTTCTCCGGGCGTTACTTCGCGTTGTGGTATTGCATTCACTGGAGGTTCTCCTTGTTCGAGTATTTCAGGGACCGTGCTGTCTCAGCTCAACAAAATTCGTTGATCAACATTGCGAACAAGCAGCGCGTAGATCAGCGTGAACAGCCGGCGCGCGGTGTCGTTGTCGATGTTCACCTTCTTCGACAACCGGGCTCTCAGCAGTTCAGCAGCCTCGTTATGGACACCACGCCGGCCCATATCGATTGCCTCAAGCCGTTCAGGTCCAGGGTGGCGGACGGCGTCGTAGTAACTCTCGCAGATGCGGGTGTAGTCTTTGAGCAATCGGCGGAAGGGCGTGAGCGACAGGTAGTGACTGACAACATGCTCGCCCTGATCATCAGCGACATGCAATGCCAGGCGCCCGTCCACCGCTTCGATCCTGAGGCGATAAGGTCCGCCGTCGTGACCGATCGGGATGAATGTATTGGATTCCAGCAGGTCGATGACCGCGAGCGCTTGCTCCCGCTCAATTCTCGCGTCCCGGCCACCGAACGACCGGTCGAGCGATACGTCGCAGAGACGGTACTCGGCGGATGCCATGACATTGCCCCCTCAGAGCGCTTCCACGCACATGGCAACACCCATGCCGCCGCCGATGCAGAGCGTTGCCAATCCCTTCTTGGCCGAGCGGCGCTTCATCTCGAAGAGCAGCGTGTTGAGCACGCGGGCGCCAGACGCGCCGATCGGATGGCCGATGGCGATCGCGCCACCATTGACGTTGACGATCGACGGGTCCCAGCCGAGATCCTTGTTGACCGCGCAAGCTTGGGCGGCGAACGCCTCATTGGCCTCGACCAGTTCGACGTCACCGATCGCCCAGCCTGCCTTCTCCAGCGCCTTGCGCGATGACGGGATCGGGCCGGTGCCCATGACCTGCGGATCGACGCCGGCCGTTGCCCAGGACACGATCCGGGCGAGCGGCTGGATGCCGCGCTTGGAGGCCTGCGCCTCAGTCATCAAGAGGGTGGCTGCGGCGCCGTCGTTGAGACCGGAGGCGTTGCCGGCGGTGACCGTGCCTTCCTTGTCGAAGGCCGGACGCAGCTTCGTCATCTGGTCGAGCGTTGCGCCATGACGGATATATTCGTCCTGGTCGACAGCAACATCGCCCTTGCGGGTCTTGACGACGAAGGGAATGATTTCGTCGGCGAAACGCCCGGTCTTTTGTGCCGCTTCCGCCTTGTTCTGCGAGGCAACGGCGAAAGCGTCCTGCTCGCCGCGGGAAAGCTGCCACTGGCGGGCGACGTTCTCGGCGGTGATGCCCATGTGATAGCCGAAGAAGGCGTCGGTCAGACCATCCTTGATCATCGTGTCGATCATCCTGAAGTCGCCCATCTTCACGCCGCCGCGAAGATGGGAGCAATGCGGCGCCATCGACATCGACTCCATGCCGCCGGCGACGACGATATCGGCATCGCCGGTGACGATCTGCTGCATCCCGAGCGCCACGGCGCGCAGCCCCGAGCCGCAGAGTTGGTTCATGCCCCAGGCGGTTGCCTCCTGCGGCAGACCGGCCTTCATGGCGGCTTGACGCGCCGGGTTCTGCCCCTCGCCTGCCTGAAGCACCTGACCGAGGATCACCTCGTCGACCTCGCTCGCCTCGACGCCGGCACGCTCCAGCACGCCCTTGATGACGGCGGCGCCGAGCTCGTGCGCTGGCGTGTCGGCGAAAGCGCCGTTGAAGGAACCGACCGCGGTGCGGGCGGCGCTGGCGATGACGATCGATGGGGTGCTCATGGTGGTCTCCTCTATGGTCCTGCGGCGCCGGCGGAGTGCCGACTCCAGCTTCTCGGCAAAGAACTGTCGACCCTAGTTGACGATTGTCGCTTCGGTAGCGCTGCGGATCTCGCCGTCGGTGACTCCATCGGCGAGCTCGACCAGCTTCAGTCCGCCCTCGACGACGTCGAGCACACCAAGATTGGTGATGATCCGATCGACGACGCTCTTACCGGTCAGCGGCAGGGTGCAGGCCTTCAGCACCTTGGATTCGCCGGCCTTGTTGGTGTGGTCCATGACGACGACCACCCGCTTGACGCCGGCGACGAGATCCATCGCGCCGCCCATGCCCTTGACGAGCTTGCCGGGGATCATCCAGTTGGCGAGATCGCCGTTCTCGGCCACTTCCATGGCGCCGAGGATTGCCATCGCGATCTTGCCGCCGCGGATCATCGCGAAGCTCTGCGCCGAGTCGAAGAATGCCGAATGCGGCAGTGCCGTCACCGTCTGCTTGCCGGCATTGATCAGATCGGCATTGATCTGGTCCTCGGTCGGAAAGGGACCGATGCCGAGCAGGCCATTCTCCGACTGCAGCGTCACATGGACGCCGTCGGGAATATAGTTGGCGACCAATGTCGGAATGCCGATGCCGAGATTGACGTAGGTGCCGTCTTCGAGCTCGCGGGCAGCGCGCGCCGCCATCTGGTTTCTGTCCCAGGCCATGTCTTTCTCCTCCCCTTATGCCGCCGCGCGCGTCGTGCGCTGTTCGATGCGCTTCTCGTGCTGGCCCTGGATCAGGCGATGCACGTAGATCCCCGGCACGTGGATATGGTCAGGATCGAGGCTGCCGAGTGGCACGATCTCCTCGACTTCGGCGACGCAGATCTTGCCGCAGGTGGCGGCCGGCGGATTGAAGTTGCGGGCCGTCTTGCGGAAGACGAGGTTGCCCGATGTATCCGCCTTCCAGCCCTTGACGATCGACAGATCCGCGACAATGCCGGTCTCGAGAACGTAGGTCTCGCCGTTGAAGGTCTTGTGCTCCTTATCCTCGGCAACGACGGTGCCAACACCGGTCTTGGTATAGAAGCCGGCGATGCCAGCGCCGCCGGCCCGCATGCGCTCAGCCAGCGTTCCTTGCGGGTTGAACTCGAGCTCCAGTTCGCCACTGAGGTACTGGCGCATGAACTCGGCGTTCTCGCCGACATAAGACGAGATCATCTTCCTGATCTGCTTGGTCTTCAGCAGCACGCCGAGACCGAAGTCATCGACACCGCAGTTGTTCGAGGCGACCGTAAGGTCCTTGGTGCCCGCCTCACGAATGGCCTGGATCAAGAGTTCCGGTATACCACAAAGACCGAAACCACCCGCTGCAATAAACATCCCGTCAAACAGCAAGCCCTCAAGTGCCGAACCTGCGTCGACATAAATTTTGTTCATGTTCATCCTCATTGGAGCTCATTCACTGCGACCTCGAAGCAGCAATTGCCACCGGCCTGCGAAGGCGCCGAATGCCGGCTGTAGCGAGCACGCCGCTCATTCGGCCATCAGCGTGTCGATGGCTTTGCATTGGTGGTCATTAGTGCAATCTAGCCGTCTCCAACCGCGGTTTTGGAGCATTCCTCGATGGCGTGGAGGAGAAAGCTGCAATCTGTCGCCGTCGAACGCAGGATTCCACCACAAGGCAACTGCCAACGCCCTATCGTCAAAAGCCAATCATTAGCCGAAAGGACGTCGAAAAGGACGGGATCTACTACGATCCGGATCCCCCGAAGACAGGATCGCCAAGATCAATCGGAAACTCGTAGCCTGCTTTCACGCGGTCCATCACGACCATGGTCTTGAATCCTTTGATATCTGGATTTTCGTAGAAGAAGCGTCGCGTAAACTGCTCGTAGTCTTCCATGCTTTTAGAAGTGACGATTAGCATGAAGTCCGCCTCTCCCGTCACGTAGAAGCCCAACATGACTTCGCGCGTAGAGCGGATCGCATTTTTGAAGCGATCGACAATGTCGGCCCGCTCACGCTCGAGAGAAACCAGTACGATCATTGTGACAGGGCGGCCCAACGCCTTAGGGGATATGACGGAGATATCAGCTTCAATGACGCCTTCGCACCGGAGTCGTTTCAATCGCCGCTGACAGGCCGACGGCGATAGATTGACTTGAGCAGCAATTTCTTCCGACGTTAGACGATTGTTTTTTTGAACAATCTGAAGAATTCTTCCATCCATACGATCAAGTTCGAGCATGTCAGCATTCCCTACCACGACGTTTTGATGGACCATTCCGGACGCTTACTTCATGCCGCAGTCCAGCCGCCATCGATCGAGATGTGAGTTCCGGTGATTTGCCGTGCATCGTCGCTTGCAAGAAAGAGAGCGGTGGCTGCGATTTCTCCAACCGACACGAACTCCTTTGTCGGCTGAGATTTTAGCATCACGTCGCTGATCACTTGGGCCTCGGTAATGCCGCGCGCACGGGCCGTGTCCGGAATCTGTTTTTCCACAAGAGGCGTCAAAACATAACCGGGGCAAATCGCGTTGACTGTGATGCCGAATTCCGCGAGTTCAAGCGCTGCCGCTTTAGTAAGTCCCAAAATGCCGTGCTTCGCCGCCACGTATGCAGCCTTGAAGGGCGAAGCGACGAGTCCATGAGCGGAGGCGATGTTTATCACGCGGCCTTTTCCGCTTTTCTTCATCACCGGAATGGCTGCCCGTATCGTATGAAAGGCACTTGAAAGGTTGATCGCGATGATCTGATCCCACTTCTCGATTGGAAAGTCCTCGATCTTTTCGACGTGCTGAATGCCGGCATTGTTTACCAGCACATCAACGCTCCCGAAGGTGTTCACCGCGGTCTCGATCAGGTCCGCAACCTCGGCAGGTTTTGTCATATCTGCGTCGTGGTAGAGCGCTCGCGCTTTCGACGTCGCCTCGAGAAGGTCCTTGATCCCGTCGATCTCCCCAGGCTTTCCGAAGCCATTGACGACAACATTATCACCCGCTTGAGCAAATGCGGTCGCGATGGCCAATCCAATGCCACTGGTAGACCCAGTAACGACGACGCATCTGTTCATGATCACTCTCCCGACGCATATAAAGTTTCCGAAGTCGACAAGCCGGTCGGCAAATCGGCAATTAATCTTGCAGGGGCATATGAAACTGGTTTGTTCAGAAACCGAGCTCCGGTTCACACCTGTGCTCACCTGTAACGATTTGCCCTGTGAATCTTCAATCAAATGGTGAGTAGCTTCCCAAGGCCGGACAATGGTTGATTGTAACCCGCAAGTCGAAGAGCATCCCACAGCATAGCCTGATGAGCTGTAATCACCGGCTTTCCGATGCGAGCCTCAAGCGGATCGATGATCGTGGATGTCCGCAGACCGGTGCAAGGAATGAACAAGGCTTGTACGTCCGCCGAATGGATGGCCTCTCCTGCCGCTATGATGCTTTCGGGAGTCACGTTTATTATTTCATAGTCGTTTTCGATGTGAAACGACGCACAAGCGACAACGGAAATCCCAGCTTGGCTCAAGCAGTCGACCATTGCTTCGGTGACTTCGTCCGGATAGGGAGTCAGCATCGATATATGAGTGATTCCAAGCTGACTGAAAGCCTTGTAGGCGCCGGTCATCGGAGACGTCAGTTTGGCGCCGGGCGCAGTTCGATGAAGTTCTGCCTCCAGTGTATTATGGGAAATCAAGGCAGATCCGGATGTGCATCCGTAGGCAAAAACGTCCACCGACTCTCGTGGGACGAATAGCTCCGCTGCCCCAGCGATTTCATGTGCATGTCCGCGCAAATTCTCAATAGTGATCGGATTTTGCGTCTCGATCCGAGTTGCTGAGATGCTAACTCCATCTGTTGGCAGCATTTTCCGCAGCTCATATTCGGTCACAACATCGGTCGAAAGCGCAATCAACCCGATGACTACCTGTTCCGACATTCCGCCATCGAGTTGAGCTTCCATGTGCTTGATCGTTGAAGAGTTCATGACAACTTACCCTCATTTGCTGAACACTGAAGAGTCCTGACAATTGCCCAGGCGGCGCGGGCGGCCCGGAGGACATCGTCATCCGAGACTCCAAACTCTGCTGTATGGACGTGGGTCCTGTTGCCGAGCGCATCATTGCGGCACCCGACCCAGAAGTAGACGGATGGGAGTTTCTCCGCGTAAAACCCGAAGTCATCAGCTCCCGCTAATGGTCTCGTCGGAACGAGCGAGTTGATCCCGTAGCTCTGGGCGATAGCTGCACGGGCTATCTCGCTAATGGCATAATCGTTCACCACGGCAGGTTCCCCAGGAACCAACTTGAACTCGGCCTCTCCGTGATGCATTGCGGCGATTTGCTGGGAAAGTATCTCAAGGCGCGCCCGGAGCCTTTGGCGCGCCTCTGGCGATCGGGTACGCAATGTACCGTCGAGAACGACGCGGTCGCAGACAATATTCGTTGCATCGCCGCCATGGAACCGCCCTATGGAAATCACCGGTGCTTCGTCGGCATGGCTCTCACGAGATATCAGCTTCTGCACTTCAGTGACAAAAGTGGAGGCAATCGCAATTGCATCGACACCCAATTCCGGCCACGCAGCATGGCATTTCTTGCCCGTAAAGATGATCTTGAATTCGTCGGAAGACTTCGTCACCGGACCGGTCAGGACCGAGAATGTCCCGGACGCAATCTCCGGATTCACATGCATGCCAACGGCGCAATCGAAACCATCGAGGAGTCCTTGATTAGCGACCGAGCGGCCTCCGAGCGGCTCAGCCTCCTCAGCAGGCTGAAATACGACTCGAACCTTTCCTGCGAAGTGCTGGCGTTGAGCAAGGGCCGTAAGGACGACGCCGAATGCTGCCGATGCATGTGCGTCGTGGCCGCAGGCATGCATTTTTCCAGCAATTCGAGAGCGATATGGGAGATCCGGACGCGCCTCTTCGATGGGCAATGCATCGATGTCACCGCGCACGACTACGCTCACCGGTGTGCCATTGCCTTCACCAACGATGTCGACAAACAAGCCCGTGTTATGAAAGACTGTGGGGTTTTGCAATCCGGCCCCCGCCAAGAATTCTGCGATCTTGGCCTGAGTTTGATGCTCTTCATTCGAGAGTTCCGGATTGGCATGCATATAGTGGCGCAGAGCGAGGATAGTCTCCTCGCTCCCAGCCGGCAGATCAAAGCCATCGCTGCCAATTTCGAGATCGGTTTGGTCGGACGTGTTCATCAGTCGATCACGATCAATCGCCGTGGAGAATTTGCCAGGCATTCGGGCTGCTTATCGGTGATCAGAATGCTTTCGGTAATCTCGATTCCCCAGTCGCCGAACCAAAGACCTGACATGAAGTGGAACGTCATGCCTGGTTGCAATTCCGTCCGATCGCCCCTGCGGAAACTTGCCGAGTGCTCACCCCAATCCGGTGGATAAGCAAGCCCGATGGAGTAACCGCACCGGCTTGGTTTTTTCAGTCCGTAACGCTCGATGACGCCGTAGTAAGCTTGCGCGACATCCTCGCAGTGGTTTCCGGAAACGGCTTTTTCGAGACCAGCCGCCATTCCTTCGAGCACCGCCTTTTCTGCATCAAGGAATTTCTGGTCTGGTTTACCGAGGTAGAAGGTCCTCGATAGCGGACTGTGGTAACGTTTGTGAACGCCGGCGAGTTCAAAGAAAATGCTTTCTCCGGAACGAAGCTCGCGATCAGACCAGGTTAGGTGCGGTGCAGAAGCATCAATACCCGCACCGATCATAGGAACTGCCGCGGGGTAATCACCCCAAAAGCCATCAACGCCTCCTATTGCGGTATGGTAGATTTCAGCAACCACGTCCGACTGCTTGACGCCGGGACGAAGCACTTCGGCTACTCTCTGATGCATGGCTGCCGAAATTTTGCCCGCCGCACGCATGTATTCAATCTCGCGCGGCGTCTTGACGATCCGCTGCCATTTCACGAGGCGGGTCGTGTCTTTGAAAGTTGCGTTGGGCAAAGTTGAAGACAGGGCTTCGAAAGCCGCATGAGTGAAGTAGTAGTTATCCTTTTCGATCCCAATGACACCGGTCGACCAGCCGAGGTCGGCAATCAACGCGCCAAGCGCTGTCATCGGGTGATACTGTGAAGACTGTACATAGTGATCCGAATACGACTTGATACGGCTCTCATCCATGTAGACGGTTCTACGGGCGCCGTTAGCGTCCATTTCACGCCCGAACCATATCGGCGCTTCATCCTGACGAACGAGCACGCACTGGTGCACATAGAAAGACCAACCATCATAACCGGTGAGCCACGCCATGTTCGCGGGATCTGTGACAATCAGAAGATCGACGCCTTCGCGTTCCATTGATTTGCGAGTTGCTTCCAGCCGAGCTTTATACTCGGAGACATCGAAGCGTAATGTCAGTGCAGTCATATTGTCCTCTAATTCTGCTGCTCACGCAGCACGAAGGTTCAGATGGTTTTCTAGGAGTTTGATAATCGCCGCGGAGCAAAGGCTAACGACTAAGAAGCCGGTGGCGACCAGAGTGATGGGTTCAAGATAGCGATAGCTGAAGTTGGCTTGGGCCAGCGCTTCGCCCATGAGGTCGAGAACTGTAATCGCCGATAAAATCGGAGTTTCCTTGAACATTGCGATGACGTAGTTTCCCAAGGGTGGGATCATCGGCGGAATGGCCTGGGGCAGTACGATTTGGGTCCATGTCTGCCTCGTCGTCAGGTTGCAGGCCTTCGAAGCCTCCCATTGTCCCGCCGGCACGTTTATGATCCCTGCGCGGTACACTTCAGAGATGTACGTGCTGTAGTGCAGGCCTAGACCGATCACGCCAGCGACCAGAGGAGACAAGACAAGCCCGACGTCAGGAAGGACGTAAAAAAGGAAGTAAAGTTGCACCAACAACGGTGTTCTTCTGATTGCCTCGGTTAAAATGATCGCGAGACGGCGAACGGCGGTCACCGATGACATCTTCGCGATAGCGAAGAACAGCCCAATCACCAAGGCGACAACAGATGAGATCAACGTGATCTGAACTGTTACAGTTAGGCCCTGAAGCAGGGCTGGCGTGATTTCGGCGGCGAATTCCCAACTCCAATCCATGACTGACCTCACACTTTCACATCAACGATGCCGCGGCCGAAGCGCTTCTCGAGCAAGTGAACGAAGCTCGTCAACACGGACGCAATCAGAAGGTACGTGACCATTATGAGCAGGAAGGGCATCGCCGTGTCCCCTGTCTGAGCTCGAACCGTCTGCGCCTGAAAGGTCAGCTCCGATACTGTTATCAGTGAAGCCACAGCGGTTCCTTTCATGATCTCGATCGCGAGATTTCCAAAACTCGGCAGCATCAAAACAACCGCTTGCGGAAGGACAACCCACCAAAGTGCCTGCCATCGCGTAAGATTCAACGCAATCGTCGCCTCTCGTTGGTCGCGGCCAACGGCATTGATCGCCGCGCGCACGACTTCAGCGCCATATGCTCCTCCATTCAGACCGAGTGCCAGTACACCGGACTGAATCGGCGTCAGGGAAATGCCGACAAATGGGAGAACAAAAAAGGCCGCAAACAGTTGAACGAACACTGAGGTGCCACGGAAAATCTCTACATATGTACGAACAAAGAAGCGGACGAAAATGCTTCGAGTGGTAAGGCCGATACCTGCTAGCATCGCCAGGATCAGCGCTATAATGCAGCTGAAGACCGTTAACTGCAGAGTGGCCCAGGCTCCGCTCAAAATGAACCAGCCAAAGCCCATCGCGGATTCGAAATTTTGCATTTGTTCACCTTTCTCCGCTTGACAATGACCGCCTAAACGCGGTGTCCTGCGGCGATTACTTTGCGAAGAAAACTCTTCGTTCGCTCGTGGTGAGGCGACTGAAAAATTTCTGTGGGCGGACCCTCTTCAACGATCTTGCCGCGCTCGAAGAACAAAACTCGGTCAGCAAAGTCCTTGGCGAAGCCCATCTCGTGCGTCACCAGAAGCATCGTCATGTCTGTCTCATCGCGAAGATTGGAAATGACAGTCAGAACTTCCTCGACCAACTCCGGGTCGAGCGCAGACGTAATCTCGTCAAGCAATAAAATCTTCGGCTGCAATGCAAGGGCGCGCGCGATCGCAACCCGTTGCTTCTGGCCGCCCGAAAGTCTCGACGGATACTCCGCCGCCTTGTCGGCGAGTCCTACTTTCTCCAGCAACTGCAGCGCTCGCTCTTTGGCTACCGCCTTCGACAGGCGCCCGGTTAATACCGGCGCGAGCGCAACATTTTGCAGCGCAGTCTTGTGCGGAAAGAGGTTAAAGTGCTGGAACACCATTCCGAAATCGGCTCGCATCTTACGGAGATGCGCCTCCGATGAAGGCACTTCGCGACCGTTCTTGTGTTCACGATTCAGACTTACGCCATTGACGATAACGTCGCCGCCCGAAACAGACTCCAACGTCATCAGCATTCTGAGGATCGTCGTTTTTCCGGATCCGGATGGGCCAATCAGAGCCAAATGCTCGCCGGGCTTCACCGAAAAGGAGAGTTGGTCTAGGACCGTGATAGGTCCGTAGCGTTTCTCGACGTTTCGAAATTCAATAATTGGCGCGCATTCCGGCCCGGTCGGTGCAACGTGCAATCCCATCACCGTGGTCTCCTATTCTTGTATATCGAAGCCCAGCAGCATTTACTGCCGGGCCTTGATTGCTATTAGGGTTTGCACATTTCTGCCGCTGACTTGGCACTAGCCAGAAGCTTATAATTCGATTGAAGACCATACTTCGTCATGATCTGCTCGAACTCGCCGCTTTCCTTGAGCTTCTTGAGGCCTGAATTGTAGGCTTCGCGAAGGGCTGTATCATCCTTATTGAAAGCTGCGGCTGCACAGTCGACGGGCGTATCCGCAATGGGCATGACCACTTGCAAAGACTTGTCACCAGATCTTTGCTGCATATCCAGGACCCCAGCGTCGTTGAGAGCGACGGCGTCTACGCGCTTGTCTTGCAGCATCTTTACCGCGCTGGCATTGTCGGGGTACGCTACCAAGTTCTCCTTCTTAACGCCTGCTGCAAGCGCATCTTTCGCTTGCAAAGTGCCAGCACCCGCTGCCAACTTTAGCCCTAACGCCGCAAATTCCTTGTAGCTTTTGAATTTGCCATTCATATCCGAGCGGATCAAGAACGCTTGTGATGTGCAGATTGCCGGCTCTGCGAAATCAACGACGGCGCAACGCTCAGGCCGAATGTTGAGAGAGCCCGCGGACAGAATCCTTACGCGCTTGGCCTGGACGGCCGGGATCATAGCGCCGTACTGAATCAGTTCACCTTTGAAGTTTTTCAATCCGGAAAGCTCAAGGGCTGCGCGATCGATGTCGGGTCCAGCGCCGCTAAGAGTTCCATCGGGCTTAAGCTCGGTATAGGGCGGCTCGCCGCCGATGGCGATAGAAATCTCCTGGTTCACGTCCAAGTCTTCCGCGATCGCTGCGTTTCCAGCGGTCAAGGCGAAAATTGCGGCAAGCGCAACGCGCAAGCGGCGAGAGCCGACAAGCGATGTCTGACTGATGCTATTTGGTGCCATTGCTGTTCCCTTTCCTTTGTTCTGTGGATCACCGCATCCTCGTAAGACGTCGATTGATCCTACTTCGTGTTCAGACGTCGGGCTCCGTCGTTGATGCTGCGCTCGGTTGGATAAGCGCAGTGGCGGAGGCGCGAGCCTGTCCTAGGCAGTGGCGACTTATCGACTGCCCAAACGAACATGACAATTCAGTGAAGGCCTGTCAATTGACCAAATTGTACAAGAACAATATAAATTCATTTCCCTCGGCCTTGCAGATGCGTTATCCATAACGTTATGTTTCCACCCATTGGAGTGGCGGATTATGAGAAATTGCGGCGGAGCTTGATAAACCATGACAATGTGGACGCCTTCCAAAGATCGCCTTACACAGCCTTACTTCCAGTCGATTGCTGACCAGATTGCGGGAGCGATCTCCTCGGGCGCGCTCAAATCTGGCATGCAGTTGCCTCCACAGAGGCAACTTGCTGATAAGCTTGGCGTCTCGCTTCCCACTGTGTCGAGGGCTTATGAAGAACTTACTCGTCGGGGCCTTGCTGTGGGAGAAACGGGTCGCGGGACGTTCATCAAAAACCAAAATGCAAACGCTGATGCTGTCACACCCTACGTTCCAGAGCGCACTACCGGACTTGTTGACTTATCAATTTTGAAACCGGTCTCCGACAACTTGCACCTCGAGCGTATGAAGTCTGCACTCAGCAAGTTGGCTGTAGACCTACCAGCAAGCGCTGTGCTCGGTTCTCGTCCAAGCGCCATGTTTGCCCGGCACCGCTCCATTGCAACGGAATGGCTGGAGCTCTGTGGAGTGCAGACTGACGAAAGAACGGTTCATCTAACGAATGGAGGTACGCCAGCGCTGACAGTTGCGTTCATGACAGCGTGCCAACCCGGATCAACCATCGCGACCGAAGCAACAGGATTGCATGTCATGATGCCGCTGGCATCCTATCTCGGCGTAAAGGTGCAGGGAGTGGCGATAGACAGCAATGGAATCATACCTGAAGCGCTTGAAAATGCCTGCCAACAGAATTCGATTCGAGCGCTTTTCATGATGCCAAATGCTCTTGGGCCGACGACTTTTGTAATGAGCGAGCAGCGGCGTCTTGACATCGTGAACATCGCCCGCAAGTACGACCTGCATATCATCGAAGATGACGCTCTGGGGCCACTTGTCGAGCATAAACCGCCAACTTTCCATGCCCTAGCACCTGAGCGGACTATATACATTACCAGCTTCACGAAACCTATAATGCCCGGACTACGGACTGGTTATCTTGTCGCGCCGGAGCGTCTTTTGCCGGCCGTTGAGAATCGCCAACTCGTGACCAATTGGACTGCGACACCCTTGATCGCCGAAATCGCGGCGCGATGGGTTGAGGATGGCACGAGTTTAGAGCTTATTCGTTGGCAGCGCGCTGCACTTGTCGAACGTCACCAACTCGTTGCTAATATCTTCAAAGGCATCTCTTATTGTTCAAATCCATACAGTTTGCATATTTGGCTCCCGCTAGGTGAGAGATTTCCTGAAGACGAATTTGTTTCGCATGCTCGAAGGCAAGGGGTGGCAGTGGCGCGAGGCGCCGCATTTGCGATATCAGAAAGCAGCGCAGCGGTAAGAGTCTCAGTGGGATCGACAAGCCAAGAAGAACTCCAGCGAGGTTTGAGCGTTCTCCATAACTTGTTGCACAGTGAGCCGGAGCCAATCCTTTCATTTTAAGGGAATCCCGGCATATGCCGCAGTCGCGCGCGGAAGTACCAGAAATTCGACGGATCTCTTCACAGCTGCTCCGACGACGCTGTGGCTCGCGTCAGTATAAGGGTAAGCGCTCGTTTCCATGCCGATTCCGATGAAGCCGCCCCTTTGTTCCGAGATGATTGCGCCCCCGGATTCCGGGATGATCTCGCCCCCTTGAGGCTGGGGTCCTGCTGGCTGTGATTGTTGTCAGTTCATTCGTGTAACGAGTCAAGATTTCCGGCGCTGATTTCGCCGCAAGCTTTCGCCGGATAGGTCGATGCGATGGGCGTTATGAACGAGGCGATCGAGGATGGCATCGGCGTAGGTTGGGTTGCCGATGATCTCGTGCCAGGCTGATACCGGAAGCTGGCTGGTAATGATTGTCGAGCGACGTCCGTAGCGATCTTCGAGGATCTCCAGGAGGTCGTGGCGTGCCTGCTCATTGAGGGGTTCCAGGCCCCAATCATCGAGGATCAAGAGCTGGACGTGGCCGAGGGTTCGCTGCAGCCTTGCATAGCGGCCATCGCCGTGAGCGAGAGCAAGATTGGCAAACAGCCGTGGCACGCGCTGATAGAGAACCGAGCGATCATCGCGGCAGGCCTTGTGCCCAAGTGCACAGGCCAACCAGCTTTTGCCGACGCCGGACGGCCCGCAAATCGCGAGGTTGTCGTGGGCATCGATCCAGTCGCCGCCGATCAGCTTCATGAACAGCGCTCGATCGAGACCGCGGTCACTGCGGTAATCGACATCCTCAGGCACAGCATGATGGCGAAGCTTGGCAAACCGCAGGCGTGCGGCAAGCTTGCGATCGTGGCGCGAGCTCCATTCTCGTTCGAGCAGAAGCCCGAGCCATTCGGCATGGGAGAGTTGTTCGCTCTCGCCGTTGCTGATCAGTTCGTTGAACGCTTTGGCCATGCCGGTCAGGCCCATGGCGTTCAATTTATCAAGGGTGGGATGTGCAAGCATATGTCGTCTCCTTAGTGGTAATAGCGGGGACCGCGGATGTTGGAGTGGTTGATCGGTTCAGATGATGCTGTGCCTGATGACGCCGACGGTCGGTCGAGATTGTTGTCGAGAATGGAGCGCACCGATCCATAGGTTCGAGCGCCGATTTCCAATGCCCGGCCGCAGGCCGCATTGGCCCTCTCGCGCTCAAACGCTTTGACGAGGCGGATAATGCCCAGACAGGCTCTGTAGCCTTGTTCGGGATGCGGTCGATCGGCGAGGATGCGCTCGCAGAGCAATGCAACGTCTGAGCCGATTGCGGAGGCTTCGCGGGCTGATACGTTCGATCGTCCAGTCGGCAAAGCGACGATGGGAGGATGGCATATGCTCGGGCGTTGTCGTGTGCTTGCCATTGCCACTCGAACGCCTGTGGGCGGCAATCCGCTCACCTTTGTGGAAGATCTCAATGGTATTGGCGGTGATGCGGGCCTCGACCTGCTCACGCGCAAAGCGGTAGGGCACCGAGTAATAGTGCTTGTCGATATCGACATGATAATCGAGACCAGCCCGGCGTATCTTCCATTCGGCAAAGACGTATCGTTCCACAGGCAGCGGACGCAGGGCAGGATAATCCAGTTCTTCGAACAATTGCCGTCGCGTGCGCCCGACGCGACGCAGGACACGCCTGTCGTTGAGATCAGCGAGCAATTCGGCAATCGCCGCATTCACATCGGCAAGGCTGTAAAAGACGCGGTGGCGTAGCCGGCCCAGCAGCCAGCGCTCGACAATACGAACAGCCGCCTCCACCTTCGCCTTGTCCCGTGGCCGGCGCGGTCGCGTCGGAAGAACAGCGCTTCCGTAGTGAGCCGCCATCCCGGCATAGGTGCGATTGACTTGCGGATCAAAATGGCAGGCCTTGATGACGGCCACCTTGGCGTTGTCGGGAACCAGCAGCGCTGGTGCCCCGCCGAGGGCCTCCAGCGCAAGCAGGTGGCACTCAATCCAGTCGGGAAGCGTCTCGCTCCAGCGGGCATGTGCAAATGACAGGCTTGACGCCCCGAGCACGGCGACAAACAAATGAGCTTGCCGCGTCTTTCCCGTCAATCTGTCAATGACCACCGTCACCGTGTCGCCAGCATAGTCGACGAACAGCTTTTCGCCAGCCGCATGGTTCTGGCGCATAGTCACCGGCAGCTTCAGCGTCCAGCCGCGATACAAATCACAGTAACGACTGTAGCGAATCCCTCGGGATGAAGGTCGATATACTCGTCCCAGAGGATCTGCAGCGTCACATGCTTGCGCTTCAGCTCGCGGTGAACAAGAGCCCAATCCGGCTCAGCGCTGCGACGGTGTCCGGTCTTCGTGCCTGCAGCCTTGTAGAGAGCCGTTTCCAACATCGCATCGCTGACATCGTCGCCCAACGGCCAGGAAAGTCCGGTACGCTGCAAACGGCGCAATGT
Organism: Rhizobium sp. USDA 4016; assembly: GCF_056279705.1. Taxonomy (NCBI): domain Bacteria; kingdom Pseudomonadati; phylum Pseudomonadota; class Alphaproteobacteria; order Hyphomicrobiales; family Rhizobiaceae; genus Rhizobium; species Rhizobium sp. USDA 4016. The sequence continues at coordinate 22,880 of NZ_JBWCCY010000003.1, forward strand.
CTCGCGCACGGTCGAGGGGGCCGCACCAACGCGCACCGCAATCGACTTGTGGCCAAGGCCTTCCTCAAATCGATGTCTCAGTATCTCGCGGACACGCCGCATCTTTAGTCTCTCCGCTGGCATCCCGTTCCTTCCTCTCAGGCAACTGAAAGGACGAACGTCTCACCAGCAGAACACCCCGACAAACACCCCAATCAGGGGGCGGCATCATCTCGGAACAAGGGGGCGGTTAATTCTCGGAATTGGGGGGCGGAATGATTTCGGAATGCGGGGGCGGCTTGCCTCGGAATCTGCATCGTTTCCACGCACGTTGACGTCCCCTGCGACTACGGATCGCTTTCAGACGAAAGCGTTGCGTCAGGTCAGGCTGCTGTGGCTTTGGTGAAGTTGAAGGGTGGGAGATCGTCGATATCGGCCTCGTCGGAGCGCTGAGGCAGCTCGGTGAGGACGTGGCGCAACCAGGCTAATGGCTCGACGCCACAGGCGCGGCAGGTCAACATCAGGCTGTAGATGAGGGCGCTGGCCTTGGCTCCGTCGACGGTATCGCTGAACAACCAACTCTTGCGGCCCGTGGCAAAGATTCTGATGTCGCGCTCCAGAAGATTATTGTCGATCGGCATCCTGCCATCTTCGGTGTAGCGCGTCAGATAATCCCACTGGTTCAGGGTATAGGACACGGCATCGCCGAGCTTGCTGTCCGGCAAAACCTTTGGTGCGATGTCGTCGAGCCATTCCTTGAGGGCGTTCAGGACGGGTATGCTGTGTTGCTGGCGGAAGCGACGAATGCAGTCGGCCTGTGCCTCACCGTCGTCAGACTTTTGATCACGCACTTGCCTTTCAACCCGATAGAGCTGTTCGAAGAACCGGAGAGCCTGCTCGGGCGGTCTTTCTGGCTTTGAGGGCATCGACAAAGCGCCGTCTGGAATGGGCCATGCATCCAATATGGGTTGCACCCTCCAGTGTGCGCCAAGCGGTGTAGCCATCGCTCATCAAGATCCCGCGGTAATCGCCGAGGAAGGCTTGCGGGTATCTGGCCACGACCTGGTTGATAATCGAGCAGCACGATCGGCTGGTCACTGTCCTCGCCGCTCCGATAGGCCCACATAAACGATGTGCTGGTGGCCTCCCTGTTCTCTTCCTTCAGCACCTGGACCGTCGTCTCGTCGCCATGGATGAGAGGCTGTGATCTGAGCCGCAGTTTCAGCGCGTCATAGATGCGATGCAGGTGCTTCTCGCTTGAGCTGATCACCCAGTGGCCCAAAGTGCCTCTGCTGATAGGAACGCCGGCGCATTCGAAGGTCTGCGCCAGACGGTAGAGCGGTGTGCCATCGACGTATCTGTGGACGAGCGCGAAGGCCAGCGTCGAGGCCGTGGCGATGCTGCCCGGCAAGGGCTGCGCCGGCATTGGCGCGGTCATGACAGGCGTGTTGATCCCGGTGCGGTCGCAATGGCGGCAACAGTCGCTTCAGGATTAGCACAAAGCCCGATCGGTCGAAGAACAACAGCTTCATCCGGTCGCGATGGCGATTGCAGAAGGCAAAAACCGCAGGAGCAAACGGATCGAGTGCCATCGTCTCCTGGACCAGAACCGCAAGACTGTTAATGCCAGCCCGAAAGTCGATCGGTTCGCGATGCAGGTAGACCTTGATATCAGCGCCCAGTCTGAACACGACCCAGCGCTCCGATTATTGCTGCCAACGCGTCGACATCACCGCATTACAGCGTCAGACTTACACCGTTCGGCAGTGACGCACTCACCTTGGCTGGAGAGGACAACCGGTCGATCCTCTCCGATTGCGGTCGTCGGTCTTCACCACGCGTGGCAGGCCTATCCAACGCGCTGCTTTGTATTGGCAGGCTGCGATCGGTGCTGACCTGAACCGGAACAAACGCCGATGTTGAAGACGGCGGCAGAGGACGGACCTCCTTTGCCTTCTTTATCCATTTCCGAAGCAGGTTGACGTTGATCCCATGTTCAAGCGCAAGCCGCGATACCGGGACGCCTGGCTCAACGCAGGCTGCGACAAGGCGGTCTACCGAAGCTGGGTCATATCGACGTCGTCCGTCACAACCCACAAGCCTCACACGCAGTTTTTGCTCATCTTCTTCCATGATTTGGTGTCCACCTATTTTGGTGGACACCTTGTATGGGGATTTCGTTGTCAAGGGGCCTTGGCACCGATTTCGCGGCAAAGCGGTTAGGATCGTTATCACAGAACGGTTGGTTACTGCCCGTGCGTTGATCCGCGAGCATCAAATTCGAGGGGAGCCTGCCTTTGGGCGCATTGCATTGCGCCGCAACCTTGTATTCGGTGGGTCTGCAAAAGACCCGTACCATGAAGCAGTCGTTGGCTTCGGCAGCAAGGCCCCGAGGCGGCGGGCCCATTCTCATGACGGCAAATTACGCCATGGTGTCCATCGGGACACCGCCACCTCGTACACGCGGCTCTTTACGGCGGTTGATCCGTCAAGCGCCCTGCAGTGTGTTCAATTGATCGGGCGCAATGTGACGCCCGTCGGGATTTCGCCGACGGTAACCAATCGCCAGAGCGCGATGAGCAACTTGCGCGCGAGCGCAACGATCATCGTCGTTTTGCGGGCACCTTGTGCCGCTCGTGCCTGGTACCATTGCGTTAATTCACTATTTTCTTGGAATCTCAGGAAGCGCCAAGCCAATTGTATCAGCCCGCGTCGCACCCGGGCATTGCCTGCTTTGGCCAGCCCCTTCTCGCGTCGTTTCGATCCGCTCTCGTCGGGGGAGCCTGTCAGACCGGCGTTAACGCGCCACCGCCCGCCGGTCTCTGAGGTTGCGGCTAAGAACCTCGTGGACCAGCATGTCGGCTGTCTCAATCCCGACACCAATCACGCGCGCCAATAGTACAACCATTGCGTTATGCTCCGAAGCAGGCGCCTGCTCAAGCTGGGCAATTCTGGCTTTTTCAATCGTCGTGATTTGATCGCGCAGCATTGAAAGCCGAGCTATGTCGCGCGGCTGTCCTTCCGGAGTGCGCAGGTCCGGCAATTTCTTCGGCGCCCGGCGAAGCTCGGGCTTGAAGCCACGGATGCCGAGCCGAGCCAGCGCCCCTTTCATGCGATTGACTATCCGCGTTTTCTCGCTGACCAGGTTCTCCCGCTCGCGGCTCGGCCGCTTGGCATCCTCTTCCGCCAGTGATGGGATCGCCACCATACCGCAGTGGCCACGCTCGCCACGCAGCCAGCCGAGGAACACGCGCATCAGCATGGCCGTGTCTAGCCTGTCGGTTTTCGCCCGTCGATGTTCACGGTTCACGGCGACGCTGGTCGAATGGATGACGTGAGCCTCTATGCCTTGCGTCTCCAGCCACCGGGCCAGCCAGAAGCCATCTCGCCCAGCCTCGAAGGCCAGCGCGACCGGGTCCATCGGTATCCCAGAAGCCTCAGCCTCCGATCGCCAACGCGTGATTAGGTCGAGCAAAGCATTCGGATCGGGATCGAGTTTCTTGAGGGGGTGCCGCTGTATGCCGGGAAGCATTCCGGCCACCAGCCAGCTATTCTGACTCATCTCTATAACGATGAGCACAGTGCGCGCTTGATCTAAAACATTAACTGATCGGCTGAGATCTTCGACTTTGGACATGGTAGGCTATCCTTCGGGTTGATCGCACGACGATGGTGCCACCTCGCCGCTTTCCCGCATAGCTTCTCATGCCTCAGCGTACTCAAGAGCAAAAGGTGCGGGGAAATTCGCGCTTAGTAAGGATTTCGCCTGCCTCTCCCTCTAATAACGCAGGTATTCAGCGTGCACTGCGTGTTGAATGCATAAAAGTGGCTTCTCTTTCACTTTATGCTTGGACGCAGAGCGCGAAAGCTGCCTCACATCACCTTAAAACGACGTTGAAATAAGGAGCAGTCGGTCGATGAAAGTTCTATGCCTGTGGTACGCGACGGAAGAAGAGAAAAACTCCATCAGGGCTAGACTGCCTGCCGGTACGGAAGTCGTAGCTCCAGAAGGAAATTACCTCTCTCGATTTGACTGCGATTATGCTGACGTTGCGCACTTAGCGCCCGATGCTGATGCAGTTCTCGCCTTCAGTGTTCCGGATGGAATCCTTCAAATCTGCGAGAAACTCAAGATGTTTTCCTGGTTACATTCGGGGGTCGACGACCTCGGCCTTATGGGTGCACTTGATCTTTTCAAAAAACGCGGTGTCAAGCTTGCGAATATTCGCGGTGCGAACGCAGTGGCGGTAGCGGAGCAGGCGATGATGTTTGTTCTAGCTCTCGCCAAAAAGACGCTCCTCAAGCACCAGGCGACGGAAGAAGGTCGGTTTTTGTTCCCTCTTTACGCAGATGAGCACCGATCTGCAATGCTGCATGGGCGTACTATCGGGGTAATTGGGATCGGGAATATCGGCGGACGAATTGCGAAACACGCAAAGGGTTTCGAGATGGAGGTTCTCGGTGTCCGTCGGTCCAGGGACGGGCAAGCAGTTAATTGCGTCGATACCATCTACGGCATTGATCAGTTGCACGAGGTGCTTCCAAAGTGCGATTACGTTGTCTTGGCGACACCGGATACGAAGGAAACCCACGGCTTCATCGGAGCAAAAGAGCTCGCGGCGATGAAGCGATCAGCATTTCTCATCAATGTTTCACGCGGTATGTTAGTTCAGGAGAAGGCTCTTTATGAAGCTCTCACATCAGGGCAGTTGCGCGGTTTTGCAACCGACGTTTGGTGGCAGTATAACTATGGACAAACTTTTCCCATCGGCTGGGGTTCACGGCTCGGAATTCACAGGCTTCCCAACGTGACACTGTCCAACGATCAGGCGGCGAATGCGGATGACGTGCTTCAGCGCAATATCCAGTGGGGTACGGAGAACCTCGCCGAATTCTTGGCTGGGCAACCGATGAATAGAGAGGTCCGCCTAGATCTGGGCTATTAGCGCAATAGGATCATCATTCCGGCGGCGCTAAGACTACGCCGCCGGAATTTCATCGGCCTCGTGTCGAGTTTCTGATGAGCGAGGAATGAGGCCGATGGGGAAGAACACTTCGACACAAGTCGCCATGGCGGAGCATACTCCTGGGTTGATGTTTTTGATTGTGAGCATAGGATACAGCCGGGCACTAATGATGACTGCATTTCTCAATCCGGTCTGAAGGTCTGTCCGGTAACGCGTGTCTTTTCTTTCAGTTTGCTGGCTTAGGGAAGTTATTTTTCCGTTTTCCCGTGCCAGCCAAACGCCAATCGCATCATTCGAAAACTGGCGTCTCCAGCAACGTCTAAACACGCATGTTCAAAACCCTGGCTGGCAACGCGAGACGCGAACCTAGCTTCTGTGACACAAGTGCAACCTGCGCGAATCGCGGTGGTCGCGCACAGAAAGGATCCGATGCCGAAGCTTCGCTGAACAAGACCCGTGGGTACGCACAAAATAGTATCGGGCGGCAGGAACGCCTCTTAGACGTTGCGAATTTAGGTACAAAAGCTGCGCGCAGGTTGGGAAGCACGCGGAAATACTGCTTTTGAAGAGCATCAAGAAGTGTAACTCCGTTGGCCAGTATCGGATACAATTGAGACCTTGAGAACCTGCGTATAGCCAGCCGATTGTCGTGTTCGATGGCGATGGCCGGTTCGTCGGTGCGGTCCTGCGACCGGCCAGGCGCCCCAATAGCGTCGAGATCCGCGCTCTCCTGCGCCGACTGGTACGGGCGATCGGGACCAATTGGCCCAACACCTACTCTGATCCGGGCCGACAGCCACTATTGCAGTCCACAGGTCATCGACTGGTGACGCGCCAACGCTGTCGACTTTCCACCACCCTGCGCAAGCAGTCGCGGAGCTGGAAGCCACGATGACGCGCTTTGAAGCGTCGGCGAAGACGGCAAGGTCGTGAGCGTCCGGTGAGCCGGTTTTGTTGAAGGGCTTAAACGGTGCAGGTTACGTCACAGATGATTCATTTGCGACGTAACAAGGTATGAATGGCCAAGATTGAGATCCTAAGGGGTGCCTAGCGACAACGTCGATGGTCCATAGAGCTGAAGCTTTCGATATTGCAAGAAGCGTTCGGCACGGATGGCAGCGTTTCGGTTGTAGCGACGCCGCCACGACGTTCTCCGCAACAGATATACGCTTGGCGAGAGAAGTTCTCGCCGCCCAAGCTGGAAGCTGCGGAGACGTCATCGTTCATCCCGGCTTCCGTTATCGGGACGTTGGACAGCCCTGCCGACGGTTCCAGGAGGAGTGGTCTTCGGTCAAGGCCAAGGACGTTGAGATCGTTCTAAGGAATGGCCGCATTCTCAGAATCGCAGCTGACATGGATCTCGAGCTGCTATCGTCATTGGTCGCTTGCGTGGAGGCGGCATGATCGGGCCTTCGGGGAATGTGCGGGTTTATCTGGCCTGCGGAGTGACCGATATGCGGCGTGACAACGCTGGTTTCGGCGTGGTCCTTGGTGGCGTAGGCCAGTTCATCGAGTAATGTGGGGCACAACATTACTCGATGACGCACCAGAAAAGCTCAAATTAGCGGCGTGATCTTCTCGAGATCATCGATGACCGCTACGAGCGTCGATCAACGATCGTCACCAGTCAGGTGCCCTTGGATCGCTGGTGGGAAACATAGCAAATCCAACTCTCGCCGATGCCATCCTAGACCGCCTTGTTAACAATGGCTATCGCATCGATCTCACTCGCGAGAACATGCGAAAACAGCGTTTGCCAATAGCGCCTGAAACACCGCACGCTTGACCAGAAACAAAACCCGATCCAAACATCAACGAGACCCAGGATCAGCACGAGAAATGGCCGGCTTCAAATCGGAATCGGTGGCTGGCTTCATCGGAATACGCAGTCAAAACGCCTCCGCCTCCGGAACGGCGATCGCCGGTGCTGTATGCACGCTCCAGCGACCGCGTGTTGGTCGGTCGCGTGAGACGCGCTGCAACCGCCTCATACGTCTACGCTTTTGAAAAATCGTCAAGCCCGAGGGAAGCAAATGGGAGCAAGACGGTTGGCGAATGGTCACCCACGATTGATGCAAACGACCTTCGGCTGGGTCATCTCTTCATAGGCAAAGCGCACGCCTTCCCTGCCCATGGAGCCGTATTTGGAGCCGCCGAACGGCATGGCGTCGAAGCGGTAATCAGAAGAGTCGTTGATCATCACTCCACCGGCCTCGATTCTGCTTGCCGCCTCAAGTGCAACGGACAGGTTGCTGGTGAAGATGCCAGCGTGCAGGCTGTATTCCGGTTCATTGGCCATCTCAATGGCTTCATCGAGCGTCGCGAATGGTGCAAGCATCACGACAGGAGCGAACACTTCCTCGTGCCATAGGCGGCAGATGGTCGGCGTGCCTTCCAGTACCGTCGGTTGATAGAGAGATCCCTCGCGCTTGTGACCGCACAGCAATTTCGCACCCGAAGAGATCGCGTCATTGACGGCGGCTTCTGTGCGTTCGGCCACCTCCTTCGAGATCATCGGGCCAACATCCGTATCCTCACGCAACGGATCGCCAGCCTTGAGCTTTTTCGTGGCCGCGACAAAGGCGTCGCGAAAGCGCTCATAAAGCTCGGCCTGCACAAGAACACGCTGGGCGCCGATGCAATTCTGTCCGGCGGCCCAAAAGGCGCCAGACACACACCCTTCAACCGCCTTATCGAAGTCGCAGTCGTTCATCACGATGACCGGCGCATTGCCGCCAAGTTCCATCGCCACCTTTTTCAGGCCAGCTTTGCGAGTGATAGCTTCTCCCGTGGCGAAACCACCGGTAAAGGACACCATGCGGACGTCCCGTGCAGCAACCAGAGCTGTCACGGTTTCTCTATCACCGTGAATGACGGTAATGATCTCCGGTGGCAAGCCCGCTTCCACCAGCACGTCGACAAGGTTGATTGTCGAGAACGGAGTGAGGTTCGACGGTTTCAGCAACACCGCGTTACCGCCAGCGATCGCCGGGCCAAGCTTGTGCGCCACAAGGTTCAGTGGGTCATTGTATGGGGTGATGGCGGTGATGATGCCGAGCGGCTCGCGCGTGAACCAGCCTTGGCGCTGTTCTGATCCCATATAGGCATCGAAGGGCACGATCTCGCCGGCGTTCCGCTTTGCCTCCTCGGCGGACAGCTTCAATGTGTTGACGCAACGAAGCACTTCCTTGCGCGCCTGAACAATCGTTTTTCCGGCTTCGCGAACGATCGTTTCGGCATACGCCTGGCGACGGCTGTCTATGATTTGAGCAGCCTCTTCGAGTATGCTCGCGCGCTTGTGTCTTGGCAGCTTGCTGGAAATCTCGGCCCCGCGACGGGCGCGGGCCAGGAATTCGCCGATTTCGCGCGCATCTGTGGCGTCAACCGTCCCCAGGATAGACCCGTCATAGGGGCTATGGACAGTGATCGGCGCCAAGCTAGTCGTGGTGTGAAGTTTGGCAGCGGTCATTGGCCGGCTTCCTCTTGTGATGATGCGCCATCTGCGCGACGGCTGAGTTTCTAGGTCAGGGCAAGGAGAAATCCCTCCCTGTTCTCAATTCGATGGATGCGATTGAGTGCGGCCGGAACCTGCCGACCGCCTTCCGTCAGATCTTCTGACCGTCGCGAACGAGGTCGTCCATCACGGAGCGAACCGCCTTCTCGGCGATGGAGACGATCTCGTCGACTTCCGCCTTGGTGGTGACGAGCGGCGGGGCAAAGCCAAGGATGTCGCCATGCGGCATGGCGCGGGCAATCAGGCCACGGTCACGGGCAGCCTTGGAGACGCGAGCACCGACCTTCAGCGAGGCATCGAAGCGCTTCTTGTTCTCGCGGTCGCCGACGAACTCGATGGCGCCCATCAGGCCAACGCCACGCACCTCGCCGACGATTGGCAGCTGTGCGAACTTTTCCTTGAGCTGGGCCTGGAAATAGGCGCCTACGTCGCGGGCGTTGCCAGGAAGGTTTTCCTTCTCGACGATGTCGAGAACAGCGTTGGCGGCCGCCGCGCCGATCGGGTGGCCGGAATAGGTGTAGCCGTGAGAGAAGGCGCCGACTTGGTCAGCCCCCTCCTCCATCACTTTGTAGACCTTTTCGCCGACGATCGAGGCGGAGAGCGGGAAATAGGCCGAGGTCAGGCCCTTGGCGACGGTGATCAGGTCGGGTTCGATGCCGTAGTGGTGCGAGCCGAACATCGAGCCGGTACGGCCGAAGCCGGTGATGACTTCGTCAGCGATCAGCAGGACGTCGTGCTTCTTGAGCACCGCCTGGATTGCTTCCCAATAACCTTCCGGCGGCGGCGTGATGCCGCCCGTGCCGAGCACCGGCTCTGCGATGAAAGCGCCGATATTGTCGGGACCGAGGCGCTCAATCAACTGGTCGAGTTCGACGGCGCGGCGGGCGGAGAATTCCCGCTCGGTTTCGCCCGGATTTGCACCCCAGTAGTGATGTGGCACGCCGGTATGGACGATCTGCGACAGTGGCAGGTCCATATGGTCGTGATAGAAGCTCATACCGGTCATCGAGCCGGAAACAACGCTGCAGCCGTGATAGCCGCGTTCGCGTGAAATGATCTTCTTCTTCGTCGGCTTGCCACGCAGGTTGTTATAGTACCAGACGAGCTTGGCTTGGGTCTCGTTAGCGTCCGAGCCGGACATGCCGTAGAAGACCTTGCTCATCTTGCCAGGCGCCATCTTCACGAGTCGATCGGAGAGAATTGCGAGTTCGTCGGTCGTGTGCGCAGCGTAGGAATGGTAGTAGGCCAGGCGATAAGCCTGGCGCGAGATCGCCTCGGCGACCTCGGTGCGACCATAACCGACATTGACGCAATAGAGGCCGGCAAAACCATCGATCAACTGGTTGCCACGAGCATCCTGGATCCGGATGCCCTTCCCGGTCTCGACGATTGTCGGCTCTCCAAGCTTGCCACTGGCAAAATCCTTGAGCTGCGTGAAAGGATGCAGGACGCTGTTGCGGTCCTTTTCACTGATATCTTCGATGTTAATGGTCACTTTTTTTCCTTTCAATAACGAGACCCTGCTCCGCCGAACATGGGTTCGCAGGTCGTCGTCGTCCCGAGAGAGGCTTAGAGATCGTGGACGCCTTCGAACCTTCACTTATGAGTGAGCTTAGCGTGGCGTTGTCTTCGTTTCGTCGCGTTTTTTGACGTCCAGACGCAGGACTCCTGCAGATATGCTGCGCATTCTGCACGTTTTCATCGCGCCGATTTCGGCTGGCACGAACGGGCGCGCGTTAGCACGGTAACGCGATGTTCTAATCAGTCGTGACTTGCAGCTTTCCGAAAATTATTTCGTAGGGTTTTTTCGACCGCAATCCCTGGCGATAGCTACGGGCAAAGTAATTGGGCGTTGCGTGCTGACGTCCGTTGGACTAGCAGACATGCTCATTCTAGCCGAGCTTAAGTATTCCCAGATAACTCACTTTGCAGCCAGGTACTGAAAGCACCGACAGCCCGCGGATGTCCTCTCGCAGGAGGCATGACGAGGTAATAGGCGCTTTGCGACTTTACGGTCAGTTCAAACGGCTGCACAAGCAGACCCTGCTCAAGAGCTGCGCGGCATGTAAACGCATCACCCAAGGCGACGCCTTGTCCGTAAAGCGCCGCGGAATAGGAAAGGTACCAGTCGGAGAATTTAAGCCGCGCGTAGGCTAATAACGAGCCTTCACCAGCAGCCGAAAGCCAATGCTCCCAATCATGCTGTTGATCGTTCACATCGAATAAATGGACTCTTCGCAAATCAGAGGGATGTGTAATCGCGTGCTTGTTCAACAGGACTGGACTGCAGACGGGCGTTACCCGGACCTCCATAAGCTCAACCACGTCCATTTCCGCCCACCGTCCGTCGCCGTAGCTGATGAAAAGATCAGCTTCCTCGTCACTGACATCTGAAAGAGTTTTCGGTGTCTTGATGTTGATCCGGAGGTCCGGCTGCAGATCTAAAAAGCGGCCTATACAACCTGAAAGCCACCCTCCCCCGAATCCAGGTGTGCAGGAAACTGTCAGGGTTCCTTGCAAACCATGGCTGGCATTTCGAGTGGCGGCGGTTGTGAGAGTACTTAAGGCTCGGCGTACATCCAACGCGTACGCTAAACCTTGAGGCGTAAGAGTTAGCATGTTGTTCTCGCGCTCGAAAAGGCGGAACTTCAACCGCTCCTCGAGCTGCCGAAGTTGGTAAGAAACAGCACTTCTAGTGAGGTTCAGCTCTTCCGCCGTTTTTTGAATGGATTCGGTCTTTACGAAACAGTCAAGCGCGCGGAGCGCCTGGATTGGCGGATACGTTGCCATAGACTACCTTCCAAAAAGTATGCGAACGAATGCGTCCTAATGCGCTTCGGCCGAAAGGTCGTGTTTGTCTTAACTAATAGCCCGACGCCATGAACGCATAGCTAGGTGTTTGGCCACGCAGTTCCAAGACAGTACTGGTAGCCCGGTAGATCATTTCGAATGAGGCGCTAGGGTGTTTGACAAAACTCCTTTGTCAAGATGGCGAAGACATTGCGTTTGACCCGTTCATTTTGCCCGTCCTATCGTAACGGTGCGGTATTTGACAACCGTCAGATGATAGGGAGGAAAAATTGTTTCACGAACCGTCAAGCATTATCGCTGATCTTAGCGCTTGTGAGACGATTGAGCTCTTCCGCCGACGGCGCCTCTCGCCCTTGGAAGTTGTAAACGATTGCTTGAGGCGAATCGACTCGGTCAATCCAACCCTCATCGCTTTTTGCTGGGTAGATCATGAGGGAGCGCTTGAAGCCGCACGTCTTGCTGAAGAGCGTTGGTTTAAGGGCACACCGGCAGGTGCTCTTGATGGCATTCCAGCCACGATAAAAGATTTAACTCTGACTATCGGCATGCCGACACGCCGAGGATCGGCAACGACTGTGGCCACGGGGCCGTGGGACATTGACGCGCCCGTTTCCGCTCGTCTTCGCGAAGCTGGCGCCATCCTCATTGGAAAAACAACATCTCCGGAATTTGGCTGGAAGGGGGTCACCGACAGCCCTCTCTTCGGTGTTACGAGGAATCCTTGGAACCAAGAACTTACGCCTGGCGGTTCGTCGGGCGGTGCTGGTGTAGCCGCAGCATTGAATCTCGGTATGCTGCATCAGGGAAGCGATGCCGGCGGATCCATTCGGATTCCAGCCAGCTTCACGGGCACCTTTGGTTTTAAGCCGACCTTTGGCTACGTCGCACAGTGGCCTGAGAGCGCGATGAGGACGCTTTCGCACCTAGGTCCCATGACGCGAACAGTTTCCGACGCCGAGCTCATGATGACGGTCATCAGCGGCCGAGATCCACGTGACGGATTTTGCGGACCGGATTATCTAAGCGCAGTTGCGGTTGACGTCGATACGCTGGAGGGGTGTCGGATCGCTTATAGTGCCGACTTAGGACATGTCGATGTCGAAGATGACATCCGCCGTGTCACTGATGCCGCCGTGGATCAAGCGCGCGCGCTTGGAGCCATCGTCACTGAGGTAGATCCCGGCTTTCCGGACCCAATAGAGGTTATCGAGGTACTGTGGTGTGCCGGGGCGGCCCGGATTCTGCGGTCCCTTGAGGATCGACAAGTTGAGTTTCTCGAGCCCGGCTTCCGTGAGATGGCGGAGCGGGGCCTCCGGATTACTCTGGCGGAGTATGAGGCGGCCGAGACGTCTAGAAGTCAATTGGCGGCACAGATGGCGGCATTCCACCAAGAATTTGAATGTCTGCTCACGCCAACCATGCCAATTTCGCCGTTCCCGGTCGGCCGCATTGTGCCAGATCCGTCTATGAAGCAATGGGCAGCTTGGACGCCATTTACTTACCCATTCAATCTGACTCAGCAGCCCGCGGCTTCTCTCCCCTCGGGACTGGATGCGAAAGGACTACCAGTTGGACTTCAAGTAGTTGGCGCCCGGTACACAGATCGCCGCCTCTTAAATATTTGCCGTGTTTTCGAGAAGTGCTTAGGGCGACTCTCGCCGCCTCAGCAACCTTCTGCCTAGCTCTCTCTCAGGTGGCATGACGATTCTAATGGAAAGGTAGTAGTTAAGGTGGAATACGCTAACGGCTTCAATAAAGTAGACAAGACAGCACAAACATATGCGTTTGACGTCTCGGAGTACAGGCAGCGAACTGCGCGCCTTGAAACCATGCTCGTAAAGCGAAATATCGACCTCTTCGTCGGCTCTAGCCCCGAGAGTCTAAACTATTTCACAGGCTTTGACCCGCTCGGCACATACTTTCAACAGATGATCATTTTCAAAGTTGGGGATGCGGAACCGGCATTGCTTACCCACAAATGCGAGATGGTACTCGCTCAAATGCAGTGCTGGATCGACAATATGGTGATCTGGAAGCACGGAGACGATCCCACCCAAGTTGCCGTGGATATGCTCAAACGCTATGGCTTGCCGCGTGGAGCACGCGTTGGATTGGAGATGGGTAGCTGGTACCTCAAGCCAGCGGTCTATCAAGCGCTTCTCGACGCGATGCCAGAGGTTGAGTTCTTTGACGTGACTGAGGATGTGCTAAGACTTCGGACAATCAAGTCTTCCGCTGAAGTCGCGTACATGCGCTTGGCGGCTCACTATGCGGACCTTGGTTTCGAGGCGCTTGTGGAAACGCTCCGACCAGGCGTGACTGAGGCTGCCGTGTTAGGGGCCGTTCAAGCAAGAATGTCTGACGCGGGTTCTGAATATCCCACCCTCCCCTTCATCATCGGGTCCGGCTATAGGAGTGGGATCTTTCACGCGGTTCCAACTACAAAGCTGATCGAAGCACACGATCCTGTCCTGATCGAATTCACCGGTTCGAAAAATCGATATAACAGCAACCTTTGTCGGACGGTGATCGCAGGGAAAGCGCCCGCCAGAATGTGGGATCTGAGGAAAATTGTCGAAGATTCCTTTTGGCGCCCTTTCGAGTTAATCAAACCCGGCGCACCGATCGGAGAGGTTGATCGCCTCAGCCGCGAAATTAGGGATCGATATTCTGATTACATCCCTGCCCGTGCTGGCTTCGGAATGGGTCTCTCGTATCCGCCGACCTTTGCCGCGCGTCCTGACATTTTGATAGGTAATGAGGAAATGTTCGAACCAGGAATGGTCGTTTCCTTGGAGCCATCAATTGCGCAGTACAATGGCGTCACGATGAGCTTTGGTTACAACATTCTCGTCACGAATGATGGCGCTGAAATCATCCATAAGACCAGCCAAGAGATATTCGAGATCAACGCTTAGTAGATTGCGTCGAAATCGTGCCGTACGTGCGCAATTTCCGCGTGACACCATAAAGATTCGTGAAATCGCGCACCTGATGCTTGTTAGGACTGAGAGAGGAAAGAAACCCAGAGGTCCTTTTCCGGAGCAGACAAGGAAGGAGCTCAGAATTAGGCGCGACCCTGAGCAAGGTTTTGGCAGCGTCACAAAAAAGAACCGACCAGCGGGACACAAAAATGAAGATGAAATGGTCCCGGTAGGGACGATGGTTACCCATCGCCCCCCGGCCAGATTCGTACGTGCGGCACTACCGCATACGGCTCCCATCGGATGTTGTGACGGTGAGTCGAGCATCTGGATGCGGATGCACCAAGCGGCACGGTGGTAAGTATTTGCGAAGCAGTCTTTGGAAACGAGCCCAAGACATGCGGCTGCGCTGGCTTCGACGCATTAATGCGTGTCGCCAGGCTCGCCCGACCTCCCATAGGAAACCTCTCAATCTTCGCAGATTGTCAGGTACCGCATGGTAGTTCAGATACCCCTGTAACACTTGCCGTAGCCACCGACCTACTGCTGCCACCGGTTCATGGCGTCGCCGCATTAGCGTTTCCCGAATGGTCGTCAGCGTCGTGCGCATGCGCTTCTTCATCGTCACACGGACAATCTTGAAGCCCCCATCATTGCGCCGCCTGCCGCAGCAATGTGTGAATCCCAGAAAGTCGAAAGTCTCTGGCTTGCGGGTACCACGTTCCCGGCATTGTTGCACAGCATACCGCCCAAAGCGTATCAGCCGCGTCTTATCCGAGTGCAGTTGCAAACCAAAATGAGCGAGACGCTCCCGCATTGCTTGCAGGAAGCGCTGCGCCTCTCCTTCGTACCGGAATCCGATCACGCTGTCGTCGGCATAACGTACAATGATCACGTCGCCTTTAGCATTTCGAGTACGCCATTGCTGGACCCATAAATCCAATGCGTAATGCAGGTAGATATTCGATAGCACGGGGCTAATTACAGAGCCTTGAGGAGTTCCTCGCGTTGATGCTACGCGGCGGCCGTCCTCAATCGTGCCCGCTTTCAGCCATTTGTGGATCAGGCGGATCAGCCGGCGGTCACCTACTCGATGTCTCAGGAAACGAAGCGTCCACTCGTGATCGATTTCATCGTAAAACGAGCGAATATCCGCATCCAGTATCCAGTTGATTTTCCGCTTGTCGATCCCAACCCACAAGGCGTCCAGCGCGTCGTGCTGTCCCCTTCCTTGCCGGAACCCGTATGAGAAGCCGAGGAAGTCCTGTTCATAGATCGCGTTCAAAACCGTGGACACGGCCATCTGCACGACTTTTTCTTCCAACGCTGCAATGCCGAGTGGACGGAGCCTTCCGTCATTCTTCGGAATGTAGACCCGTCGGGACGGCTGTGTGCGATACGCACCGGACTGAATCTTCCGGTGCAATTCGTGCACGCGCCCTTCGAGTATCTTCTCATAGTCGTACCACGTCACGCCGTCCACACCGCTCGCCGCTTGCTTGCGAAGAGCATGGAAGCTCTCCACCAATAGCGCCGGGGTGATGTGATGCATCAGCGCCGTGAGACGCAACTTCGGGTCCCGTTTGGCGGCTTCCCGTACGCCCTCGATACCCATCGAAGCGTGTTTGATCCGGCTCTGTGTCCGGTACGCTGGGGTTTCGACGACATTCCTTCCGATTACACCCCTTCCCTCCATTGCCTCCGCAGGATGATCTCCCTTGTTCGGCAACTTCTCCGGTACTATGGGCGTATCCGACTTCTCATCAGCGTCGATGACTGGATTGTGGTCAACGACCTTCCCAGTCCCATCCAGTCCATTTGCACTGGACACTGATGAGATCTCGCTGCTTCCGTATGAAAGACTTCCCGACATGCACAGGGTCTCCGACCGCGCGGGATCGGGGCATGGCTTGCGATTGACGCCATGTACCGTGTTGCCTGCCGCTTCGCTTAACAGCGTCGGCATCCCGAAGTGAACATTTCGCGGCTCAATGGCCGGCCTGCCGGTTTCCCCTGTCAACGCTTCGACGCACACCTCGCGATGTGCCCCGCATGACTCGGGGTCAGAGTGATTCGCCACTTCTTCTCCGTATTGAACTTTCATCAACTATCTTTCATCGGCTTCGCAGCCGCACTAAGCGCTCGTTTCCACGCACGTTGACGTCCCCTGCGACCCTGCGACTACGGATCGCTTTCAGACGAAAGCGTTGCGTCAGGTCAGGCTGCTGTGGCTTTGGTGAAGTTGAAGGGTAGGAGATCGTCGATATCGGCCTCATCGGAGCGCTGAGGCCGTGTCCTACACCCTGAATCAATGGGATTATCTGACGCGCTACACCGAAGATGGCAGGATGCCGATCGACAATAATCTTCTGGAGCGCGACATCAGAATCTTTGCCACGGGCCGCAAGAGCTTGCTGTCAGGCAAAACCTTTGGTGCGATTTCGTCGAGCCTTTTCTTGAGAGCATTGAGGATGAGGACGCTGTGCTGCTGGCGGAAGCGACGAATGCAGTCGGCCTGTGCCTCACCGTCGTCAGACTATTGGTCACGCACTTGCCTTTCATCCCGATAGAGCTGTTCGAAGAACCGGAGCGCCTGCTCGGGCGGTCCGCCCCTTTCGTTCTGGCTTTGAGGGCGTCGACGAAGCGCCGTCTCGAATGAGCCATGCATCCAATATGGGTTGCACCCTCCAGCGTGCGCCAAGCGGTAGCCATCGCTCATCAAGATCCCGCGGCAATCGCTGAGGAAGGCTTGCTGGTATATCTGGCCACGACCTGGTTGATAATCGAGCAGCACGATCGGCTGGTCACTGTCCTCGCCGCTCCGGTAGACCCACATATACGATGTGGAACGCCTGCCTTTGGAGCTGACGTTGAGCGAATTTGTCGCAGCACCTCTCAATCGATTCAGGGTTCGGTTCCGGTAGACTGAAATGCCGGCAGAGCTTCCGACTCCTTGGGAGATGTAATTCCAGCAATGTCGTATGTCGTATGTCGTATGTCGCACGTAGCCGGGAACATTCGCGGATCAGTACATCGAGATTGTCCGTATCGACACGGATTGCCTCAACGCTTCAACGCTTTCCGCAGTAAGATAGTCGAATCCAGTTGGATCAGCCGACAAGGTAATTGGATGAAGATGAAGGCCCAGACGCCGGGCCGCTTGCACGAACCGCAGACCATTACTTGCGCCTTCAACTAGGATGATCTTCTCGCCATTGGCTTACATCTCCGATCTTTGAAGACTTACTAGCCGAGTTGAACCCCTTGGGTCGATCTGATCGACCTCGATCACCTGTCCCAGCTGCCTGCCTCGCAGACGCATCGATCTCTTCCACTGCGATGTTCACGCCCGTCGTTCTCGTAAGAGCCGTCGCAACTCCCAAAGACGAGGCGGAAGGGAGAGTGTCGCGCAGGCAAGGATAGCAGTCGCAACAAGGTATTTGACGATGCGACGGGTATTCGAACACATCTGTGAACTTTCTCGCTGATGTGAAAAATGCCGCACTGATTATGATTTGATTGTTTCCCTCAATGTGGAGCCCGGGTACTCCTTACGGAAGACACCGCGCTTCTGTAGGATCGGGACGACCGATCGTGTGAACGCCTCGAAAGAACCCGGCATTTCGGTTGGTGTCACGATGAAGCCATCACATCCTTTGGTTTCAAAGAACTCCTGAAGCTGATCGGCCACGCTCTCAGGAGTGCCAACGACTTGAGGGCAAAGTTCGCTTGTGGCGAAACGTTTGGCTGCTTCGCCGAGAGTAAGATTGCTAGCCTTGGTCCCCTGGAGAACGACATCGAAAGAGCCACGCGAGCCGGCTTCGGCCGGGATTTCGCTAATTGGTTTGTCTGTCGGGTATCGCGACAGATCGAGCCCGGTGTGAGCCGACATAAAGGGAATGCCGAGGCGAGGGTCGACCAATTCATTGATATAAGCCTGCTTCTCGCGGGCAATCGATTCCGTTTCGCCGACGACCGGATCCACCGAGACAAGGATGGCGCAATCGTCCGGATGCCGCCCGGCCTTGTCGACGCGATCCTTCATGTCGGCATAGAAGTCCTGCATATCGGGCAACGAATGCTGAAGCGTAAAGACAAGCTCGGCGTAGCTGGCGGCAAAATTGCGCCCACGCGGCGACGATCCGGCCTGCATGATGACCGGGTGCCGTTGAGGGCTCGGCGGAACGGTGAACATGCCCCCTCCCCCGATATATTTCCCGGCTATTTCGGTGCGGCGCATTTTCGCTGCGTCGATGAAATCGCCGCTTTCCTTGTCGAGGACGAGCGCGCCGTCGGCCCAACCCATCCACAAGTCGATACACGCTCTCAGGACCTCTTCGGCGCGGTCGTAGCGTTCATTGCGCGGCAGGAGCGTATCCTTGCCAAAAATCTGCGCCTCTCGGTCGATTGCGGACGTCACGATATTCCAGGCAATTCGGCCGCCGCTCAGCACATCGAGCGAGGAAAGCACACGGGCTATCGCATACGGCTCCTGGAAACTCGTGGATATCGTGACACCAAGTCCGATGCGCGATGTCGCCCGCGCCATCATCGCGACAAGGGGGACAGGATCGAGGAGCGACATCTGCCCACCCCGCGCCATGATGGTTTCGTTATAGAAGCACAAGACATCGGCGAAAAAGAGTCCGTCAAATCTGCCGACCTCAAGCGTTCGCGCCAGCGTTTCCCAAAATGCCGGGTCAAGGAACCGATTCTCTGTTTGCGGATGGCGCCACATGGCATGATGATGGCAAGTTGGCCCCGCCATGAGAAACGCTACGAACCTCATCTGACGCGACATTCCGGTCTCCTTCAATTTGGTGTTTGACGTCAATGCCGCCATCAAACGCAAGGGACGTGCCAAGATAGAAATCTCTAACTAAGTGGCTGAGTTAACAACAAAACATTAAAAGTACCAGACCTTTTCCGTAAACCCGATACATTACATTGTGCTGGCAGGTTCAGGACATTTGATGGCGTTCGAGATAACGGAGTGAGCCAGCGACTCGATCAGACCGATGTGCTTTCCGCGTACCGCAGAGATTGAACCTGGCCAGGGGCAAACGGTCAGAATGGCGGCTAAGAAGCGTTTCGGGAACCCGGCCGGTCATCTTTGACCGGCGCTTGTGCTCGAAAAGGAGCTACCGCCGAGGACCTTATCGCCATCTCGTCTCAGCCGCTCCACCTCCAGGCCTCGAACTGCAATTCCATCTGTCGAGAAGCCGGCCCCGGGCGCTCCAGTTGGCTAGGAGGACAACGCGATGTTCACGGCCACACAAGCGTGCTTTTCTTCGGTTCGCCGGGGCGGAGCTAAGCTAGCCGCTGCACACTAGGCAGCGCAGCTTGTGTGGCCCAAAAAAGTCGGCTCGTCGGTAGCTCAACTACAAGACATGATAGTTTATTCTATGGCTCTGTCTCTTATTTTGAGTTTCATTATCGGACTACGGCGGGTACTGATCATGGATCGACATGCGACAAGTCTTGATGCATCGAAATACGTTTGTCTGTTTGATGAAATAGGCCGCAAAGCGGGCATGCGGTTCAAAATGGGTGAAGACTTTGAAGAGTATCTTGAAATCACCGCACGTATTGTTGGAAAAGTGCCGACTTTTCCGAACTTCCGACCGGATTGTTCACGACTTGAAGCTAGCCGGGCGTTTTGGATTGCCGGACATGACCGATCGGGCAAAGTAGCGCATGTTCAGGCCGTTCGCGTCGACGATCTGACGACTACCAACTTGGCTGAGCACCTCGAGTCACTGGAAGCAAGCTACGCGGATCCAAGGAGACATGCCGGCTCAGGCTCCTCATGCGTTTGCTGTGCCCCGAGCGCTCGGAGAATAACCGGAATCGTGGCTTATCACGGCGACTTGTGGCTCCGAGATGATTTTAGGGGACAGGGATTGCCCAGTACCCTGGCAGGTGTTGCTTTCGGACTGGCGTGGGCGAAATGGTCACCCGATTTCATCTATGCCCTCGTTCCCACTTGGTTGATCGAAAAGGGAGTGGCCGATCAGTATGGTTATCTTCACAGAGAAGAACATGGATCCGTTCTGAACTTACCTGATCGATGCATCGAGGATGATGATTGGCTTATTTGGCTGACGCGGGGCGAATTGTCCCAGCTCATCAAACGCACAGTGAACTCGATGCAGGAACAGTCATGTTGAGAGGCTCATCGGCGCTGCCCGTTGCAATTTATATTTTAGGTGAATTCGTCGATCGGTAGGCTGATGGGCGCGCCTCCAGGATGACCACGCGATGATGTAAGCGGCAGGGCAAGCCTGGCAAGAAAGTTGCGACGCTTGTTCAAACTCATCTCCTATTCCTCCTAGAGGTGGAAGAGATGTGGCGCATTGATTACGTTTTGATCGTTTCCCTCAGTGTCGAGCCCCGATACTCCTTGCGGAAGACTCCACGTTTCTGGAGGATCGGGACGACCGATCGCGTGAAGGCCTCGAAAGAACCGGGCATTTCGGTGGGCGTTACAATGAAGCCATCGCAGCCCTTGTTGTCGAAGAATTCCTGAAGTTTGTCGGCTACGCTCTCGGGCGTCCCGACGACTTGGGGACAAAGCTTGCTTGTGGTGAAACGCCGCGCCGCTTCGCCGAGCGTGAGATTGCTGGCCTCGGTCCCTTCAAGGAAGACTTCGAAGGAGCCGCGCGAGCCGGCAATCGCGGGAATGTGGCTAATTGGCTTTTCTAACGGGTGTCGCGACAGGTCGATACCAGTATGGGCCGCCACGAGGGCGATGCTGAGGCGAGCGTCGATCATTTCATTGATGTAAGCCTGCTTCTCGCGGGCGATCGATTCCGTTTCTCCGACAATCGGATCCACCGAGACGAGGATGGCGCAGTCGTCCGGATTTCGCCCCGCCTTATCGATGCGATCCTTCATGTCGGCATAGAAATCCTGCATGTCAGGCAACGAATGCTGGAGCGTAAAGACAAGCTCGGCGTAACTAGCGGCAAAATTGCGCCCACGCGGGGAGGATCCAGACTGCATGATGACCGGGTGCCGCTGAGGGCTCGGCGGAACGGTGAACATGCCTCTCAACCCGACGAATTTCCCGGCAATCTCGGTGCGGTGCATCTTCGCCTCGTCAATGAACTCACCGCTTTCCTTGTCGATGACGAGCGCGCCGTCGGCCCACCCCTTCCACATGTCGAGAAAGATTTTCAGGACCTCTTCGGCGCGGTCGTAGCGTTCCTCATGTGGCAGGAGCGCATCTTTGCCGAAATTCTGCGCCGCCAGATCGTCTGCGGAAGTTACGATATTCCAGGCAATCCGGCCGCCGCTCATCACATCAAGCGAGGAAAGAAGGCGGGCAACCGCATATGGCTCCTGGACGCTGGTCGATATTGTCACGCCGAGTCCGATGCGCGACGTCGCCCGCGCCATTATCGCGACAAGAGGAATAGGATCGAGCAGCGACATCTGCCCACCCCGCGCCATAATGGTTTCGTTATAGAAGCACAAGGCATCAGCGAAAAAGAGTCCGTCAAATCTGCCGACCTCAAGCGTTCGCGCCAGCGTTTCCCAAAATGCCGGGTCAAGAAACCGATTCTCTGTTTGCGGATGGCGCCACATCGCATGGTGATGGCAAGTTGGCCCCGCCATGAGAAACGCTACGAACCTCATCTGACGCGACATTCCGGTCTCCTTCAATTTGGTGTTTGACGTCAATGCCGCCATCAACGCAAGGGACGTGCCAGATCGTGCCCTTGGAAGTGGTGGAGCTCGCGGCTGATGGCCGTGCTTTCGACATAGGGCCGGAGAGAGATCAGCTTGCCACAGCAGGCAGACTGATTTGGGGTCATCGCTTATTTGCGCCATGGTCTCAAGGGTTATGTACCTGGCCCAGCGTCTCGATCATCTCGTCAAGCTCGGCGGCACGTCGCGCAGAGAATTCGCGTTGGGTCTCGCCGGGGTTGGCATCCCAGTAGTGGTGCGGAACTTCGGTATGGTCGATCTGCGGCAGCGGCAGATCCATGTGATCGTGGTAGAAGCTCATTCCCGTTATCGAGCCGGAGACGACGCTGCAGCCGTGATAGCCGCGTTCGCGCGAGATGATGTTCTTCTTCGTCGGCTTGCCGCGCAGATTGTTGTAGTACCAGACAAGCTTGGCCTGGGTCTCGTTGGCGTCCGAGCCGGACATCCCGCAAAACACCTTGCTCATTTTGACGGGCGCCATTTTGACAAGGCGATCGGAGAGGATCGCGAGCTCGTCTGTCGTGTGTGCGGCGTAGGAGTGATAGTAGTAAAGATTCTGATGATGCGCTCCAGAAGATTATTGTCGATCGGCATCCTGCCATCTTCGGTGTAGCGCGTCAGATAATCCCATTGGTTCAGGGTGTAGGACACGGCATCGCCGAGCTTGCTGTCCGGCAAAACCTTTGGTGCGATGTCGTCGAGCCATTTCTGCAAGAGGGCGGTGGACGGACATGGGCGATGCTGGCCACGCTTCTCCAAACGGCAAACGAACAACGTCGACCCGCTCGACTGGCTTTCCTAGACCTTGACCCGCATTGCTAAAGACTGGCCAGTATCAGAGCTCGAGGCGCTTATGCCTTGGAACTTCGGGCCTGACGCCATCAGCTAACCGCTTACGGCCAAGTCGACCGAGAAGAGCCGTCGCCGTCGGCGCGAGCTATGGGATTTTCGAACCTTCGGACCTCCTTTTCCACATTGGTTGAATAATGTTGAACAGTCGGAGGGAACTCGCTCCAATCGGCGGGCCGGGATCGAGCGAGGCGCCCACAAGCGCATCCTATTCGCCGAAGGTGCGTTCCAGAATGCTGATCCAGTTTTCGTGGGCGAGCTTCGCAATCAATTCCTCGGAATATCCATGGTCGCGCAGGGCATCGATAATTCTCGGCAGCCCCGTCACGTCGTGGATTGGATCGGGCATCTTGGTGGCCCCGTCGAAATCAGAGCCGAAGCCGACGTGGTCCTCTCCGAGTTTGTCTATCAGATGGTCTAAATGCCTCAGCATCGGCTCAAATGTGATATCGGGCGACCGCTTGCCGTCCGGGCGTAGGAAAACGGAGACGAAATTGAGCCCGACAATGCCCTTCGTCTCGCGGATTTTGGCCAACTGCCGATCGGTGAGATTACGGCTCAAAGGCGTGACGGCATGGGCGTTCGAATGGGTAGCGACAAGTGGTGCATCCGAGATCGACGCCACATCGTCAAAGCCCTTCTCGTTGAGGTGTGAAAGATCGACGATGATCTTGAGCTCGTTGCAAGCCTTCACCAACGCCTTGCCTGCGTCGGTCAGGCCAGGACCGATGTCCGGGCTTGCGGGGAATGCAAAGGGAACGCCGTGGCCGAATGCGTTCGGCCGGCTCCAAACAGGCCCGATCGAGCGCAGACCCATCTTGTGGAAGGCGTAAAGAGCGTCAAGATTGGGGTCGATAGCCTCCGCCCCCTCCATGTGCATGATCGCAGCAATGCTGTCCTCGGCCATCGCCGCACGCACCTTTCGAGCGCTACGGCACACCGTGAAGGCGCCGCGCGAGACGCGCTCCATCCAGAAGAGGTGCCCTACCATTGCAAGTACGCTCTCTTGCGAAGGTCCGAGCTTCAACGCCTGCGGCAGCGGCAACTCGTAGGGCGGGTTGTCCATCGCGTCCGTGAAACCGGCGTAATCCTCCTTGGGCGAAGGGGCGAAGAGGGCGAAAAAGCCGCCAGCGAACCCGCCGGCACGCATGCGCGGCAGGTCCAGATGACCGGCTCCATCGCCCGTTAACCACATCGTTTCCCGCGTCTCGGGCGCCTTGAGCAGTCGGAACAGGAAGTCGTCATGGCCGTCGAATATGGGTACCTTTTTTGTCATGTCGATCTGGCTTCGGACCTGTGACGTAGCATAGGCGCCGCTCGCTGCTGACGGGCCTACGGCAACCGGCGGGAACAGTGGAGATTTCGTCATAACATCACTTTCAGGATCATTTTTGGATGCGTATGGTGGAGTCGAGATGGGCTCACTGTTGCTAGGTGCCAGCCTTGCGAGTTCATTCGACGGCTTCCGTTATCCCCAGCCTGATGGCCGCGCGAGCGCGAACCGCGCCTCCGAAAGCGCGGAAAATACGTGCGGATGGTTCGTCGGATTTTACCCAGTATTCGGGATGCCATTGGACGCCCACGGCGAAAGCGCGCGCACTCCGGACCGACACCGCTTCAACAGTTCCGTCTTCAGCCCGCGCTTCGACCTCAAGCTCTTCTCCCAATCGGTCGATTGCCTGGCGGTGGACGGAATTCACCTTGATATTGCCTGCACCGATCAGGCCGGAGAGGCAGCTATCTGGCTTGATCGTCAAGGTTTGGCGGATGGCAAACCGCGCATCGCGGCTATCGCTCGGCGGCGCCCGATGATCGAGCATGCCAGGGCGGTCCTGGATTTCGGTCGCCAGTGTCCCGCCAAGTGCGACGTTCAATTCCTGAAGGCCGCGGCAGATCGCAAGCAGCGGAATCCCTTGGTCGATCGCCTTGCGGATCAAAGGCAACGTGGTTGAATCTCGAGCAGGATCATACGGGCCGTTTGCTTCGCTCGCATCACCGCCATAGAGCGATGGATGCACCCCTGACCCAGACCCCGTGACAATCAGGCCATCGACAGAGGCGAAGAGCTGGTCGAAATCAAGCCGGTCGCCCAAGGAAGGAACGACCAAAGGAAATACCCCTGCCCCTTCAACCGCCGCCTCAAGATACTGCAGGGGTGTCGCGTGCCACAGATATTTGTACAGTTCAACGACATCAGCCGAGACTGCAACAAGCGGCTGACCTGGGAGTGCATTGCCCTTCCTATCAGCGACGCAAGATCTGTTGAGTCTGACGTCTTCGCCCTGCATTATTTAAGGCCTCCCTCTACGCATTGCGATTCAAATAGATCATTTTACTATTCGTTGCAACAATTGTTTCGCATGCGACTCTTCAAATAGAAACCGCACGCAGGCATCGAGCTGTCGCACCGCTCGGTCCTTGTCTGCATCGAATCGCACGGGGAGCAGTGCCATGGAAGGAGCGGCTATCCGAACCATAATGATACGGGGCTTCCGCTGCATGGCCCTCGAGTATCAAGCGTCATCGTGAACTGGTCCGTTGACGACCCGCTGCGGCGAGCTGATCCACTTCCGTCTCTGTCCTGAAGGCAAACCACTCCTCGGGATATCATCGAAAACGACTGAACACGCTGCCTGCTTTCGCGCAAATCGTCCATGCCGGCTTCGTGCCCCCTAACAAGATGGCGAACACAAATTGTCGTAAGTTCGCCAGCGCGATGAAAGGGACCAGTGTCAAATGACCTTGGCGCACTCATCAGTCTTCTTCGGGACGAGAGAGGACGCAATAATGGCACAGTCATTAGCAAAGCCCGTTATCTGACGGTGTAGGCTATATCCTGTTGGACCAGCCTCGCAACAAAACAAGAGCTTGGTCGGTAAATTCAAGCGTCCAGTTGACTTAGATCAAACCCGGACCTCCGATGAAGTATAACATAAACCGGGGGAGTTTCTCTGCGATGACGAAGCTTACCAGCCGGGCGCGAACCGTTCGCAGTATTTGTTATGGCTACGAGGAGAGTAGGAATATGACGGATCTTGACCAGATAAGAACGAGGCTCAAACTCAGCCAGCAGCGCAATTTTCCTCTGCGTATTCACGAATTTGGACTAGAGTTGACTGTAAACGAGGAGGTCTTTTCACCACAAGACTTCCTGAATTGGCGTTGGCTTGCTGAGAACTTTCCTCCTGTTGCCGGGAAAAAGGTCCTGGAGATCGGCTGCGGCTGCGGCCTCCCAGGACTGTACCTCGCAAAACTCGGTGCGCTGTCACTGCTTGCTTGTGACATCAATCCTAAGGCGGTGACGAACACGTTAGAAAATGCGGCAAGAAACGGCATCCAGAATGCCGAGGTAATCCAAAGCGACATTTTTAGCAATATTCCGCCTCACCGAAAATTCGATCTTATATTTTGGAACTTTCCATCGACCTTCGCGCCGGACGATTACGAGTATAGGAGCAATCTCGAACGAGGGGCTATCGATCCGGGTTATAGAATGCTCAGCCGCTTCTTATCGGAAGGCCCAGAATTCCTCGCAGAGTCTGGCAGCATCCTCCTAGGCTTTGCCAGCGGTGGCCAGGACGATCTTCTCTGGGAAATCATCACCGCAAACGATCTCGCCGTCGTGCTTCTAAGGTCCGGTACCTACCCTAATGTGAGCAAGACCTACAGGATGTTCTCCATACGCAAAAAGGCCTAAGCGCATAACTTCAGAACTGTGGCATTGCGTTTTTTCGCCGTCGCCCCGCCTCCGTTCAACACATGGTGCATTCAACCGCGCGTCGACACGGGCCCCTCCTAGGCCCGATACGTCACTCCCTCTGTGCACAGCTACTTGTCGTGACCGGCACAGTGCCCGCTCGTCTTTGTCGAAGGCCCAGGGCTTGGGATGGCATGCGCGAGCTTGACCGGTGACAAGGCGGATGGCGCCCCGGCGACCGCACCTGAGAAGATAAGTTTCGCGGAGACAAGTATGCGGCTTGGAACGATCATCACCATAACCCAAACGCGAATATAAAGAGCACGAACTGCATCAATCCGCTCGTCTACCTTCACTCCGCGTCATCACTGCCGATCTTTTTTTGGGCTTTTCCCAAACATCGCTGCATAACAACGAGTAAAGTGCCCAGCGCTTGAGAAGCCGGTCGCAAAGGCAATCTCGGAAATAGATAGTGGACTTTGTTGCAGGAGGCGTCGCGCATGAGCGAGCCTGATTTTCCGCGATGCTTCCAAATATCCCATTTTGAGCTGCTCAGAAAAAAGCCGATCAAGATGACGCCGACTAATCCCCGCGTAAGCGGCCATCGAAGTACGATTCGGCGGTCGTTCAATCGTCGTCTCCATCTTTTCTAGGACATTCAGCAGGACGGGATGGTTGACGTGAAAGCGTTCGGCTGCCGAGGCGCGCTGCGGTGCGGCCGGCTCCGCCACCCCCGTATGAAGATACCAGTCGCTGACGCGCCGGGCAAAATCCGCGCCCATTCGTTCGGAAATCAACGCATGCATCATGTCGAGGGGCGCCACACCGCCGCCGCAGGTGATACGGTTTCCGTCTAACACGAAGCGGGCTTGTCTCGGATTGAGATGAGGAAAGGCTTCGATGATCGCTGCGGCATGCTCCCAGTGAATTGTGAAATCCCGCCCATCGAGCAATCCCGCCGCTGCCAGTAAATAGGGTCCGCCGGAAATACCCCCCACCCGTACGCCGCTGCGCGATAGTTGACGAAGAGCCGTATAGAGCGCAGGTGAGCCCAGGGTTGATGGATTCCCGCCCGCGCAAACAAAGACCGTGTTCAGCGGCGAGCGATCGAGCCGCTGACACGGAATGATCGCACCTGACGAACTTACGACGGGGTCCCCGTCTATGGAAAGCGATTTGACATCATAGAGCAATTGGCCAGCAAGCAGGTTTGCGGCACGCAACGGTTCCGTTGCCGACGCATAGGACATCAGCGCGAAGTCGGGCAGCAGAAGGAATCCCATCGCCTGCGTCAATCGTGTGTCTTGTGGGCTCATGGCTCATTCCTGTCATTTGTTGTCTTTCCTATGCTATTTAGCTCAAAAAACCTTCACTATACAATGCTGAACGACGTGGAGCACATCAGCGCTACTCAGCTTTCTCCGTCTTCCTGATGGTGCTGCGAGGCTTTGCGGAAAGCCCGTGGGCTGAATTCGCCGAGTTTGCTGATTTCAAACACCATTGATAGGCAGCGCTGCGCCGCTTTCACGGCCAGCTTGCTGTAAATCGACAGGAGTAGCTATGACGGAGAACCTTATCCTGACCGTATCGTGCCAGTCGACGCGAGGCATCGTCGCTGCGATCTCGAGCTATCTTGCCGACACAGGCTGCAACATCGTTGATTCAACGCAATTCGATGACCTCGACACCGGCAAATTCTTCATGCGCGTGTCGTTCATTTCCGATGGCGGCGCGTCGTCCGAGAAAATCAAGGAAGGCTTTTCGCCCATCGCCGAGAAATTCACCATGGCCTGGGAGCTTCACGACAGCCGTCACCGCATGAAGGTGCTGCTGATGGTTTCGAACTTCGGCCACTGCCTGAACGATCTGCTCTACCGCTGGCAAATCGGGGCGCTGCCGATCGATATTGTGGGCGTTGTGTCTAACCATCTTGCGTACCAGAAGGTGGTCGTCAATCACGACATCCCGTTTCATCATATCAAGGTGACAAAGGATAGTAAGCCGCAAGCAGAGACGCAATTAATGCTGGTCGTCGAGGAAACAGGCGCCGAACTCGTGGTTCTGGCTCGCTACATGCAGATCCTCTCGGATGCGCTGTGCAAGTTAATGTCGGGAAAGATCATCAACATCCACCATTCGTTCCTGCCATCCTTCAAGGGAGCCAACCCTTACAAGCAAGCCTATGAGCGTGGCGTGAAGCTGATCGGTGCGACGGCACATTATGTGACGGCCGACCTCGATGAAGGCCCCATCATCGAACAGGATGTTGCCCGCATCACCCATGCGCAGTCGGCAGAAGACTATGTGTCGCTCGGCCGCGATGTCGAGAGCCAGGTTCTGGCACGCGCCATCCATGCCCATATTCACCATCGCACGTTCATCAACGGCAACAAGACGATTGTCTTCCCCGCAAGCGCCGGCTCCTTCAAGTCGGAGAGGATGGGCTGATGACGATATGTATCGACGGCAAGTGGGCCGCGAATTCGGACATCGACAAGGCGAAGGACGTCGCCTGTGTTCTGGAGACCGAAAATGGTGTCTCGCGGTAATCATTGTCGGCGATGATCCAGCCAGCCACACCTATGTCGGGGCTAAGAACCGCATGGCCAAGGAATGCAGATTTCATTCGTGCAGCTCAAACTGCCACAAGAAACCACGCAGGAAGATCTGGTCGCCCTCGTCCACGCTCAATGCGATTCTTCCATTCATGGCATTCTGGTACAATTACTGCTGCCGAAGCACTTGAGTTCCGATGCGATCATTCAATCCATCCTGCCGGAAAAGGACGTCGATGGGTTTCACGTCGTCAATGCCGGCAGGCTTGCGACTGGAGACTTGGAGAGCGTTAGTATCCTGCACAACCAACCGTCAGGCCTAGTTGACGATGGTGGCCTCGGTGGCGCTGCGGATCTCGCCTTCGGTGACACCGTCGGCGAGCTCGACCACCAAGATTGGTGATGATCCGATCAACGACGCTCTTACCGGTCAGCGGCAGGGTGCAGGCCTTCAGCACCTTGGATTCGCCGGCCTTGTTGGTGTGGTCCATGACGACGACCACCCGCTTGACGCCGGCAACCAGATCCATCGCGCCGCCCATCCCCTTGACGAGCTTGCCGGGGATCATCCAGTTGGCGAGGTCGCCGTTCTCGGCCACTTCCATGGCGCCGAGGATTGCCATCGCGATCTTGCCGCCGCGGATCATCGCGAAGCTCTGCGCCGAATCGAAGAAGGCCGAATGCGGCAGCGCCGTCACCGTCTGCTTGCCGGCATTGATCAGATCGGCATCGATCTGGTTTTCGGTCGGAAAGGGACCGATGCCGAGCAGGCCATTCTCCGACTGCAGCGTCACATGGACGCCGTCGGGAATATAGTTGGCGACCAGCGTCGGAATGCCGATGCCGAGATTGACGTAGGTGCCATTTTCAAGTTCGCGGGCAGCACGCGCCGCCATCTGGTTTCTGTCCCAGGCCATGTGTCTCTCCTCCCCGCCCTTAAGCCGCCGCGCGCGTGGTGCGCTGTTCGATGCGTTTCTCGTGCTCGCCCTGGATCAGGCGGTGCACGTAGATCCCTGGCACGTGGATATGGTCAGGATCGAGGCTGCCGACCGAGACGATCTCCTCGACCTCGGCGACGCAGATCTTGCCGCAGGTGGCGACCGGCGGATTGAAGTTGCGCGCGGTTTTGCGGAAGACAAGGTTGCCCGATGTATCCGCCTTCCAGGCCTTGACGATCGACAGGTCAGCGACGATGCCGGTCTCCAGCACGTAGGTCTCGCCGTCGAAGGTCTTGTGTTCCTTGCCCTCGGCAACGACGGTGCCAACACCGGTCTTGGTATAGAAGCCGGCGATGCCAGCGCCGCCGGCGCGCACGCGCTCGGCCAGCGTTCCTTGCGGGTTGAACTCGAGCTCGAGTTCGGCGCTCAGGTATTGGCGCATAAACTCGGCGTTCTCGCCGACATAAGACGAGATCATCTTCCTGATCTGCTTGGTCTTCAGCAGCACGCCGAGGCCGAAGTCGTCGACGCCGCAATTGTTAGAGGCGATGGTCAAGTCTTTGGTGCCCGCCTCGCGGATCGCGTCGATCAACAATTCCGGTATGCCGCAAAGACCGAAACCACCCGCTGCAATAAACATCCCGTCAAACAGCAAGCCCTCAAGCGCCGACGTCGGATTGTCGTAAATCTTGTTCATACTCCCCCCATAGGTTCTTCTGTTGCGACGCCGAGGCGCCACCCAAATTCGTTATCTTGGTTTCCAAACACCCGCAGTCGTTTCCGGTCGTCACCGCGATCTCGTTCACCCGCGATTGATGCAAACCACCTTCGGCTGGGTCATCTCTTCATAGGCGAAGCGAACGCCTTCGCGCCCCATGCTGCCGTATTTGAAGCCACCGAACGGCATGGCGTCGAAGCGGTAATCCGAGGAGTCGTTGATCATCACCCCGCCGGCCTCGATCCTGCTTGCGGCTTCGAGTGCGACAGACAGGTTGCCGGTGAAGATGCCTGCGTGCAGGCTGTATTCGGGCTCATTGGCAAGCTCGATGGCTTCGTCGAGCTCTCAAACGGTGCAAGCATGACGACCGGGGCAAACACTTCCTCGTGCCACAGGCGGCAAGTCGTCGGCGTGCCTTCCAACACCGTCGGGTGATAAAGGGACCCCTCGCGCTTGTGGCCGCAGAGCAATTTTGCACCGGCAGCAACGGCGTCATTGACGGCTCCTTCCGTGCGTTCGGCTACCTGCTGCGATATCATGGGACCGACATCGGTACCCTCGAGCAACGGATCGCCTGCTTTGAGCTTTTTCGTGGTTGCGACAAATGCATCGCGGAAGCGCTCGTAAAGCGCAGCCTGCACAAGAACACGTTGTGCGCCAATGCAGTTCTGGCCTGCTGCCCAGAAGGCGCCGGACACACAACCTTCAACCGCTTTGTCGAAGTCGCAGTCGTTCATCACGATGACCGGAGCATTGCCGCCGAGCTCCATCGCGAGTTTCTTAGCCAGCTTTGCGGCTGATGGCTTCTCCGGTAGCGAAGCCGCCGGTAAAAGAGACCATACGCACGTCCCGAGCGGACACCAGGGCTGTAACCAGCTCTCTATCGCCGTGGACGACGGTTATGATTTCCTGAGGCAAGCCCGCCTCCAATAGGGCCTCGATAAGATTGATCGTGGAAAACGGCGTCAAATTCGATGGTTTCAGTAGCACGGCGTTGCCGCCGGCGATCGCAGGACCAAGCTTATGGGCGACCAGATTCAGCGGATCGTTGTATGGGGTGACGGCGACGATGATGCCAAGTGGCTCGCGCGTGAACCAGCCCTGGCGCTGTTCTGATCCTACGTAGGCATCGAAAGGCACGATCTCACCGGCGTTGCGCTTTGCCTCCTCGGCCGAAAGCTTCAACGAGTCTTCCGGCTTCGCGAACGATGGTTTCGGCGAAGATGTCGCGACGGCGTTCGGCGATTTGCGCCGCGGCTTCAAGAATGCTCGCCCGCTGGTGCTCGGCAAGTCACGAGAAAGCTCAGCCCCACGTCTGGCGCGAGCGACGAGTTCGCCAATTTCGCTCGCGTCCGTCGGGTCGATCGATCCCAAAAGAGACCCATCGTAGGAACTGTAAACCGATATAGGCGACAAGCCGGAGGTGATATGCAGTTTGGCAGCGGTCATAACGCCAGCTTCCCTTCCCTGATGTTGCGCCAGCATGCGCGGCGGTTAATTCTCTCGAACAATGCACGGCCCATCGGCCGCCGCCGAGCTCCACTTGGCACGGCGGACGAATGAGACCTGAGCTTGCATGGCGGTCGAGTTTGCCGGCCGCCGATCACCTAGATTTTCTGGCCGTCGCGAGCGAGGTCGTCCATCACCGAGCGAACCGCCTTTTCAGCAATGGAGACGATCTCGTCGACTTCTGCCTTGGTGGTGACAAGCGGCGGCGCAAAGCCCAAGATGTCGCCGTGCGGCATAGCGCGGGCGATGAGGCCACGGTCTCGGGCGGCCTTGGAGACGCGGGCGCCGACCTTCAGCGATGGATCAAAGCGCTTCTTGTTCTCGCGGTCGCCGACAAACTCGATGGCGCCCATCAGGCCAACGCCGCGCACTTCACCGACGATCGGCAGTTGCGCGAACTTCTCCTTAAGCTGTGCCTGGAAGTAAGCGCCAACTTCGCGGGCGTTGCCGGGCAGGTCTTCCTTCTCAACGATGTCGAGAACCGCGTTGGCCGCAGCCGCACCGATCGGGTGGCCGGAATAGGTGTAGCCGTGCGAGAAGGCACCGACTTTATCCGCCCCATCCTCCATCACCTTGTAGACCTTCTCGCCCACAATTGAGGCGGAGAGCGGGAAATAGGCCGAGGTCAGGCCCTTGGCGACTGTGATCAGATCGGGTTCAATGCCGTAGTGCAGGGAGCCAAACATGGAACCTGTGCGGCCAAAGCCGGTGATGACTTCGTCGGCGATCAACAGGACATCGTGCTTCTTGAGCACACCCTGGATTGCTTCCCAATAGCCCTCCGGCGGCGGCGTGATGCCGCCGGTACCAAGGACAGGCTCTGCGATGAACGCCCCGACATTGTCGGGGCCGAGGCGCTCGATCAGTTCGTCGAGTTCAGCAGCACGTCGTGCAGAGAATTCGCGTTCAGTCTCACCGGGGTTGGCACCCCAGTAATGGTGCGGCACGCCTGTATGGACAATCTGCGACAGCGTCAGGTCCATGTGGTCGTGGTAGAAGCTCATGCCGGTCATTGAGCCGGAGACCACGCTGCAGCCGTGATAGCCCCGTTCCCGCGAGATGATCTTCTTCTTCGTCGGCTTGCCGCGCAGGTTGTTGTAGTACCAGACGAGCTTGGCCTGAGTTTCGTTGGCGTCCGAGCCGGACATGCCATAAAACACCTTGCTCATCTTGCCGAATGCCATTTTCACAAGGCGATCGGAGAGGATTGCAAGCTCGTCGGTCGTGTGTGCGGCATACTAGTGATAGTAGGCAAGACGATAGGCCTGACGGGAAATCGCTTCGGCGACTTCCGTGCGACCATAGCCGACATTGACGCAATAGAGGCCGGCAAAGCCATCAATCAGCTGGTTGCCATGGGCGTCCTGGATGCGGATCCCCTTGCCCGTCTCGACGATCGTCGGTTCTCCAAGTTTGCCGGTCGCGAAATCCTTAAGCTGCGTGAAAGGATGCAGGACCGCGTTGCGGTCCGTCAGACTGCTGACAAACCCCTTATATGAGGAAGGTCAAGGCGGAACGGGGATGTCAGGGCAACATTTCCACTTCTCCTGGTTTGTCCATTGCGGAATCCATGGTCTGAGCCCGATGGCATGACCGGCCCGTTTATCCGAGCCAGATCCACCTTATATACGGTCGCCGTTCGAAACAGCGCGCACCAACATCCCGCTTGCGACGGGGCAAGGGCTCAGGAGGACGAAACCCTTCTGGACAGGCGGCATTTCAAGCCAAGGGTTTGTTCGGTTCGTCCCACCTGGATCCGCCGGGACTGATCAGGTCCCGGAAGATGGCAGAATTCAGTTTGATGGCTAACGCATCAGGCAGTCGTCATGGCCGCTCCCTCGATGACGACGCCGGCATTGATGTATTTCCACATCGCCACAAGCAGCTTGCGAGCAAGCGCCACAATCAGCGTCTTCTTCAGCCGCCCGTTGTTCTGCTTCACCCGCTCTTTGAACCATAGGGTGAGCGCCGATTGCGGTTGATGGCGCACCCACAGCCAGGCAAGCTGAACGAGCGTCGTTCGTAGCCTAGTGCCCGTCCATAAACGCCTGTTTTTCTGGGGTTTTCAAAGTTGCTTGTCCACTGAAGGATGTTTGTTGGGACGGGTGATGGCACAGAACCCTGCAGGTTATGGCGCGAAGCGCGATCTGGCGGCAATGGGTCATGAGGTATCGGCCGCCGCTCGCCGGGTGTGCTCTGAACGCTGCCGGATGAGGGGTGTCAGGTCGGCCTGAGGCGGGCAAAGAGGGCGAGATTGTAAGCGATCACCGAGGACCAGACATAAGCCTTGAAGTGGTCGAGCCCCCGCCAGGTGCAGCGCCCCAAGCCATAAGCGCGTTTCAGGCAAGAGATGCCGGCCTCGATGCCAGCGCGGAAGTTTCTGAGCTTGCGATAGACCCAGCGGCTGCTGACCATGTCTTCGATGCTGAGGCCGCGCTTCTTGTGGAAGGCCATGTCGCGGATGCCGCGGGCTTTGGCTCCATTCAGATTTTCGCGGCTGGCATAGCCGCCGTCGGCCGCGGCCTGACGCGGCGGCTCGCCGTAAAAAGCGATGTGGCGTTCCAGCATCGGCAAGAAGCGCTCGCTGTCGGTCGGGTTGCCGGCTTCGATGACGAGGTCGAGGATCAGTCCACTTCTGCCGGTGGTCAGATTGAGTTTGTGGCCGTAGTCGACGTCGCGGCTGCCCTTGACGATGATGTCGGCATGCGGCTCGAAGAGGCTCACCAGCTTCTCGCCGGCCGGGACCGGCTCCCCGGCCAGGACCCGCCGTTCGGTCTGGGCGATGATCCGCTCGATCAGCGGCCGGTAGTGGCGGTGCTGGGCCTGCCACAGTTCGCCGCCCGGGCCCGTCGCCAGGGGCAACTGTTCACTCGCCTGCTGCAGATCACTCAAGGTCGTGCGCGTGATCTTGAGCAGTTCGCGGTAGTGCTTGATCCGTTTCGGGCGGCCGCGGGTATATTCGATCGCCCGAGCCCGCTTCTTTGCCGCGCGACGGTGGTCATGCCATGGGATGGCACGACCCTGTGCATCGGCCTGCTGCAACAGCCGCACCATCACCCGGACAGCGTCCCATAACAGGCTGCTGTCACTCGGCTCGTGGATCAGTGCGGCCGTGACGGTGCTGTCCACACGCACGACCTTGCCACTTTCCAGCCTCTCCTGCCGGGCGCTCGCCAGTAGCACCTGGTTGATCTTTTCAAAGGTTTGCGCCCGGATCGCGCTGATCGTCTTGTGCAAGGCCGACTTCTTCGGATTCCACCCCCACGGCAGCCGGGCAAAGGCCCGAAACGAGGCGGAGTCTTCGAGATGGAAGGCCAGTTCCTGATAACTCAACTGGCGATGCTGCTTGAGCAGCGCGCAGCGCAGCACAGCCTCGGCCGGCAGCCCCTCGCGACCGGTCTCCTTCAGACCATGCCGGCGCAGGTCCCGCGTCACCAGCCCGAGCAGATCGCCATGCTCATCCAGCCATTGCGACATCGCCTTCAGTTCACGACCAATCTCGTGTTCGGCGAAAAGATCGAATACACTGGCTTGGACGGTGCGTTCTTGGCGCATTGTCGGCTCCGGCGGTTACGGGTTTGTCTTTAGAATCAGTAGCTTGATCTAAAGTATACCTGAAACCGCCGGGCTTTGCCCGCGGAGATATCGCGATTCCTACAATAATTTCAGCAGTTTACCGTTTATGGACGGGCACGAGCCTAGGATTGCCGGATTTCGACACGCCCTGCTCGTGATCAATCGCCCCACTCTTCCACGGTGTTGCGACCAGGCCCGCATAGGCAGCCAATTGTCGCCGGTTGTCGAAGTGGCGGGACAGGCCTTCCGACCACAGCACGGCGGCAAACTCCGGTCCGATACCTTTCAGAGCGAGTAGCATGCTCGGCGCCGATGAAGCACCCTGCTGGGCCGCCAGCATGGCGTCGCGCTCAGCCTCGATCGCCTTGATCTGTTCGATCAGCAGTTCCAGCCGGTCGAGGATGCGGCCAATCTGCCGCTTCAGATGGACAGGCAGCGGACGCCCGTCGCCGGTCCTCAGTTCCTCAAGGCACTTGCGCCGGTCTCGACGCAGTGGTTCGTAGCCGGACACGCCCTGGGCAAACAGCAGGCCCTTGACGCGATTGACGTGCCTTACGCGCTCGTTGGTCAAGACCTTGCGCTCTCGCGCAAGGCGGCGGCGGTCCTCTTCCTCAGGTGTCGGTACCCTGAGCATGGCGCAAACGCGCGGCTCGCCCCGCTTATAGGCGAGCAGCGCGCGCACCAGCGCTTCGCCATCGATCTTGTCGGTCTTGGCCCGCCGCCGCCGGCGCGAGGTCGCAATAGAGGCGGGATCGACGACGTGGCTCTCGATCCCCTCCGCCTCCAGCACGCGGTGGATCCAGAAGCCGTCGAGCCCAGCTTCCTGGATGACGATGATCGGAAAGCATCGTCCCGTCCGCGCCTGGGCCTTCCTGTTGAGTTCGGCAAACCGTTCCAGCAGGGCGGCGATGTCGCCGGCCTCCACCCAATACTTGGACATCTTCTCGCCGCCACCCGGCGACAGCGAGGTGACCAGCCATTTCGAGCGGGAGAGTTCCATCGAGACGAAAATTGCGCGAAGATCAGTGTGGATAGCGGTCGGCGTTTCGGGGTGGTGTGCTGCAACCGGCATGCTGGCCTCCAGTGTGAGATGTTTTAGCGACCCTCACTTTGCCACAGCGCGGCCCGCTATCCACCTCCTCATAGGATCTGGCATCGCTCAGGGGTTTGTGATTCAGTGGGACATGTTGAAGAAACCTGCCCCTTCCCAGACGGCTCTCGAGATGGTGACGCTCGACAGTCTCGTGCCGAAGGATCATCTGCTTCGCAAGATCGATGCGGTGATCGACTTTTCCTTCATCCATGACCGCGTTGCCGGGCTTTATTGCGCCGACAATGGCCGCCCGCCGCTCGATCCGACCTTGATGTTCAAGGCTTTGTTCATTGGCTACCTGTTCGGCATCCGATCGGAGCGGCAATTGTGCGCGAGATCGAGGTCAACGTCGCCTATCGCTGGTTCTTGCAGATGAAGCTGACGGATGGTGTGTTTGACGCCTCGACGCTTTCCCAGAACCGCCGGCGTCGTTTCAACGACACGCGCGTCGCCCAGGACATCTTTGATCATATCGTCGAGCAGGCGATCGCCCACAAGCTGGTCGACGGCACGGTGCTCTATACGGATTCGACGCATTTGAAGGCGAATGCCAACAAGGGCAAATACGATCTTCAGATGATCGAGAAGTCGCGCGCCGATTATTGGGCCGATCTTGACCGGGCGATCGAGACCGAGCGGGCGCTTCACGACCAGAAGCCGCTGAAGCAAAAGGACCGCGAGCCGGAGGTGAAGGAAACCAAAGTCTCCCGCACCGACCCTGACAGCGGCTACATGGTGCGCGACGGCAAGCCGAAGGGCTTCTTCTATCTCGATCACCGCACGGTGGACGGTAAGCTTGCCATCATCACCGATACCCATGTGACGCCTGCCAATGTGCACGACAGTATCGTCTATCTCGACCGGCTGGACCGGCAGCGTGAGCGGTTCGGCTTCGAGGTCGGCGCGGTTGGCCTGGATGCCGGCTATGCGACGTCCGGCATCGCCAAGGGTCTTGAGGACCGCGCCATCCTCGGGGTCACCGGCTACCGCAATCCGACCCCGCCCAAGCCCGGCATGATGCGCAAGTCGAAGTTCGTCTACGAGCCTCAGATAGACGGCTACCGCTGCCCCGAAGGCCAACTGCTCGCCTATGCCACCACCGACCGCAACGGCTATCGGCACTACCGCTCCGATCCGGCCATCTGCGGCGACTGCCCGTTGTTGGCCTCCTGCACTGCCAATGCCAAGGATGAACGCACCATCACCCGCCATGTCTGGCAAGACGCCCGCGAGCGGACCGACGCCCACCGCCTGACTCCTTGGGGCAAGGCAATCTACAAGCGGCGAAAGGAGACGGTCGAACGCTCGTTTGCCGATGCCAAGCAACTTCATGGGCACCGCTATGCCCGTTTCCGAAGTCTCACCCGCGTCGCATGCCAGTGCCTACTGGCCGCCGCCGCCCAGAACATCAAAAAGATCGCAATGGCTCTCACAAAGGCTCCCAAACCAAGCCTGGCGTGAGGGCATGAGCCCTTCTTCCACCCCGCAAATATAACCCCGACCAAAAACCGCAATCCGCAAAAACAAACCCGCCGAAAAATCGACGGGTTTGTCAGCGGTCTGCAGGACCGCGTTGCGGTCCTTTTCGCTAATGTCCTTGATATTGATGCTCACTACTGCTTCCTCTCAGGCTGCGATATTTCCGATGCAGACTTATGGAGGTTAGTTGTCCTGAACACCGTCTCGGTAGCTATTTGGCATGTCGGCCTGCAGGGATTGTGCATTTTTGTTCGGAAGGATGCAGGATATTGACATCGCGAGGCTCTATCGATCATTTACGGCGGAAAGGACGACCATTTGCACTCCCGGATCGCGTCAATCTCGGTAGTGCCCTGCCAAAGGAAGCAAAACCGCCGTCAGACGACTAAATCGCGCTCCGGCACCGGCTCACTCTGCGCAACGCGGCCGATGTCGCTGGACATCTGGGTCCTTCATGCTGTCCGGCAAGACTGTTGGCATCATCGGCTTCGGTGCCATCGGCCAAAATGTCGCACGCCTGCTGAGCGGCTTTGGCTGTACCATTCTCTATTCCAAGCGAACGCCGCTGCCGGCGGCCTAGGAGGAAGCCCTAGGCGCCCGGTTTGCCGCCCTCGACGAGATCTTCGCCAAGGGGGACGTCATCACGCTGAACTGCCCATTAACGGCCGAGACAACAGGGCTGATCGACCGCAAAGCGCTTGCGGCGATGCAAGCCAAGCGCGGTCCTTGTCAACACAGCAAGAGGCAGCGTCGGCGGCAAGGATGATGCCTCCCGCACGCACCGACAGCTGAAGGCGCTCCAGTGCTGGGATTGCGACTTGAACAGCCGGTCAATCGGGGCAATTCCCCGGTACGGGTTTGCCGGCAAAGCGATCCTTGATCCAGGCAAGCTGTTCTTGGACCGTCTGAGCCATAACTTGGCTGTGGTCGAGGTGGGGATAGGAGAGGAAGGTCACTTCCCGATGCGTGCGGCAGATCCGCTTTACGGTCGCCTCGATCCCGTCCGAGCGCACGGCGGTGTCGCCCGGGCTAGTGATGACCATGATTGGCCCCCGGATCGGCTTCTCACCGGGCACAAACCCGGCGAACCAGCCAAGGACCTCCGGCAGGTCCGCCCAGCCCGGTTTCAACAATGTGCTCGGCGCCACGCCAGCGTAGCAGGCTTCGGCGTAGCAAGTGCAGCCCTTGGTCGTGACATCCGCGTAGTGCTTGAGGCCAGCGTCGGTTAGCATGCTCGCAGGATCGAATTCGGGGAAGACTGACTTCACGTCGCAGGCTATCGTAACGATGCCACCCCCCTCGTTGGGATCAGATTGCGCATTGATCATCGCAACTGCCTGATCCTTCTGCATGCCACCCGCGACGGAAACCGCGCCCAGATAGTCAGGGTCCTTCAACTCGTGCTGTAGTGCCGCCACATTCCAGGCGGCCACCCCGCCTCTCGAGTGGCCAGCCGCAACCCAGCGCCTGCCGAGGTCCGGATCGGCAACTCGGGCAGCCTTTATCGAGTAGACAACGTCGCTTGCGAGGGCGATGCCGCTGTATTGGTGCGGACCTTCGGATCCGAGTCCGCGATAATCAGTCGCAACGATGGCGAAGCCTGCATTCAGCATCTGGGCGAAAAATTCATTGCGGCTATAGTAATCCTTCATGAGTGACGGCGCACATTGCCTTGCCCACCCTGTTGTGCCGTGTGCCCAGCCGATTATCGGCCAGCCCCCATGGGGCGGCTGTCCCGCAGGCTTCAAGACCACGGCCGATGTAGCCACTTCTCTTCCCTCGGCGCTCCGCGAACCGTAGAGGATTCGCAGGGCCGGCGCGCTCGCGCTCTCGGGAAGAATGTAACCCCCATAGCTTTCTTTACGCAGCAGAGTGCCCGGCTTACTTTCCGCCAAATCGGCCGGCGAGTCGTAAAAGCTTGTAAGTGGTAGTGCGCGCGCCGCCTCTCTCGCAAGCGCCTCGACCGGGCTTTGGGGTGGAGCCATCTCAGCCATTGGCTTCGACTTACTCATTCCAGTATCCTCCACTTAGTTTCTTTGACGGCGGTACCGTCACACACCTGTTCTGCGAAATTTCAGCTTTGTGGGCTTTGTCGGAGAGGCTTTCGGCGAAAGCACCGCATGACACGCTGTAAAGCTGCACGCTTGGATGCCAACCGGCGCACAAAACTTCCAGGCAGAGACAAAAATGGATGATCGCCATGTTTCTCAAAGAACGCAAATGTCCGGTGGACTAGATACTCTAGGGGTGTCGCTTGCCAGAGATAGTTGTAAGTTTGACACGTCCGCCGAAGCCTTGTGAAAATGCTGCCTTGGTCAGATTTGGCAGTCACGGCCTGATAACTCCGACGTCGTTTTCAATAGCAATCTCGGTTCCAAATGACTCCGAGAGCTTTTGAAGACGCGCCAGAATGGATTGGGCTTTTGGCAAGGGGGCGAGGCTTGGAATTCCACGGTTGGCAAACCGTTTCGAGTGACCTAATTCGATCGGGTAGAGCCGCAGTTCCACAAGTCTGTTTTTTTGGTAGCGGCTTGAGGTCACAATGCTTTCGTAGAAGACCGGATCCTTAAAGCCTGGGGCTGTTTGGTATCCTGATGCCATCTCGGCAACAGTGACCTCGGCATCCGTATCAGCCCGCGGGTCTTTATCATAAGCGTCAAACATGTCGGCGCCCACGGGAGTCCGGAGATCATCCATTATGAAGTTTCCAAGGCTATAGAAAATTGGCCGGCCTCTGTAGATTTCAATTCCTCGCAATTGATGGGGTCCATGCACGATGTACGCGTCGGCCCCGGCATCGATTAGCGAGTGTGCGAAGGCTCTTTCGTAATCGGCCGGCTCCTGGCTCCAATTTCCTGGTTCGTGCCCGTGGTTAGTGGCGATGCAGAAGTCGGAGAATTGTTTACCCCGTCTTAGATTGCGCAGAACGTTGGCGACGTCGCCGGGGTGCGTTTCATAGCTGTAGCCCGCTTTCTCACCCGCTTTGTAGGTTACACCAGCAAGTTCGACTTTGTTGGCATCCTCATCACCTCGCTGCCTGTAGTTTGGGAGGGAATCACGTATGCTCCTCAAACTCGCGAGCATCTCGGGCGCCACGACGACGCTCTTGGTCAATCGAAGAGCGTTAAGCCCTGGTCTGCCAGGAGCCTCACCGACGGGATCGCATGCACGGGACATCGGCGTGAACGTCGAAGCAAATGACACCAACGCCACACGACCACGCGGGCTTTCGACAAAGCGAGCGGCGCCAGCTTGCGAAAGATTTTCGCCCACACCTGCATAAACAACTTTGTTCTGATCGAGTGCCCCGCATGTCTCTCGCATGCCTGCAACACCCCAATCGAACGTATGATTGTTGGCGTAACTTACGATGTTGAAGCCCATTGCCTTCAAATCAGGTCCGACATTCGGCAGGCTGACGTGATACGCACCGCCATATTCGGCTTGGGGACTTCCCGTGAAGCATCGGCTATCAAAGATGTTCGTTTCCAGATTGCCAAACGTAGCATCAGCACCTTGGAGAATGTCGACGATTGCGTCCAAGCCCGGATGGTGGCTTTTTGTAAGCGCTCGCGACACAATAAGGTCGCCCACAGCGACCAAAGTGAAGCCGTCCGCAACATTCGTCTCCATCGAACCGACGGAATCATAGTTGCTCACCTCGATCTGCCGGGAGACACTATCCTCGTGCGATTGGTCCACTATAATTTCTCTCTTTCGAGTTCTTCATGGCGTCCTTGACATCACCGATCGCGTAGAAAGCTATTCCAAGCGAGTGAGGGATTGGACACCGCAGACGGCTGTTCGTCGACGCCCGTCGCCGGAGCCCGTACGTGACAGGCCACAACTCTGCCGTCCGCCATAGGAACCAACGGCGGCACTTCAGCGCGGCATCGTTCGATCGCGAGTGGGCAGCGTGGATGAAATGCACAACCGCTCGGCGGGTTGACGGGGCTTGGCGCCTCGCCCTCAAGTGCCACTTCCAGTCGAACCACCTCGGGATCTGGTATCGGTGCGGCGGCGATAAGCGCCTCGGTGTACGGGTGAACCGGTTTTGCGAAGAGCGCGTCGCATGGCGCCAGTTCCACAATCCGTCCCAAGTACATGACCGCAACGCGATGCCCGATATGCTCGACGACGCTGAGATCATGCGAGATGAAGACAAAGGCGATACCCATCTGTTGCTG
Organism: Rhizobium sp. USDA 4016; assembly: GCF_056279705.1. Classification (NCBI taxonomy): domain Bacteria; kingdom Pseudomonadati; phylum Pseudomonadota; class Alphaproteobacteria; order Hyphomicrobiales; family Rhizobiaceae; genus Rhizobium; species Rhizobium sp. USDA 4016. Next base: position 65,389 of record NZ_JBWCCY010000003.1, read on the forward strand.
GAGATCCATCAGCAGATTCAGGATTTGTGCCTGCACGGACACGTCAAGAGCCGAGACTGCCTCGTCGGCAATGATGAGCGACGGCTCAAGGGCCAGCGCGCGGGCGATGCCAAGCCGCTGCCGCTGGCCACCCGACATTTCGGACGGAAGCCTGTGCATCATCTCAGGCGACAGTCCGACCTTTCGGAGCAGGTCCGCGGCGAGCGCCTGGCGCTGCTTGCGGGTTAGGCGCTCGAAGTTCTCGACAGGCTCGGTGATGATCTCTCCTGCCGTTAGACGCGGGTTCAACGACGAGAAAGGATCCTGAAAAACCATCTGCATCCGACGCCGCGAGGCTCGAAGCGCATCCTTCTTTAGTCCCGCAATATCGGTGCCGTCGACCAGCACTCGCCCGCCCGTTGGATCCACCAGCCGCATCAAGAGCCGCGCAACGGTTGACTTGCCGCATCCCGATTCGCCTACAATGCAAAGAGTTTCCCCTGGCTCAACGGAAAATGAAACATCCTCCACCGCCCGGACCACCGGAATCGTCTTTTTCAGGAACCCTGCACCAAGCGGATAATGCTTGGTTAGATTCTCAACTTTCAGCAAAGGACCACTCATGCGCCCATTACCTCCTCGGCTCGCCAGCAGGCTGCGTAATGGCCCGGCCTGACCTCACGCAGGCTGGGCGCCTTTTCACGACAAATCCCGATCGCGAACGGGCAGCGAGGCGCAAAACTGCATCCCACAATCGGCTCGCGTAGGCTTGGAACGATCCCAGGAATCTCTGCCAGTCGCTGCTGCCGGCCGCGCCTGGGATCAGGCATGGATCGCATGAGACCCTTGGTATAGGGATGCAGGGGGTACTCGAACAAATCCTTCACGGTCGTCTGCTCTATGATGCGACCCGCATACATGACAATCACACGCTGGCAGGTCTCGGCGACCACGCCTAAATCATGCGTGATGAGCATCACCGCCGTACCCATGCGCTCTTTCAAGTCGACGATAAGCCGCAGAATCTGCGCCTGGATGGTGACGTCGAGCGCCGTAGTCGGCTCATCAGCGATTAAAAGTTCTGGTGAACAGGCGAGTGCCATGGCAATCATGGCGCGCTGCCGCATCCCGCCCGACATTTCATGGGGATAGTTGTTTAAGCGTCGTTCGGGGTCGGCGATACGCACCAGACGAAGCATCTCAAGGGACTTTTCCAAAGCTTCGGAGCGAGAAGCATGCGTGTGAATTTGGACAGCTTCTGCGATTTGACGACCAACGGTGTGAACTGGGCTTAAACTCGTCATCGGCTCCTGAAAGATCATCGCAATGCGGTCGCCGCGGATCTTTCTCATCTCTCTCTCCGAGAGATCCAGGAGGTTACGCCCTTTAAAAAGGATCTCGCCGCCGACGGTCTTGGCTGTACGTATTGGCAGCAAGCGGAGAATCGACAGAGCTGTGACACTTTTACCGCAACCCGATTCACCGACCACCCCTAGTGTTTCGCCGCTATTCACCTGGAAGCTGACGCCACCTAGTGCACGTGTAACGGTATCCTCACCATAAAAGTGGGTCTCCAGTTCGCGAACATCGAGAAGCAACTGACTTCCTGTGTTTTTGTTCATCTTCATGTCAGCGTCTCCGCTTCGAACGGGGATCAAACATATCACGCAGGCCATCCCCAAGTAGGTTGACGGCAAGAACGGTGATCGCGAGACAGATGCCGGGGGCAAAGATCGTCAATGGCGCGATTCCAAGATACAAGCGAGAACTAGAGATCATATTCCCCCAACTGGGAATCTCGGGCGGCACGCCCACGCCCAAAAAGCTCAGTCCGGCCTCAGTGAGAATTGCATCTGCACATACGATGGCGCTCTGCACCATAAGCGGCGGAATGGTGCTCGGAAGGATATGGCGCCACAGCACCTTCGGGAGGCGCGCGCCCCCGCAAAGCGCGGCCTCTACGTAGGGTCTCTCTCGAACACTCAGAACCACTGACCGAACCAACCGCGTCACGCTTGGCAACTGTGGGATCGTAATGGCGACGATGAGGATACCTATCCCGGACCCCGTCAGAGAAATAAGGGCAATGGCCAGCAGAATTGTTGGTATCGACATCAGGCCGTCCATGATCCGCATAACGACGTTGTCGAACCTGCGACTATAACCAGCGAGGATGCCGATCAGGAGTCCGCCCCCAGCAGCAAAGGCCGCCGACAGCAATCCCACTATAAGGGAAATCCGGGCGCCGTAGATGGTTCGTGCAAACACGTCTCGGCCCAAATTGTCGCTTCCAAACCACATCTCGGGTGAAGGCGCCTGCAAGCGGACGAATGGGTCCATGTTCACTGGATCGCCCGCGTACAGCGGTGCGGCAAGCGCCAGAATAATCAACACCGTCAAGAGACCGCCACCTACAAATACGAGGGGGTGTCGTTTGATTAGACGAGGAAGATCAGAGATTTTTAGCCGGAAGGCCGGCACGGGATCAAGTTGAGCAGAGAGAGTCATATCAGTACCGGATACGAGGATCGACCAGGGTGTAAGAGAGATCAACCGCGAGGTTGATCAACACGTAAAGGCCTGAAACGAGGATTAGTACGGCCTGGATGATCGGGTAGTCACGGTTATTGATCGCATCGACGACCAAACGACCTACGCCGGGAATGTTGAACACGGTCTCGGTAATGACAACACCAGAGATCAGACCCGCCAAACTTAGGCCAATTACCGTGAGGATCGGCACTCCGGCATTCTTCAGGCCGTGGTGGAAAAGCATCGAATATGATGACGCACCCTTGGCAGCGGCGGTTCGCATGTAGTCTTCCGACAATACTTCAAGCATGCTCGATCTTGTGATCCGGGCGATGAACGCAACATAGGGAACGCTCAGAGTCAGGGTGGGTAGAACGAGGTGCACAAACCAAGGGCCGGGGCCACGGCCAATGGGCGCGTATCCCTGGACCGGCAGCCAATGGGTTCTGATTGCGAAGAAGTATACGAGAGAATAGCCGACAACAAACACCGGAACAGAAAAACCAATCGCCGCAAACCCTGCCAGTACGCGATCGACAAGGCCGCCGGCACGCCACGCAGCGAAGACGCCAAACGAAACCCCTATCGTGACTGAGGAGATGATCGTCAGGAACGACAGAGAAATCGTCGGCTCCAGCCGGTGTGAGATCAGTTCAAGAACGGGGCGGCCCGTGAAAATTGAGGTTCCGAAATCACCGCCAAGGATGCCAATCGCCCAATGTACAAACTGAACCAGCAACGGATCGGTTAGTCCCAATTGTTCGCGGATGCCGGCGATCATCTCTGGGGTAGCCGCGTCGCCAGCGATTATCGCTGCCGGATCACCGGGCGCTAGCCGGAGAAGCAGAAAGACGAAGACTCCGACCATCGCCATTACGGCGATGGCCGAAACCATCCTTCGAAGGATGTAGATGCTCATAGTTTCTCAAACCTTCTGCATGTTCCACATCGCGACAAGCTGCGGCATTTCGATGACCCCGGTAAGCGCCTTGCTTCGTGCGGCCGGCTGTACGAATTGACCCAGCCGAACGTCGCCAACGAAGTCCCACCAGATTCCTTGCATCTTTCGGGCCAGGGCTTTGCGTTCTTCGAGCGTTCCAACATCTGGCCATTTGGCTCGGAGAGCCTGATATTCGTCGTTTTTGGGCCAGCCAAACCAGGCCTTGTCGCCACTCGCGTTCAGGAAGGTTGCCGAAGTCGGATCGCCCTGGAGATAGTCAGAATCGTTCGTGATGAAGATACTCCAACCGCCGCTCTCGACCGGCCCCCTGTTCGCGCGGCGTTTGACAAGCCCGCCCCAGTCGCTCGGCGCAAGCTCTGCGTCAACTCCGATCTTACGCAGTGTGGCCGCCAACAACTGCGCGGCATCCCGGATCCAGGCTATATTTGCGGGCTGCAAAATGACGACCTTCTCGCCGGCATATCCGGCTTCCCTGAAGAGCTGCCTGGCCTTCTCCGGGTCACCTCCCTTCTTGAACCAGCCGGTATTTTCGTCGTTTGAATAAGGTGTAGTATTTCCAAATATCGAGGTAACGGGTCGACCGTATTTTGGATCGGGGGCCGTCACGCGCAGGAACGCCGCCTGGTCGATCAGGTGAAGCATCGCTTGCCGCGCCTTAACGTTGTCGAACGGCTTCTGCAGAAAGTTCATACGCAGGCACATATCGTATCCAGACTTATCCAAAACTTGGAGTGCAAGGTTGGGATCACTCTCAATCACTGAGTAAAGGTCGACGGGCGGCTGCTCAACGAAATCGATCTCGCCAGCTTGCAGGGCCGCGAAAGCAGTTTGTTCATCGCCGATATTGTCCCAGATGACACGATCGACTTTGACGACCTTGCCACCGGCGTAACCGTCAGATGCGTCGCTGCGTGGCACATATTTTTCGTTGCGATCGTAGGTGAAGCTCGCCCCCGGCTTAGCAAGAGCATGATTGAACTTGAACGGCCCTGATCCGATATTCGCGGTCACCTGTTCAGTCGCGGGACGTTCCGCGTCCTTCTCGCGCATGATGAACAAGACTGGCGTCGACACGTTCGCCAACAGATCGATCAGCAGCCCGAGCGGCTCCTTCAGCGCGATCGTGAAAGTCTTATCGTCCTTCTTCGAGATGTCGCTTGCCCGCTCCATAAGCAGTTTGCCGCCGGAATTTACTTGGCCCCAGCGGCGGATCGAGCCGACACAGTCCGCGGCTGTAACGGGGGTGCCATCGTGCCAGCTCAGGCCGTCACGGAGCTCGAACGTATAGGTCTTCTTGTCGTCGGAAATGCTCCACTTCCCAACCATTTGCGGTTGCGGCATGAACTTGGAGTCGAGCGAGAACAGTGTGTCGTAGATCGCCAGGCCATGGTAGGCCGTAATGCCTGCCGTCGAAAAGATCGGATCGAAGACGCTAAGGTCAGCGCCCATCACCATGCGGACGGTCCGTGTGTCGGCTGGCGCAGTTTGCGCCCGTAGGACCGACGGGATCGATAAAGCTGTTCCAGCGGCGATGCCCGCCTTCATGAGGTCGCGTCTAGAGATTATCATGTTCTGGTTCCCCTTTCGTTTCTTTATTGCGACGCCCGCCAGTTGTACCTTCCGGCACCGTGAACGCTGTCGCCTACATAGCTATGTGTACCGCAGCATGGACCATTGTGCAACATATGTTTTAGTTTTGTTTATATAATTCAAACGTCTCATTCCGCGCGTTGGCTGCGTGGGATGGAAGCCGTTGTTGCCGCACTCATCGTCGCGCACTTTTTGGAACCGGCAAGTTGCTCCTTACCGTGGAGGCAGATCTTCAGCGAAAGTGCCGACCGTCGCAGCAAACTAATGTTGATTCGCTCGCAGACTTAGCCTACCTAGTGCGGTGGATGGCTGCCGGTGCATATCACAGTGCTTATCCAAATATACAGGACATAGGCGCGCTCTCGCCTGCGACGATTGCCGGCAGGCTGAGTAGGCAATTTCGTAAGCTGAAAATCAAAATCTCGACCATCGCGGTGACGACGATGGTCAAAATTATTATGTGATATATAAAGGCAGCCGTTGCAGTTAATCCTTTTGTATGTTCCACATCGGGATAATCTGCGGCATGCCAATAACTCCTGTAAGCACCTTACGACGCGCAATGGGCGAAACGATCTGTCCGAGTCTTACGTCCCCGACAAAATTCCACCAGACGTGTTGCATCTTCCGGGCAAGGGCCTTGCGCTCCTCAAGCTTTTCAATCTTTGCCCAGTCGGCCCGGAGCACTTCATATTCGTCGTTCTTCGGCCACCCGTACCAAGCTTTTTCGCCGCTGGCTACGAGGAACGGAGTGCCGAGGGGGTTTGCCAGCGAGTAGTCAATTTCATCGGTGATGAAGATGCTCCAACCGCCGCTCTCGATCGGACCTTTGTTCGCTCTGCGAGCGACCAACCCACCCCAGTCGCTCGGCGCCAGTTTAGCGTTGACGCCGATCTTTCGCAACGAAGCTGCGACGATCTGAGCAGCGTCATTGAATTTCGCCACATTTGTCGGTTGCAGAATAACAATCTTCTCTCCGGCGTATCCCGCTTCGTTGAAGAGTTGTTTAGCCTTCTCGGGATTCCCGCCTTTCTTAAACCACCCCGTGTTTTCATCGTTTGTCATCGGAGTATTGTTGCCAAATATCGAGGTAACGGGCCGGCCGAAACTTGGATCTGGCGCCATGGCTCGCAGAAGTGCTTCCTGGTCAACTACGTGGAGCAGCGCTTGACGTGCTTTAACGCTGTCAAACGGCGTCTGCAGAAAATTCATGCGGAGGCAGATGTCATCACCTCCCTTATTCAGCACTTCGAGTTCAAGGTTGGGATCATTCTTGATCACGGAGTACAGATCGACAGGCGGCCCCTGGAGGAAATCAATTTCCCCTGTTTGCAACGCAGCAAGAGAAGTCTGCTGATCGGCGATGTTCTCCCAGATCACACGATCAACCTTGACAACCTTGCCCCCAGCGAGACCATCAGAGATTTCACTGCGTGGCACATATTTTTCGTTCCGATCATAAGTGAAACTAGCACCGGGTTTGGCAAGAGCTTCATTGAACTTGAATGGACCTGATCCGATGTTCGTTGTCACCTGCTCAGTCGCAGGGCGGTTTGCATCCTTCTCTCGCATTATGAAGAGGCAGGGCGGTGTTAGGTCCGCAAGAATGTCGATCAAAAGCCCCAGCGGCTCCCTCAAGACGACGACGAAAGTCCTCTCGTCGACACGCGAGATGTCGTTGGCCAGTTCAACGATGAGCTGGCCGCCCGGATGAACCTGTCCCCAGCGGCGGATTGATGCAACACAATCGGCAGCTGTAACAGGAGAACCATCGTGCCATGCCAAGCCATCGCGAAGCACGAATGTGTAGGTCTTTTTATTGTCGGAAATGCTCCAATTCTCCACCATCTGCGGATGCGGTGCAAATTTAGAGTCAATCGAGAAAAGCGTGTCATAGACGGCTGCGCCATGGTCGGCGGTAATGTTCGCCGTTGTGAATATGGGGTCGAAAACCTGAAGATCACCCGTCTTTACCATTCGCATAGTCATAGGATCGGCCCCTGCGGCTTGTGCACGCAAGATAGATGGAATTGTCAAAGCGGTTCCGGCTGCCATGCTGACCTTGAAGAGATCGCGTCGAGAAATTTTCATGATTTAATTCTCCTTTATATTTTTGACTGCAGGCGCGGCTCCCCACAGCCTCGGTATTTTGGCTGCCAGCAAGAGCAGCTGACAGCCCTTCCGCATTGCCGCTTCCGATGAAACATCTATCTTATTAGAGGAACGCTGGCGGCGTATGTTTTATTGTCAGCCAGATGGTTCATTCGTCTCAAAGCTGGGAGTTATACATTTCTAAAGTGGTAGGCTGGACGCCCAAGCAGCTCCTCGTCGCGGCGGGGCTTTCAAGCATGCAGAAGATCCCAACAATACCGGATCGCCATCTCGGTTGTCGGGATGAGAACTTTGTCGGAAACGCCAAAGGTGGGAGTGTGGACGCCGGATTCATTTCCTGGTTCTTTACTGCCAAACCAGAAATAGATCGACGGCACACAACTTGAGTAAAAGCCGAAATCATCGCTGCCGGTGCTGGCCGCTCCTTCGACATACTTGTCCGCGCCGGCCGATTGAACGACGAGTCGACGGAAACGTTCGACCATGGCGTGATCGTTGACTACAGGAGGCTCGCCCAATTGGGAACTGAACACTGCTGTGCCTCGATGCATTGTAGCGACACCCTCGGCAACCTCGCGTACGCGTCGCACCAACAGCTCGCGCCGCTCGCGACTTGCCGTCCGAATCGTGCCTGTGATCGTGACTGATGGGCAGATGATATTCGTCGCCTCTCCGCCATGGATAGTCCCGATAGTCACGATCGCCCGATCGGCAACCGGCATTTCCCGGGAGACCACCTTCTGGACCTCATTGATGAAGGCGCCAGCAATTGAAATTGCGTCCACACCAGCATCTGGGTGGGCGCCATGCGCCATGGTCCCCTTGAGTTCGAGCGCGAATTGGTCGGCAGAATTCGTCACAGCGCCCGCACGAGCGCCATAGGAGCCTACCGGGATATCCGTGCGGACATGAAGACCTACCGCGGCGTCGAATCCGTCGAGCAGATTTACTTCCGCCACGGTCCGACCACCCACTGGCTCGGCTTCCTCTGCCGGCTGGAAGAATACGCGCACCTTTCCTGAAAAATTGCCACGCATGCGGTGAAAAGCAAGGGCAGTTCCTAGGGCGATCGATCCATGCACGTCATGGCCGCAAGCATGCATTACACCCGGTACTTGCGAGTTGTACGGTAAGTCATCACGCTTTTCCTGGATCGGTAGCGCATCGATGTCCCCGCGGAGCGCGACAGAGCGGGCGGGACCAGGCGCTGAGCCCTCTATGTCAATGTAAACGCCGGTTTTGTGAAACGCTTTCGCCCCAGTCATGCCGAAGCGTTCCAGCGTTTCGATTATTCTCTTTTGAGTCTTCCATTCCTCGTTTGAAAGTTCCGGCTCGCGATGCATGGCGTGACGCATTTCGATCACCGCATCACGCTCTATCTCGGAGATTAGGTTGTTTGCGAGAACCCTCATTTTTGGCCTTCCCCTAACTTGGTTGGCATCATCTCCTGATGCTGACGTTACTGATAGAATCGTGGTGAAAGGTACGAGATGGTATGTTTGCGCCAAATGCTAGAAAAGTTGCCCGCTTTCTGCGGACCTGGGCCGGGTGGCTGCTGCGCAAATCCCGACATGGGCGGAGCCGTCTCCGTCCTCACTCACTTTGGGCCCTCAGCGGGCAGATGTTAGGCCTCGATGGGAAAGGCGAAGCTAGCTTTGACGCGATCCATCACCACCATTGTCTTAAATCCCTTGATATCGGGATTTTCATAAAAGAAGCGGCGGGTGAACTGTTCATAGCCCTCCATGTCTCTTGCGGTAACAACAAGTATGAAGTCAGCTTCTCCAGTCACATAGTAGCCGATCATTACTTCCCGGGTATTTCGGATCGCGCCTTTAAACCGATCGACGATATCCGCTCTTTCTCGTTCGAGCGATACCAATACGATCATTGTAATATGTCGACCGACCGCTTTCGGGGAGACGATCGAAACGTCCGCCTCTATAACTCTTTCGTTCCGTAAGCGCTTCAAGCGTCGTTGACATGCTGTCGGAGACAAGTGAACTGCCTCTGCAAGTTCTTCCGAGCTCAGGCGATTGTTCTTCTGAACTGCTTCAAGAAGCGCCACATCAATGCGATCTAGCTCGATCATTGGAATATCCTGCACAAGGGAACTGCATCCGACGCCAAGACTTCATGGTTCCTCCCTACAAAGGGCCTAAGCAAGGGTTACGCGATGAATATCGCCCAACTCAGTGAGTGGCCGCCCCGCTATTTCTCGCGCGACGACGTCGTCAATTGGAGTATCATAGGTCCTCACGATGTAGCCCAATACAGAATAGAAGCCGACTGTCGCCATGAGGTCGATAACAGCTTGCCTCCCTATTGTGGCCGATAGCGTGCGTTCGAGATTAGACGGCAACTGGAAGCCATCGAAAAGTGCATCGACGGCCCGGGCGATAAGCCCGTCTTCCCCCTCAGGGGACCCGCGCATGGCTTCAATTCGGGCATCTGAAATGCCGAGAGCACGAGCGCGGCTCAAATGATGAACCCATTCATAACTCGAACCCATGCGATGAGCGGATCGAAGAATAACTAGTTCTGACCGGACAGCACCCAAAGCGCTGTCTTTGACGATATGTTGGCGTAGCGGAGCCCATGCCTTCAGCAGGGCCGGATGGTGAGCCATGGTACGATAGACGTTGAGCGCACCGGCAAAGCCTGCCTTCATATCCGCAATCTCGGCCGGCCAGTCCTCGTCCGTTATGGGCGGGCAGGAAGACGTCATCTTAGAGGAGACACTCATATCAACTCCTAGTCTCAGCTTCTAACGACCGCATTGATCGTCGCAGCGAGCCGATCCACGATCAGATCAATCTGATCGGGCTGAATGATGTAAGGGGGCGCGAGCAGGACATGGTCGCCATATACCCCGTCGATGGTGCCACCCATCGGATAGCACATTAGGCCCCGCTCCATCGCTTCGTTCTTAATTTTGGAGTGGATTTTGCGGGTTGGATTGAAAGGCTCCTTGGTATCCTTATCCGCCACAATCTCGACACCACAAAAAAGACCCCGGCCACGGATGTCGCCGACGTAAGGGGATTGGCCGAGTGCTGCATCGAGTCCGGCCTGGAGCCGATCGCCCATCTTCAAGACGTTGGCCAGGATCTCCGGACGTTTTAGGATTTCGACCACCTTGCTGGCTGCCGCCGCAGCGATCGGATGACCAATATAGGTATGTCCATGCTGGAACAGGCCCGAACCTTCCGCAAACGCACGATAGATCCTCTCTGACAGCATAACTGCGCCGATTGGCTGGAAGCCACCACCCAAGCCCTTCGCAATCGTCACCAAGTCGGGAACGATGCCCTCCTGCTCAAGGGCGAAAATTGTGCCAGTGCGACCCATTCCGCACATCACCTCGTCGAGGATCAGCAAGATGCCGTACTTGTCGCAGACCTGACGGACACGCTTGAAGTAGTCCGCCACAGGTCCCACGGCACCCAGAGTCGCGCCAACCACGGGTTCCGCTACGAACGCCATGACCTTATCCGCCCCAAGCTGGATGACCTTAGCCTCCAATTCGGCCGCGAGCCGCTCGGCGTAGGCTCCCGGTGTTTCGCCTGGCTGCATATCACGATAGGCATAGCAGGGCGAGACATGGTGAGTTTCCGGCAAGATCGGCTTGAACTGCTCGCGGCGCCAAGCATTTCCTCCGGTTGCTAGTGCCCCAATTGTGTTTCCGTGATAGCTCTGTCGGCGTGCGATTATATGGCGTCGTTGAGGCTGACCAATCTCGACGAAATACTGGCGCGCCATCTTGAGAGCCGCTTCGATTGCTTCAGAACCGCCGGAGACCAGATAGACGTAGTCGAGCCCTTCGGGCGCCAATCCAACCAGTTGCTCAGCTAGGCGCTCGGCCGCATCGGTCGTGAAGAACGACGTATGAGCGTAGCTGATACGCCCCATCTGTTCCTTCATTGCCTCCATTATCTCTGGATGATTGTGGCCGAGACAACTCACCGCTGCACCGCCCGACCCATCTATGTAGCTGCGACCATCGCTATCCATAATGAAAATGCCTTCTCCTGCTGCAGCTCTTGGGAGGCTCGTACCGATGCTTCGATGAAGGATTTTAGTCATTGAATATCTCAAGTGCCCGATTAACCGGAGGCCGGCGCGTTCGCATATTGAATTGCAGGTTTTTCCAAAAAATGCAACAAGTGTTTTATACAAAGATTTTTGATGCATTTGTTTTCTGCAACCAGTATGTTCAAGGTAGATGCACCGCGACATTAGGTCGAAGTTCCTTTGATGTTTGACTTTTTCCTTCGCTGGAGTGAAGGTTCGGATGAATTATGGCAGCTTAGGTGAGGCAAATGTTGCAAAAGGGTCCTCTGCATGCTCGGATCATCGAGCGGTTTGACGATATGTCGCAACAACTGCAACAGGCGGCTCGTCACATCTTGGAGCAGCCTCAGGAAGTGGCGCTCGTGTCGATGCGAGAGTTGGCGCGTAACGCGGGCGTGCAACCCTCGACAATGACGCGATTAGCGAAGTTTCTCGGATTCTCCGGATATGAGGACTTTCGGGGCCAGCATGCCGACGTCATTCGAGTGAGCGCTGATGGGTTTGCCGCGCGTGCGTTGCAGAGAACCGAAGGCGCGGCGAACGGGGAAGGACTTCCGCATCGCATGCTCCAAAGCCTTTCTGCTCAGGTTGCTCGTCTGTGCGAGCCCGACACGCTATCGCGGCTTAATATGATGGCGGATCGCTTAGGCAGAGCTCGGAGAATTTACGTTCTCGGCCTGCGTTCTTGCCATTCGGTAGCCTGGCATTTCCATTATGTCATGACATTGCTTGGCGAAAAGACTGTTCATCTCGATGGTCCTGCCGGCACAAGCGGGGATGCGCTCATTCGCGCCAACGCCGACGATGTTCTGCTTGCTATTTCGATAAATCCTTACTCGCTTCAAACTCTTGAACTTGCCGAAGCCGCCAGCGAAAAAGGCGTGGGCATCGTTGCGATAACCGACAGCGAAGTTTCCCCCCTCGTGACAATTGCTGAGACCGTGGTGCTCTTCTCCACGGAGAGTCAAACCTTCTTCCATACATTGACTCCCGCTCTCGCAATTTCGGAAGTGTTGTGCGGGCTGCTAGCAGCTCGTGACCGAGTCGCATCTCTGGAGGAGCTTAGACGGGCCGATCACCATCTTTCATCGATGAACACATACGCCAGTTCTATCCCGCGGCGAAAGATTTGAACTGTCTGAAACGTCGCTTGGATGGGATACCGTGGGCCTGCCGAAAAAACCCGGGGCATTAATCCCATTGTCGAATAAACTACCTCGCATCGACACTAAAGACGGCAATATTCGCCGGCCTGTTTCATTCTCGATGGTGAGAAATATAACGCCCTCGTCGGTCCCGGTTTCTGCCGCAATAGAACTAAACCGCGGTCATCAACCAGTGCCGCGCAGCGTGACCTCCGCGCGGGTGACGATGCTCCTTGCCACCAGGGTCCTTTCGCCCTTTCGCAAAAGGACGATGGGATGCTGCCGGAGCGTCTGGCCGATGTGTCTACCGTCTTGCGCTGCACGTTCGTGACCAGTCGGGCGTACGGCGGCGACTCCTGTCGGTAAAGCCGGGGACGGCAAATCGATCCGGCCAAGCTGTCTGCGCACATTCCCCGCTGCAGAGGATGCAGCAACTGCGCCGACAGCATCACAGTGCGGCCGCCGCCGCCTTTGCATGCGCAACGCGGATGACGCTGCATTCGCCACCAAAACTGCTACCCTTGAGATTGACCGGTTCCGAGGCTCGCTACCCAGCCGCATAAGCAGTGGTCAGCGCCGTTCGGGTCTGCAGGCTCGGGACCGCTTCCAATCACGATCTCATCGCGGTTCAATACCTGATCTGGCCGCTGCTCCGCCCGCCTGCCTTTGTGAAACCGCCCTGGAGGTAGTTCGCACCCTGGGGGCGGCGCTGCGCTTAAGAGGGTCGGCAGTTCCTGCTCAGAGGCTTCGACAAGATCAGCGGTGGATGGGCGCTGAACTGTACCACCCACAACTCGCTCAAACGCCTAGGTGATACCGTTTCCGAAGTATCGGGTGTGGGCGACATCCAGGATGCGAGCGATCAAGCTCGAGTAGCTGTGTCCGGCAGTCATCGCGGCTAAGACATAAGGGGAGTGCATACTGAGTCCCGGCATCGAGTTGATCTCCAGAACAAAGGGCTGGCCGGAGCGGTCGATCCGGAAGTCGACGCGGGCATAGTCCCGGCACTGGCAGGCACGGAAGGTGGCAACTGAAATATCCCGCAGCAAAGTCGCAAGGCTGCTCTCGATTTGCGCCGGGAAAATCTTCCGCAGCCGCACAGTCGCTAAGTGCTTAGCTTCCCAAGTTATAAGACCAGTTTCGCGTTCGCCGAGGTCGATCTCCACCAAAGGCAACACCTCGGGCTCTTCGTTTCCGAGCAGCGCGACGGTGATTTCGCGCCCCTCGATGTATTCTTCCACGAGCGCATCCTGCGCGTACTGCGTGACGATCCCGTCTACGGCCTCCTTCAATTGAGCAGGCTCATTTACGAGCTGCAATCCCAAGCTCATGGTTCCGTAACGCGGCTTTGCTATAACCGGGAAATGCAGGTCGCCGGTACTCTCGGTGCCGCGACGCATCACGCGGAAGTTTGGCGTCGGCACTCCGCGATCGCGGATAAGCATCTTGGTAACGATCTTGTCGGGCGCCAACGCAAGCCCGAGTGGGCTCGGTCCGGTGTACGGGATGCCGGCCATCTCGAGCATAGCTGGAACATGGCTGTAACGTGACTCGCCCTGAATTCCGCCGGCCCTGTTGAAGACGATGCCGGAGGGGCGGGCTTGCGGATTGGGGGGCATGAACCGCTCGAGCGCAGCGAGCAATCCTTTATCTCCTTCGCACAATAACGTCTCGTGTCCGCCCTCTTGTAGTGCCGTCACCACGTTTTCAGCGGTGTCGCGGCCATATTCCTCCGGATAAGGCTGACCAAATCGGTTGATCACGCCCGTATGATCATGGTTCCTCACGACGGCTACCCTCATGAGATGCTCCCTGGATGTTTTCCTGCTGTCGCGTTCATTCGTTCGGATGGTTGACCGGAGACAACTGGCCTTCTACGCGCCCCGCGGCACAGCCGGCTAAGGGGTGAGCGGTTTTTTTCTCCGTCAGGCGGATCGCCCAGCTCTTCGAAGCTATCAGTCGCGAGCTTCGTCACATTTCGCGCAGCTCGAAGGCTATCTGCGAGCTGCCGCACGGAATCCCCGCCCGACCGCAACGGTCCGCTACCATCGACAACCCGGTCTAGGCGTACTTGTGCTGAAGTTCGGGCACGACCGTGTTGTCGTGCCACGCCGCTCGTATCCAGATTGCCGGGACTCTCGAACTCCTCGAAAGAGGGCTCCACAATGTACTTAAGCTGGTCGTAGTGATCACTGTTGGCGGTCAGCCCACGAGAGAATTTTATAACATGATAACGCGCGATGCTGTTGGCTTTCAGGTCACCCTTAGTACTTGCGCGCGTCCCTCCGATCAAATTCATGATGCGCAACACCTCATGGCGAGCCAGTCCATTCACAGCCGACCGCAGGGCCGTCTCGTCCAATTCGCCGCGAAGCCGAACCCCGACCTGGGTGTGAGACGGCTCGTAGCTGCCCTCCAGACGCGACAGTGACCACAGCCGCTCCTGAGGAAGTGACTGCGGCAACCGCGGCGGACGAGGCAAGGTTACAATTGACGAAGCCGCGTCCCACGATGCAGAATCTATCGCATGGACTTGGATCATTCGAGTAGGTTTCATCTTAGCCTCCGGCCGGATACAGAGATAGCAATAGTCGTAATGGATGCTTCACCGTCTCGATGCAATCGGCGTGCCACCTAAATGGTTGTGCGGGAAAAGTGAGGCAAAACCCATACGTTTCGCGCCGTGCCAACGGAATATTTGCGTTTCGATGTGGGGTTCTGAACAAAATACCTTCAATTGATGTCGGCCGAACACAGAACTGACCCGGTTGGCAGAGGACGATAGTTGGGGACTCAGCGATTTCTGCATTGTCGAGGACGATGCGGGGAGAGGAGATGCTTCAGGGCTGAGGAGCTATCTGCGATGCAGCGGTAGCATGAGCTTGGCTAGAGGAAAAGCGCCTTGCGACCTGTTCGAGGGTGGGGCTGTCCGGTTTCGCAATCCGAGGACCCTGGTCAAAATGCGGCGGGCGGGAGGTGCGGTTTACGCGCGGTTGCATGCCTTTGCCCCTACTGGGATTTAGGCCGCGGGCTTGTGCGCCCTCCCGGGCCGGCGACGCAATCCTTGATCCAGGCGTGCTGGTCTCGGACTCTGAGCCATAACTTGACTGTGGTCGAGGTTGGGATAGGAGCGGAAGGTCACTTCCCTATGGGCGCGGCAGATCCGCCTCACGGTCGCTTCGATCCCCTGCGAGCGCACACTGCCGTATCGACCGGGCTAGTGATGACCAAGATTGGCCCCGGAAATTCTTGCAAATAGCCGGCCATCCGAGAGCTGCGCCAATCCCGATCTTCCTGCTGCCGGCAAACAGCATCATATCTCGGCCGGCAGGATGGGAGCCCTCACGGAGGGCAATACATCGTCCAGACCTGTGTCTCTTTCGTGCTCAATTGTACCATCCTTCGGCGATGATCAGCTCTATTCTTGAGACGACTACGCCGGTGCCGAAGGATGGGGAATCGCTGACCGTTTCTGATCGCCAAGGGTCGGAAATGGTGTTATTGACCACGTAATCAAGTCGACGGCCTGCTGAAGTATCTCTGCCGTGTGAGTTGGGCTGGGTGAAGAGGCAATGACATATCCGATCAGGTCTCCGTCATCGCCTTTCCTGATGATCGGCGTCTTGGATTTAACATACAGGCGGACATCGGCGATACCCGGTACAGCAGCCGCCCGGCTGACGCCATCGATCCAGTCGAGGGTGCCATCGCGATCAGGAACGAGATAACGGGCGGACGCAGCCTGCAAATGCCTTCTGCGTAAGTCCCATTGCTCGCCGACGACAAGCTTGATGTGCTCGCTGACGAGATCGACGCCGCAAGCCAGCTGAACCAGTTTAGGATCCCCACCCGAAAGACGTGGATTGACCTCAATGACGACTGGGCCGCGCTTCGTCCACCGGAATTCAATGTTCGTAGGTCCCCAACCAATGCCGAGAGCTCGCAAACAGCTCAGCGAAACATCGGCGATACGTTTATATTCGTCGTCAGTCAGCGGGGCGGGAATGGTATACTCCCGAAAAACGAAATGCGGTGGGGGGCCGAAGTCAGCGACACCAACGGCAATAAGCTCATTTCCCATTATGTTCGCGCCATAGTATGGGCCTTGTGCAAATTCTTCGACCAATATCCTCGGGGAAGATCGCGACATATGCTTTCCGCCCAATAGATAGGTCGTATGTTCGGCCAACTCATCGACGTGGCGGCACAATCGGACACCGCTGCTGCCGATACCCACGGCTGGCTTAAGAATCACCGGCAAGCCAATTTCCGCGGCGGCGTTTTTTACGTCTATTGCATTCACTGCTAAGCGGTAAGCAGGTATTGGAACGCCGGCCTGCGCGAGGAGCTGACGTTGAGTGAATTTGTCGCAGCATCGTTCAATGGATGCAGGATTCGGTCCTGGCAGGTCGAAATGCCAACAGAGCTTGCCAACACTGGCATAGAACGCTTCCCTGACGCTCGTGATTCCAGCAATGTCATAGGTCTCGCGCAGCTGGGAACATTCGTCGATCAACGCATTGAGATTCCTTGTATCGACGCGGACTGCCTCAGCGTTTTCCGCTGCAAGATAGTCGTACTGAGCTGGATCAGCGGCCAAGGTAATTGGATGAAGGCCAAGACGCTGCGCCGCTTTGACAAAGAGCGGACCGTTACTCCTTGTGCCTTCAATCAGGATCAGGGCGCTTCTTGCCATTGGACCCTCCGTGCGTGCTGTGTGGCCGTCCGAGCATAAATCAGCATTCAGCCATGCTCAGCTTCAGACCTTGTTATGAGAGTATCATTGTCAGCGACCTGTGTTCGTGAAGATTCTGTAAATTTACCTCAAGTTTGCTACATCTGTTACTAGATGCCGTAATGGGCCGGCGCTTCCGAGATTGTAGCAAAAAGGTGGCTGCCCCTCCGAGTGACGACGTTGGAAACGGGCCCGAATGAGTCGGCCACAAGCATCGAGCGAAAAACAGCCGTGGATGTTTTTTTGGAAGCCCGTAGCGTTTGAATCGTCGATGCTGCGGGCAAGCTCGCGCGCGAAACGAAGGTTGCCAGTGATCCGGAAGCCTGCAGCTTCACTTTGTTGCGCAGGGGGTTTGAGTTGAAGCGGATCGGCATCGACGGGGCATCCTTTGGAAATGCACGTCAGGAATTCGTCGCAGCACCGTCCGCCCTGCATGCAACAGACCTATTGCAACAACTCCTTCATATTAATTCACAGAACCTTTGCAACCGCAGATCTCGAACGATGATACATTCGTCGCATGGACTGTGTCTCACATATATAGAGCTTATGCCTGTACCGCACCGGGCTGGACTCAACTCACGAGGGAGGATCCATGCCCATGGCAAGAAGAGCGCTCATCCTGATTGAAGGCGCAAGTAATAGTCTGCCGTTCGTGCAAGCGGCCAAACGTCTTGGCCTTCATCCAATTACCTTGGCCGCTGATCCAAATCAGTACGGCTATATTGCGGAAGGAGACTTCGAGGCAATAAGTGTCCACACACAAGATCTCGATGCGCTGATCCGCGAATGTTCCCGGCTACGGGTGTCCTACGACATTGTTGGAATTACGAGCGCCCTTGAATCAGTCTATGCGACGGCGGCCAAGCTCTGCCGATATTTCGGTCTACCGGGGCCGGACCCCGTCTCCATTGAACGATGCTGCGACAAATTCGTTCAACTTCAACTCCTCGCGGAGGCTGGCGTTCCAGTGCCTGCCTATCGTTTGGCAGAGAATGCGGCGAGCGTAGCAAAATCTGCTGCGGAAATCGACCTGCCGGTGGTTCTTAAGCCAGCCGTAGGCGTCGGTAGCAGTGGTGTCCGTTTGTGCCGCAATGCCGATGAGTTAGCTGAACATACCACCTATCTGTTGGGCGGGAAGTCTCCAACGAGCATCCTGGTTGAAGAATTCGCGCAAGGCCTACATTATAGCATTGAGATTATGGGAAATGAAGTCATTGGAATCGCCGCCGCTGACTTCACCTCCATACCACTTTTCATCTGTCGTGAGTATACCTGTCCGGCCCCGTTAACTGATGATCAGTACAAGCGCATCGTCGATGTTTCGGTGAATTGTCTGGAAGCACTCGGTCTGGGTTGGGGGCCAACGAATATTGATATCCGGTGGACGGAGCGCGGTCCAGTGGTCATTGAAGTCAACCCGCGTCTTGCGGGTACTCCCAATCCTCAATTGATTCAGCTGGCTTACGGCGTCGATCTTGTCACCGAGCACATCAAGCTTGTGGTCGGCGAGGAATGCGACTTGCACCGAAGCCACTCGCAAAGCGCAGCGGCGCGGATCCTGATTCCTGATCGCGATGGCACCCTCGATTGGATCGACGGTGACAGTCGGGCAGCTGCTGTGCCAGGTATTGTCGAGGTCAAATTTCATGTTGAGTCCGGGACGGCGATCATTAGGAAGGGTGACAACCGAGACCGCATCGGCCATGTTTTCGCCACTTCAACCAACTCAGATCGGACCGAGGCGATACTTCAGCAGGCGATCGACTTAATTACGTGGTCGATCACACCATTTCCGACCCTTGGCGATCAACACCAATCAGCAGACCCTCCGCCCCTCGCGCCACGGGAGGTGGCGCTCCGTCACACGTGATTGTCACCGGGCGTGGTGCAATTGAGAGCATGAGAGAAATGGGTTTGTTGAAAAGAACTAAATTAGCACGCTGCGGATCAGACGAAGAGTATGGCGAATTACTCGGCGGGCGTTGGTTGAGGAATGAAGGCGCACACTTCTTGCCGCTCGCGCATCCTGAGAATCATCCCGATCCCTTGGAGAATCGCATCGGCGCTGAAGGGCTTGAAGCCGAGTATCGATCGCTGTCGACCCCTCATGCATCTCTTCAAATGTCAGCTCTGGCGAATCCGGGTCATCTTCAGCCGGTACCGGGAGCGGTTCTGCGCGCAATTCGTGGCGTGGCGGGAGCGATCGGGCGAGGAATGACGCTTATGCGCTCGCCCAACGAAGCGTTTCGCCACCGGAAGATTTCGGCGCTCAGCGAGCCGGAACTCAGCCGTGCCGCCGGCGCTGTCGATAGCGCGACGGATATATATCCACTGCCCATAAACCTTGAGAAAGATAGTGTCGACAAGCCATCTGCCGGTAACACTCCGCTTGCCCAGGCTGAAGAACTCCAGCGACGAATCTACGAGGTGAACAGCCCTGCCCTAGATCATGATGTGGTCGTTTGCAATGCCACGCTCGGTCATCATCTTTTCAAGATGCAGGCTGGGACCAGACTTCAAATACCAGCAGATCCAAAGCAGGATGACAGACCAGTCAAACTGGTGCCCTTTAAGCATCGCAACTTTCCGAAATTGCTTCAGGGGCTCCGTGCCGTATTACCGGTAATGCAAATCCTGCAGCAGATCCATTAGGAATCGAGTTGAAACAAAAATGGCCAGTCTCGCTTCCAAATCATTCCCGGTCACCAATCGGCAGGTACTGGCGATCGCCATTCCTACAACGTTCGCGTCCCTTACGACGCCGCTGCTCGGCCTCGTCGGCGCGGCCGTGGTCGGCCGACTCGGCGATACCGCCTTGCTTGGCGGTTTCGCAGCGGGTGGCGTGGTTATCGACGGCGTTTTTGCGACCTTCAATTTCTTGCGCTCCGGCACGGCCGCTCTTGTCGCCCAAGCTTCTGGCAGAGGCGATGCCCTGGAAGAGCGGGCAGTCTTCTTGCGTGCACTTGTGATCGCCGTCCTCTTCGGCTTCGCTCTGGTGCTGCTTGCACCGCTGATTGCCGCCGCCGGCGAATGGTTCATGAACGCGGAACCGGGCCTGATCGCCTCAATGGATCTTTGCATTCGGTTCCGCCTTATCTCGGCGCCAGCAGCGCTCATAAACTATGCGAGTTTCGGCTATTTCCTCGGACGTGGCGAGGCCGGCCTTGCACTTCTCCTGCAACTCCTCCTTAACGGGGTGAACATCGCATTGTCGATCTTTCTTGGCCTTTATCTCGGCTGGGGGATTGCAGGCGTCGCCTTGGGAACGATGTGCGGCGAAGTCGCCGCCATGAGCGCCGGCTTAGTCATCCTGCTTGGGCGCTTCCGGGCGATGCCGAAGAGATCGCCTCAACATACGTTCAACGTCGTGGCGGTGAGGTCGATGCTTCACCTCAACACGGACATCACGATCCGGTCCTTTGTGCTCATGGGCGCGTACATCCTGTTTATGCGGCAGAGTGCGCAGCTGGGCACGCTGACCCTCGCCGCCAATGCGGTGCTTATGCACTCTCTACTGTTCGCAGACAACTTCCTCGGCGGGTTCGCGGCAGCCGCACAGCAACTCGCTGGTCGTGCCATCGGAGCCTGTGATCAGCCGGCTTTCGTGCGTGTCGTCAGACTGACCGCCGGCTGGGGATTCGCGCTTGCGGTCTTTGCGAGCGTCCTGGTCTTCGCATTCGGCGAACAGTTCGTCGGCTCCATAACAAAGGCAGCTGACGTGCGCGCGGAGGCGGTATTCTATCTTCCTTGGGCGGTCTTCACAGCACCGAGCGGTGTGCTGGCCTTCCAAATGAACGGCGTGTTCGTGGGCGCGACTTGGTCGCGCGACATACGCAACATCATGGTTATATCCTTCGCAGCCTTTATCGCTGCGTTGTTCGTGTTCGGGCAGATGTTCGGCAACCACGGGCTCTGGGCCGCCCTTCACGTTTTTCTGCTCGTCCGGGGGATAATCCTGCTGTCGGTCATGCCTCGCCGTCTCCGAGCCACTTTTGCGGAATGATCAGGCGTGGTTCGTCACGCTCGCTGCCAAGAAGCACGTTTGGCGGCCAAATAGAACAAGGCGCTCATAAGTATCGGAGAGATTGAGAATTGGGCAGTCGAGCGGTAGGGATGGGAAAATGCCGCGGACCTGACGTTGCCTGTTTGGTTTGTAAAATCCGCGACACCGAATTTGTCGCTCGGCTGCTTAGCTTGTTCTATCTAAACCATTGCACCAAAAACAAAAAACTCTGCAAGCTGCTTGTTCACCAGTTGGCATGCCTTTTGTATTTCCCTTCTTGTGGGCCAACAGACAACCGAACGACATCCAAAACTTGGTGCGACCACGAGGCATGGAGGGAAGTTGGAGAGCACCGTTAAGGCCTGTGTGCGCATAAGGCGTGCCGGCGCAGTCTGTGCCCGATTGGCAGATGACGTAGATATTGACCCCTTGGCGCACCTGAATTGGCCGGGCGCCGGGGCCGGTAAACGAAAATGTGTCGGCAGAATGACTGGTGAGGATAACATTGAGGAATGAACGGGGTGCTAGGAGTCAGGTGTCTACGCGGCCGGTTGCAATTACTGCAGCGATGACCCCTCTGGTCCTGATTTGTTCAGAAGATGCCGAGTTTGTGTTGTTCTTCAGTCATTTCTTAGAGGCGGATGGCTTCGAAAGCGGGCTGGTGGGCGGCGTCGAGGAAGCGGTCCGACAGGCGACTGAGCAGGCTCCTCACGCCATTCTCCTTGACTGTCAACCGGCTAGCGGCGTAGGACGGGCGATCTGCGCACAACTAAAAGGCGAGCTGCGGCCTGCCGCCCCGCGTGTGGTCGCGCTGATTGCACCGGGCGCCGAACAACAGCACCTCGACCTTCTAAAGGCCGGTATCGACGAAAGTTTCGTACGGCCCTTCGCGCCAGCCAAACTGCTCGCCTATCTACACGCGAAACTTGTATACGGGGACGAGGACTGCCGACCGCTGGTTTGCGGAGACCTTGAAATGCGCCTCGCCAGTATTCGGGTACGCTGCAACGGCCAGCAGATCCATCTAAGCCGGACCGAATTTAATCTGCTGCGCCATCTAATCGAGAGTCGACGTAAGGTATGCAGCCGCCATGAACTGATGGGCGCGGCCTGGCCCGAAAACATCTATGTCCATGAGCGCACTGTCGACGTCCATATCAGTCGGCTCCGGAAGGCGCTTAAGGCAGTTTCGTCCCACAATGTCATACGAACGGTACGCTCGACAGGCTATGCCCTGGAAGAGCAGGAAACCTGACCAATTGTCCCAATAGACGTACAAGAACACGAGATGCGACTTAAGAACTTGCTCAGCTCTCTGAGCGGATTGCCCGTCGTCGTGGCGCAAGCCACATTGGGGAAAGCGCAGGCGGAATCTTTCGACGTAAAGGGGGCGGATCAACGGGCTGGTGCCGAGCGGTGGTTATGAGCCGGCGCTGGGCGGGGTTACCCGTGCGCAAGGCAAGCCGCATCACTTTGCTTGGCCGCTCGGCCAGCTGGCCAAGAATAACCACCTCAATGTCCCGCCTTATTGTCCGCTAAATTGCGGACACGCCGATCGTCAACGCCGGTTGGCAACTCACCGTCGACGACGGTCAGCCTCGCCAACCAGCTGGTCAAGGTATGCTACCCGATGATCCGAGTCATTTGTGCCCGGCGCTGGAGAGCATCGCTGCCCCCATCCTGTTTGCTCAACAGGCTCACTACGGTACGATTATCTGCGATCTCGAGCGCAACAGCGTTCTTGATCTGCTCCCCGAACGAAATGCAAATGTCGTAACTGCATGGCTGGCGCGTCATCGGGGTAGAAATCATTTAGGCCATGAATGAAATCGGAGCAGGAGGTCATGACGGCCAAGAAAACCCCTCGTAGAAGCAAGCATCGCTGCAAAGCTTGCGGCAATTCCGCAAGGATCAACGTCGCAATCTATGTAAAGAGGTCACGCGCCTGTGCAACGCTGGAATCGCCTCGCCGAGACAGGTTGCAGAGCAGGTTGGATTGAGTGTCCGTGCGCACAACGTCTCCTTCAAATAACTTCACAGAATCTTTGCAGTTGCGAATTGCAGACAATGATACGCTCACCGCAGGTCTGAGGCACGGGTGAAAAAGCTAATGTCGCTTTGCGCTCGGATCACCTCAGAGCGCGCAACGTGGAGATCAACGCTAATGGCGAGCAGAGCGCTCATCCTAGTTGAAGGTCATAGGGGTAACGGTCCGCTATACATCCGAGCGGCTCAATGTCTTGGCCTTCATCCGATTACCCTATCGGCTGATCCAGCTCAGTACGACTATCTTGCGGCCGGCGTCTTTGAGGCAATCCGTGTCGACACAGATAATTTCGACGCGGTCCTAAACGAATGTTGTCAGGTATGTACGAGGTATGACATTGCTGGCATTACTGGGTTCACCGGCCTCGACGAGTCGCTTTATGTAACAGTTGCCAAGCTCTGCCGGTACTTCGATCTACCAGGACCAAACCCCGCGTCGATTGAACGATGCTGCGACAAGTTCGTTCAACGTCAACTCCTCGCCGAGGCCGACGTTCCAATGCCAGCTTTTCGGTTAGCGGCCAATGCGGCCGAAGTAGAAGCCTCTGCCTCAGAGATTGGCTTGCCCGTGGTCCTAAAGCCAGCTGTAGGCAGTGGCAGCAACGGTGTCCGATTGTGCCGCGATGAAGTTGAGTTAGCCGAGCATTCGACCCGCCTGCTAGGTGGGAAACACAAGTGGCGGTCTTCACAGAAGATATTGGTCGAAGAATTCTCAGAAGGCCCCCAATATAGCGCTGATACGATGGGAAGTGCAGTAATTGCGGTTGGTGCGGCTGACTTCGGCCATCCACCGCATTTCGTCGTTCGTGAAACCGTCTTTCCGGCCCCGCTGACTGATGGCGAGTATAAACGTATCACCGATGTTTCGCTGAACTGCTTGCGAGCTCTCGGCCTTGGCTGGGGGCCAACGAATATTGAATTCCGATGGACGAAGCTTGGGCCGGTCGTTATCGAAGTCAATCCGCGTCTTCCGGGCTGGACCACTCCTCGGCTGGTTCAACTGGCTTACGGTATCGACCTCGTCACCGAACACATCAAGCTCGTCGTCGGCGAGGAATGCGATTTGCGCGCAAGGCATTCGCATACTGCGGCCGCGCGGAATCTGGTTCCTGATCGCGATGGTATCCTTGCTTGGATCGATGGCGACGGTCGGGCGGCCGCTGTACCGGGTGTCGTGGAGGTCAGGTTCTATGTTAAACCTAAGACGCCGATCGTCAGGAATGGTGATTACCTAGACTCGATCGGACATGTCATCGCCGCTTCGCCCACCCGTATTCGGACCGAGGCCATTCTTCAGCGTGCCGTCGACCTAATCAGTTGGTCGATCACATCATGTCCAACATCTGGCGAACAGGAATAGTCTGAAACTCCCTGCATCGCTGCACCAGCGCAGGTGGCGCTCGACAGCAGGTGATTGTCGCCGTGAAATTGGCGCAATGAAAGCACGGGAGAAGCAGGGCAACGATGATGCTTGGCGTCCCCGCTGACCGGCTGGATCGAGGGAATGATCGAGCAGACGTCATTTTCTTCGGGCTGCCGCGCCAGCACTACAAAGTAAGTCTGTATGTCCTTCTTCGTGGTTGAGGTGGCTCGCCCTACACTGGTCTTCCGAGGGTTGCTCGGATAGGCCGAGCCGTTCCTCACGACAGGAGGACGAGCCGTGGCAGATTATAGAGAAGCTTTTGTCGGAAATCGATGTCGCCAAGCTGAAGAATCCAATTGCGATTGCTGAATCTGGCCGGAACGGAGAGATCCGTTATGTCGGCGAGGTTGATGCATCGGATGCCAGCATGCGCCGCATTATCCAGCGAATAGTCGCGAAGTTTGGTCACGTGCATTTCTGCTACGAGGCCGGCCCCACCGGTTAGGGCCTTCACCGGCTCATCAAGTCGCTCACATGCTTGTTGAGAGTGCGTGGACGTATCGCCATCCGCCGAAGGTGGGCGTAAGGAAGCTGTACTGCTTGGAGGAAGCCCCGCCGAAAGTGCGAGAAATCGCGTGGAAAGCTCAGAGCCGATTGACGCCTCGATATCGCTTGCTGGCCGCACGTGGAAAACGAACGACGGTGGTTTGCACTGCAATTGCCCGTGAACTGGCCGGCTTCATGTGGGCTGTTGCAAGGGAGGCGCAGGCGATCAGAACATAGGTCACTGCAGCGAACTTGCACCTCGCGCATGGGCGGAGACGGGACAACGGCAGGGGAATATCCGTCAGCCGCTTTGTGACCGGTACTGACCGACGCCCGCAGTAAGATAGGAATAGCCCCGGACGCACAATCGGGAATGCGGTATCCAACCCGCGCATCAGAGCTTGATCACCGACGTCCTTGAGTTCCGCCTCCACCAGGTAGTGGCCGACGCCGGGAGTGGAGCGACGAGCGGAAGGCGCAGATCGTTGCTGAAAGCGGGTGTCACGGTATGCGCGGTAGCACGGCGTCATGGACTGACCTGTGAGCAATTATTTCACCTGGCGACGGCTGGCCCGCAAGTCGTGCGATACCCTGCCGGTGGCTGAAGAAGTTCGTTGTTTGCGCCAGCGGTCTTGGACGTGTTTGCGATACCTGCAGCGAAAGAGACGAAACGAGCGCGTCCATCGAGACAGCGAGCCCGTCCCGGTGTAAGTGAACTGGAGACCGGCGGCGTGCTCGTGAGGATAATGACTGCCCCTGCTGTGGCAATGACCTGCCTTGGATCGGCGACGACGTCAGCGAGAAGCTCGACATCGTTCCGGCCCAGTCCCGCGTTCTGACAATTCGCCGCCCCAAAATATGCCTGCCGTGCCTGTGAGGAGGTCGTTGCCCAGGCCTCGGCTCCCGCGCGGCTGATCGAAGGCGGCATTCCGACAGAAGCAACGATCGCGCAGGCGCTCGTCTCCAAATACGCCGACACCTCCCGCTCTACAGGCAGGCGCAAATCTATAAACGCCAAGGGATCCATCTCGGTTGCTCGACGGTCGCAGATTGGGTCGGCCGTGCCGCGCGGTACCTGCGCCCGGTCCACCAACGACTGCTGGAGCATCTGAAGGCCTCGTCCAATTACCGCCGACGAGACGACCGCTCTCAGAGAGCACAAAGAAACTTGCGCTCCCTCACAGAGCATGACTACCCATGGCCGTCCCAATTTGCGAACTGACGCACGAAACCTAGGTCGATCAAGTCTTGCGCTTACACGGTGCCCGCAGGACATAGGTGTCGAATTCTGCGAGGTGTGCTTCGTACGCCTCCAAAGTTTGGAGCGCGCAGCTTCCGCGTCTGGCCGCGATCAATTCTACGAGACATTCCACCGCTGCGAACGCAGGGGTCATGGTGTGAAAAAACGAGGGTGTTTCAGTCTGAACGCTGATCACAATTTCCGAAAGCTTAGCGATCGGAGATAGTTCGCTGTCGGTCAAAGCGACTAGTTTCGCACCGTGCGAGACAGCGAACTCGGCGACCTGCATTGTATGGCGACTGTACGGACTGACCGTAATCGCTAATAATACGTCTCCGGGACCGAGAAATCTGAGTGCATCATTCGCCGTGGCCCCTATTCCATCGATTAGTATCGTGGGCGAGCCAAGCAATGACCCGACATAGTGCATCAGATGGGCCGCTGGAAAACTCGAGCGGAGGCCGATGCAAAAAATTTGCCTTGCCTCCACCATAAGGTCGGCTGCTGCTGCCAGCACGGAAATCATGGCGGGCCGCGCGAACTCGCTTAGATGGCCATGCAAGGCTTTAATTGTATCGCCGATGAGAACACCATCGCCCTCGATATCCCGTCGCACCAGCAATTCCTCTTCACGCCCGACGAAACTCTCTGGCCCCTCCCTGATGCTGGTCGCGAATACCTCCTTCAATTTCTCGAAACCATCGAAGCCAAGGCGCTTCGCAAGTCGCGTTAGTGTTGCCGGCGGCACTCGTGCTCGACGCGCCTGCTCTCTCATCGAGAGCAGTGCGACCTCAGTCGGATGATCAATCAACCAACGCGCAGCGATCTTCATTTGGCGGGGGAAGCGCTCGTAGCTGTCCTTTATGAGATTTGCGACGGTGAAATCCATTCTGACTTACTTCCTCAGGTCGATCGATCAAGGCTGAGAACCAGCAGAAGCGCAAACAGCATTGCTGCAACGAGGCTCAACGGCCACTTCGTGCCGTAACTATGGTCTTTCTTAAGCACCCAACGCAACGCGACAATGACGAGGAGCACGAACAGCACGTTGCGGGCGCCTTGTAGAACTGGGTGGGCAACTCGGTGCACGGCTCTTCGGGCTATCCGTCGTGAGCTCTGTCACGGTCCGGGCGACTAGGATTTCTGCGACCTGCCGCGCGTAATCTCCTCTCCAACGCATTGATGCGAATGAATGAGTGAGGTCGGGCGGCAGGTGGCTGACCACTCGCTCGCGAAAGACGGCGGAAGCGTGAACGCTTCGCGCAACCATAATGAGATGACTCGGGTCGTGATGCGGACATCTGCGCGAGATGGGAGCCGGGGTCCGCCGCCAGGCGGGGAGCTGAAACTCTGATGGAGCCGTAAGCTGTCGAAACCGGCTCCACCTACGCGGGCGAACCGCAGCTTGCCAGATCATCCTCGGTGATGAGACCGCCGGCCGCGCGTATATCGGCTGCGATCGGCTGGGCGATCCCGCCGGCAGGCGATGCGCGCAGAGAGGTCTGTGCTGCAATAGCGTAGCCGGATAGCCTTTTCCATGATGTAGATAGCGGTCGTCATTACCCTTTCGCGACCAAGCACGCCTTCCCCGGGCGCGCGGTCCAGCGAGGCAGTACTCGGTGGAATTGGCGAAGCGATGCTGCCGTGCCGCAGTCACCGCCCCATCAACACCCTCCCTGTCGACACACAGCGTTTCTACCTTGGCAAGCGGCAGAGTCACCGCCACCGCCTCACGGCGCTTCCGTATAGGAAAACGGCGGGCCCTCTGTGCTCTACTCGTTCTGTGTCGGTAGTCCGCAATGCGGGCGAGCACTTCCATCTCATTATTTGGGCAAATCGTCCAACCAGCGGGCGCCCTCGATATGCGGCCGGGAAAAGATCTTTCCGATCTTTTCCGAAGCCTTGCTTTGATGGTATCGCATATACATGCGGTCATCGGCTCCAAGGTCCAGGATCTCAATCTTTCCTGTGTAATGCGACATGACGTATTTGAATGTCTTTTGGATGCCGCTCAGACGTTGGTTGATGCCTTGCACAATCTCTAGTCCGCGGCGGAGTGAAACCTGAAAATGCGATGCACCTTTCACCGGCCTGCCTTGAAAGAGATAATATGGGCGGATACCTATTTGATGACACTTGGCGAAGGTTGCCGCTAAGATCTCGGCATCATCGTTGACTTTCCGGAGAAGCACGGATTGATTGAGGAACTGCACGCCACGCTCGCGTAACCAGCGAATGTTGCGCTCAGCATCGACCGAGATTTCACCGATGTGGTCGAAATGTGTGACGATCACTGCGGCCTTGCCCGCTTCATGGATCCGTTGGAACAAAGCCGGTAACGCAGGGTCCTCGAACCTCTTGGGCGTGTAGGCGACCATTTTTGTGCCGAATCGAATGGACTCTAAATGTGGGAACGGCAGCAGATGGTCAAGAATTTCATCGAGTCTGGCGGTGCTGAGCATGAACGGGTCGCCTCCCGAGAGCAGCACGTTCGTCATCTCAGGATGACTTCCGATATATTGCGCAATCTGCGCGAAATCAGCTGCGATTTCATCGGAGTCCTTGCCAACAATGCGTTTGCGAAAGCAGTAACGGCAGTATGAAGCGCAACGGTCCGTTACCAGCAACAATCCCGTCCGGGCGTATTTGTGCTGAAAGCCCGGTACAACCGTGTTATCGTGCTCGCCGCTCGTATCCAGATTGCCAGGACTCTCGAACTCTTCGAATGAGGGTTCTACGATGTATTTGAGCTGGTCATAATAGCCACTCTTGATGATCTGTTCACGATAGAATCTTGTGACATGATAGCGCGTGATGCTGTTGGCTTGCAGCTCACCGGGGGTAACGATGCGCGTCCCCTCAACGAAATTCATGACGGCGGTATCGGTTGGCGGATCCGAGCTGATGGGCGAATATTGAAACGAGCAATCTTGAGGCGCCGCAGACGTCGCCCGCACGTTCAGCTCACTATAGCTCGGGCTCTGATCCTTGCAGTCAACCGAGATCGCCACTGGATTCCCCTCCTGCTTCGCCCCAAAAAGCTCTTGAATGCGCCCGTCCTGGGGATAGGCCGCTTCCGTCTGGTTCGGCTCTGCCAGAAGACGGTGACGTTCCTCCCCCAACGGAAGTGCCGCCGACCAAACTCGCTGCCCAAGGTCGGCCGCCATCTCGCTCAGCGCGTGCTGCAAATAGCTCACAAACGGCTCGACCGTGCTGCGCTCAAACAGCGACGGCGCGTAGATCAGCCTTCCACGAATCGCCTCGCCGACCTCAACAAACTCAAGCGCAAGATCATGTTGCTCCACACGTTCGTCAACGCTGAGGTACTCAAGTTTCAGCCCCGGCATCTCCGCAGGCGCCGCACCATTATTTCGCCATACAAGTTTACCCGCGAAGATCGCGGTGTGAGATTCGTTACGGGGCGGATTGGCGAGTTCGATCACCTGTTCAAACGCCAGGTCCTGGTATGCCTGCGCCCAAAGCGCGGCGTTCACCCGCTCCAGCAAGGCCTCCAGAGTCGGATCGCCTGACAGATCAATCCGCAGCGTCGGCGCGTTGACGAAGGGGCCGATCAGCCCCGCAATCTCCGAGCGCGTGCGGTTGGCGTCCGACGTGCCAATGACTAACTCTTCCTGACCCGACAACCGTGCCAACACGAGCGCCCAGCCAGCCAGCAGAGTCACGAACAATGTGATCCCGTGACGTCGGCTCTGCGCCTTGAGCCGCGTGGTCAGCGGCTCCTGTAACACGAACTCGACGTAACTGTCCCTGCAGTCCTGCCGCGCCGGACGCGGCCGGTCTGTCGGCAGTTTCAGCATCGTTGGCGCGCCCACCGGCGTCCGGTCACGATGTTCCGACTGGCCCTCCAACAGCTCGCCCGCCAGCCAACGACGCTGCCCAACCGCATAGTCCGCATACTGCACCGGCAACGGCGACAGCCGATCGGCGCGGCCGTTGCGGGCCGCAGTGTAGAGCTCGCTCAAGTCGCGCGCCAGGATCTTTCCAGACTGGTCATCCGAGATCATGTTGTGCATGGTAATAAGCAGCACGTGGTCGTCCACTGCCAAGCGCAAGAGCCGAGCACGGATCAGCGGCCCGGCTTCCAAGTCGAACGTTGCCTGCGCTTCGTGGCTCATGAACTTCGCGAGGGTCGCCTCCACATCTGCTGCCGCCGTCAGATCGTGCTGTTTCAGTGGCATCCGGCCGCCCGACGGCCCGATCCGCTGGAACGGTCGGCCGTCGTCCACCCCGAAGGTAGTGCGGAGCAGCTCATGACGCGCCACCAACCCGCCCAAAGCAGACCGAAGGACTGCCTCGTTCAACTCGCCGCGAAGCCGAAGCTCCATCTGAACGTGACGGGCTTGGCTGCCGTCCGCCAGACGCGACGAGAGCCAAAGCCGCTCCTGGGGCAACGACAGCGGCACCCGCGGTGGCCGAGGCAAAGCTTCAATTGGCGGAACCGCACCCAACAGTGCAGCGTCTATCGCATTGATTGGGAGCGTTCGAGTAATTTTCATGGTAGAGCTCTTCGGCCGGAGACTGCAGGATCGCCATGGTCGTAACGTGTTCTTTACCCTGTCCCTTGCAATCGGCGTGCCACTGAACAGATCGTGGGGCAAGAGGCGCAAGGTCAAGTGATTTGCTCGCAGCAACGGAACTTTGCGACCAGTATGTCAGCTTCCGAACATAAACAGGGCTTGTCGCAAACTCGGACTTTGGGCGCGGGGATGTCGTGAAAAGTCTGCTTCAGGCTTCGTTAACCATTGCGTTCCGAAGAGGCGCGCATCGCTGACCGCATACTGCCGCGACCAGATCGGTTCTCTTGGCCGCAATGAACGACGTGCCTGAACTAAGGCTCGGTGGACACGTCGAACCTGCGATGACTGCAGTACGACCCGTATCTCCTAATAATTGCTGCCGCAATGTCCTGCGTGAAGTCTCAGGCATAGCTCGCAGCGGATTGGTCGCGGCTCGTGTCGACGATCTCTTGCCGGTCCCGTACGCTCCATGTGCCTTTCACTTTACCCCGGACATCGCCGAGATACTAGCCTTCCACAACAGGCGATTGTCCACGAACTGCTGATGCGGACAGCAGTCCGGACGCTGCAGATCCCAAAAGGCTGGGCGTCGAGATCGGCATCATTGGCGTGCTTCACACCGGGGAAAAGGCCACGCCCCATCATCCCCATGTCCGTTGCGCGTCGTGCCTAGCGGATCTCTCACCAGACCGGTCAAATGCGTTGCATTCCGGCCGGGCCTCTTTCGCTGACATCTTCGCTCAAGATGAACTCCGCTTCTCCAACGGGCTTGCCCATCTCGACGACCCGCCCGCCTTCACTGGCAATCTCCCGCAGGCTCGCTTGCGCGCGCCGCCCCGTCCAGAATGTCCAGACCGCGTTGAAGCGTCTGCCCGTCAATAGTCAATGGAGGAAGAAATTTGATCACCTGGTTCTCCGCGCCGCATCGTTCTATCACAAGTCCGTCCTCGAAGGCCTGGCGGACAATTTTCTCGGCCAGTTTGCCCGTATTGCAGTCGAGCCCCATCATCATGCCCCTTCCACGTACGGAAAGGTTAGAATCTCGGTTGCTTTGAGCGACTTGCCGAAGGCGCTCGCTCAGGATGCGTCCTGTTTCGACAACACACTTAGACAGGTTTTCATTTGTCCAGTATTTGCGCAAGGCAGCCGTCGCCGTTACGAGTGCAAGATTGTTGCCTCTGAAAGTCCCACTGTGTTCGCCCGGTTGCCAAACGTCTAACTCGGGTTTGACCAGCAAAAGGGACAGCGGCAGCCCACAGCCACTGAGCGACTTCGACAAAAGAACGATGTCTGGAGATATATCCGCAAATTCAAAGCTGAAAAAATCTCCCGTTCGCCCGCAGCCCGCCTGAATGTCATCGACAATCAGGAGGATGCTGTTCATTCTGCAAAGTCGCTCGATGGACTGTAACCAGTCTTTGCTTGCAGGATTGATGCCCCCCTCACCTTGGATGGTTTCCAGAATGATGGCTGCCGGCATGTCAACACCACTGCTAGCATCGGCGAGCACCGTGTCCAGATATTCTGAAGTGTCTTTGTCGGCTCCCCAATACCCGTCGTAGGGCATGAACACTGCGCCGCCTGCAGGAAGACCTGCTGCATCTCGGTAGTATCGATTGCCAGTTACTGCAAGCGCGCCTAAGCTCACTCCATGATAGCCGTTGGTGAATGAAATTATGCTGTGCCGCCCAGTGGCCTTCCGCGCCAGTTTCAAAGCAGCTTCGACGGCATTAGCGCCCGTAGGACCGGCAAACTGAAATTTGTATGTAAGACCACGCGGGCGCAATATTATCTGGTCAAAATACTCCATAAACTCTCGTTTCGCTGACGTAGCCATGTCCAGAGCATGGATAATCCGATTTGATTTCAAGTATTCTACGGCATCGTTTAGGATGTAAGGGTCGTTGTGACCGTAATTAAGGACACTTGCGCCAGAAAGAAAATCGATAAACTCACAACCGTTTTCGTCCTCGAGAATGGCTCCTGCCGCCTTTCTGAACACCACAGGGAAGGATCGTGAATATGACCGCACGTTCGACTCGAGGGTTTCGAAGGCAAACAGCGAGTTAGAGCTACTCTCTTGAAGCATGATCTTCCTCCGTCAGACAATTGCATCATAGCGTCGCGCATAGTCCTGAATGAGCCGATGCGATCTCGGGCTGCCTTTTTTAGCCAATTTCCAGTTGGAATCGTACCCTTTTATACGACAACGACGGCCCGTGCGCCTACCTGGGATGGTAGTGTCGTCACCGATCGTTCTTTGGTAATGGCTTAGCTCGGGGCGAGAATCTGCGAAATCCAGGAATTAACCGGACGTATCGAGCGGCAATCTGGATTGCCGCGCTGCACGGACGGATTCCGATCACCGCACGGTTTCCGTCCTGATGGTGGCTTTGTGTCAGCAACCTTGAATCTCCTCTGTCCACGAGGGGCGTTTCCTGCCGTCAAAGTGAATGCTGACCATGCGGCATATAAGACAGGTGCTTCGGCCCCTCTGCCGGCTGGACAGCGAACGCGAGATCGAGGTCGTCATAGGAAGGCGTCCAAGCATGCGACCTTGCGTGCCCTTCAGGTTCAGCATTTCATGCAGGGCGACCTCATGCCACTTTGGGATCCAAGGGAGCGCTTAGCTGCTTGTTCTGGCCGGACTTCCAACGCCCTCGCCACTCTGCGCAAGGCGCTCGCGGACCCAATCGGCATTTGGCGTTCAGGTCGCCGCCAACCAGAGCGATACTGGCAGTTAAGTTACGATTTTGCGAAGAAGAGTTGTAGCCCCTTCGCAGTTCCTGCGTTTTTAATCGTGGCGGGCTCTCTTGAATGTCGGTCCGGAACCGACGCGTCGCTTCGGAGTCCTGCTTACACGCTCGTTCCTCACAAAGGCGGTAGAGGCTTTGATTTGACAGTTCCACATTTGATTTGCGGGAGCGCGTCACCTTGGATGCCGCTCTTTACAATTCGATAATCCCAAAATCCACTGCTTTCATAGCTGCGACTGTTCTGCTAGTAACATCCAATTTTCGCATCGCATTTTTTACATGAAAATTGACCGTATTGTCAGATATTCCTAAAATAATACCTATATCCCACGATGATTTACCTCTAGCGACCCACAAAATACATTCCTTTTCTCTTAACGAAAGGTTTGGGGCGCTTGCAATACCATTTGAATTCGCGAAACTCGCAACCTTCAAATGGAAATGTGCCGCGGCCAATTGCAAGTAGGTGATTGTTCTGTTGTCGAATTCGCATTCCGAAGGCTGAGCAAAGCTCATGATGGCAACGCTGCTGTCCGGGCCGTGCATCGGAACACTGATGCCTGACCTCAAGCCGAATGTCGCGGCCTCGTCGAAAACCCGCCGTTCGATTTCAGTGGTGCTTGCGTCGTTGTAGACTTCGCTCCAACGAAAGGCGCGCGCCCGCTTTCGGCTCTTGTTGATGATGGGATCTATTCTGTCATACCCCATTTCGGAACAGCGCTTCAGCCATTCATCGGGATAATTCAGCATCACCTTCGGATCGCATCGAGCCGGAGTGAAAACCTTCTGGTTGGGTCGAAGAGGACCATAGGCGATCCACGGGCAATCAAAATATAGGGCAAAACCAGACAACAGGTCGAACAACTGATCGGATCGGGCAACGGCATCAGTCTGGTGGAGAAATCGGCAAAACTCGACAGCAACCGCCTCGGTCGCTGCCTTAGGGAATGGCATCGGCGGGACCAGAGAAAGCGGATCGGACACTCTTACTGCTGGCCTTCGAACTTGAAGGGCAGCATTCACCCGTTGGCGTTCCATAGTCGCTCCTTAAGTGCACCAGATGTTGTTGTTACTGGTGCACGAAGCTTTCGGCTGTAGGCTACGGCTCTGCCACCGTGGCAGGACCGTAGTGCAGATTTATGCCGACCTGGGAGTCCTGTTGGTCGGCAGTTCCTGCCGCCTAGCCAGGATGGAGCTTCAACAATCATGCCAAACTGGAAGCAATAGCCTCAATAAAGCATTTTCCACTTTTTTACCAACGACGTAGGCTATGCCACTGCCGGCAGCTAGGTCGAATGTTCACCATCTCTCGGGTTCGACAAACCCGACAGTAGGTGTCGGTTTCCAGGCGTTTTCGCCGTCAGTTGCCACGAACTTCCATGCACCGCGCAAATTAGAGTATCGCGCCAGGAAACGGCGCCCAGGATACCTTCGAGCGGAATTCACACGCGCAATACCAGCCGCGCTGCGCATGCCCGGCTACGTCACACACGCGACGACAGCACTTACGCCATATTGCTTTAGAACGACGGCCTACTTTGGCACAGTGCATGCATGGTTGTAAGCAAAACCCATCACCGACCGAGGAGAAGTCGTCCTTATGATAACACCGATCGAAGTTGCTGTAGCCGGCCAAGCCGCGCTTTCCCAAGTCGCTGAGCCGCGAAGGCTTGGTCCCGGACCAATGATCTCAGGTGGCCCGATCTGGAAGGTACGATTGCTGAACGGTATCTCCGGGTTGATCAATCCACGATCAGCCGCTGCATTGTTGCCGTATCTACTCAACTGCTGGAGCGGTTCAACCGGTGGAACGAACTACCGGGAACTGGCATATTGACGAGAACTACATCAAAGGCCGTGGTCCAATCCCATTCATGCTGAAGCATACTGTCGGCGGCAATTCAGTACGTCACAATCCCTGTCTACCATTCGGAGGAATCTGAAATCCCCGTCGTCTCATCAGTCGCAGCATTGCTCTTCCAAACTTCGAACTCGCGACAGAACCACAAATCGAGCGGCCGGTCGATGGCACATCTGAAGGGTCTACGCGATGTCGAATGACGCTACTAATCCGGGTTCCCTGCCACCGCCAATGGTACTGATCGCCGCGGCAGACGATAGCTTTCGCACATTTTTGGAATATACAGTTAAAAGCAAGGGCCTTGCTGTTGCGGGCGTGAGCGACGGGGAGGCGCTTGCGAAGTGCCTCGAGACAATGGCCCCGGATCTGCTGCTTCTCGAATCACGTATACCCGGTGTGGAGACGCAGACACTCTGTGAACGCCTCCGCCTGGACTGCCGGACGCGGTCAATGTCAATTATCGCGCTTGCGGCCGAAGGTGATGAAGCAAGTCGGCAAGAACTGCTCGAGTCCGGTGCCGACCAGTATCTCAGCAGACCATTCTCGCCCGAGATACTCATGACAAGTATTGGCGCGATCTGGCACGACGCGAATCGGAATCCCGCCCTCGGCCTACGAGAACTCTTGACCTTTCTCGATCTCGAACTGGAGGTCAGCAGTTATCGCGTGCGGCGAAACGGCCGCACGATTCACCTCGCTCCAACGGAGTTTCGCCTGTTGCACCATCTCATGAAGAACCCACATAGGGTTTACTCCAGAGATGAACTGCGGGAGGCAGCTTGGCTGCGCGCTGTTCATGTTGGACCCCGCACCATCGATGTTCACATCGGCCGCTTGCGAGCGGCTCTCAATACGGCCGGCG
Organism: Rhizobium sp. USDA 4016; assembly: GCF_056279705.1. NCBI lineage: Bacteria > Pseudomonadati > Pseudomonadota > Alphaproteobacteria > Hyphomicrobiales > Rhizobiaceae > Rhizobium > Rhizobium sp. USDA 4016. The sequence goes on from NZ_JBWCCY010000003.1 coordinate 101,735, forward strand.
GACAAAGTCTCATACGCACCGTATGGTCCGTCGGATACGCGCTTTCCGAGTAGGCACAGCGGCACAGCAGGTATTCTGACAATAGGTAGCTTCGTCGATCCGCGTCCCTCCCGTGTCCTCAATTCACGAATGCTCGGCGAGCATTCCCCGTTCTTCGCCGGGTCAATCCCAAAAATGATGGTGTCGTTGTAAGGAGTCGGAACAGGCCGAAATCTCTCATTTGCAGGGGGTAACGCGCCGCATAGGATGTTTCCTCTCGTTCACCTTTGCCGCGATGTCATCTTACTACGGGATTCCAAGCTGCTCGGTCTCGCCCAATTTTAAACTAAAGGCGCGTTGCTCTGCGACACTTTTCGCTTGCTCCAGATCATAACGAGCCATGTAAAGGAGATCGGTCAAGCGGTTCGGTTTTCTCGCAACAATTGCAGACGCCAATGCCTCAATGTCATTCTCGACTTCAGGAATGACCGCCGAGAAAAAGTCTCTGTACGCGGACACAATAGGCTTCGCAGCCTCAATTTCCGAAATCAGTTTTCTTGAAATCCGCGGGAAAGCCGAATGGATGCGATAGCCGTAGCCAGGTCCCGGAACAAATCCGATTGCAGATCTTTGTCCACGACGCCACCTCTCCGCAATAAGAGAAACGCCAAATGCCCAATCTTGCCATTTCGGAACCTCCTCGCGATGAATAATCCCGGACGCTAACTCGCTTTTTCGGTAAACGATTGAAATAGGAACATGGTGTTTGCGTAGGACGAGATCCACCTCCAAGGGATACGACGAAATTGTCAAACCAGAAAAATCACCGAACATCTGCGACATTGTATGAACAAATACGATATCGGGATTTTCGTTCAAAATATCGACCGCTTCAGATAGATAGCTTAATCCATTGGGGAGCGGTAGCAAGATATCGTCGGCATCTAGACAAACGACAAAGTCACCGGTGGCCGCTTTCAATCCTAAGTTTCGCGATGCTTGGACTCCAACGTTTTGCGAATTTCGTATTAGCTTTATTCGCCTTTCGACAACGAGGGCGTTCGTGTGGTCCAGACTCAATGCGTCATCGGATGCGTCGTCCACAACAATGATTTCGGTTTCGATACCTGAACGCAGTTCAACCGATCCGACGCACTCGGTCAAGAATGCGCCCGCATTGTGTAGCGGGACTATGACGGAGACTTTAGACATTTTAATGCTTAGCCGAAAACGCTACGTCGTCGCCCATATATGCATACCATGGATCGTCGCTCTCCTGCAGAATTGGCCAATGAGGTTCTGAATAATTGAAATCGAATGTGACATCATCGTTTCCGCCGCAGGCAACGAGCTTCAATAAACCATCGAGCACGGCACAGGAGGGAACATGCGAAGCGAAGTCACTATAGGTTGGCTCATTAAGGAGCCAGCGTCGGAAGACTTCCGCTTCAGCTGAATAAGAATAGGAGTTTCCATATGGGCGCTCGAAATGCTCCGTCCGGATGAACCCTTGCGTCCGAGCTAATCTTGCATTCGAGCGCGTCACAACTGTTGCGGAGTTGATCCCTCTTATGTCGGCATCACCCATCCGGGCGCCAATGGGATGTTTTGTCACTCTCGCAGCGATTCCAAATGCCGGCCCCAATCGGACATCAATATCAGTGCAATGAAGGCGTCCGTTGATGTTGTAAGGTACATCTGGAAATGGCCCCCAGGACCGCATGCCTGGCGTGGTCTGTTCAAGAGAAATTGTTCCCAAAGTAAGCACGCGACCTGTTCTCCGAAACTTTAGCGCAAATGACGCCACGACGTCGGTTTCTCCGTAGGTTAAACCACCCTCCAGTGTTGCGTATCGTTCATCATAGCCAGCTGTAAGTTCGTTTATTCGCTCCGGAATGCGCGAATGCTGATCATGCGGTCCGGCCGAAAAGCCGCGAAGAGTAAGCGTCAGCTCATCATCAGGATAGATGCGCCTGTTCACCAGCAGGAGCCGCGCCAGATTGTCGATGTAGTGATAGGCTCCATGCATCAACATCCCATACCCATATTTGTAGGGATGATCTTCTCGCTCGGCAAATTCGTATGGAAGGTTCCACACCCCTGCCGCTGTCTTCACATGGGCTGACGTAATGGGCATCTGCAATCGGTCCACCATCATAGCAGCAGGTTGGCGCAGGCGGCGCTCATAGATTTCATGGAGCCTTCCCATGCAAATGATAGCAGTGTGGAGATTTGAATCGGCGGATGCTTCCGCGATTGCTTTAACGCTTGGCATGAACGATGAGCGGTCAAGTACCCTGTTTTTTGTCGGAAGGACTAGAGGCTTTGCTACCAAAACATCAAACTGCGCAGCTAACCCATGCTTGATGTATGCCTCGTGGGACTGCGGCTCTGTAGTAATAACCAACTTCGTTCCATGTCCGTTGTGTGCGATGAGGACACCACAATCAACAAGCCATTCAATTCCAGCGTCCGGTCCATGCTGGAGAACTTCTTCGGGGATATATGTTCGTTCGACAGGCCTTATCGGCAATTTTGTAAGCCGATCTTCCACTTTGTCTTTCTGAGATTCGCGATCGATGACTTGGAATGTCTTTATATAGCCCTGATTGATGGCGTCGCATATGCAACGGGAATATTTGAAATCGGCCACGGGGCCGTAACCGACGATGATTAGCTTCATGGTCACCATTCGTGGGGCACATCCGGCTCGATCCTCCGGTCCCCGGTTACCGACCCGTCGACGTTCGCCGTCGCTTTGGATCGTTTATTGTCGACTATGCCAACTCGGTGTGCCGTTTTATCCAGACGTTGAATTTAAGGGCGCGACGCTCTAAACGGCCGTAACGCGTTTGCAAAATCTCTGAAAGCAAAGTGCGTGCCAGACGAAAAACTCGTTTGCAGACAACATGATAGATCGAACCGGCTCTCTCTTATTTCCGAATTGTCCTACATCGGACAATGGGCACGACGGAAAGTGAAACTATCGCATGGCGGATTCGATCGAGTCAGTGGCGATGCGCCCGCCAGCGCGCGGCCTTCCCTTGAAATCTGCAGGACCGCATTGCTTTTGAGAGCATGGTGTTGGTTGCCTGTTAACCGCCATGGAAGCTTCCAAGCCGTGCTCAAATCCGAGTTCTTTCACCTCAACCGCTTCGATGGCCCGCAAAGCCTCCTGGCCGTCCTCAAGGAATACATCAACGACTACAATCAACAGCGCATAAAGCTGAAACCGAAAGGACTGAGCGCTGTGCAATGGAGAATCCAGTCCCCAATTTCGTAGCCCATCAAGCGTCCAATCTTTGGGGTCAGTTCACCGTATCCATCCGAGCAGGACCGCGGGATTTTGAGCGTCTCGCGTGGTAATGTCGGTTCATGGAGATCGATGAGGACAAAATCGACGATGCAGTTTTGGCGCTGCTATGGCTGACGCTGCATAACGAGCGTTGCGCATGGAAGGGTTTCGACTGGGCAACGACGGATCGGCTTCACAAGAAGGGCATGATCGGTGACCCAGTCAACAAGTCGAAGTCATTGATCCTGACCGATGAAGGCTTGGAGTGTTCGGAAGCGTTGTTCCGGAAGCTGTTTACGCGGCCGCCGCAATAGCGGTTCCCTTTTGTGCTTTCCACTCCCAAGGCAGCAGTTCGTGCAGGCGGGAGACGGGAAGATCGGCGATACGGGCGAACACATCGGCAAGCCATGCCTTTGGGTCGACGTCGTTGAGACGGCAGGTCGTGATGAAGGTGAGCATGATGGCGGCACGATCGGCCCCACGCTGGGAACCCGCAAACGTCCAGTTGCGGCGCCCGAGGGCAATACCTCTCAGCGCCCGCTCGGCGGCATTGTTCGTCAGACAAATCCGGCCATCTTCCAGGAAACGGGCAAAACCATCCCAGCGCTTCAGCATATAGTCGATTGGCTCGATGACCTCGGAGGATCTGCTGAGCGTGGCGCGTTCCCGTTTCAGCCACTCGTGCATGTCATCGAACAGCGGCTTGCTCTTCTCCTGCCGCGCGGCCAGTCGTTCTTCGGCGCTCAATCCATTGATCTGGCGCTCGATCTCGAACAGCGCATTGTACCGTTGGACGGCCTCCAATGCGATCGGCGAGATCGGCTTGCCTCTCCGTTTGCGGTCACGGGCACTTTTCTGGATGTCGGCCAGTTCAAAGAATTTACGTCGCGCATGCGCATGGCAAAAAGCAAAGGTGATCGGCACCGCTTTCTTCTCGGCGACACTGAGCGGCTCGAAGCCATTGTAGCAATCGCTCTGCAGAATGCCGCTATACCCGGCTAGGTGTTTCTGCGGGTGCACACCGCGCCACTTGTCGAACAGGATCGTTGCCAGCAGATGAGGGCCGATGAAGCCGCGCGGCGTGGCATGGAACGGCGCCGGCGGCTGGCTGATCGCCTCGCAGTCACGGCAGGTAAATTTCTCCCGCACCGTCTCGATCACTTTGAACCGGCGCGGAATCTCCTCCAGCGTCTCGGTGACGTCCTCGCCCAGTTTCGACAGGCGCGACCCGCCGCAACATGCACAGGTGGCTGGAGAATCGATCAACACGCGCTCGCGCTCGATATCCTCCGGCCAGGGCTTCCGGACCGGCCGTTTGCGCGTGAACGAACGCACGCTCGAGGCCCTGGCGGCAGCCGCCTGCGCCGCAAGCTCATCCTCCGTCGCCGCCATCACCAGCTCTTCGAGCTGCAATTCCATCTGGTCGATCAGGCGCGACGTGCGCTCGGATCGCCGGCCGCGCAGTTCGCGCTTCAGCTTTTCGATCGCCAGTTCCAGGCTGGCGATCAGTGCCTCGCTGTCGGACAGCATCGCCTGCGCATTGGCAGCTTGCGCCACCGCCATGTCCCGTTCGGCGACGACGGTATCGCGCTCCGCGACAACGACATCGCGTTCAGCCTGTAACATCTCACGCTCGGAAAGCAGCGCCAGATAGGCGCTCGCAAGGTCCGCGGGGAGATCGATAGGCTTCGAATTCATGAAGCCATTCGATCAGATTCACTCAATATTTTCAATGTAATAATGCTATCCGACCTTCGTCGGACGCCATGTTTCCTGCGGATTGCGCCAGTCGATCCCGGACAGCAAATACGACAGTTGCGCAGGCGAGATCGCCACCGCGCCACCTTCGGCGGAAGGCCAGACGAACCGGCCTCGGTCCAATTTCTTTGTAAATAGGCAACTGCCCTGGCCATCGCTCCAGATCACTTTTATGAGCGATCCACAGCGTGTTTCATAATGCATCCCTTTGTCAGAGTCCGGGTAGGCGGACAACCTTATCATATTGATAATCTTCATAATATTTTGGCCGTCGATCGATTACACCCTGCACCCTTATCCGGACGACCTCTGAGCTAAGCGCTTCGACTGGGACCATCACGGTGAGCCCGGGAGGATTTGCGTTGCGGGTATGATACCTTTCAACACAAGGGTCCTTGCCGATCCCACGCAGATACCGAGTCGTTCAGCTGCCTTCATCAGGCTGATCATCGGGCTACCGACTTTGGCGGTATCATATTCTGGAATGCCCAAGCGCTCGCGCATGTCGCGTACACGCACCGTCGTCCAACTTTCACCATCGCCGGTCTTGCAAAGCATTCGATTGAGGGACACCGCGAGTTCTCGGTCCGGCCAATGTCCCCCCAGCGTTCGTAACGCCTCTACGGCGGACGGCGCCATGTCGCTCGGATATCGGCCAGCCTTGACACGTGCCACGCGCACCTCAGTATGGCGACCGCCGGTCCAATGGATCAAGAGCACGGCCTCGTTGGTCTGATCATCGAGGTTGCAAACAATCTCCTGAATCAGGATATGGATGAGCCGTTGCTTCGTTCGCGTATCGGTCGACGGAGCATTCCAGGCCGCCGACAAATCATGCGCAAGCTGGAAGAGCCGGCCACGGTCGATCGCTGGTCGTGCCGCTGACAGCGCAGTTAGTTCCTCGACCTTACGTTCCAGCACACTCACGCGCTCCAGCGCATCGTTCCATCGAGCTTCCAACTCGCGCGCGACGTGCCGTTTGGCTGGATCGACAAGCTCATACCTGCGGCCGGCCAGCGATGCCTCGTACCTTGCCCCTTCCAGGTCCCGCCCAACTGCCGCGATGATATCTTGCCTGGACCGCTCGACCTGATCCGCGGCGAAGATCGCCGCTTCGATGGCCCGATCAGAGACCGCCTCGATAATCTGGGTGGCGACAGCGCGATCGATCCTCACACCACCAATGCCGATGCATAGACCGACACCCACATGAGTATCGTCGCCGCGGCACTGATAGCGGTGTGCGTTGCCTTTTGCACTGCCATAGAAGACACGCATCATTCTGCCGCAACGTCCGCAGCGCATCAGCCCCGTCAGCAGGGCGCGACCACCGCGCGCCGATTTGCGCGCGCAGTTCTTCTTCATGTGCGCGTTCTCAAGCAGAAGCTTTTGATTGTCCTCATACTCCTGCCAGCTGATATAACCGGGATGATTGTCACGCAGCAGTACGCTCCATTCATTCCTGGGCTTACGTAGCCCGTTAGCCTTTCGAGCGCGGCCCTCAACAATCCGCGTCCGTTGTGCTCGCCTTCCAAATGCATAGGCTCCCGCATAGAGTGGATTATGAAGGATTTGCATGACGCTGTGGTAGGCGGGCGCATTCCAGGCGAGTTTGCAGATTTCGACATTACGCAAGACGACCGGCATCTTGATGTCGGCCGACCGTAGCCACAGGAAGACCTGGCGCGCGCTCCCCAGTTCTCGGAATTTGGCAAAGACGAGCCTGATCGTCTCCACCACATGCTCGTCCGGATCGATTTCGATCTTGCTCGCTTCGCTCCAGCAGAGGACTGGGGGCAACATAAATCGGAACTCACGGCGCCTCGCTTTGGAGTCGCGGGCGGCAATGCCGCGCTGTCGCATCAAGCTCAGTTCATATTCCGACATCGTTCCTTTCAACCCCAGCAGCAGACGATCGTTGACAAGCCGTGGATCATAAGCGCCGTCGGGATCGATGACCAATGTACCGGCCAGCGCGCACAGGTCGATCAGATGATGCCAGTCCCGCCCGTTGCGCGCCAGGCGCGACGCCTCGATGCAATAGACCGCTCCCACATTGCCAGAACAGACCAGCGCAACAAGCCGTTCAAATCCAGGCCGCTCCACGCTACCTGAGCCCGAACGACCGAGGTCGTCGTCGATCACTGTCACAGATGCGAAGCCGGTCGTTTCGGCAGCTCCGGCCAGATCGTACTGCCGGCGCTGGCTTTCGAGATTGCCGGTCACCTGCGCCATGGTCGATTGCGGACATACACCACCGCTGCGCGGCCGAGATGGTCAGGCGTGATCCTGGTGTTCATCCACGCCTCCCGTCTTCGTCTTCTCGCCTGCTTCCAGAGCCTCCAGCAGAAGATCCGCGAGGGCTTCCACCAGCCCTTTCGTGTTTCGAACCACTGGTCCCTGACGATTTGAGCGCTCCAGCTCCAGGACGAGCTGATCGCGATTTCGATACCGCCTGTTTCGCATCACCCTTCTCCTTCTTCCTCGAAGGACGGGATTTTGCGCCTGGTGCCTGAGTCGCGCCGAACGATACCAGTACCGCAGCCAATTCGTTGAGGCCGTCGATGCTGATCTCAGGCAGCCCCAGCGCCATGTTGGCGCAGTAGCTTTGGTCGAACATCCAGTTCGGCAACTCGCGGGAGAGATCGGGCCGCTCATCCGTGTAGATGCATGTCAAGCTCTTGCCGCGTCTGAAAGGCGAGACCTGCACCTTGCTCCCGAACATCGGGTGCCAAGGATAAGCGATCGTCGAAAAACGAAAACCGTATGTAGAATGTCGGTAATTGGGCGCTACGCCCTCGAAAAACGAAAAGATTTCCATCCAGCGGGTTCAGTTTCAGGACCTCCTGCACCCGCAGCGCAAGCGATGGAAACCCACAGCGCATGTCGGTATAGCCGGTCGCAATCCACACCCGCACATTTTGACCGGAGGTAAGCGAGATCATCGCAGCGTTTCCAGTCCGCGCATGATCCGAAGCAGCGCATCGACATCAACGGCGCTATCCACGATCACCCGCCTGCCGTTTAACGCAACAACCTCGATGCGACTTTCGTTTGATGAGCTTGCCTTGCCCGCCAACGGCTCCGTCGTGACAACCGCCGGGATAAATCCCCCAACTGCGTCAATCGCTTCAATGTCGCCCAGCTTGCCCGCACGCGCCAGCTTGCGCCATTCATAGAGCTGCGAACGAGAAATCCCATGTCGCCGCGCCGTCGTTGCGCACAATCCCGGCTCCAAAAGGCTCTCCGCTACGATCCGTAGCTTCACCTCTTTGCTGAAACGGCGACGCCGACCAGTGTCGACAATCTCAAGACGGTTATCACGCTGACTGTCAGTATAAATGTCCATACAAACAGTCAGCTACGTTTCCGGACATCTCTCAAGGCGGCCTTCCGCGTATGCGTACAGTTCACCTTAGGGGCGAAGTGTTTCAGAACGAAGGGGCAGTCTCATCGGATTCGGCGCCGGTTGGACTTATTGCGTATTTTCCGGCGCTTCATTTGTACCGATGAGCAACGAACTATGAGCGGAGCGCTGCTTAGCCGCTCTCGGCGCAACTGGTTCGCCGTCTGTTCCGGGATAGATTCGTTCATGGATCTCGCGCGCCCGGGAAATCGCCCGCGTATAATCGTCTTCCAAATAGATGCGCAACGTTGAAGAATCTAGCTCAGTCACTGCGGTTCTTGAACCAACGGAAACCGAGCGATTGCCGGTCAGCGCGACAATCCGAAGGGCAAAATCAACGTCGTTTAAAATGCATATTCCGGCCCCGCGGTTGTCCTCCGTACAGATTGCGCTGATGTCCTCCTGATCAAGAAGCGCCCGGAGCTTGTTGCGTTCCGCAAGGCTGCCGCACGATAACACCGCTGCGTCGCGAGCCAGTGTCACGGAAGGGGCGTTCCCATGCCCTGTGACAATTGTGCCACTAACTACTCCGTCGCTGGTGAGCGATTTGCAAGCAATGGTGACCGAGTGGTTTTCGGCATGCTCCACCGCCCTGTGGTGCAGTACTTTTGCGCCATATCTCGACATTCGTGCGATTGTCCCATAGCCAATCTTCGGAATCAGTCGCGCTCCTGGCACAAGATAAGGGTCTGCTGTATAGACGCCCGGAACGTCCGAGTATATTTCACAAGAGCGCTCTCCCAACATGGAGGCAATTACGACAGCTGTCAGATCAGAGCTATTTCTGCCGAGAAACGTTAACCTTCCCGACTGATTAATTGCCTGTCCGCCCGTGGCAATGACAATGTCATTCTCCTGGAATGCTGCAACAATTGAACCAGGATCTACGCTTTCTATTGAAGCGCGACCGAAGTCTGAATTCGTACGTATCCCAAGAGAATAGCCGTTTAAAGACATGACGGGAATCCCTTGCCGGCTCACGGCGGCCTCCAACAGGCAGGCACTGAGCATCTCTCCGGTTGCGAGTGCCGCATCGAGGTTCGATGGTTTTACTTGCTTGTTGACGCCGAGCATGACTGATTTGAGGTTGTCGGTCGTTCCCGACATTGCGCTGACCACGGCAACGATTTTGTCTTCCCCCGCCGCGAGTCGCTCGGCTAAATGCCGAGCGACTCGACCGAAGTCTTCAGGATGCTGAAAACTAGAGCCTCCGAATTTCAGAACCGTTGCGTTCATTGTCCACCAATCACGTTGTTGGAAATTGCAAGCTCTGCGATGAGAAGTGCGTTAAGCGCCGCTCCAACCTGACGATTATCTGCGACGATCCAGCGCCTGAGCCCGCACGGATTCTCGGGGTTTACCCTCACGCGCCCGACGTGAACAATCGTAGGATCTTTGAGAAGGCGTGGCGTCGGATATCCTTCATGAGTTCCGTCTGCATAGAGCCGAACATCGGGCTCTATCGAAGTGAATGGGCTCTTCTAGCTCGAGATACACCGCCTCCGAATGGCCATTTATTACGGGAACTCGAACGCAGGTGGATGTTAACCGCAGATGAGGCAGACCTAAGATTTTTCGAGACTCCTGAACGAGCTTGTGCTCTTCTAAAGTCACGCCCTCCGAGGCGATCTCACCAACTTGCGGTATTACATTGAACGCAAGGGGAAAAGGGAAATGCTCCGCGGTTGGCGGCGCGCGTCCACGCAACGTGCTTCTCGTCCCAATAGCTCGTCGATCCCTTTCAGGCCGCCCCCCCAAGGCGGCCTGAAAGGTGGTCAAAACGATCTGATGGACATCAAATTCAGTTACCAATGGTCTGAGAGCGCGGACCAGCTGAATCGTGGAACAGTTTGGATTTGCCACTATCCCCGAATGCGGGCGAACCGCGAGCGCATCAGGATTAACTTGTGGTACGAGGAGTGGTACGTCCGGGTTCATTCGAAAGGCGTTCGAGTTGTCGATCACGAGGGCGCCTTGGGCTGCGAACAGAGGGCCATATTTGGCGCTTATCGCGCCCCCTGCTGAAAAGAATGCGATATCGGCTTGGGTATCGTCGATCTCGTCGAGGGGCTCCACGATGCAGATTTCATCTCGAAACCTTGTTTGGCGACCGACCGAGGTGCGGGACGCTAGCAACCGCAAACGAGAGACCGGAAGCTGGCTCGATTCCGGCAACTTGATCAGTTCAGCTCCGACGGCCCCCGTGGCTCCAATGATAGAAATATCTAAGGCTCTCATGATACTCGACCTCCAGAGGGCAGTTCCGGGCAGCTCGCTGCCCGCGTGGCTATGTTCACTGCTCCTATGGAGGCTGTGTCAGGCTTCTGACTTATGGTGGACGATCACCCCCACACTCTATGTGATGATGGAATCATCAAAAACTACTAGGTTCGGTAGGGGTAGTATTGAATACACCCGCTGTGCATCACACAGAAAACATTCTGCATACTGTACTATTTGTTGCAGGTGCCCTGTCACTCAGACCGACGTCGGCTCTAAAATGCTGATTTCCGTGACTCGCAAGGCTACCTTCGTGGAGCAGTGCGACCGCATAGCGCGTGCATTCGCCGCAAGATCGCCTGGCGTCAGCCGTTGCGAAAGCCATAGCTGTAACCGTTGATCGCCGGAGCGCCACCCAGATGCGCATAGAGGACCTTCGATCCTTCTGGAAAAAAGCCCTTCTGCACGAGATCGACCATCCCTTGCATTGATTTGCCCTCGTAGACCGGATCGATGATCATGCCCTCCAGCTGCGCGCACAAGCGGATGGCCTCCTTCGTTTCCTCTGACGGAATGCCATAACTGGGATACGCATATCCCTCGAGCAGAAGCACGTCGTCGTCGTCGATTTCCGTGTCGAGGTCAACGAGCGTTGCAGTATGCCGGGCAATCTTTAGAACCTGCGCCTTGGCTTGGGCGGGGGTTGCCGAGGCATCGATCCCGATCACGATGCGCTGTCGCCGGTCTCCGGCGAACCCGACCACCATGCCAGCTTGCGTCGAACCCGTCACCGTGCAAGCCACGATATAGTCGAAGGCAAATCCAAGCTGCTTCTCCTGTGCACGGACTTCCTCCGCGAAGCCAACGTAGCCGAGACCACCCAATGTGTGAACGGATGCCCCGGCTGGTATTGCGTAGGGTCTACCTCCTCTTGACTTGACCTCATCGAGTGCCTCTTCCCAACTGCCGCGGATGCCGATGTCAAAGCCCTCATCGACCAGCCGCACCTCTGCTCCCATGATACGGCTCAAGAGAATGTTACCGACTCGGTCGTAAACGGCATCTTCATGTGGTACCCAGCTCTCTTGGACAAGCACGCATTTCATGCCGATCTTGGCGGCGACCGCCGCGACCATCCGCGTGTGGTTGGACTGCACGCCGCCGATCGAGACAAGCGTATCGGCTTTCGACGCGATCGCAGCGGGGATGATGTATTCCAGCTTGCGAAGCTTATTTCCGCCGAACGCGAGACCGGAGTTGCAGTCCTCGCGTTTGGCGTAGATTTCCACCTTTCCCCCTAGGTGCTTGCCGAGGCGGTCGAGCTTCTCAATGGGCGTAGGTCCGAAGGTCAGCGGGTATCGTTCGAACTTTTTCAGCAATGTTCTCTCCAGTGACGTACCTTAATCAGACTTCGACTACTCGCCGGCTACCCAGGGTTCTGATCTGACCGGTTGGAACAGTCTCCGCAGACGTTCCAGCTCTCGGATGAAGCCTCAGCCGCCGCATCGCACCCGGCGGCAAGTGGAACCAATCATCCTCCGCCCGATAGGCTTCAAGATCGACCTGTACCGATTGTGCCAGCCGGTCGCTGCGCAGATCAAGGAACCAGTGATCGTCCTGCTGCGCAACGGAGGCCGTGATTTCGGCCTCATGAAAGGCTTTTGTCCTGCCCGATGGGAAATAGAAAGCTTCGGCGATCAACGCCTCGGTCTCCGGCGCTGTGAGACGCGCTACCGTAACGTCATGCGACGGCGGGCCGAAGCGGAAGGCATAGGTAGTGTCGAAGAAGGCGCCGAAGAGATCGGTGCAGGCGATCTTGCGCTTGGCGCGGGCTTCGATCGAGAGGCCAAGCATGCCGCTCACCACTTTTTGCCAGCCATCGCGCAGGCAGCGGACCTCGAGATCGAGTTCGAGCGTCACATTGCTCTCGTTGATCACATGAACATCAAGGCCGTTGGTGCCTTCGTCGGTGAAGAGCACCTGCACGGGCCGGAAGGCGCGGCGCAGCGCATACCATATTGGCTTCGGTTCCCCGGTCGAATCGATCACGCCCCAGCCGGGGCCGGGCAATAAATCCTGCAGGTTCCAGACCAGCGCGCCGTTGCAGCCCGAACCCTGCCGCCGCCACTCCGCATAAGTCACTTCCGCGACTTCGCCGGTGACCGCCTGCGACAGAGCAAGATAGAGATCGGGATCCTCCCGGCGCAGCCGATCCGACTCGAAACCATAGAGCTCGCGGAGATAATGATCGCGCACATCCTCGAAATCCCAGGAGGCGCCACGATCGCGCGGCACACGCTCCTTCCATAGCGGACTTTGGACTGGAGGAACCGACAGATGCCGCGACAGCGTCCGGGCCTGCGGTACATGCGCGAAACCCAAGCTTTCCGCAGCAAAGCGGACATCAGCGCGGCGTGAGTCATCGAGAGGACGCATATAGGCTCCGACGCCATAATAATGCGTCACCCCTTCATTCGGAGAAAACGGCATGGCGCCGCCGAAGGGCGAATTGACGACATAGGGGACATCCGGCCGAAGCGATCGGGCAATCGCCGGGATGATCTCCTCCACGATCGGGCTCGCCCACAATCGCTCCGGCAGGCCGAGCATCGCAGCCTGCTGATGGATTTCGCTGCCGCCGCAAACGACGGCGAGTGATGGCGACAGCCGCGTGGCGGAAAGAAACTGCGACACTTCCGCCTCGACGTGGGCGTTCAAGGCCTTGTCGCTTTTCGGATAGTCGAAATTGGCGAACATGAAATCCTGCCAGACCAGCAGGCCGAACTCATCGCAGAGGCGGAAGAAATCCGGCGTCTCATAGGCCATGGTGCCGCCGATGCGAACCATGTTCATGTCGGCCTCCGCCGCCAGCCCCAGCCACGGCTCATAATCGTCGCGGCCGCCGGGCAGCCGCACGATATCGGCCGTGGTCCAGACCGCGCCACGACAGAAGATGCGTTCGCCGTTGACCATCAGGCCGAAATCCCGGCCATCGGCGCCGCGATCGATCGCCAGCCGGCGAAAGCCGGTGCGTCCGAGCGGATGCTCGACGTCATCGATGATCAGCGTGACCTCATGGAGGTGTGGTATTCCATGCGTGCGCGGCCACCATGGCGTCACGCCAGGGATCTTCAGGATCGCAGCGCAGCGGCCGTGGCTGTCCCGCTCGAAGGCCTGTTCGATTTCGCCGCAGCGAAGGGTAACCTCGCTGACACACCCTTCGATCGAAAGCGAGGCATAAAGCCGTCCCTCGCCATCCTCCAGCAGATCAGGCCGCAACGAAAGGTCGCGAACGATGGGCTCATGCGGATGCAGCAGCGACACCGGCCGCCAGGGCCCGACGGCCTGTATTTCCGGGCACCAGCCAGGCATATGGCCGAGCAGCGTTGTGCGCACCAGCCGCAGTCCCTGCGGCGTAATCATCTGCGGGCGCCAGCGGGCCCGAGGGCCAGGTTCGCCAAGGCGCGCCTGCAGCGCCCGGAAGCACAACGCCAGTTCGTCGCCGCCATGCAGGTGAACGGCAAGATCATGCGTTTCGAACATGCTCTCGGATTTGAGAATTTTCCGGCCGTTCAGGAAGACTTCGCAGAGCGTTGCCAGACCTTCCAGCCGCAAGACGGCATTGCCGGCATTGGCATCGACCAACCGGCAGAGATACCAGGCATCGCGGTCGTTCAACGGATGCGGATGTTCCCGGTCGAAGAGCCCGGCCTTTTCCAGCGCTTCCGCCACAGTGCCCGGCACCGGCGCCGGGATGACGGCCGAAAGCGACAGGTCCGAAGGCGAGGCGCAGGCGCCTGCATCCGTCAGAACCAGATTCCACCCTTCGACCTGCAGCGTGTTGCCGCTGATATCAGCCAAACGCCCTTGCATTGGATCCCCAGTTCAAAACATGATCCCAAAAGTGCAAAGCGACTTTTTGGACGAGATCATTTTCAACTAAAGCGATTATTCAAGCAGCGCCATCATGGCATCCCATGCATCCGCGGCCGGCTCAAGCGCCGTCTGCAACGGCTCGAATCTCTTGCGCGTCACGGCTCGGGCAAGCTGAAACTGCACCGATTTTGCCACTTCCGAAATTCGTCGTGCCTCAAAAGCCGCCTCGGCGAAATCCGCCGACAGCCAATCGAGATGACTGCCCGCCAGCTCGAAATTGGCCCCGAGCTGGCGCAGCGTGTTGAAGGCATACTTATGAAAGAAGCCGAACGACCGCTCGGCCATCACTTCAACCTGCGCCGGAAAAACCGCCGCGAAGGCGCGGATGGGATTGGCGACCGGACGGCGGCGAAAATGGAAGGCCAGAAGCTGACGGGATGTCTGCCGGATGGCAGCCTCACCTGGTGCGCTGTCCGGAAACTTCGCGAACTCGGTATAAGGCAGGAAGGGCAGATCCTCGTCCGTAAGGTGCAGGTGGAACAGTCCGTTGAAGTCATCGCCTGAGAGCCGGAAAAAGCCACCATTGTGGAAGTAGTCGAGTTCGCGGCCCGCCATATCGAGCCGGTTGATGGCAACGGTCGTCTTGCCGTGCTCCCGGCGATAGCCGACGCCCTGCGTGTCCGGCATGTAGAAGGAATCCATTTCGACCAGGCAGAGCCGGCCTCGGCCGATCTGCTCGAGGACATGGCGCTCGACCTTGTCGTAGATCGCCAGTTCCGTGCAGCGAATGCCATAGAGCGCTTCGAGATCATCGAGCGGCACCTTGAAGAAGGTAAACTGATCGCCTTCGAAATCCTGCGTCAGCGTAAAGGCGAGCATTGCTTCAACCGGCAGCCTGAGCGTGTTCAGCACTTCGATCCAGAGGTCGATATAGCAGTTGGTTTCCGGCCACATGCGCTCGCTGGCGTGCAGCGCGTGTGGCTTATGGGTGGCGGGATCGAGGTCCCTGAAAACGGAAGCCATGATCAGCCCCACAGCGCCTTGCGCACGCTCTCGGGCCATTCCGCGGTATCGAGCCCATGATGATGAAACAGCGCCAGCGCGATCCGCTCCAGACCGAAGGCGACGCAGGCCGTATGCGCGACACTGCCGTCAGCGAAATTCAGGCCCCATTTCGCGCCGAACGCATCCTGATGATAGTTGAAGCTCATACAGGCGGTCGGATTGGCGGATGAGGTGATCGGGATCAGCAGCTCGAATTTCAGGTTCTGGTCGCGCTGGTTACTGGCGAGCATCTTGCCGGCGCGGCCAAAGAACGGATCGTTGGCGACATCGATGACGACGTCGAGGCCGACAGCCTTCATCATCTCGAGGCCGCGGTCCATCCATATCTGGCGGAAATCCGTGACGTGGCTTTCGGTGCCCATGCAGACATATTCGCGCATGCGGAACAGCTGCTGGCGGGCCGGGTCCTTGGAAGGCTCATGGCGGAAGCAATAGGATTGCAGGTCGAACAGCGCGCCGCTCTCCGGCAGGGGACCGCGTTTCGCGACGGTCGGGTAGAGCGGATAGCAGGCCGCCGGCGTCAGCACGATATCGGTCGCCTCCTGGTCTTTCGTCCAGTCTTCGCCGACTTCTATGCATTTCAGCAGGCTCGTGTGGTCGAACTCGCTGCCGCAGAAGCTGTGCACGGTGCCGGCGAGCTGCGGAAAGCTCTTCATGTAGCCGCTCGCCTCAAAAAAGGCGCGATTCATGCCTGGCGGGAAGTGCATGGCTTCTGCGCCATCCGCACCGCCGAATTTGTCGATCAGGCGCTCAAAGGCAGAGATCACATCTTCGAACTGACCGCTGCGGCCATAGAGGCCATCAACGCCGGTGTCGATCAGAAGACCGGATTTGAAAAGGCGGTCGAGAAACGATGTTTGTATATCCATAACGATTACCCCAACAGGCTGGTGCCTTGCTTATGGACGAGCAGCATGGTCGACGTATTGCCGAGAATGCGGTCGTTCGAGATCATCAATTGAGCGGAATGCGCGTCGCGCAGATGGCGGCCGAGGCTATAGGGTGTGCCGTTCTTGTAGCCCATGATGCCGCAGATCAACATGGCGTGGTTGATGATCGGCAGGATCATCTCCGACGATGCGATCTTGACGTTGTTCATGGCGACGGCAAAGGCCATCGAGGACAGCCGGTCGGCATCGGCCTTCGCCTCTTCATAGATTTTCACCCCGGCGAGGACATTGGATTTCACCATCTGCAGCAGGCTGGAAACCTCCGCCAGACGCAGCGCGCCGGGCGGCGGCGTGCCGGGCGATTTGCGGGCGGCAGCACGCACGAAAGCCTGAGCACGGGCGGCGGCATCGGCGGCAATGCCGTACCAGACAGCGCTCCAGAGAAGATGCGAGCTTGCCAGCATCGACTCCGCGGCGATCTCGGCGAATGGCTTCGGCAGGATCTGTGCTGCCGGCGCCTCGCCCTTGAAGAGGAAGCCGTCGGAGCAGGTGCCGCGCATGCCGAGCGTGTTCCACTCGAGCGTGCGCTCAAGCCGGTATTGGCCCTTGAGGAAAACCGTCAGCACCTGGTCGGACGAGGCCGCCTCGGCATGGCTGCGCGAGGTGATCAGAATCGCATCGGCATGGGCGCCATAGGAGATGACGGTCGCATCCTTCTCCAGAATGCAGGTGCCGTCCTCGACCTTTATGGCGCAGATGCTGTTTCGCAGATTGCCGCCGATCCCACCTTCCGTCGTCGCCGAGGCCAGCAGAAGCTGTTCTTTAGCGATACGGCGCATGAAATCGCGGTGCCAGTCACTGCCGGCGCCGTGTTCGACCAGACTCGACAGCTTGATCTGGTGCATGGCGAAAACCATCGCGCTGCTCGCGCAGGCCTTACCGAGGATCGAGCAAAGCTCGGCGATCTCGGTGATCGACGCACCCTCCCCGCCAAGATCGGCGGGGACCTGGATCGAAAGCAGCCTTTCGGCGCACATCGCATCCACAGCCTCGCGCGGGAAACGGCCTTCGGCATCGACTGCATCAGCATATTTGCCGGCGATCGCCGCGACGCGTGCGGCGCGCACCGCCGCCGTGTCTCCGGCCCTGGCTTCAATCGAAGCGCCCGCGATGTTCATCACACGACCTTTCGGCTATCCAGGATCATGCCAACCGTCTTTTCGATGGCGACGATGCTGGCAAAGGATTTGCGGTTCAGCAGATTGTCGGGAAACTCGATATCGAAAGCCTCTTCGATGCCGAGCATGAGTTGCACCGTCGCAAAGGAAGACAGCCCCGCCGCATAAAGATCGGCGTCGTCGGCAATCTGACCCACCGTGACGGGGAGCGCACCACACTTGGCCAGCAAATCGCGAATAGTCTCATTCATCCTGTCATCCTTCTAGGTAATCGCAAATACGGTAACAGTAACGCCGTCTTATCGTGAGCCGAGGAGTAATAGAGAAAGCCACCTAGGGGAGCGCCGATACGCGGAGCGTTTGACCCAGTTGGAGCGCGTCTGAGCATTCATTTGTCGTCCTCGTGATAGGCTTGCGTTTGATAGCGACCTTCCTGGCAATCATCGAATCGCTTAGCCCTTTGGCGATCGCTTTGAGCGCGGCTAGACCGCCAGATCAGAAAGAGCACGCTTGCGAAATACGCCACTTGAAGAAGGAGCCAAGTACCCATCGTTGTGACGATTACATTGCGGATGGAATGGGAGACGAAGTAGCTCGTTAGAGCGCTGGCGCTCACGACGAGCAGCAGGAGGTGGCAAAAGATTCTCAAGGGCAACGCCGTTCTCCTGATTTGTTGGCAAGATCACGCAGCAACCTTGTCTGCCGCAACATGGGTCTGGCAGTTCTTCGGGCAGACGCGGGCGCAGGCTCCGCAGCCGATGCAGCGGCCGGCATGGTCGATGACCATGATCATACGATTGAGCTCACCATCGAAATCGTCGTCCTCGCCGTCGCAGATGCCAAGGATTTCACCCACGTCATTGATGCCGTAAAGGTGCATGACCTCGCGCGAGCAGACTTTGAAGCAGCGGCCACAACCGATGCAGGTTGTGCCATCGATGGCGGTCAGATACTCCGGCACCCAGCTGGAGCCATCGCGCGTGACGAAACGGCCGGTCATCGTGAATTCTCCAACGTGGAAAGCTCTTCCTTCGCCCTTTCCAACTCGGCAAAGGCGTCGAACGTTTTCCGTGCGACAGTCTTGATTCTAGTCCAGTTGATCGGAAGATCCTCGGCGAGGTCGTGCAATTCCATCTTCGCATTGCCCGCCCGCGACTGCAGCTTGCGGACCTTCTTCTGCAGTTCCTCAAAGTCTGACATGACCTACTCCCTCGAAAACCAGGCCCATTACGCCCGCGCCACGTCGGGATAGACTTCGATGGCTGCGGTCGCATCGTCGACCATTTTCGTGCCTGCCTCGGCGAGTTTGCCAAGCGTCTCAAAGCCGAACCGGTGGACGTCGCGCAGGGTCTTCGACAAAACGACCAACCGCCCGGTCGTGAGAACCACGCGGCCAAAGCCCTCATGGCTGATCATCATGATCGGCGAAGCCACCAGGCCGGAGCGCTCCTCGATCGCAAGTCCCACGCAGGTGTAAAAAATCTGGAGCCTCCAAAACACGTCCGGATCGGGATCGCCGATGATCGGGATCTTACGACGCTGCTCCTTGGTGAGGATGAAGTCGGCCAGCAGGTCAGCCTCCGATTTGCCTTCCCACGCCCCATGGGTGTCCTGAGCGCGGATCAGCCGTATGAGGCATCTGAGGAAAGGGGCGGCAAGGGCCGTATCCTCATTAACAAGAGGGAAAACCGGGGTAACAGACGGTGTTCTCATCGTTCAGTCCTCATCCTCGAAGGATTTCTTTTCGGCGGCGCCTGCTTCCGTTAGCACCTTGCGCAACCAGGGCGGAGGAGCCGTCCGGAGCATCGCCCGGGTTCTCGACAGCACGTCTTCGATGGATTGAGGCTGCGGCACTTTGATCGGGTGGATTTTTGCCGAAACAACCTTGGCTGCCGAAGGCCCGCCGATGGCCAGACAAAATAGCAGGTGACAGCCCTTCAACGCCTCCACTTTCACGGTAATGCGGTCATCGCCCTCGCTCCGGTGCTTCCCGCTCTCCTCGGTGACATCTTCGAAGTCCAAGACTTCCACGAGTTTCCAGTCGTTAGGGCTCACGTCATAGATGGCAAAGCGCGTCGCCGACCCGAAATGGGCGTCGAGGATTTTCATATCTCGGGTGGCGATTGCTACGCGCAACGCGCCAGCTTTCCGTTCCGGGGCCGGTGAGTGACCTCCGTCGGGGACGAGGGAGAGGCGACGGGCGGTCATCTCGACATTTCTCGGTTACGAAATGGATCAAGTGATTCAGGCGTCGGCGCGCGCTGGTCGGCCTGGAAGATGTTAGCAACATCGAAAATCAGGTCGCGCGTTCCCTGATAGAGGATTGTGAGCTTGTGCTGGCTGCCGATGCGGTCAAAAATTGGGAAGCCGACACGCATGAGGGGAATGCCAAGGCGGTCGGACGCCTGACGTCCATGCGAATGCGTGACGAGAAGATCAGCGCCGACGGCAAGACCTTCGAGATCGCCAAGATCGCCGACTTGCAGCGATTCAGTCGGCATTGCCTCGAGAATTTTCGAGGTGCCGGTCGTGGTGACGGCCGCCGTGATCTCGGCGCCCATGCCGGTGAAGAAGGTGGCGAGTTGGTAGAGTTGGTCCGGCTCGGCGGCGATTGCAATCTTCTTGCCACCGAAATGGAAATGCCCGTCGAGCAATGCGTCCTGCAGCTGCGCCCGCCGACGGCGGATATTTGCTGGCACCGGCGCACCGGAAATCTTAGAAAGCAGCGCGACGAACCGGTCGGTTCCCTTCAATCCCGTCAGCGACTTGAATAATGCGTAAGGCACTCCGGTCTGCGTCTGCAGCAGCTCTGCCGGGCGACGCATATGCTCGCCGATCGCAATACACACCACCGCCGTGCCAAGCTCTTGGATGTCCTCGACGCGGGTGCCGCCATAGGTCGTCGGCACCCAACGGTCGTCGGGCACCGTACCGTCGAGCGAGCCGGAGACGTCCGGTAGGATAACCGGCTTGAGCCCGAAGCTTTCCACCATCTCGCGCAAATGCTCAATATCGGCCACAGTAAGGTTCCAGCCGGGCAGGATCGCGATCTTCTTCGATTGCCGCGCCTGCTCGCCGTGGCGTGTAATCCGTTCAATCATGGCGGTGACAGCCGTGGCCCAGCCCTCCTCGATTGCGCCGTCGAAATCAGGCGTGTTGGCCAGTACGATCTCCGTATCTGCGAGTTCATTCGCACGCATCAGCCTGATGGTCGCAAGATCCCTTGCGAAATCTTCGCCACGGGTTTCGACCAGCGCCGTGGTGCAGACCCCGATCAGCTTCGGGTTCGTTCGAGTCTTTAGGTTGAGGAGTGCTTCTTCCAGATGATCCATGCCGCCGAGGATCGTCGCCACCTCGTCCATCGCCGTTGTCTGCAACGGGATGGCTTCCTTGAAGTGCCGCACGAAAAGTACCAGCGCGAAGCTGGTGCATCCCTGGCTGCCGTGGAACAGCGGTATCGCACGTTCGATCCCAAGAAAGGCGAGCGCGGCACCGAGCGGCTGTGACGATTTCAGCGGATTGACCGCAGCTGCTTTGGTCTGGGGAAGGATATGGACCATCGTCTTTCCTCAACGCTTGCCGAAGCCGTCGGCGACCGTGCCGACAAATTCCTGGAAAGCGTACGCAGTCTCGGTCTCGCTCTGCACACTCGGCAGTTCTTCCTCTACATCGGGCTGGCACTCCCACGGTGCCGGCTCCCGCACCTCACTCCAGATCGGATTGTGAATGGCAAGGTCGATCTGGCGTACGAGTTCCACCATGCCGTCATAGCCGGCATAGGGATGGTGACGCTCCTGGTTGATATCGAGCCAGGGTGTCTTGGCCTTCAGCGCGATGAATTGCGTGCGCCCGCCCGACAGCATGATGTCGGCTTTATGGTCCGAGAGCATGTTGTAAAGCTCGCGCGGCGCCATCGACTCGAACATGTGGTTCTCGTCCTTGAGAATTTGCTTGATACGTTCCTTGTCTTCGACGGTCGATTTCTTGACCGAGGTGCCGACGATCTCGATGCCGATCTCCATCAGCGCATGGACGACCGACCAGGACTTCACACCGCCGGTATTGAGCAACACGCGCTTGCCTTCGAGCCTCGGCCGGTATGCTGCGAGCTTCTCCCACGCGATCGCCTCCTCCTGCGCGATCAATGCCTCGGTGCGCTTAAGGATTTCCGGATTGGCGCCCTTCTTCACGAGCAGCTCAGCAATCTGCCGGAGCGATTCCGAGGTGTCGGTGATGCCGTAGAAGGAGCCTTCAAAGAAAGGGATGTCCCAGCGCTCCTCCATCTGGCGGGCGAGATTGATTAGCGCCGTCGAGCACACCAACATCGACGCCCGGGCGCGGTGCGCTGAGGCAATATCGAGGTAGCGCGCGTCGCCCGGAATGCAGGCGCGCACCCGGATGCCGAGGCGATCAAGGAGCGGCTTGACCAGCCAGAACTCGCCGGAAAGGTTGAATTCGCCAAGGATATTGATATCGTAAGGCCCAGCGTCGTCAGGTTCCACCGTGCCGATGACATGATCGAGCAGCGCCTCGCCGGCAAGCTTGTTTCCAAGATTCTTCGAGCCGACGAAGCCCGGCGCATTGACCGGCACCACCGGCACGCCGAACTTTTCCGCAGCGCGCTGGCAGACGGCTTCGATGTCGTCGCCGATCAGCGCCGTTACGCAGGTCGAATAGACGAAGATCGCCGGCGGCGCATACGCTTCCTTGATTTCGCGAATGGCTTTGAAAAGCTTCCGCTCCCCCTGCCCCATCACCACGTCGAGTTCGGTGAGGTCGGTTGTGAAGCTTGTGCGCCAAAGCATCGGCCCGGACGAAACCGCGCCGCGGTTGTCCCAGGAATTGCCCTCGCAGGCGAGCGGCGCATGGATGAGATGCGCGACGTCGGTGATCGGCTGCAGCACGATCTTGGCGCCATCAAAGGCACAGCCGCCGGCTGCCGCCCCGGGGGTCAGCGGCTTAGAACAGCCGCTTTTACGCGCCTTGGCATCCTTGCTGCGGTTTGTCTCGCAGGCGGGCTCGTTGAAAACATCCTGGATTTTAGCAGTGAGCGAGGGCATTGCGCCGGTCTCCAAGTCCAAATGAAGGCGGTCGGCCTTCGCAAGGCCGACCGCCGCTCTTAGCGAGTCAGGTCATAAGAATAGTCCGTCACACCCGGCTCGCTCGTCTCGCGATCGAGCTTGTCGAAGATCTTGTCGAGGATCGTCGTCAGAACGCGCAGTCCGCCCTGATAGCCCATGAGCGGGAAACGGTGGTGATGGTGCCGGTCGAAGATCGGAAACGTCAGCCGGATCAACGGCGTGCCGGTGTCGCGCTCGAGATACTTGCCATAGGAATTGCCGATCAGCAGGTCCACCGGTTCGGTGAAGAGCAGCGAGCGTAGCGCCCAGAGGTCCTTGCCCGCCCAGACCTGGGCATCCTTGCCGAAGGGCGAGGATGCGAGCAGTTCCTTCATCTCGGCTTCCCAGGCCGATGTGCCGTTGGTGGCGAGGCAGTGGGTCGGCTCGCCGCCGGTTTCCATGACGAACCGGGCCACGGCGTAGACGAAGTCAGGATCGCCGTAGATCCCGTATTTCTTACCGTGCAGCCAGGCCTGGCTATCGGCCATAGCGTCCACAAGTCGGCCGCGCTCCAGGCCGATTGTCCCGGGGATTTCCTTGCCGGAAATCTCCGAGACCTTCATCAGGAATTCGTCGGTCGCCTTGACACCCAGCGGATAGTGGAAGGAGGCCGTCGCCTGTCCGACCTCGTTGCAATATTCCAGTGTTTTGCGGGTGTTATAGTGCTGCAGCGACAGTGTCGCTTCGGCGTTTAATGCCGTCTTCACGTCCTCGATCTTCGTGCCGCCGTCATACATGCGGTACATACCGTCCGACGGTGTGTCGAACTGGTCGGAGGCATCCTGGATGAAGATGTAGAGTACGCCCATTATGTCGAGCAGGCGCTTCAGTTCGCGGTTGTTGCCGACGCAGAAGCCGTCGAAGCCGGGAATGATGTTGATGGTTTTAGCCACTTCCTTGCGCGCGCTGCCTTTCCAGAAGTTCTCCAGAATGCCCTTGATCATGCCATCATAGCCATCGACGTGGCTGCCGACGAAAGCGGGGGTGTGAGCGAAAGGAACATCGAAGTCGAGCGGGACCGAGCCCTCGCTCTTGGCATTTTCGATGAAGCCATGCAGGTCGTCACCGATGACCTCCGCCATACACGTGGTCGAGACAGCAATCATCTTCGGGTCGTAGAGCGCGTAGGTGTTGGCGAGCCCTTCGACCATGTTCTTCAGGCCGCCGAACACCGCCGCGTCCTCGGTCATCGAGGACGAAACCGCCGATGAAGGCTCCTTGAAATGCCGCGACAGATGCGAACGGTAATAGGCAACGCAGCCCTGGCTGCCATGAACGAAGGACATGGTCTGCTCGAAGCCTGCGGCCGCGAACACGGCGCCGAGCGGCTGGCAGGCCTTGGCCGGGTTCACGACGAGGGCTTCGCGGGCGAGGTTTTTTTCGCGGTATTCCCAGGTCTTGGTGTATTCGCGTTGATCGGTAACGATCTCGTCCGGGTGGGGGCATTCGAAATTCAGCTTCTTTTCGGCGAGCATCTGCCTGTATTCCGGTTCGCGGAACAGGGGAGCATGGTCGAGAACTTTTTCGGCCGACTGCGGCATGGTGGTCACCTTTTCCTTCTGGCGCGCCAGGCGGCGGCGCAGGGCGTCGAGACGTTTCAGGTTTCCCGCGGACCAAGGGTCGCGGGCGTTCATCGGCCCCCTGGTCCTGGGAGGCCAGTTCTTTATTCGGCCGCTACCGCCATCGGCGGCACGGCTTTTTTCTTCCAGGGGGCGTCGTAGAGATCCCAGACAGGGTTGTTGATGGCCAGATCCATGTCGCGGGCGAAAATGGCGAAGCCGTCATAGCCGTGATACGGGCCGGAATAATCCCAGGAGTGCATCTGACGGAACGGGATACCCATCTTCTGCACCGGGTACTTCTCCTTGATGCCGGAACCAACGAGATCCGGGCGGATCCCCTCGATGAACTTTTCCAGCTCGTAACCGGTTACGTCGTCATAGATCAGCGTACCCTTGTTCACGTAATGGCCGGTGCGCTGATAGTCATCGTTGTGGGCGAACTCGTAGCCGGTGCCGACGATCCGCATGCCGAGGTCCTCGTAGGCCGTGATGACATGGCGAGGGCGCAGGCCACCCACATAGAGCATCACCGTCTTGCCTTCGAGGCGCGGCCGGTATTTGGCGATGACGGCATTGACCAACGGCCGGTACTTGGCGATGACGTTCTCGGTTTTTTCCTCGATTTCCGACCCGAAATGCTTGGCTATCTCGCGCAGAGAGGCTTCGATCTGGGAGGGTCCGAAGAAATTATATTCCATCCAGGGGATGCCGTACTTTTCCTCCATGTGCCGGCAGATGTAGTTCATCGACCGGTAGCAGTGAATGAGGTTGAGCTTGGCCTTCGGCGCACGCTCTACCTCAGCGAGCGTGGCGTCCCCCGACCAATTGCCGACCACGCGCAGCCCCACCTCCTCCAAGAGAATGCGCGTAGCCCAGGCGTCGCCGCCGATATTGTAGTCGCCGACGACGTTCACATCGTAAGGGCCGGCCTCGAACTCGACTTCCGTTTTGTCGAAAACCCAGTCGCGGATCGAGTCGTTGGCGATGTGGTGGCCGAGCGATTGCGAGACGCCGCGGAAGCCTTCGCAGCGCACCGGCACGATCGTCTTTTCGTGCTCCTTGGCCTTCTTGCGCGACACCGCCTCAATGTCGTCGCCAATCAACCCGATCGGGCATTCGGACTGCACGGTGATGCCCTTGTTGAGGGGAAACAGCTCCTCGATCTCGTCCATGACCTTTTCAAGCTTCTTGTCGCCGCCGAAAACGATGTCTTTTTCCTGGAAGTCGGAGGTGAACTGCAGCGTCACGAACGTGTCGATGCCCGTCGTTCCGACGTAGTAGTTGCGGCGCTGCGACCAGGAATACTGACCGCAACCGACCGGCCCGTGTGAAATATGGACCATGTCCTTGACTGGACCCCACACAACCCCTTTGGAGCCCGCATAGGCGCAGCCGCGGATCGTCATCACGCCCGGAATGGACTTGATGTTCGATTTGACGTCGCATTCGGAAAGGGCCTTTGCCTCCTCGCCGGGCTCGTCGCCGCTCGTTGCGACGCTGAGATGCTTCTGACGGCGCTTAGCCGCCTTGTCTGGATATTGCGACAGGACTTCCCCTATAAGCTTCTCATGGAGAGCGCTGTCATTCTCGTAGTCGAGGCTCATAGGGCCTGCCCCTTTCAAGGTTCGGTTAACGCCTCGCCGACGAGGCGTCGTTCGTGGAAGGGCGCGCCGGGTGGTCAAAGGGCCGGCGCGCCCTGTCGACAGCGGCGATTATTGGGCGGCCGCCACCGTCGCTTCCTTGGCCTGAAGTTCGGCGAGCATTTGCTCGTCGGTCTTCATGATGCCAAAGTCGAGCAGCATGTCCTCGAGCTCCTCCATGGTGATCGGGGTCGGAACGGTGCCTTGGCCCGAATTGGCATGGATCTTGTCGGCCAGAGCGCGGTATTCCCCGGCCTGCTTGGAGTCCGGCGCGTACTGGATGACCGTCATCTTCCTGAGCTCGGCGTGCTGGACGATGTTGTCACGCGGCACGAAGTGGATGAGCTTGGAATTGAGCTTGGCAGCCAGCGCCTCGGAGAGGTCGAGCTCGCGGTCCGTCTGGCGCTCGTTACAGATCAGGCCACCGAGCCGGACGCCGCCTGAGTGGGCATATTTCAGGATGCCCTTGGCGATGTTGTTGGCGGCATAGAGCGCCATCATCTCGCCGGACATGACGATGTAGATCTCCTGGGCCTTGTTCTCACGGATCGGCATCGCGAAGCCGCCGCATACCACATCGCCGAGCACGTCATAGGAGACGTAGTCGACATCGTCATAGGCGCCGTTCTCCTCGAGAAAATTGATCGAGGTGATGACGCCGCGGCCGGCGCAGCCGACGCCCGGCTCAGGACCGCCGGACTCCACGCACTTGATGCCTTTGTAGCCGACCTTGAGCACGTCCTCGAGTTCGAGGTCTTCCACCGAACCTTCCTGTGCTGCGAGATGCAGAACCGTGTCCTGCGCTTTCGCGTTCAGGATCAGGCGGGTGGAGTCGGCTTTGGGATCGCATCCGACGATGAGGATTTTCTGCCCGAGGTCGACAAGGGCCGCGAGCGTATTTTGGGAGGTGGTGGACTTGCCGATGCCCCCTTTGCCGTAGAATGCGATTTGACGCAAATCTGACATATTGCCTTCCTTCCTTCGTTCCATCCATCGCGGAATGCCGGTCGGCAGTTCCCGCCTCGCAAGGGACGCATTCAAGACTCGTGCCAATTTGGCTGATCGAGCCAAAGGAAAGATCTTTTTTATTGTTTTCAGCAATTTAGTCTGAGCCATAACAAGAGATTGGCTAACAAGCCTGTGTCGCTAACCCGACAAAGTCGACAGTCGAGATGGCGTTGCGTTAGACCGCCATAGGTCGACCTCGCGGGAGAGAGGACGACGACCGACAGCAGGGTCATCTAGCTTCGAGAAGGGACAATCGCACATCCCAATGGAGAAAAGGAAGCAGCTTCCGATCCCGCAAACCGCCGAGGGAGATCAAATCGCGAAGATAGGCACATCCTGCGCTGAACTTCTGATTTGGGTGGAAGACGACCTACGACTTGCTTATCGGGCAAGTTGCGTCCTGTTCGGGCGCGGCCCACGACCGCCAAATGAAAAGGAACCAGTCAGCGCCCGACAAATTTCTCGCGATACCGACGAACTCGCTGAGGCGCGAACGATAAGGCCTCGGCTCCGCAGCCGGCGTCCGCGAAAGTCCTCCAGATAAGAAATGTCGCTCGAGCCCATTGCGCCCGGCAGTAGCGGCAGCCACTTCCCAGCCCTTGAAGGCGAAGCAAGCCCAAGCCCTGGTCGCCCGGCTACAAAGGCTCAACGACGACGGCAATCAGCTGACCAACCCGTCCGAGACGCTGCTGACAACGCCGCGGCCGAACAATGGAACCATCCCTTCGTTGATTGACCCCCAGTCGTCGGCTAAGAGCCTCAGTTCTCTTCAATGAGTCCGCAGCCAGCAAGGGCTGAGACAAAATCGTGCACGTCACCATTGGTTACGTCATACTGTTCTGCTTTAAGCTCGTTCAGTATCCTTGGCATTGTATGCTCGCCGTCGAGTTTTGAAAGCACAACGGCAACCCAAGGCGGAGGAGACTGGATGATCGTTCTTGATTTTCCGGGGATCTTCTCGACGCAGATACTCCCGTCCTCTGCTACCGACACATGATGAGAACGCTTTAATAAAGGTTTAAAGTAGTCCACGAGGTGCCTCACTCAAAAAAGAGGGTCGACTTCGCTTCCGATTTACAGCCTGGACAAGCAGAAAGTCGCCATTGTTGCTGTGTCGCGTCTTCTTCGTTAATGGCAGAAATGCGCTTTTCAAGCTCCGAAAATACGATGTCGTTCATGCTCCTTTCCTTCCTTCTTCAAGCGCCCACATTTGGCGCAACCCATAGCTGATGACATTTCGAGCCTGTCAAAAGAACATCTTTTTGACGCGGCTTCGCGAGAGCAGACAGTTGTAATGGAGCCTTATGCACGGAGTGCGCTCGACCGTTTTCGGCCGAGCACTTGCCGGAAGCTCCTATCCCTCGCGACGAGCTAGGCTCAAAAATCGTGCCAGCTGCGCACAGAACCTTAGAAATGTTTTTTCATGTTTATTCAATGCTTTAGGTGAGGCTGCATCTGCAAGCTGGCCGAACAATATCGTGTCACGGTTTCGACAAACTCGGCCGCGCCGCGTCTTCCTGCGTGCCGATCAACCGAAGACGAGGGAGAAGCCTTCGAGCAGCTTGGGTGCCGGACGATAGCGCTAGGCCTCCGGGGAGATGACGCCGTCGGTGAGGAGCATGCAACCCGAGTTCGAACGCGATGCCCGATCGCGTCGCCAGGCGCTGTCCCAGATCCAGTCCTCTCCTTCGCTTGCCGCGACGGCACTAAGGCGAGAACGATCTCCCACTTCGGCTCTGCCGTCTGTAGGCGGCGGCGTTTGTTCTTGCGCCACACGCCTCTCGGGTTTCGGGCATCTCGCCAGCAACTGTAGAGGTATCGACCGCGGCAATCAGGGCGACCTTGGCCGGTCGAAAATCGGCCAAGTGTGTCGCGGTTGCCTCGAACCGCGGCCCACAAAGCGTGCCAGAGTTCTCGCCGATTGATCGGCGACCCAGACAAGGCCTTCTCGCCATCGATGCCTTCGAGCCAAAGACATGGATCGATCGTCATAGGGAGCATTTAACGTCGTGCGAGAATCTATTCGGTCATGTCCAAATTAACTCTGATCGAAAATCACTCCGTCGTCCGAGTAAGCGGCAATTCTGTCACTTCGGGCCCATGACCCAGCGACTTGTTGACCTCCGGGATGATCTTGTCTCCCCAAAGCTCGATTTGCCGCAGCATTGTCTTCTGGTCGAAATCGCCCAATTGGGTCTGAATTGCGATCTGGTCCGGTTTCAGGATGTCTATCTCTTCCAATAGCCGATCGATCACACGATTCACGCTACCGATCGGCAGGTTCTCGCGCATAGTCTCGAAGGACAGGTCCTGTTGCGTCGGCGTTTCCTGCAGCAGATAGCCATCCAAGCTTTGCTGGCGGCGCAGATGCAATGCTTCGGACAGCCGGCGTTGGAAGCGCGCATTATCGAGATAGCTGTTGATCTGCGCCTCGTCGTCGCTGGCATAGCAGCAGCGCAGCAGCGATATCTTGACGTCCGTAACATTCTTGCCTTTTGAAACTGCTGCCTTCTCGATGCTTTCGCGCTGCGTGCTCAAAGCGTCCAAGCCGTTGTGGAATGCTGTGACGAACAGATTGTGTCCCTCACGATAAGCCCGGCCCATGTTGTATCCGGACGTTGTAGCGATCCAGATTGGCAGTGTTGGCTTCTGAACTGTGCGCGCCGAAATCGCTGTCGGAGGTATCTTCTTATACTGCCCGTCGTGCTCGAAGATCCTCTGCTTGAGACCCTTGAGAAGGATGTCCAGATATTCCGAAAAAACGGCCGGCGCCTCATCGACATTGACGCCGAAGCGCTCGAACTCGAACTGCTGGTATCCCGAGCCGACGCCAAGCTCGAGCCGGCCGTTCGAAACAATATCGGCCAGTCCGATCTCGGACAGCAGGCGAAGCGGTTGATAGAGCGGCAGCACACAGACGGCGGTGCCGAGGCGAATGGTGCTCGTCAGGGCGGCGCAGTGCGCCACCATCATCAAGGGCGATGGAACCAGGCTGTAATTGTTGAAGTGGTGCTCGGCGAACCATGCGGTGTTGAAGCCAGCCTGCTCCGAAAGGACTGCCTGTTCGATGGAGTTGCGGATGACGTCGTCGGACGATTGATGATAGCCGCGCCGCGCAGCCAAGAGGAATGTCGCGAACTCCATGGTGTTTCCTTGTTTACGGCAGATTAGCTGTCAGGGGTGCGCCAGCCTTGGTAGCGGCGTAGTCGATGATCCTCCCGTAAGCCGCGCACAAAGACCTCGAGCGACTTCGTCTCCAATGCGGGCATTTGGCTCATCGATGGAGACGGCACCCTCGATCGAGAACCGCGCTGCGGGGAGCATCGCGCAGCGGGAGAAGGTCGCCTTTGAGATTTTCGGCTTCGACGAGCCGCGGCCAGCCGCGTGCGCATAGTCGACAATCATTCCGCAGCCTCCGCTAAATGTTCTGATAGAGTTCGCCGGCGAATACCGCATCCCCGGACGAGGTCCAACCGCCGTCCACGTACAGGGTAGAGCCGTTGACGTATGATGCGTCAGACGATGCCAGGAAGAACACTGCTCTCCTCTCGCGAGACATCGAACTCAAGCCCAAGATGGGCGGGCCCGAGACCCCGGGCCAGTTCAAGCACACCGCTGCCAGGGAGGTCCACGGCGACGACAATGTCCCCGTCTGCGGCAAGAGCATCGACCAGGGCACGGCCGATCTCGCCTGCAGCGCCTGTGATGATGACGATACGTCCTGCCTGTTTCATGAGATAAGTCTCCTGACCAAGTTGGCGATCTCAGGCCATCGATCCTGATGACCGTCGCGGTGCTGCAGCACGTCATGGTGGCGAGGAGTTTCCGTCCCAATAGACGTTGTGCGTTCCGTCGATCAAGCCTCACTTTCATGTTCATGACGAATGCAGCGCTTCCCCAGAGTGTAGACCGGGTCATCTGGATGCGTTCCTCCGATCGGCTGCCGGGTGCCGAACCGCTCTGTCTCGGATGCCGCGGACAGGCTCTGTTCCTCGACCAAATCATAGACCACCGTCCGTTCGGCAATTCGCCAGTCCCCTCCCCTCTTCTGAAACAGATCGCAATAGCGACCGCAGATGAGGACCTGACGTAGCGTCTCGGCACCATCCGGTGCGCGTTGCAGTGCGGCGAAGTAACTCTCGACGGCGGCCTCTGCCGGGCTGCTGAACTCAATCAGAATGTTCGTGACCTGATGGATGTTGCGCGGTCCGGTCTTGAAGACGCCCAGCGCGAACTCAACGAAGCCCTCTGCCGAGCCGGAATGGGCCCCGTGATTGTCATGCGCATCGGGCCAGTAGGAACTGCGCAGCGCCGCCTCATCGGCGCGGTCTATCCCGCGGCAGTACCGATAGAGACAGTCGCGGATCGCCTCGCGGTCGACCAATTCGGCAATTTTTTTATGTTTCATCGTTTTGTCGCAAATCTGAGATTGGGAGAGGCGTTTTCGCGCATCCAGTGACGCAGCAACGATTTCGACTGTTCGGCGGTTAAGGCAGTCGCACTGTAGGCAAACCCCATGACAGAGGCCTGCGCCGTCATGTACCGGTGACGCTTTAACTCCCACAGTGTTGATTGAACAAAAGGCGATCAAGCAACGCATCGGAGGTGTGATCGATTTCCAGCGCACGTTCGGGGCAGGATCGAGCGCCTCGTGACGCGAGCAGTTCGTCTTTCTCCTCAACATCGATATCACCGGGCATTATGTAGCCCTCGTCATAAAGATTGAAGATGTCGGGCGCTTGCGCCCAGCATCGAGCATGACCTTGGCATTTGGCCGTGTGGACGATGATGCGCATGCGGTACCTCCGTGTCTGTGCCCCGCGCCGATGGTTAGGACCAGTCCAGGATCAGATTTTCGATTCCGAACACATGGCCGCCATAGGTGATGGGCGCCGTACCTTCCTTGATACGGAAGCCAGGGATGCGGGAAAGCCACTCCTCCAGGCCGATGACGATCTCCCGCCGGGCAAGGTGGGAGCCAAGACAACGATGGGGACCATAGGCAAAAGCGGTGTGGCGATTGTCTTCTCGTGCCAAATCGATCGTATTGGGACGTTCGAATTCCGCCGGGTCACGATTCGCAATCATCGTGGCGCAGGAAATATAGTCCCCCTTACGGATCGGCGCGCCTTCGAAATCGATATCTTTCGTTGCCACGCGGATCATCTGCACGGTCGAATAGGCCCGTAGCAGTTCTTCGGCTGCTGGCACGATTCGATCCGGTTCACTCCGCAGCAATTCCTGGTCTTTGGGATTGCGCGCGAGATAGGCCAGGTTAAAGCCTATCGCCGCTGCGACTGTGTCGAGTCCCGCGACGAATAGAAGCACGCCAATGCCGCGGACTTCCTCGTCTCTCAGCTGGCGGCCATCGACCTTTGCCTGCACGACGAAGGTCATGAAATCGTCGGCCGGCTCCTTGCGGCGCATGGCTGCAAGTTCGTCGATAAACGCCACAATCGTCCGGGCGGCTGTAGTTCGTTTGATGCCGTCGCCGTGGAGCAGATCCTTCGCCCAGCCGACAAATGTGTCGAGTCGCTCATCGGGTAAGCCCAGAAAACGAAGGAATATACTGACCGCAAAAGGAAAGGCGAAATCCTTCATGACGTCGCAACGTGTGCTCGACGCAGAGATCATGTCGATCAGCGCGACCGCTCGCTCACGGACAGCCGGTTCCAGCGCCATCACCCGTTTGGGCGAAAGCAGCGGATTGAGTAGTGAGCGAAACACGCCGTGGACCGGCGGGTCGAGTTCTAGCGGGATCATCGGCCAGTTTTCTCCGAGTGCGGAGGCAAAAATGCAACGATGGCTGGAAAAGGTCTCGGGGTCCTGTAGCACTCGGCGTTGGTCTTCGGCGCGAGTAATGACCCAGGTACCCCGCCCATCGCGCGTGTTGCAGGGGGAATAAAAGATCGCCGGCCCGTTGTGGACGCGAGCGACAGCTGCGTGCGGATCCCCGTCTGGCGTGCGTTGCATGCCATACGATGTGAACAGGCTGAAGCCCCTTACCATTTCGGGGGGGACATGATCTGGAATCGTGCTCACCATTTGGTTTCCCCTGCCGTCAAACCATTCACCAACCGTCTGGCATAGTGTCTTTTGCTATCCGAAAGGCTGAAAGCCCCTTCGCCGAAAACGCCTCCTCGGCGAAGAGGGGGAGGAGCCAAATCGCTCGAGTGCGACATTTCCAACCCCAGGTAACGCGCCGACGCGCGATGATATGCTTTCCGAAGTTCAGATCGTCGCCCGGCTCGAAGTTCATCGCTGGTTATCGGCTGACGTTGAAAATTATTAGCGGCGTGGCCGGCCGGGCCGATCGTCCGCTCGGATTTCCACGGATTTTGCGCTCCTTCCATCGAAGCGTTCTTACTTAGACCCGACATGTAGTTGTCCTTCGTTCTATTCATGGCTGTTCCCACAGAAATGAATTACCGGTCGACAGCTCTCGCTGCCTCGCAACGAAATCAAAATTCGTGCCAGTTCGACTGAACGAGGCCGGGAAGGGATTTTTGCGATTGTTTTCAGTTGTTTAATTTTGAGGCAAACAAGAGATTGGCTCAATGTGCCTGTGTGGCAGATCGAACAAACCCGACATCAGGTGTCGGATGATTTACGTGCGACCGGTTATGTTGCCGCGGGAGAGCCACAACGGCTGCTGACCAGAGATCCTGAAGCGGAAACTAAGGATGCGCTCCTGCAGTTCCCCAGTGGATGCTTGGGTCTATGCGCCGTGATGAACTCAAATTTAGGTGAGCTCATCCCCGTATTACGTGCTTTCCCTCTTGGACAGGGGGATTGGCTCGCGAGTTTCTCGCTGCAAGGGAAAAGCTTGTTAGCCATCGTGTGTTCATATCCTGCACAACACCCGACAGAGCACTCTGTTCTAAGTCAAGGTGGCTCATTAATGCGGATTCCACCGCGCCCGCTGCGTCGCCGAGTCGGGGCATCGCGTCTGTTAGTTTTGCGATGCTTCTCCTGAATGAAGGGGATAGCTCAGATGCGGCTATTTCCATGCGTACGGGGTGGGTGCAAAAACAGAATTTGTGTATGATTTTGCACATCTCGCAATTCGATGCCCTCTGGGCGATTTCGGTGAAGATCGCTTCCGCTCTAAGTGCGAGTTCGGTCGGGGACAATTCATAACGGGGGGCGGCGAGGTCGGGAGCCTGAGACTGTGCACGCGCTAATGCGAAGATAAGAATTTCGCGTGCCAGGGTGTATAAGTCCAATAGAGCCCACTCGATGAGGGGCCGCGTGAAGTACCCCCTTTGAGGAAGGGATATGATCTTTCCTTCAGCTGCAAGTCGGATAAGGGCCTCACGTACGGGAGTTCGGCCAATTTTAAGTTTGGACGCTAGGTCCTTGTCGCTGAGATGCTGTCCCGGCACCGAGGCGTAGCTGTAGAGCAATTGAAGTACTGCATCATAGGCTGCGTCGGCCTTTACGCGCATCGCCGGTTCAGTAGGAAACGTTGATATGTCTATTCCACGACACTGGCCGGCCTTTTCACAGAACCACATTCGCGCTCTCCTTTGTCGATGTCCTTTCAACGAACTCCTGCAGGATGCCAGAAAGTTCGTGAGGTCACACACCACATATACGAGGCGAGAACAATCAGCGTAGTTCGCATGACTGGATTAAGTCATGCATAATGCTGCATCATCGGCATCAAGCAACCATCCTCCAATCGTGACAAAATATAATATATTTTTGCGTATATTTTGTATTATATCGTATTAAGTCCTTTCACCATCGAATAATATGCAATTTACGCTGCGCTTTAGTCGAAATATACTATAAATATATATATTTTGTCCATTGCATTTCCTCAAAGAAGCATCCAGCTTTGGTTTCATGAATGAGGAATGACAATGGATCAGGCAGTGTTCATACCCAAGCCGATCGGTCCCGTTGAGGACCCGACGAAGACGCTCCGTGATCTTATTTTCTCCAGCGACCTGTCTTTTCTTATGGAAGCCCATGACGGACTTTCAGCGGCAATCGCCAAGCAGGCGGGCTTCAAGGGGCTTTGGGCCTCCGGACTTTCGATCTCTTCGGCGCTCGGTTATCGCGATGCCAACGAGGCAAGTTGGACCGATGTTGTCGACGTGGTGGAGCGCATGGCCGATGCTAGCAGACTGCCAATCCTGGTCGACGGCGACTCGGGCTTCGGCAATTTCAACAACGCCCGGCTACTGGCGATGAAGCTCTTGCAGCACGGCGGCGCCGGCGTCTGCCTGGAAGATAAGGTCTTCCCCAAGAGGAACAGTTTCGTGGGAGACCGCCACCCGCTCGTCGATATCGGTGAGTTCTCCGGGCGCCTAAAAGCGATCAAGGACACAACGGGGAACGACCTCGTGCTGGTCGCTCGGATCGAAGCATTCATCGCCGGCTACGGTCTTGACGAGGCGCTGCACCGCGCGGACGCCTACGCTGACGCTGGCGCCGACGCGATCCTGATCCATTCGCGTAAGAGCGTTGCGGACGAGATTCTCGCTTTCGCGAAGGACTGGCAGAAGCTTCCGATCGTGATTGTACCAACGAAATACTACCGCACGCCGGTCTCCGTTTATCGCGATGCCGGCATCTCGACGGTGATTTGGGCCAACCATGCGATGCGGGCTGCAGTTGCCGGGATGCGCGCGGTGTGTGCTCGCATAGCTGCCGAAGAAAGCATTGCCGGTATAGAGCCGGACGTCGCCACACTCGAGGAGGTCTTTGGCCTCCTGCGATACGACGAATTGGCATCGGCCGAAGATCGCTATCTGCCGAAGCATCGATAACGGGCGCTGGCCCTTTTGGGACACGGCACGACTTCGACCATAAATCTCTTGAGGGCGCCCATGCTTGCGCAACGAACAGCCTTGTTCAAATCGTCAGGGACGGCGCCGGCGAGCGCGGCGGCCAAGGCGGCCGCGGACGCGGGACAGGAGATCATCGATCTGACGGTCGGCGAGATATGGAGCGATCTTGCTCCGACCATCCGGGATGGTGCGGTTGAAGCTATCCGCAAGGGCGTCAACCGCTATACCGAAACCATCGGGATGATGGCGCTTCGCGAGGCGCTCGCCCGGAAGCTCTCCGTCGATGCCGGTCAGGTCTGGCGCGCCGACGATATACATACAACCTCGAACCCGAACGTGATCACGCAGCACGCAGTACTCGCACACCTTCTCAACAGCGATGGCAGCTATGAGAGCCAGCTCCGGTCGCGCCTCGCCGGAGCCAGGCAGTCGGGTCTCAGCGCGCTTTCGGCCCTGACGCGGGTTCCCGTGCCGAAGGCGATGGGGGGCTTCTATTTCTACCTCGACGTTTCCGGTCTGCTGCGCCTGACATTCGGCAATGGCGAGGGCAAGACGGTCGACGATGTCGTGGACGCTCTCCTAGCGAAAGCGGGTGTGGCCGTGGTTTCGGGCACGACATTCGGTGACCCGGCTGGCCTTCGCCTCTCCTACGGTGTGCCGCCCGAGATTTTAGAGATCGGCCTTACCCGACTCGTCGAGGCCCTGAACGCCTGGGAATGACAAGATCATTCTGCGGGGTGCCAACAGAAGGGAACTACAACGATGACGAATGCTCCCAAGAAGGCAGTCATCCTCGCCGCAGGTTGCGGATCTCGCCTGCGGCCTTTGACCGACCTGCGGCCGAAGCCGCTCGTCGAAGTCAACGGTACGCCCATCCTCCACAACGCGCTGCGCAACCTTGAAGCTGTCGGCGTCGAGGAAGTCACCATCGTCGTTGGCTACCGCAAGGATGCGATCCAGTATTCCTGCGGCAATCACTTCGG
Organism: Rhizobium sp. USDA 4016; assembly: GCF_056279705.1. Lineage (NCBI taxonomy): Bacteria > Pseudomonadati > Pseudomonadota > Alphaproteobacteria > Hyphomicrobiales > Rhizobiaceae > Rhizobium > Rhizobium sp. USDA 4016. The sequence continues at coordinate 138,516 of NZ_JBWCCY010000003.1, forward strand.
CAATCTCGAAATCAACTATGTCGAGTCCCCGGTTTTCGACAAGACCGGCAATGCGTATTCCCTTTGGTTGGCTCGCGATACGCTGCTCACCGGCGACACCTACCTTTTGGAAGGGGATGTCTTTTTCGAACTGGATGCCCTTCGCTGCCTCGATATGGGAGAAGCAGAAAATGTTGCCGCGGTCGCACCCTTCGACTGGTCGATGGAAGGCTCCGCTGTTGTCCTGACCCAGAACGGCTATATCGCCGAAGTGCGGATGAAGCAGACGGCCGCCAACCTGATTGACGGCTCGCCGCGGCTATTCAAGACGATGAACCTGATCCGCTTTTCCGGTAATGACCTCCGCGAGACGATCGTGCCGCGTCTCGACGATCTCATCGGCAGTGGCGCCGTAAACTCTTATACCGAAGAGTTGCTTTCCGACATGGTGCAGAAAAAGGCCTTGTGGATCGCAGCTGCCAGATGTGACGACGTCAGGTGGTATGAGATCGACAATGAGGACGATCTGCGCATTGCGGAGGCAATGTTCCTGACCGCCCGTGAAATCGCATGTTAGCGGCTGGGTCGAGGAGAAGGGCAATGCTTCGATATCTCGTGGACCCCGCCAATGCGATCACGACGTTCGGCCTGTTATGTTCGTCGTTTACGCTTTGTTTCGCGTGGGACAGGCGGCTTGATCTCGCTGTTGCCACGGCTTTGTGGGCGGTCCTCGCCGACCACCTTGACGGCGTCGTCGCCGGTCGGCAGTCCTCCCGGCCGTGATCATTGTTCAATTGACAACGTCTCGCGACTTTCATTCTTCATTGCCACTGATCTTTTGCTGGCTGGCACGACTATCATAGGATATTCCTTTGCTGGCCTCGCGTCGCGCGGGAACTGACGGCGCTCCTCGAACGGCGCGGCAAATCCGGCATGATCGTCTCCGATCACGGCACGGAGTTCACCTCCAACGGGATCCGCGCCTGGCTATCGGCGGCGGCGAAGAAAACCTCCCAAGATACCGGGCGCAATTCAGGCCGTCCCTCTTTGCGCATCGCAGCGCGTGATTTTGCTCAGGCTGTTTTGCGCCGCTCTGTTTTTCGGTCACGCCCGCCCGGTATGTTCCATGGAGGTCACACTGTGAGACGCAATGCTTCCGTTTGAAAATGTAACCTCCCTTTCGTTATTGTCTCCCCGATACAGATCTACCAATCGACATCTTCAAGTAGTTCGACAAGCGTGTTCGTTATGTTCTCGAACACTCGCAGCCTTGCTACATCGAAACCATGGCTGTTATACCGGGGATGGCCAATCACCGCTGCTCTTGGCACTACTGCTGCGTTGTAAGCGGCACTGGCATCGGATCGAGCGGCTTTCAAAACTGCGGTTTGACATGCTGTTCCCGCCTTGACAGCCGCTCGCTTGAATACTCCTATCAAGCGTTGATCGTAATGAGCGAGCAAGTCCTTGCTCCAAAGAACAGGCTTGTCGTTTACTTCCGCGCCGCAGTTCGGCGCAATTGGGCAGCCATCAACTGCGATGAAGATCTCTGGCCGCTCTCGTTGAGCAATAATCTTGCCACCGTGGCAGCCTCCTTCCTCATGTATTGTGAACGCGACGATCGTCGGGCGCCTGGGCTTAATTTCCTGTTCTTTCACCAATCTGAGGAGTTCAAGTAAGACTACGACACCACCGCGATCGTCGAATGACCAAGCAGCGACAAGCGGATCTTTTGGATCACCCAGAATAAACGGACCACGCCCCTCAGAGACGGGTACGCCAACCGACCCTGGTCGAATACCAATCTTCGTCAGTTCATCGACGCTCAAACCAGTGATAACGCGCACGTCCTTCCAAGCCATACCGCTCTCATACTCGCCGCCGCCTTTATGTCCGGCTCCGAATGAGATTACGCCGACGATGCTCCCCTGATCGCCTAAAATTTTTACCGGCCGCTCCCCGATTTTCCCAGTGGACAACCCACCAGATCTATCAACGCAGAGATTACCATCATCACCAATGCTTGTGACCACGATACCGATTTCATCCATGTGTGCTGCAATGATACAAGCTGGCGCGTCTGGCTCGGTTGCTTCCAGTTTTACGATCACATTGCCGGCGGGGTCTATCTCGAACTCAAAACCAAGATCGAGGAGATGCGCGCAAACTCGCTCAGCCATTAGTTCCTCACGTCCGGATGGGCTTGGAACATCAAGGAGCGAGCCCAATAGCTTCAAGACTCGTCGCGACCGTTCATTCATTTCGCATGGATATGAATACTCCTGCTGCTTTTCTTTCATTCCGCGGCCACACATCGCTTCGTTCGTTCTCATCTTCCCTCCCTAAAGCATTGCCAAACTCGCTAAACGACGACCCCGCCAACCGGGAGATTGTCGACGCGCGTTTTATGGTGCTGGCGCCGAGCCGCTCATAAGCATGTTGGTCTCGCAGGGGCCCGAAAACTGACCGTCAAAAGCTTTGCGTGCGATCGCAACACGCGCCTTATTGGTTCCTCGGCTCGCTAGGTGCTTTACGTCGGTAGTGATGGCGGCCCTAGCAAGTCCATTCGGATGCAAACACGCCCAATCTCCTCAATGGCAACGTATTTCTTTTCAAAAGCACTTATATCTAGGCAGTTTGATAACATCCATGACATCTATCGAATAATGCGATTAGATCGACGCAATCTTCGATAGTTCAGGACAATGATAGGAAGAGGTCAGAGATTGGTGACGTGCGCAGGCGTCTCAGCACGTCTTTCACGCACAGCACGAAGCGCTGCTGGCAAAATCTTTCACCACGGTCATTGCGCCTACCGCGCCGAAGTTCTTTTAGAGATCAGAAACACTATTCTTATGTCGCGATGGGCGTTTTCCTAATTTTGGTTAAATCAAATATACTCGCAATATTCTTCAAGTATATCCCCCGCTTGCCCTCGGCGTGCTATGTTTTTCCTCTCGCTGTCGTATCGATCTAGGATGTTCTACATGCGCGTGCCATCGCCTGGTTATTGGCCTACTCTGGAGGGCGCAAATGTTACACTTCATCCGCTCGCAGAAGAGCACCGGTTTCAACTACTCTCCGCAGCCGCGGATCCCAGAATCTGGGAGCACTTAATCACCGATTGCTCCGTGCCGGAAAATTTCCACAAATGGTTCGATGAACTGCGTGCTGATGTCATGGAGAGTAGGGCCGCCTCGTTCTCGGTGCAGCCCAAAGGGCAAAGTGCGCATGTCGGTGTAACCGGTTTTAAAGACATCGCTGCCGAGCATGATCGCGTGACAGTCGGTCCCACGTGGCTCGCGCCGGTCGTTTGGGGGACAGGGATAAATTCGGAACTTCGCTTTCTGGTCCTGCGATACCTTTTCGAGACACTGGGCGCGATCCGCGTTGATCTTCGAACTACCGTCGACAATACTAGGAATCGCCGCAGCTTCGAGCGGATTGGCGCGGTGTACGAAGGCACAATGCGCAGCTATTGGAGGTTTCGCGACGGCCGGCGGCGCGACTATGTTCTTATGAGCATGCTTGCGGACGAATGGCCTGATGTAAGAGAGAACTTTCGCTCGATGATCGGAGCCGTCGTCCAATAGGACGACGAGTTTTCTGACTGTCGGTCCATCCCAAGGTGTTGATCGACGTCCAAGAAGCGTTCGAGTTAACGCCCAACAGCGTCCTCGCCCTAGCATGAATTTCTCACAACAACGGGGATGCATCAGGTATGTTGGATCGCCTGAGTCCGGATTGACTGATGCGCGCCGCTGGCGGTAAATCGCATCTTCCAGCGACCAAATTCGTCGTCCGCGCTTCGCCGCCTCACTCATTCCCGACACCAGATACCGCGATCGTCTCCTCTTAGCAGTGGTGGACACTATCTCTCTTCTGAACAGCGATCCAATAGATCGGTCAGTATATTTTCGTAACGTGCCGCGTGGCAAGACGCTCAGACGTCGATATAAACCTGGCACCATGTCTCAAACAATATCGCATTCCAGAGGAAACGAAACGACGTTGCGTCAAGCCCGTACTGGACCGCTTCCATCAAAGCACCAACACTGTTTGGATCTAGGATCCTACGCTGACGCACGGCGCCGTCCGAAAGGTAGCGGCTGGCCAGCGATAACAGCGTTCTCCGCATCGTTTCGTCGTACTTTAGGTGCTGGATGCCCTTTGGACGTCGCGTGATTGATGAGGGTACGATCGGCGCCACGGCTTTCCGAAAGATCCTCTTGACACCAAGCAAGTTCACTTTTTGAGCATCCGGCACGCTCAATGCAAAAGTGATCAGGGCCCTTCGGTTCAGCGGCAGTCTCAGATCAAGACCTAGTCGGCTTGCAAGGACGTCCTGCGCACTGGTTCTTTCATCCCAACTCAGTAGGTCCCGCTGTAGCGCTTCAAAGATCGAATCGGCGTCTGCCACCCAATGAACGTGTTGCTTCACGTTGCGCTGATCTCGCAATGTCTTCGCCGGTCCGATTTTGCCGCTCGTCGCGAAATGGTAGCCGTCACCTTTCTTAATGCGGCCCGCTAGTGCCGGGAAGCATTGACGTAGCACCTTGCGGTTCCACACCCGTCGGTGGGTCGACATCCCGCCAAAGAGTGCGTCGTTCAGATTGCCGGAAAACAATATGTCGGTATGTTGCGCAGCGACCCTCCAAAGGGCGTTCAAACAAGGCAGTTCGTCGTAACCCCCGGGGTTGCCAAGGAGCGTGGCCGTATCCTCCACTAGGTTTTCGAGATCCTCTGGGCGAACGAACACCTCATGATGCGACGTTTTGAAGTGCTCGGCTGTTTTGCGCGCTCCCTGAATCTCAGGGTCCCCCTCCCCGAAGCCGACTGTGAACGTTTCGATCTTAACTTGGGGCGCCGCTTCAGAAATGAGTGCGACGATAGCGGCAGAATCGATGCCGCCACTTAGCGACACGCCGACTCTCAAGGCCTTTTGCGGAATCGCGTCCGCTACGGCATTGCGCAAAATCGCCAACAGCGCCGATGCGGGCTGCCGCGACGATGGTTCCGAAAAGGACCGTGGATCCGGTGCTATTCTCAGGCTGCCTGTACTCCCTGCGTCGAAATACTCCACGCAACCAGCTCGCGTCGGCCGAATTCCCGCCAAAAATGTACATCCCGGAGGGCACCAACCCTCCCTCAGGAAATAGTTTATGCCGTCATGTGCGTACGATCCAGCGAACTCACGACGTTTGAGCAATTCGTGGATCCGGCTGGAAAATGCCCAATGTCCCGCGCCAACCGCTAGGTACAACGGTTTGGACCCAAAGGCGTCTCTCGCCAAAAACAGTCGCCCTGCCGTGCTGTCGTAAAGGGCTATCGCGAACTGGCCGTCCAAACGGCTGAAGACGTCTATGCCACACTCGCTATAAAGTCGAAGGAATTCATCTGTCGTGACGGGAATGTGCGAGCCCGACGTGGAAATCAGCGGATCGCCATCGAAGGCGAACCAGTATGGACTTCGGCAGCCGGCCCTCCCAGTGTTGTGCTCTTTCGCCCCAGTCAGCAGTCGACCGTCGCCTGTCACCTCGACGAGGTCATATCGCAGACGAAGTGCATCCATTTGTTTCTTATTGTTGACAAAAAAATTGACTGACTTGAGCATATTGTCCCTCGGAGAGGCTCATCGAATCGCGAGTGCCAGGGATGCCGCAACGCAAAAGATCGTAATTGCGAGATACATTGCACCCGCCGTCTTCGGCACTCGGACGGGTGAGACATGTAGTGCCGCAAGTACAATTAGCATCATAGCGAAAGCCGGTGAAAACGCCTGACCCGGGATAGCAGGTCGCGCCAAGAAGAAGACCGCCGTTGCCGGCATTGCATACGTAGTGGGAACTCCGATGAACCGGCCACCGGGAGAGCCAAAGACGTTGAAGTAGCTTAGTCGAAGGGCGCTCGCACAAATCAGAACGGCGCCCGCCACCTTTGCGAAGATGGCTCCCTCCCCCACGACAATTCCAACGACTGCTGGAAATACACCCGCGCTTACTAGGTCAGCCAGAGAGTCCAGGTTTTTGCCCACCTCAGCAATCTCTGGTGGACGATTTTTGATGCTCCTGGCCACTATCCCATCGAGATGATCCGCTAAAAGCGCCCACAAGACGATTGCGCACCTAGTTCAGCGTTCCCCGAAATCGCGACGCTAATCCCGATGATCGAAAGCACCAGGCCTGCGGCCGTGACTGCGTTCGCAGGGTCGAACAATTGCCGGATCATGTTTACCCCTCACCTGACTCTCTAATGAGTTGCCTGCAGCTGCGGCCGGGTTACACACGCAAAATCCCTTCTGCGGTGGTCACAAAGGGCTACGGCCAGCTATAGTCCATGCCGCTCAATGAGATGAGCAAGAAACTCCTCGGTGATGATCGCGGGGAGCCGATCAGGTGGTTCAGAAACCAAGATGCTTTATTCGCGTTCCTATAGCCCACAGGCTGGACGCCCATATAGCCTCGAAACCTGCATCTTCGACAATGGAGGTGACAATCCGTCCTAAGCCTCCATGAGGAACGGCACGTCGTTCGAATGGACAATGCCCTTAGCTGCTTGGCCGGCGTTATCTCGCTAATGTTCCAGCACATTGCCTGTTAATCCAACAACATTATCACACCTTCTTGATATAAGGAGGCTCTTATAAAATGCAGTAATTGGCAATAGGTATACTCAAATATATTTGCGAATATACTATGCAATTCCGTCGGATTGCGCCGTGGAAAGTTGGAAACATTTAAAGAAATAGGATGAATATATTCCCGGAGCGCGAAGTCCTACGTTTCATTCACTTGCGGTGTGTCTTAGCGCGGCCGTTGAGGGAGGACTGGATTTGCATGCAGGCGTGCCGTTGCGCTGGCGACGATGGTTTAGCGGCGCGGCGACAATAATCCATGGAGCGGTCTGCAGCTCTTCGGTCAAGGCCACAAAAGCTTTCGAGGACGAAGTGGGCATGTTGGAAGCCGGAACAGGCAAGCACGATTGATAAAACAGGTGATCGAGCGGTTGGCCGCGATCATGATACCAAGTTCGTTCTTGGTGAGATCGGAATCCCCAATCGGCCGGGCTGATGGACTTGGCAAGGATGAGTTCTTGCAACCGCCAGTTACGGATCCGCCGTTCCATTGTCCGCGAACGCCCTCGCTGAGGTCGAGATGGCGGCGCAGAATCTCCTCGAAGACGGCGCCGGGGGCGAATGCCAGGGGCCGACTTCACAGGCTGAATGACCTCGGCATCGAAGACGTTGTGGACGGTATGGTGATCCGCGGACCAGGTCCGAATCACATCTCCGAGCGCGCTGGCTCTTTGGCTTTATCTGGTTTTCCTGATCCAGATCTGTTCGATCGTTGCAGTAGGTCGGGAAGCTGGTGGCCGCGCGGTTTCTTCACCTGCGATGGCAGCTGCGATTTGCTGCCATAGGCTGTTTGCTCTGCTGATCGACGCCGTCGGCATAATTGGGGAATTTTATTTCGGCACCTGACGTTGGTGTAAGGGGAGTGAGAAGGCGACGACCCGAATGGGCCGTAGCCCGAACGGAGTTCTATCGCTGCTGCCGCCTGGATTTCGCGTGGTGATCGCCGTCGACCGGCACGTATTTTGATGACCGTCCTTCTCGGTAACTGCATCACCAGATGGTCCCGACCGAAATCCGAGCGACCTCAAGATGGCGGGCCAGAAGCACTGATCCACCAAATACCCAAATTAAGATGAGACACGGTAGCAGAACCTTAGAGAGGGCGCCGGGTTCTTCGAAAAAGCACGGGGAACCACCTTCTGCGTTTTCAGAAGCCGCTGGCCCGTGTCGCGGGGGGAAGCAGACTTGACTGGGGGTAGAAGGATATTTCACTCAATGGCATGCGGACTTTCGCGAAGTTTCACGAGACAATAGCGCGACAGGGGCTTCGAGGCTCTCGGATATTAGCCAGAGTTTGCGTCAGGGCCATGTTGCGGCGCTGGAGGGCGTTTTGGCGCGAAGCTCGTCGAGCGCCGGTAACGAGACTCGCGAAGGCCGAGCGGTTATCCCTGGGATGGATCGTTCGAAATTCCGACAGCTTGGCGCCGATAGACGGCAAGCGGCCGAGGTTCGGCGTCAGATTGGGAGAGACGAGATCGTCGGAAGGCCGTCGAAGCCGACGATGAAAATCGCATGATATCTTCACTATAGGTGTAGGGTAGGCGTCGGAAGAAAAGCCATCAGCCGCAAATCGCTAGCTCGCGCGACAAGGTCCAACAAGGGTTAACCGAATTCGCGCCAACGATGAACTGATCTTCGAGCATAAATGCACCGAGGCCGCGGATATACCAGGGCAGTTCATAGGCCAGTACCATGCCGGGCTCGATCTCCGTTGTTTCATCCGCCGCAATAAAGGGCCATTCCTCAACAAACACCGACGCACCAAGCCCATGGCCAAAATGCCCGCGGCAATACATGTCAAAACCGCGAGTATGCATGGCCTTCATCACCGTGGCATGGACCTCGCGCAGAGGTACGCCAGGTCGGAGCCGTTCCAAGCCTGTCTCGAAGGCATTGCGCAGGGCGTCATAGATCGCCCGCTGATCCGGACTGGGTTCGCCAAGCACCGCCGTGCGGGCGCAATCGGAGGTGTAACCGTCTACGACGCAGCCAAGGTCCAGACGGATCATGTCTCCGCGTTCCGCTGGCCGACCTCTGCCGGTCGCGCCAGGTCCGATGGTAATTGCGCCGTTCGGCAGAAGTGGGCCGTTATAGCCAAGCTCAACCGCGCGCTGCGCAGAGGCGGTTCGGAACACCGAGAACAGCTGATCGGCAGTGCAACCCGGTCGAACGTGGGCGATAGCAGCCAGGGTGCCAGCCTCGGCAAATTGGGCGGCAAGTCCTAACCGTTCGATTTCCTCCGTGGTCTTGATCATCCGCAAGCGACTGACGAGTGTCGAGGCATCCGACCAGCGAACATTGGGGCAGGCCTCATAAAAGCAGACTTGGTCTGCGACCGGCAAAAAGGCGTACTCGGTGCCGAGCCGTGCGGGTGAGAGCCCGCGGCGAGCCAGGGCTTCGGCAAGCAGCGCAAATGTCTGCCTGCGATCGAAGTTTGCCGGTCTCGGCTGCACGTGCTCCGGCGGGCGGGCGGCCGATAAACGTTCGGTGAGCGCACCGTGCGGGATCTTGCTGATGTCGATCAGATCGACCCACACAGGGAAGGTGATGATGTCGTCAATTCCAGAAGCGGTCCGAAACTCTTCAGCGTAGAAATCGCCGACAATCGCTGTGAGGGGCTCGCGTGAATTGGCAGGTACGATTAGAAACACGGCGCCAGCCCGTCGCCAGCCGGCAGCGCTGCCAGGACGTGCTCCCGTGCCATAAACGATTGATTCCGGTTGGATCAGCACAATTCCGTCCAACCCTTCCTGTTCCATGAGAACTTGGGCACGCTGACGATTAAGTGGTCGAAGAAAGGCCATGGGATGTTCCTGTTCGAGAAAAGATTAAAATAGGCGCCGCCCAGACTTGATCTATCGCGGTTGAAACCCGCGTCGGTCTGTGGGCTTCGAAGTCCAATGAAGTTCTGCCATGCAGGATTTCCCTATTGGGGCGCGGCCGGTCAGCGGACTCAGCGAGATTCTGGAGTGCACGACCGCAAGCTGGTAGCGATCAACGCCCGGCACGGGGCCGAAAACGGGCTTTCCGATAGCAGGGTAAGGTCTGATGGTGATCCGAACCGAGGCGATTTGGACAAGGCGCATCGTTGGAAGAACGGTTTCAACCAGTTTTGCGATTTCCTCAGCGGTGGCTTTTCCGGGGTCCGGCGCGTGGACTTCACTTAGTGTCTGATCGGCAGACTCCGCATGCAGGAGCAGGCGACCGGCACCTTCGGGCTCGATATATATCTCCGGTGCCTTGATGACCCTGCTGACATTGTTGCGGGTCACATCCGTGATCACGGTCATTCCCGGTCGCCAATCCAGTGGAACTGAATAGCCTGGGCACTTCCCAGTGGCGTTGGAGGCTCGGCCGGCGCAATTGACAACGTAGTCCACTTCCAGCTCGCGTCCGTCTTCAACCCCAACGCCGATGATGCGGCCTGACCCGTCGCGGCTTCTTGCCTGACAGGGCGGGCTTCCCGTCTCACTGCAGCCCCTTGTCCAGCCTGTCGCGCAGCCAATCGCCCAACAAGCTTATGGAGAGGGTCGTCGTGACGATGAGCGCCGCAGGCGTAAACATGATCCATGGCGCGCGCGTCAGATACTCCCGACCATAGCCAACCATGTTGCCGAGGCTGGTCATCGGAGGCTGAACGCCAAGACCGAGAAAGGACAAACTGCTTTCCATGAGAATGATTTCGGGAAAGGTCAGCGTCATGGAGACGATGAGGGTCGAGGAAATGTTCGGCAGTATATGACGCAGATAGACGCGGGACGGGCTCGCGCCCAACTGACGAACGGCGCCGGCATATCCTTGCGCGCTCGCCGCGATCGCGAGCCCGCGTGCGATCCGGGCATAGCGCTCCCATCCATAAAGGCCCATCAGCCCAATGAACAAAGGCAGCGCGTTGCCGAAAAATGCAAGCACCGAAAGCGAAAGAATGAGAAATGGCATTGCTGCCTGGAAATCCGCCAGCATCAGGATGAACTGCTCGACGCGTCCGCGAGAGTGCGCCGCGACAAAGCCCATGGTCGTGCCGAATGAGGCCGAAATCAGCGTCGCCCCCAGAGCGACCAGAACCGAGATGCGAACGGAGAAGATCAATCGCGACAGTACATCCCGTCCGAGTTCGTCCGTGCCGAGCAAATGCTGCGGGTGAAACGGCGAGGCCAGACGGTTCGGCAGATCAAGAGCCGTGTATTGGTAAGGGGCGATCTGGTTGGCGAGCAAGGCGACAAGCGCGATAAGACCGATCCAGAGCACGCTGGCGATGACCGCAAATGGAATACGGCGCCGTTTCCGGTTCATTGGCCCGGTTAGAGCCGTCTCGTTCACTTTTTCCATCATGTTCATAGCTCAGTGTCCTCCAGTCGCGTTGGCGTTAGCAAGGCGCGGATCGAGAAAGCCATAGAGGAAGTCGACGATGAGATTGGAGAGCACCATTGTGATGGCGACCAGCAACAAAATACATTGGACGACCGCCAGATCTCGCGCCGCCACCGACACGACCAGCAGATTGCCGACACCTGGCCACGAGAATACGCTCTCGACCACGACCGAACCCGCAATCAGATTGCCAACCATGAAGCCGATGATGGTGACAGTTGGAATTGCGGCGTTTGGCAGTGCATGACCGCGCACGACCGCGGCCCAGGGCATTCCCTTGGCACTGGCAGTCCGGATGTAAGGCTGCCCCAGCACCTCCAGCATTGCACTTCGAACAAAACGGGCAAGCACCGCGGCGCCCCCGACGCCGAGCGTGACGATCGGCAGGATGAGATGCTGCAGACTGCCCGTGCCGCCGGTCGGCAACCAAGCAAACCAGATAGCGAGGAGTTGAACCAGTACGAGGCCAAGCACGAAGCTTGGCACCGTGTAGCCTGCGACCGCGGTGACCATGACGGCGCGGTCGATGGCGCTGTCCCGCTGCAAGGCGGCATAGATGCCGGCTGGAATGCCGATCGCCAGCTTCATAAAGAGCGCCGGCAGGGTCAGCATCAGCGTTGCCGGGATCCGTGACAGGACAATGTCGAGCGCCGGTCCACCTCCCCGCATCGATCGGCCGAGCTCGCCCTGAAAGATCGCAGCGAAGTAGTGGAGGTACTGCATCAAGAGCGGCTGGTCGAGACCCCACTCCCGGCGAAAGGCGGTCATGGCCTCGTGGGAGGCGTCATCGCCCATAATGCTTCGGGCCGGATCTCCCGAAAGCCGGAGCACGATGAACGCGAAGGTAACCACCAGCACGACCGTCAGGAGGGCGCGCAGGATACGGATGACAGAGTATCGAAACATCAAGCTCCCACCTCCTCGTTTTGCGGGCTGGTATCGACAGCATGGCATGCAACGGATCGTCCGTCCGGCAGGGTTGAGGCTGTCGGGGAAACACGCGCGCATTGCGGGCGCGCAATGGGACAGCGCGGGTGGAACGCGCAGCCCGTTGGCCGCGCAGCAGGGTTGGGTGGTTCGCCTTTTAGGATGATGCGCTCGCGCGTACGTCGGCCCGCAACAGGCACCGCCGAGACCAGCGCTTTTGTATAGGGGTGCGAGGGGCTTGAGAGCAGAAGATTTGTCTCACCGACCTCTACAATACGTCCGAGATACATCACAGCCATCCGCTGACTGACCTGGCGAACCACTTTCAGATCGTGGCTGATGAAGAGGAGGCTGAGACGCAGGTCCTTTTGCAGGTCCATGAGCAGGTTTACGACCTGTGCCTGAATTGAAACGTCCAGAGCCGAGACCGGCTCGTCGCAGACCAATAACGCCGGTTGCATGATCAGCGCCCGGGCAAGAACAGCACGTTGACGCTGCCCACCCGACAGTTGAAACGGCAGGCTTGCCGCATGACTGGCATTGAGGCCAACAGCGCCGAGCATAGCCAGCGCTTTGTCGTTCCGATCGGATGCCGGTCCGACCTCGTGAATGTCCAGGGGTTCCCGGACCTGGTCGAGGATGGCCAACCGGCGGTCAAGCGCGGCGAGCGGATCCTGGTAGATCATTTGCATGCGCGCGCGCAAACGGCGCCACGCTGGCGTATCGGCCGGCGGCAGTTCAGACCCACGGAAAAGCACATGTCCGCTGTTCGGCCGTTCAAGGCCGAGCGCAATCCGACCTGTGGTTGACTTTCCCGAACCGGATTCGCCAACGAGCGCCAGCGTCTCGCCCGGTTGCAAAGACAGTGATACGTCATCGACAGCCCGGACAGGAACGTTGTTTCCGAAGAGCCCCTGCCGTGTCGCATAGCTTCGCGAGATGTTCTGGAGTTCAAGAATGTTTGCGGTCATGCCAGCATGCTTTTGTTGAGGTTGCGGGTCTGCTGGCCCGTCGCGGCGGCACCGGCGATGCAGGCGGAGAAGCGGCCGACTTCGGTTGGCATGAGTTGCGGTACGGCTGTTTCGCAAGCATTGATGCGCTGTGGGCAGCGGGGCGCAAAGGCGCATCCAGAAGGCATCTTTGCTGGCTCCGGCACCCGTCCCTCGATGGGAACAAGCCGATGCAATGCACCCTCGAACGGCGGCAAGGCCGCAAGCAAGCCTTGAGTGTAAGGATGCTGCGGGTTTGCGAAGATCGACTCCGACGCTGCCGTCTCGACCACACTGCCGGCATACATGACCATGATGCGCTCGCAGGTTTCCGAAACGACGCCGAGATCGTGGCTGATGAGAACAAGAGCCATGCCGGTCTCGCGCCTGATGGTGGTCAGGAGGTCCAGTATCTGCGCCTGGATCGTGGCATCAAGCGCGGACGTCGGTTCGTCGGCAACCAGGACGTCCGGTTTTCCGGCGAGCGCCATGGCGATCATGACCCGTTGGTTCTGACCGCCGGACAGTTCATGGGGATAGGCGTCGAACCGACGTGCCGCGTCCGGCAGGCCGACGAGGTCGAACAGACGTTTTGTCTCCGCCCGGATGCTCGAACCGGAAACACCTTGGTGGCGGCTGAGGACTTCGCCGATCTGCCGGCCAATCCGGAGGACAGGGTTGAGCGCGCTTGATGGATCCTGGAAGATCATCGCCACGCGTCCACCTCTGATGCGATCGAGCCGCGCCGGCGCCACGCTTAGCAGTTCGTCTCCGTCCAGCCGGACGCTTCCTGCCACCATAGCCGTCTTTGGAAGAAGACCCAGAGTGGCAAGCCAGGTCACGGACTTGCCGCTGCCTGACTCGCCGACGATACCGAGCGATTCTCCCCGGGCAAGCGTGAGGTCGATTCCCCTGAGAACCCGCAGATCGTTAAAGTCGACCGTCAGGCCTTCGATTGTGAGCAACGGTCCCGGCGACGAAGTCGCCGAGAAAGCGGCTGCTGTGGCGCCGGCAGGATGTTCCACCACCGTCCCTCCTTGCGTAACCATCAGTTCTGTTTTAGGCGGCGTTGAATGGACCGAAATCCAGATCGAGGGTTTGGCCCGCTACCCAGTCGACGTCCTTGCGCTTGCCGTAGAACTGCCCGGAACCGTGCAAAACGACACAGGGCGGGTTTTCATCATGTATGATCTCCAGCATCCTGCGGAGGATCACGCGCCGGTCGGCTGCGTCGACCGTTGATTTGAGCTTCTCGCCAAGAGCAAAAAATTGCTTGTCTTGCCACATTTCCAGCTTCGGAAGTTCGCCTTTGGGACCCAGGAGCCGCCAAGCGTGAGCGAGAATGTCCGGGAAAATCGCGGTGGTTGAATTGTCGTAGATCGCGTTAATGGGCTTTTGGTGAATCTGCGCGAAGTTCTCCATCATTTGAATCTCTACATTGAGGCCAACGGACCGCCACATCTCGAGCATAATCTGGGCTCCGGCGACCTGGTTCGGATAGTAGTTGTTCAAAAGCTTGTAGGTGATGGTTTCGCCCTTGTAGCCGCTTTCGGCCAAAAGCTCACGGGCGAGGTCGGGATCATACGCCAAGGCAGGGAAGTCCTCGATAAATCCTTCTCCGAAGCTCGGGAACTGAAAGCCATTCGGAATGGGCAGCTTGTCGTGCCACAGCGCCTGCACGAGAGCCTTGCGATCGAGTGCCAGGCTCAGTGCCCGTCGCACGCCAACTTTCGAGAGAATGGGTCCCGTCGTATCAATCGCCAGGGAGCGCATATTCTGTACCGCACCGCCCGCCACTTCGAGCGCTGGCTGGCCTTCGATCCCAGAAAACATGTCCGGAGTAAGATCGGTGATTAAATCCACCTCCCCGGCCGACAGCGCGTTTATGCGTGAAGCAAGCTCTGGGATGATCCGGTACTCAATACCCGCGTACGGCGGCTTTCCACCCCAATAATCGTCGAAGCTGGCCAATACGACGTTCACATCGAGCGTCTGGCTGACGACGCGATACGGACCGGTTCCTACAGGCGCTGCAATCCATTTGTCCCAGGAGTTCGCTGCCTCAAAAGCACGGCTGCCAACGATTTCCGATGACCAGGATGCAAGTCTCTTTTCGAGGAGTGCATCATCACCCTTGGCGTGAATGATAACGGTGTGGTCGTTGGCAATTTCGACTCGGTCAATCGTTTCGAGCGTTTGCATGGCGACGGTCTTGCCTGCCTTTCCAGGCCCGAGGAGATGATCTGGACTGAGCGAAAAGGCGACATCACCGGCGGTGAATGGACTTCCGTCGTGAAAGGTGACGCCTGTGCGCAGAAAAAGGCGCAGGGCCGTATTGTCGATGCGCTCCCAGCGTTCGGCGAGAGCCGGCCTTAGTGCCATGCTTTCGGTCTGATCGAAACCAATGAGTGTATCGAAAATCTGAGGGACGACCCGACGCGTGGCAGTGCTGTTGTAGAGGACTGGCTCAATGGCCGATGGGAAGCCAGACATGCCGATTCGGAGTGTTCGCCGGTCGGCCCCTTGAGCTGCGTCTAATCGCTGGCCTGTCATTGACACGAAAGCGCCCGCCGCACCAGCTACGAGCAAACTGCGTCTAGTAAAAGTCAGGTCGTGCATGATCGATTCCTTTTTGCGGTTGCTGGGCGACACCTGTCGGCACCGCGAATTGTGGGCGTTATCGGTGGCTGCCGACCAAATGGAACGGCTTTGATCGATTCCGATTATGAGGCCGGCCGCACACGAGACTGACATCAGTCCGCACATCAAGGCCCGTACGAATAGGCAGAGGCCGTTTCACGTTCGGCAGCCGGAGGGTCCGAGCAGCGTCAGGAACTCGCCGTCGGCGATTTCAAGCAAGACGCCTTTAGAGCAGCCGTTGCGCCGGAGGATTTATGGACGCTCCGTATGGAAATTTCCGCCATTTTGTTCCCCTTCATTTTGCGAGGGCCCCTTACCAGGCCAGAATTTTATAGCGTTGGCTGGTAGCTATTTAGCGAATTTTGATACAGGCAAATGACGGACATCGAAAAATTCGATATTCAACAGACGATTCGCGATGCTGCGCCCAAAATGGAAGGCCGATATGTCGGACAGGAAAGATCTACCTCTCAATGCCGTACGCGCGTTTGTGCAAATTGCCCGTGAGCATAGCGTGACGCGTGCCGCCAGAAGTCTTGGGATAACCCAAAGTTCTGCCAGCCGTCATTTGGCCGTGCTAGAGGAGTATCTCGGTGCTACACTCGTCGAGCGCCGGGGCCGCAGCACTCAAACGACCGATTTCGGACGGCTGTTCGCCGATGCGGTCGCCGAACCACTCGACACAATCCTGTTTACCGCAAAACGGATGCGTCGCAACGGCAGGAAGGATGCCAACCGCCTCGTCGTACGGACGTCGCTGGCGACCTTCGCCTACACGGTCCTCATTCCAAATTTGCGCGAATTCTCTAAGGAGATGGGCGGCGTCACGGTCGACGTCATAAGCACACTGACCGCTCCCGCGACCACCGACAGTTTCGACGTGCTGCTTACCCGCGACCTAACGCTGAGCGAACCGGGTGACCGCTGGGACGTCTACGATGAGCAACTTGTCTGTGTCGGCGCGCCGGACTGTGTCACAGGCCGCGGACTGAAAGCCTTGCGCAATACTCCAGTGATTGCCGTGACCTCGCGCCCGGACATTCTGCCGACGTGGCTGCGTGGAATGGACCTGAAGACATCAGATATCACGTCGGGTGCACGTTACGATCACCATTATCTGGCGCTCCCGGCGGTCACGACCGGACAGAGCTTGCTGGTGACGCCGCACATCGTTGTCGCCGAGTTGATACGGCAAGGGCTGGTGGAAGCCCTTCCCGGGTCGCGGGCGCCAAGCGGCATGCAGTATTGCGCCTATGCGATCGATCGCAGCAACAATCCCGACGTTGCCCGCGCCTTCTGCCGGTGGCTCACTCGACTTTGCCGCAAGATGACGGAGGATGAGGTCTCGGCCAAATAGGGCCACGTGCAGTCATATCGGAAAATCCGATCATTTTGGGAGCTTTTGGCGATACCCAAACTGGCGTGCGATGACCTCCATGGGTAGTTCTGGGTCAGATCCAGAGCTTCGAGGAGAGTCGCCTTGCCACTCATCGCTAAAAGACTACAAGCCGTCCGCCCCTCCCAGACCAAGGCCATGACGGCCGCCGCCGCTGCCCTGAAAGAAAAGGGCATTGACGTCATTGCACTGAGCCAGGGCGAGCCGGACTTCGACACCCCGGAAGCGGTTCAGAACGCCGGAATTGCCGCCATTCGCAACGGCAGGACTCGTTATACGCCTGTCGCCGGCGTCAAGCCGCTGCGCGAGGCGATCCAGCAGAAGCTGCTGCGCGACAACGAGCTTGATTACGACATCGATCAGATCACCGTCGGCTGCGGCGCCAAGCAGATTGTGTTCAACGCGCTCTTTGCAAGCCTCGATCCGGACGACGAAGTCATCGTCCCCACGCCATGTTGGGTCTCGTATCCGGACATGGTTCGGTTAGCCGGCGGCGAACCGGTTCTGATCCCATGCCACGAAGAGTTCGGCTTCAAACTCAAGCCGCAGGATCTTCAAGCGGCAATCACGCCGCGTACCAAGTGGCTGATGCTGAACTCGCCCAACAATCCGACGGGCGCCGTCTATTCCAAATCCGATCTCGCTTGCCTCGCCGAAGTCCTTCGCGAACACAAGCAGGTTCATGTGCTCGCCGACGACATCTATGAGAAGCTTGTCTACGACGTGCACTTCGCCACCATGGCCGAAGCGGCGCCGGATCTCATCGATCGTATCCTGACCGTCAATGGCGTTTCGAAATCAAGCGCCATGACGGGGTGGCGCCTCGGCTACGGCGCCGGACCGACCGACCTGATCAAAGCGATGAACACGATCGAGGGACAGACGTCGTCCCATACCAGTTCAATCTCGCAATTTGCCTCGATCGAAGCGATTGGAGGCGATCAGAATTACGTTGGAACCTTCGTCTCCGAGTTCCGCAAGCGCCGTGATTTCGTGGTTGAAAGAATCAACGAAGCCGAGGGCCTGAAATGCCGCACACCGGATGGCGCCTTCTATGTCTTCGTTAACTGCGCCGGCGTGCTCGGCAAGTTCACTCCTCAGGGCACGGTGATCGCAGACGATATGGATTTTGCGATGTATCTTCTGGAGCACTTCGGCGTCGCTGTCGTCCCGGGTTCGGGCTTCATGGCCTCGCCCTATATCCGTATCTCCTACGCCGCGTCCATCGAAGACCTACAGCGGGCCTGCGGCCGCATTCTTGCAGCCTGCGAAGCTCTTTCCGAAAGTGAGAAGACCTATGAGCAAAGCAAAGCAACTGTGTAACCGCGTGGCCGAACGCGGCCTGGTCCACATCATGGCCGCTCACAGCCCACTCTCGGCAATTCTCGCCGAGGAAGCAGGCTTTGACGGTCTCTGGGCGTCGGGTTTCGAGCTTTCGGCCCTGTACGGGCTCGCAGATATGAGCCTGATCACGATGACACAGCATCTCGACATGCTGCGCGCCATAGCCGGTCAGTCGTCCCTACCAATCGTGGCCGACATCGATACCGGTTACGGCAACGCCTTGAACGTTATTCACGCCGTCCGTGAATACGAGAAAGCCGGCACGGCAGCAGTCGTGATCGAGGATAAGACCTTCCCCAAGGTCACCAGTCTTGCGGCGGATGGGCGCCAGGAACTGCTTCGGATCGAGGAGTTTCAGGGCAAGATCGAAGCCGCGGTTTCGGCGCGAACCGACCCGGACTTCATCGTGATCGCCCGCACCGAGGCCCTGATTGCCGGTCTCGGGGAAGAGGAGGCGCTTAAGCGCGGCATGGCATATGCCGAAGCCGGCGCCGACATGATCCTGATCCACTCCAAGAAGAAGGATCCGGCCGAGATCGAGAGCTTCTCGCGGTCGTGGAAGGTACCTGTCCCACTTGTCATCGTTCCCAACGCCTATCCGGAACTCGATGCCACTCGCATCCGCGCCCTCGGCAATATCAAGATGACCATTTATGGGAATTATGGAATTCGGGCCGCGACGACAGCGATGCAGGATGCCTTCCGGCGGATCATTGCGGATGGCGGCGTCCAAAACGTCCACAAGAACATTGTCTCAGTGGAAGAGATCTTCCGGCTGCAGAAGATGGATCAGGTCAAGGCCGGCGAGAAGCAATTTCTGCGATAGGAGGGCACCATGCGGCTCACGCCCCCTGCCAATATGGATCAACTCGTTTTCGGCATCTCCGTTGTTCAGGACGGAGATGGCCTGTCCGAGCGATCCGGAATTGTGAGTATCACATCGCAATATTCAATGATTGTCACAGCCGGTAGCAAAATGATTTGATGGTCGCCCTCGAATTTCCGAATTGCAGCGACCCTCTATCGAAACAAAACGAAGTCAGGAGAGCCACATGGGTTCGAATTGCCCACGCACAAGGGTGCCCAAGGTCGTCGTTGTTGTCCTGGACAGCCTCATTCCTTCCTCAGTTACGGCGGAGAACATGCCGAACCTGCATTCGGCCTACGCGCTTGGCACCTTGCATGCCGATCATCGCGCAGTCGCGCCTTCAGAAACAGCGGTGAATGCAGCGTCTCTGGTGACCGGCCTGAAGGTCCACGAACATGGTATCGTCGCCAACGAATTTCTCGATCGGGGCAAGCCTGGCTCCACAACCGTAGACCTGTGCTCGGCAGAGCAAATCGATTCCTGGGTTGAACGCAACGGCCGGTTGGTCCAGACGCAGACACTGGGCGAACGCCTTCATACGTTGGGAAACAGGCTGGCCGTTATTACGACTGCGTCATCGGGTATTGCCCGGGTTTTGGATCCTTGCGGGAAAAGCTTAGGCAACTTCTCACTTTCCTGTCATGCACCAGAGCATTCATATCCACAGGCACATGTGGAACAGATCCTGAGCCAATTCGGGACGTGTCCACCACGAAGCAAACCTGACATTGATGCCGTTCGGTATGCCGTAGATGTGTTCCTAGAATACGTAACCTCGGAAGTGTGTCCTGATGTTGGGCTCCTCTGGCTGAATGAACCGGATGAAAGCTATCACGCCTTCGGCACCAGTGGACCAGAGATATCCGCGACTCTGGCAGCCGCGGATGAGCAATTCGGGCGGGTGCTCAACTGGTGGAAGGCGAATGCGGATGAGATTTGTTCCTTGTTCGTCATTTCCGACCATGGCCATATTGGGCTTCGGCCTAATTCGAGCATTCGCGATGATCTGGCGGCAATATTCGGCCAAGGATACGGCCAGGACGCTGCCGACGGCTGCTTTCTCCGCGTTTCACGTTTTTCGTCAATTTACCTCCACGAGCAAGAGCGGACTAACTCAAGAGGCTACGCCGAGAAGCTCCTTGAAAAACCTTGGATCGGTCATGTGTTTTGGCAGCCTGACAGCTTGGAAGAGGCAGCCCCGCTCGGCGCGCTGCCCATCAGCACGCTGATGGGCACGAACTCAAGAGCCCCAGACATTGCGTTCACGACTCGGGCACGTTCGAAAGAAAGCCCCGTGGCGGATTATGATTGCAGCGCGATTTCAAGAGGCAGCCACGGAGGGCTGGAGCCAGAGGAATTGCAATGCCTGTTCCTGGCTATTGGTCCAAATCACGCTCAAGGCTACGTGTATCAAAGCCCGAGCACCATCGATAGCATACTCGATGTGCTTATGACGGCGATCGGTGAAAATGCATCCTCCAGTGAAACCACCTAATCAAACAGGCGAATGGTGGTTCATAAGTGACAATAACTATCCACAGCGCACGGATGCCGGCGTTCGGTGATCTTGGGCACGCTCGACGGAAACGGACCACGCCATTTCCGACGGGAGGATCGGTCCAGCGTGGCCCGCGATCACGTGGGCGGAAGGACAACGAGGAAAATCGATGAAGTTTCAACCGGACTTTTCTCCTGCCAGCTTTTATGCCCTGGATGCTGCCGCAAAACGGATCGCACTCCTGTACTGGAGTCCGCCCACATGAATGACCAGTACGGTGCCCGGATCTTAGTTAAAGCGGAATGCCTTCAGCACACAGGCTCGTTCAAACTGCGCGGCGCTTTCAACAAGATGTCCCAACTATCGCGCGAGGAACTGGAGCGAGGTGTCGTCGCATACTCATCTGGTAATCACGGTCGGGCTGTGGCGGCTGTCGCCCGCCACCTTCGGACCAGAGCGGTCATCCTTATGCCATCGGACGCACCGGAACTGAAGGCTAGAAAAATCAGGGAGCTTGGCGCAGAGATCGTGTTCTACGATAAGGAACGTGAAGACCGGGTCGAACTCGCCGACAAACTTGCAGCCGAGCGAGATCTTGTCCTCGTTCCGCCCTTCGACGATAAACAGATCATTGCTGGGGCTGCCACGGTTGGGATCGAACTGGTCAATCAGGTACAGCCGCTGGGCGCCAGTTTGGACCAAGTCTTCGTCGGCTGTTCCGGCGGGGGGCTAATAGCAGGCTGCGCCCTTGCATTGCAGACGATGTCCCCTGCAACGGCAGTGATAGGCGTTGAGCCGGAAAATTTCGACGATACGGCGAGATCCTTGAGTGAGGGCAAGCTTGTCAGGAATCCGCAAGCGGCATCGGTCCATTTGCGATGCCCTTCAGTCGCCCACGCCTGGTGCACTGACATTCGAAATCAACAAGCGGCTGATCAGGGAGATGGTCTCTGTTTCCGATCTGGACGTTGTTGGAGCAATGGAAACGGCGATGGAAGAATTCGGTCTGGTGCTCGAGCCTGGAGGTGCCGCCCTGGCAGCCATCACCAGCAGGCGCGCTCCGGTTGAGGGATTGACTGTTGCGGTCATCCTGAGTGGGCGAAACGTTAGTGCACAGAACCTGTTTCGCTTGTTCTCTGGAATGGGCGTATGAGCGCCGGCCTGCGGTAATTAGCGACAAGCGTTTTCCGCGGCAGGAATAACGAAGGGGCTTCAGAGGCTCTCATCGACCGGCTTTGCGACAAGCAGGCCTGCAAGATCACGCTCGAGCACCTTTGGTCCATGAGATCGGGCTGCGAGCGGGAGTTGGCAGAGCGGCTGCCTTAATCCTTGGCACTCGCGAATTACGCCTATCCGAGGTTCCGGTACTTCGACGAGCGACTTGGCGCATGGCGAGGAGTACATATGTGAATGCCGGACCAATTCTCCAAAATGTGTCGTTTGAATCTCCCTCAGTTGGTGCCTCGTAATAGCCGCGCTCTACATCGCCTGCATGTGTGCCGCATACGAAGTCAAATATTCACGATCGTTGAAGTCCGTTCCATTTACACCGCGGGCGTATTAGGTTCGCCCGCTTGTTCGGGGGCCGCTTTAACCCAAGATTTTCGCGCAGCGAAGCTGCATTATATTCAGACCGGAACAAATTCCTACGCCGAAGCTCGGGAACAATCAGTCGAAGGAAGTCATCCAAACCGTCAGGGAACATTGGAGGCATTATAATAAAGCCATCGGCGGCGCCCTCAGTAAAAAATTGCTCCATTTGATCGACGATTTCGCCGGGCGAGCCGACGCAAACCAAATGTCCTCTTCCAATGCCGAGGAGAGCGGCGAGTTGCCGAATCGTGAAATGCTTCTTCCTCGCCGTGTCGATCAGCAGTTTCTGGCGACTCTGCATATTGTTTGTTTCATCTACTTCATCGGGAACCGGATCGTCGAGCGAATGTTTATCGACATCGATTGCGTAGCCGAGGAGTCGCTTAACTAGTTCAAGAGCAATGTCGTCGTGGATTAGCGATTGAAGCGCATGTAGTTTTCCTCGGCTTCTTCTGCTGTTGGTGCCACGATTGGAACGATCCCGGGCATCACAACAAGGTCCGCATCAGATCGACCGAAGTCCCTTGCGAACCCCTTGACCGATTTATAAAACGTTTTCGCATCCTCGATGCTTTGCTGCGCCGTAAAGATCAGTTCGCCATATTGACCTGCAAACCTGGCACCGGTGGGCGAGCTACCTGCCTGCGCAAGAACAGGATACCCTTGTGGCGAACGAGATATATTCAGAGGAACGCGAACTGCAAAATATTCTCCATTGTGGTTCAAAAAGTTCATTTTCTGTGGTCGAAATATATTCCGGATTCACGCTCATTAATGAATGCATCGTCCGCCCAACTATCCCACAATCCTTGAACGACCTCCATGAATTCGGCTGCACGTTGGTACCGTTCTTCGTGGGGAGCAAGCGCTTGCAGGTTGAAATTTTGCGTCTTCAAACGGATTTGCCGAGGTAACGATGTTCCAGCCAACGCGACCACGGCTCAGGTGATCGATGCAAATACGCGCGCAAGTCGATATGGCTCATTAAACGTGGTGATGCTGTAGCGACTAAACCGATCCTTTTGGTGGTCATGGCCAAGGCTGCCAGCAAGGTGGTAGGCTCGAACCCGACAATTCGGCCGGATCGCGACATCGCTTCGACCGTTGATGCACGAACTCCGGCGCTGTCAGCTATGAATACCAGGTGCAATGCGGAAGCTTCCGCTTTTGCTGTATAGGATTGATACCTTTCGATATTAGCGCCGGCATCCAAATGCGCGTTCATATGGCGCCATCCAGCCTCATGATGACCGCCCGGGCACAGAAAAGCACCTAGGACCATTTGGTCTGCAGACATAACACTCTCCTCAAAGTCTCCTCCGCACCGTAGCGACTTGCCGCAGTTCACCCGCATCGACGGTGATGTCCACGGCATGGATCCGGCAGGCGATCGCTGCCACCTCGCGGAGGAAGATTCAAAAGTCGTGCCAACCAGACGGAAAAGTCCCGGAAAAATATTCTGGAGACCATTCTATGCCCTGCATGAATTGCAGCAGCAAGTCCGGTCGAACACTACGGTGTCGCGGACTCACAAACCTAACAGTAGGTGTGAATTGGCCGGCTATCAAAAATGGCGGCCAGTATGCGTCCGCGGATATCCTCTTACCGCGTCGAATTCGGGCTTCCTTAAGCGGAAACTGCGCGCGGTAGTCTCATTTCGCGATCCGCACGCTATGTCGTCCTTACCACATATCAGCGGTTTCGCCGCGATGCCCCTTCTGGGTACTGAGCGTCAGCGCATAATGCATTCTTATCCCGAAGATCAACGGTCGGGTTTTCCGTCTGCCGCTCCGGACCGCCGAGATTGGCGCGGTGAACGCTGGCATCAGCGGCCTGCTTCTCTTGCGAGTTGCCCCTTCTCACTCTCAACCGGCGTAAATTCCACGCGACTGCGCTCGACCTTTCATAGGTCAAGGTCAACAGTTCCTTAGAAACCACAATTTGCAGCGTCGGCGGATTATCCACGTACGCAAGGGGAGGTGGCAATGAAGCCTTGCGATTTTTGCTGCCGCCGACCGTCACGGCGGCGATCGTCTCCGCGCCTGGACGCCCATGGCACTTTTGGTCGAGGTTCCGACATTCTTGTCCAGCTTCGGACACAAAAAGGTGGCGGATAGACCAGGGAAGGTAAGCGGCGCTCAAGGACACGACCCGGTGAAGCTTCAATCTCCAAGGTAACTCTGGACGGTCCGCCGAGGCATTCGGAGGTCTGCGCCTTTGATACGGTTGACGTGACCAGCGACGATGCGACGTGCTCGGTCCTGGCGACGGTACGGCCCTCCAGCCCAAGCCAGAGCTCCGTCCGTACAGAGTAATGTGATTCCACGCCTTCAAGCCACATGGCATGACGCTTGCTTGCCCCGGCATGTGGGCCGAGCTCGAATTTGCGTTAGCCGTAACCGAGAAGTAGGCGCCAGTCTTTCTAAAGGAGCGAGATCGATGACCCAGGAAAAGAGAGTTCCGTTCGTCACCTTTCGCACACGTGTTCGCGACGACTCTATCGAGGGGCCAAACCCTTACCGCTGGGAAGACAAGACAACCGACGAGTATTTCAGCAGCAAGCGCGTAATCCTTTTTTCGCTTCCAGGCGCCTTCACCCCGACCTGCTCCACGTTCCAACTGCCTGATTTCGAGAACCTTTATGGCGAATTTCAGAAGAAGGGCATTGACGAGATCTACTGTCTTTCCGTCAACGATGCATTCGTCATGAATGCCTGGGGCAAGGCCGTGGGGCTTCAGAAGGTCAAGCTTATCCCCGACGGCTCGGGAGAATTCACCCGCAAGATGGGCATGCTGGTCGTCAAGGACAATCTTGGATTCGGTCTGCGGTCCTGGCGCTACGCGGCCGTGATCAATAATGGCGTTGTGGAGCAGTGGTTCGAGGAAGACGGCTTATCCGACAACTGCAAAACCGATCCTTACGGCGTGTCTTCGCCGCAAAACATTCTGGAAACGCTCAAGGCCTCAGCCTCCGCATGACCAGAGGAGCCAACGTCTCCCAGCTACCGTTATGCACGCACGAGCGCGTCGCTCGATAGGAGTTTGGTCAAACCATGAAGTCCTTTACAAGCCTTCTTCAGCGTCAGCAGCAATCGCTGGTTATGACACCCCAACTCATCGAGTCGATTCGCTTGCTGCAACTGGCGCATGCCGAGCTGCATCAGTTCGTGGAACAGGAAATAGAGAAGAACCCATTTCTCGATCTGGCGCCAAATGATGGCGGGGCTTCTGGCGATGTATCGTCGGTTTCGGTGGATGATCCGAATATCGGTGCGCGCGAAAACCATGTTGATGGGCCAACCAGGACCGACATGCCTGAGCTTCCCAGTCAGTGGAAATCAATCCGCGACACAGGCAATATCCGGCCGGGGGAAAGACCTTCCCTTGACGAGTTTGCCGCCTCAACCGAAACATTGCACGACCATGTCGCTCGTCAGATCGCCCTCACTGCATTCACACCCCAGGAGCGGCTGATTGCTGGCGCGCTTGCCGATCATCTGGAAGACACTGGGTATCTGCAAGTGAACCTATTGGAGCTGGCGGGGGTGCTGAATATCCGGGAGGCTGATGCGGAACGGGTTCTTAGAACCTTGCAGCTCTTCGATCCACCGGGAATTTTTGCGCGAACTCTCAGCGAATGCCTCGAGATCCAGTTGCGCCAGCGGGATCGGTTCGACCCGGCGATGGCAGCTTTGGTCGCAAATCTCGAGCTGCTTGCGCAACGCGATTTTCGGGCATTGAAGCGGCATTGCCGAGTCGATGAAGACGACCTTCTCGACATGTTGCATGAAATCCGTACGCTCGATCCCAAGCCTGGAAACCGTTTCCAATCCGGAGGGCCGGAATCCATCATACCCGACGTCTCCGTCCTGCCCTCGCCTGGAGGTGGATGGCAAATCGAGCTTAATCCGGACACCCTGCCCAAGGTGCTGATCAACCAGACCTATTTTGCGGAAGTCTCTCGCCTGACCGCCCAAAGTTCAAAAGATCAGTCATTCCTCAACGAATGCTTCCAAAACGCGAGTTGGTTAGTTCGCAGTCTCGATCAGCGCGCCACGACGATCCTTAAGGTAGCGACCGAAATCGTCCGCCACCAGGATGTCTTTCTGGAAGATGGCATCGCCCGTCTTCGTCCTCTCAATCTTAAGACCATCGCTGACGCGATCGACATGCACGAGTCGACTGTAAGCCGCGTGACGTCGAACAAGTACATGCTCACGCCCCGCGGCGTGTTCGAACTGAAGTATTTTTTTACAGTCGCCATCCCCTCCTCCCAAGGCGGCGACGCGCATTCTGCCGAAGCTGTCCGGCATCACATAAAGGCGATGATTGCCGCAGAAACGCTCGATAATGTGCTTTCCGACGATGGCATCGTTGCCCGGCTCAAGGAAACCGGCATCGACATTGCTCGCCGCACCGTCGCAAAATATCGCGAGGGGATGAACATCCCCTCGTCCCTGCAACGCCGCCGGGAGAAGCGCGCCGGTTTGTATTGATGACGGTAGAGGCATGGCGGTCTCTCGTACCCCCGACGAAGGCGTTCTTAACCCAAATCGATCCCGTCCGTGGTTCGCGTGAGGCTGCTTTTGCCTTCCTCTGGACCGAAGCAGTCTTTGAAATCGTTGCACTCCCGGCAACTGGGCGCGGTACACAGCGCAAAACCTTCAGCCTCGCAGAGCTTGCGGTAGAGGTACTTCTTCCATCTCATATTTTGGGTATTGCCGGACGCCAGTTTCGGGAAATGCGTGGCAAGCAAGCGGCTGAGCTCGGCCTGGTCGGAGAGGCCGAGATCCTGCCAGAGATGATCATTGCGCAAGGCACGCCGGGCGATGATCTTGGCAAAGCGGGCGCTCGTAATGTCGCCCGCGCGGGCATGCGCTAGCAGCATTCCGCGCAGAAGTTCTTCCTCCATACCAAGCGCGGGATCGCTCACCTCCTTCAGGAAGAAGGCCGCGATGAACCTAGCGGGGAAACCGGGGGACAGGATATCGCACAACTCGGCACGCGAAAGACCGGTTGCCTCGGTCGCCGTCGCCTCGCCGGCATCGATTTCCTCGAGCGCACGCGAAAAAACACAGGCAAGCACATATTCGTCGAATTCCACCTCTACGTCCATCCGCGGCCATCGCCCGGTGGTGGGCGATTGTGGGTGTCGTCGCCGAACCGGCTGGTAGGACATTAGGACTCCTTTTGTGATGCCCTTTTCCCAAAAACCGCGGATCTGAGGCATATCTGACATTGCGCTTTCGTTCCTTCGTTCCATTGATCGATGTCGTCGGCTCCTGCCGCCTCGGGATGAAGGAGTTTCAAAAGTTGTGCCAGCTCGCAACGAAGCTTTAGGAAGTGAAGTCATAGGAATAAAATTATTTAATGTTACCAATGGCCTAAGTGAGAACAAAGCAGGAAGCTGAGGCCGAATACTCGATGTCGCGTAATCGCCAAATCCGACAGTAGTTGTTGGCTCCCCGGCATTTTTCGCAATGAACTGCTACGAGCTCTCCTCCGGCGGCGATGAGAGCCTCGGCCGGAAATGGCGCACAGAGATACCCTGGCGGAAGTGTTGGAATTCACGCGTTTTCGGGATGTCCGACCGCGCGGGACAGGCAACATCGTGTGGCAGAGACATCCTGCTGTTCCCGAATGTCTTCTCGCTTTGGCACGATACATGCGTGGTCATTCGCAAACGCGCCACCGACCAAGGAGAAATCATCATCCCATGATCACGCTCACAGAGAATGCCGTCGCCGTCATGAACGCTGCGCTTTCCCGAGCCGCCGAACAGGTGGAAGGTTTTCGCATCATGGTCGAGGCGGGCGGCTGCGCCGGCTTCAAATACCTGGTGGGGCTGGAGAGCTTCCCGCGCGAAGACGACGCCGTCATCGAAACAGATGGGGTCAAGGTGTTCGTGGACGTAGGCTCCCAACCACACGTCGCCGGCATGACCATCGACTTCGTCACGGAGTTCGAATCCTCCGGCTTTGTCTTCGACAATCCCAACGCGGGGGAGAAATGCGCTTGCGGCAAGTCCTTTGGCTGATCACCGGATAGTGAGGACGGGCCATGTGGGACTATAGCGTAAAGGTCAAGGAACACGTTTTCAATCGGAAGAACTCCGGCGTTCTGGCAGCAGCCAGTACTGAGACTGAGGTCGGCGCCATCGCCTGCGGCAGTGCGCTTGAATTGATGATCAGAGTCGATCCGGTGGCGGAAGCGATCATTTCCGCGAAATTTCAGACGCTCCGCTGCCTCTACGCTATCGTCCGCTCGTCGGAGCTTACCGAACTCATTATCGGCAAAATCGTCAACGAAGCACTCCGGATCACCAATCGGTACCTGGCGGGATTTTTCGATCGGCTGCCGCCGGAGACGATGCATTGTTCAGCGATGAATTATGCTGCGACCGCCCGTTTACGCGCTCGGGAATGCGTCGAGGGTGGGGAGGCAGGCGTCTTAGTCTGCAAAGGCCCCGGTGTCGATGAAGGGGTGATCAGAGGGATGCCCTTATCAACAAGCTCACCACGATTGAGCGGGTCACTGACGACGCGAAGTCTCGCAGCCAGGTCACATGTTTCAAAGCCATCGAAGCAGTGGTTGTCGGGCTCCACGCAGCGTTGGTCCACGAAGGCCTCATTAACGAAGAGGAGGCCTTCCCGGCCGGCACAACAGAGGTCCGCGCGCTCAAGAACACGGCACGGTCGGAGCCGCTGTGGAACCGACGATCGCTTCCGGGATCCGGAAAACGGCGCCGCCCGAAAGAGTTCAGGTCTCAGCGTGAAGGCCCGCAAATGACGACGTTGCAGCGAATTCGACTGAACGGAACCGCTGTCGAGGGCATGCGTTCTCACCTGCGCGCTGACGGCGGAGACTGCGACCTTGTCGATGTCAACCGCGATCAGGCTACGTCAAACCGTCGTGCGCCGGGACCCGCGGTCTGCTCGCCTTGGTCACCATTCATCGATCCTCAACGAGACGACCGAGCACATAGCCCTTTTCGTCATTCCCATCGGCCGAGATTGCACCCATGAGATCTATCTATCTCGACAACAACGCAACGACACGAGTGGATCCTGAGGTGGTTGAAGCCATGCTGCCGTTCTTTACGGATCAATTCGGAAACCCTTCGTCGACTCACGCTTTTGGCTCCTCCGTCGGCGTGGCAGTGAGGAAGGCGCGCCGGCAGTTGCAAGCGCTGATCGGGGCGGAGTTCGATGATGAGATCGCGTTCACCTCGGGCGGGACGGAAAGCGACAATGCGGCGATCCTTTCGGCGCTCGAGGTGATGCCTGACCGCACAGAGATCGTGACGTCCGCAGTCGAGCATTCAGCCGTGCTGACGCTCTGCGCCCATCTTGAGAAGTCGCGCGGCGTCAAGGTGCACAGGATCCCAGTGGATCGCCATGGCCGACTCGATCTTGACGCCTACGGGACCGCCCTCACTCATCGCGTGGCAATCGTTTCGATCATGTGGGCGAACAATGAGACGGGTACGATTTTCCCTGTGGCTAAGCTTGCCGAGATGGCCAAGAAAATCGGCGCACTTTTCCACACGGACGCGGTCCAGGCGGTCGGCAAGGTTCCAATGGACCTGCAGTCGACTGCGATCGACATGCTGTCGCTATCCGGACACAAGCTCCATGGACCAAAAGGTGTCGGCGCACTCTATCTAAGACGGGGCGTACCCTTCTCGTCGCTGATCAAGGGAGGCCATCAGGAGCGCGAGCGACGCGCCGGTACAGAGAATACGCCCGGGATAGTCGGTCTAGGCAAGGCTGCCGAACTCGCCTTGAAGTTCATGGATGACGAGAACATACGGTTAAAGTCGCTTCGAGACCGCCTGGAGAAAGGCGTTCTCCAGCGTATTCCAGACACCTTCGTTACCGGCGATCGGCTGGAGCGGTTGCCGAACACGGCGAATATCGCCTTCCAACATGTCGAAGGCGAGGGTATCCTTCTTCTTCTCAATCGCTGTGGCATTGCCTGCTCCTCCGGCTCTGCCTGTACCTCCGGTTCGCTGGAGCCGAGCCATGTCTTGAGGGCGATGGACATCCCTTATGCTGTGGCACACGGGACAATCCGCTTCTCATTCTCACGCGATAGCTGTGACGAGGATGTCGACCGGGTGCTCGAAGTTATACCTGGCATCGTGGAGAAGCTGCGGGACGGTTCCCGTTCTGGGCCACGTGGCTAAGACCTGCAATCCGGTCCACGCTAAGGAGAAGAGCAGGTCCGCTCATGAACCGACAAATCTTTCTCAACGATACGACCTGCGTGACGGCGAGCAGTCGCCCGGAGTCGCATTCACTACGGCAGAAAAGCTGCGGCTCGTTCAGCCGTCGATTGCAGGCTCGTCGCCAATGCAGTGGTCATCGAGGACGACGTCCCGCCCCGTGGCACGGTAATGGGCACTTCGGTCGCATCGATGGATCGATCTCAATTACCAGCCGATACGCGATCCAGTTGTGTCGACGCGACTGCCTTTCCGTCGACCGCATCTCAGTCCTCGAACCGCGCATTCCGCACGTTGCAGCGTCAGCTAGCGGCGAACGGTCTCGAGATGCCCGCTCACGACCAGGGAGAATCCAATGTGCCGTTGCTCCGCTGACAGCAGTCCCATCAATGTCAACAACATCCTCGAGCGGCTGAAGGACCTGTCGGCTGCGGAGGAGTTCTTCGCAGTCCTTGGGGTCTCCTATGACCCGAAGGTTCTCGATGTCTCACGACTCCATATCATGAAGCGTATGGGGCAATACCTCGCCGCAGAGGACTTTTCCGATCTCCCCGACCAAGTGATCGCTGCCCGGGCGCGCGCCATGCTGGAACGCGCCTACGATGATTTCGCGACTTCTCCGCCGCTCACACACCGGGTCTTCAAGGTGCTCAAGGATCACGATCCGGACAAACCCGCCACACCAGGCCGCACCTTCGTCCCGTTGGACTCCGTCCTGAAGCCGTTCGAGAAATGAGCGCGTCACGGTTGCGACACGACAATGTCGAGACGTCGACAAATCCGGCCATACGCCGACACCGCTGGAATGAAAATATGTGCGTTTCAAAGGGATAGCGGAATGCAACCCGGTTGGCACAAATGGTGCTTGCAAGGATATGAAGTGCCAAGCCCGCCAACCATATAGGGAGGGAGTAAGAGACCGCCATGCACATCGTAGTCTGTATCAAGCAGGTGCCGGACTCCGCACAGATACGTGTCCATCCGGTGACGAACACGATCATGCGTCAAGGTGTGCCGACCATCATCAACCCTTACGACTTGTTCGCACTTGAAGAAGCACTCAGACTGCGCGACACGCACGGCGGCGAGATCACCGTGCTCACTATGGGTCCCCCTATGGCAGAGGATGCTCTGCGCAAGGCGCTCACCTTCGGCGCCGACCGCGCCGTACTCTTGACGGACCGCCATTTTGCCGGCTCCGACACTCTTGCGACCTCATTCGCTCTGTCTCAAGCAATCGCGAAAATCGGAGAGACCTTCGGCACGCCTGATATCGTCTTCACGGGCAAGCAGACGATCGACGGCGACACCGCCCAAGTCGGGCCCGGCATCGCCAAGCGCCTCGACCTCCTGCAGCTCACCTATGTCGCGAAGATCGCTTCCATTGATCTCAACGCGCGTGAGATCAAAGTCGATCGCCGTTCGGAAGGCGGCACGCAGATGCTGCATAGTAGGCTCCCTTGCCTCGTTACCATGCTGGAAGGCACCAACGAGATCCGCCGCGGCTCGCTCGACGACGCGCTACGTGCCGCGCGCAGCGAGATCGTGAAGTGGAGTGCGGCCGACGCCGGCATTGAGGACCTCACCAAATGCGGCCTGCGTGGCTCGCCAACCGTCGTCAAGCGCGTGTTTGCACCTCCTGAGCGGGCGGAAAAGGCGGAGCAAATCGACACCACCGAAAAGACGCCGCGCGATCTCGCGGATGAGTTGATCGCCGGAATCTTTTCGCGCCAGCCGGCGCTGGAAAACGAACTCGCCTTCGACGGCGACGCCTGAAGGCAAGGAGCGACGATATTGAGTACGAATCGAGAAACCCCTCCTCCAGCCGCTAGCCGCGCCGGCATGAAGAAGGAGCTCCCCGAGCAGTTTAAGGCCTATCGGCACGTTTGGGTCTTCATCGAACTGGAGCGCGGCCAGGTCCATCCAGTCTCCTTCGAGCTGCTCGGCGAAGGCCGCAAGCTCGCTGACAAGCTGGGCGTCCAGCTTGCCGGCGTCGTTCTCGGACCGCCGGGAGAGGCCACCTGGTTTGCCATCGCCGAGGCCTTTGCCTATGGCGCCGACCTTGCCTACATCGTCGAGGCCCCACTGCTCGCCGACTACCGGAACGAGCCGTTCACCAAAGCAATGACGGATCTGGTTATTACCTATAAACCCGAGATTCTACTTTTAGGGGCGACGACGCTCGGCCGCGACCTTGCCGGTTCTGTGGCCACGACCTTGTTGACAGGGCTCACGGCCGACTGCACCGAACTCGATGTGGATACGGACGGCTCCCTCGCGGCGACCCGGCCGACCTTCGGCGGCTCCCTGCTATGCACAATCTACACGCTCAACTGCCGGCCGCAGATGGCAACAGTGCGGCCGAGGGTCATGGCCATGCCGCAGCGCGTGAATAATCCGATCGGGCGTGTCATTCAACACGACGTGCCGATGGTCGAGGAAGAGATCGTCACCAAAGCCCTCGGCTTCCTGTCCGATGGCCAGTCGGCAAAGGCCAATCTCGCCTATGCCGATATTGTGGTTGCCGGAGGCCTCGGTCTCGGCGCGGCGGAGAACCTGAAGCTTGTGAAGAATCTCGCGCGGGCGATCGGGGCCGATTATGGCTGTTCGCGCCCTCTGGTCCAGAAGGGCTGGATGCCGGCTGATCGGCAGATCGGCCAAACTGGCAAAACTATTCGGCCGAAGCTCTACATAGCGGCCGGCATTTCCGGCGCCATCCAGCATCGCGTTGGCGTCGAGGGAGCTGATCTCATTATAGCGATCAACACCGACCCCAACGCGCCGATTTTCGATTTCGCGCACCTCGGCGTCGTCACCGATGCGATCCGCTTCCTGCCGTCATTGACGGAACTCTTCACCCATCGGCTGTCGCCGCACAGTCGCGATAAGCTTGCGAACTGAGGGGACACGGGCCATGAGCGAGGAAAAGTTCGACGCCATCGTTATCGGGGCCGGCATGGCCGGCAACGCAGCTGCTTACACCATGGCGAGCCGCGGCATGAAGGTGCTGCAGTTGGAGCGCGGCGAGTATCCGGGCTCCAAGAATGTCCAGGGCGCTATCATGTACGCGGACATGCTGGAGAAAATCATCCCGGATTTCCGAGATGATGCACCTCTCGAGCGGCATCTGGTCGAGCAGCGCTTCTGGATGATGGACGACACATCCCACATCGGGATGCAATACCGGTCGGATGACTTCAACGAGTCGAGGCCCAACCGTTACACGGTCATTCGCGCCCAGTTCGACAAGTGGTTTTCGCGCAAGGTGCGCGAGGCCGGAGCGACGCTTCTATGCGAGACGACTGTCACGGAACTCGCGCGCGACGCAAAGGGCAAGGTGATCGGCGTCCGCACCGACCGCGCCGGCGACGTGATCCTTGCGGACGTGGTCGTTCTCGCAGAAGGCGTCAACGGACTGCTCGGCACGCGGGCTGGCTTGCGTGAGACGCCGAAACCCGAAACCGTGGCGCTCGCCGTCAAGGAAATGCATTTCCTGGCCGAAGAGGTGATTGACCAGCGGTTCGGCCTCAAGGCCAATGAAGGCTGCGTCATCGAGGCAGCTGGCACGATCTCCCGCAACATGGCCGGGCTCGCCTTTCTCTATACCAACAAAGAGTCGATCTCGGTCGGCATCGGCTGCCTCGTCTCCGAATTCGCGGCAACAATGGAGAGCCCTTATGACCTGCTCGAAAGATTCAAGAACCATCCGTCGGTCAAGCCGCTGATCGCGGGTTCAGAAGTCAAGGAATATGCCGCTCATCTCATTCCGGAAGGTGGTTACAAGGCAATCCCGCCGCTCTTCGGCAACGGCTGGGTCGTCGTCGGCGACGCTGCGCAGCTCAACAATGCCGTACACCGCGAGGGATCCAACCTCGCCATGACGTCGGGGCGCATCGCCGGCGAAGCTATCGTCCAGGTCAAGAATCGCGGGAAGCCGATGATCAAGGAGAACCTCGCCCTTTACAAGTCAATGCTGGAAAAGTCGTTCGTCATCAAAGACTTGCGGAAATACAAGGACATGCCCGCCCTGCTGCACACCAATTCCCGCAGTTTCTTCACGACCTATCCACAGTTGCTGTCGCAGGCCGCGCAGAACTTCATGCGCGTGGACAGCACCCCGAAGATCGACAAGGAGCGGGCGACCACGGCCGCCTTCATCAAGGCGCGCTCGCGCTTGGGGCTGGTCAGTGACGCCGTCCGCCTGGCGTTCGCCTGGCGCTGAAGGAGAGATGAGATGACGACTGCAGTGACCAGCATACGCGTAGAGGACAAGCTTTACCAAAACCGCTATGTCGTCGATTCCGGACGCCCACACATTAAAGTGCGACCGCACCAGTGGCCGAGCGTAAATCTGTACGCCCTGACGAGTGTCTGCCCGGCCAAATGCTATGAATTGAATGACCAGGGCCAAGTGGAGATCACCGCCGACGGGTGCATGGAGTGCGGCACGTGCCGGGTACTTTGCGAGGCAAGTGGTGAGATCGAGTGGAATTACCCCAGAGGCGGCTTCGGTATTCTCTTCAAATTCGGATAGCCGCTTTGCATATACTCAAGGGCCTCGAACCAATATCGCGATTGCAGCCAAGCGCTGCAGCAATGTTGCTCCGTCTTTATAATCTTGAAAACCCGCATTAGAGGTTTATATTGAATATACGCAAACAGCGGTTTTAAAATTCTGATAAACAACTAAAGGCTTTATAATGACTCACATGCCCGCGCGATCGGTCGATGGAGTAGGATCACTATCTACGCTACCTGCTAAACCTATGCGCCAAACGGGCATCCTCTTCAGCGGAATCTACGAGATATCTAAGGTTCTAACCGCCGCCGCCCGGCTAGAGATCACGCTTGCCAATGTCGTGAACGTCCTCTCTTCCTTTCTGCAGATACGGTACGGAGCAATCGTTGTCCTGGCCGCCGAAGGCCAACCCGAGATTGTCGCAACCGCCGACATTCCCCGCCCCCCTCAATCAGCCACTGGCAGCGTCGTCCCGAAGGCCGTAATAGACCATATTGTCACAACGGGTGTGCCCTTCGTCATACAGGACGTTTGCAAGTCCGAACTATTTCAGGCTGATCTTCAAACGCCTTGGAGCAGCGGCACAGTGCCAATTACCTTTATTGGCGTCCCGGTAAAGGCTGAGAACAAAATTCTTGGCACATTATCGATCGACCGCGTCAGGACCGGCACCCCCATCTTCCCCTCCGACGAGGACGTATGCTTTCTAACCATGGTCGCCGATCTCGTCGGCCAGACCATCCAGCTTCATCGCATTCTCAACCTGGATGGTCAGCGGCTTATCGGGGAACAACAGAAACCGGAGAAGTCGCTCATCGCGGAGAGGAGCGCTCCGGGCCGGCGTCCACACGTCAAAATCGACGGGATTGTCGGGGAAAGTCCTGCCCTCAAGCAGGTGGTTGAAACCGTCTCAGTCGTGGCACGGACGAATACGACCGTGCTTCTGCGGGGCGAAAGCGGCACCGACAAGGAGTTCTTTGCACAGGCGATCCATGAGCTTTCACCTCGCAGGAAGAAGCCGTTCGTCAAATTGAACTGCGCCGCGCTGCCTGAGGGCGTCCTGGAATCGGAGCTGTTTGGGCATGAAAAGGGTGCCTTCACCGGGGCTATCGCGCAACGCGCGGGACGCTTCGAATTGGCGAATGGCGGAACCCTGTTGCTTGATGAGATCGGCGAGATTTCCCCGGCCTTTCAAGCCAAGCTGTTGCGCGTCTTGCAGGAGGGCGAACTGGAGCGGGTCGGCGGCACCAAGACGCTGGAGGTCGACGTCCGGCTCATATGCGCCACGAACAAGAACCTCGAGATGGCTGTTGCAAACGGCGAGTTCAGGGCCGACCTTTATTACCGTATCAGCGTGGTGCCAATTGTCTTGCCACCGCTCCGAGAGCGACCCGGCGATATTCCACGCCTTGCGAAAGTTCTCCTTAACCGATTCAACAAGGAGAACGAGAGCGAGCTCGCGTTCTCGCCGTCGGCGCTTGACGTGATCTCGCAATGCTATTTCCCTGGCAACGTCCGCGAGCTCGAAAACTGCGTGCGAAGGACGGCCACGCTTGCGCGTTCAGCCACGATCGTTTCGTCGGATTTTGCCTGCAAGAACAGCCAGTGCCTTTCCTCGCTCCTCTGGAAAGGAGTCGACGGGTCGCACGGCGGCAATTCCATCGATGAGCTTGCCCAGAACAATGTGATGCCGGCTGCATCGCCGCGCTCGGCCCGGTGCATCGGTGCGTCGGAGGACGACGTATCTTCCGTCAAGGCGTGTGCTTCGAACAATCCCGGTTGTGCGGCAATGGGGTCGCGTCTGACGGAACGGGACCGGCTGATCGATGCGATGGAGAAGGCCGGCTGGGTTCAGGCCAAGGCGGCTCGTATCCTCGGCCTCACGGCGCGTCAGGTCGGCTATGCTCTGCGCCGGCATCGTATCGAGGTGAAGAAGCTGTAAGCGTGCTGGTGACATTTTGCCCTTCTTGCATTTTGTATGCTTGAAGTACGGTGGCTTTCACGACCAATTCGCTGTCCATTGTCGAACGCTTGACAAACCTGCGTCGGAGCAAACGGACGGAACCAGACAAGAAAACCTAAAATATTGAAGTAAAACCACTCTTGAAGTTGGCATAGCTCTTGCGTTTTGAATGCGACGTTACCTACCAACGGAGCCTTCAATGTCCGCACCGATGATTTCGCTTGAGAGCCTGACCAGCACGACATCCTTGGATCAATTGCTGGCGACCGCGAAGTCCAGTGGTTGCACATCCTCATCCTGCGGGGCGTCCACAAAGTCGGACGACATGGACTCGGCTATCTGGGCGAAGATCAAGAATCACCCCTGTTATTCAGAAGAAGCCCACCACTATTTCGCGCGCATGCACGTCGCGGTCGCACCAGCCTGCAATATTCAGTGCAACTACTGCAACCGTAAATATGACTGCGCCAACGAAAGCCGGCCTGGAGTGGTCTCGGAAAAGCTGACGCCAGACCAGGCGCTGCGCAAGGTCATTGCCGTCGCCAACGAAGTGCCGCAGCTTTCCGTGCTCGGCATCGCCGGACCGGGCGATGCCTGTTACGACTGGAAGAAGACAAAGGCAACGTTCGAACGAATCGCCAGGGAGGTCCACGACGTCAAGCTGTGCATCTCCACCAACGGGCTTGCGCTGCCGGATCACGTCGCCGAGCTTGTCGACATGAATGTCGATCACGTGACAATCACTATCAACATGGTCGACCCGGAAGTCGGCGCAAAGATCTATCCCTGGATCTTTTACGGCAACCGCCGCTACACCGGCATCGAAGCCGCCAGAATCCTGCACGAGCGGCAGATGCTGGGCCTGGAAATGCTGACCGCGCGCGGCATCCTCACCAAGATCAATTCAGTGATGATCCCAGGCGTCAACGACGAACACCTGATCGAGGTGAACAAATGGGTCAAGGAGCGGGGCGCGTTCCTGCACAATGTTATGCCGCTGATTTCCGATCCGGCCCACGGCACCTACTACGGCCTGACCGGACAGCGTGGCCCACGGGCGCTCGAATTGAAGGCGCTGCAGGATCGTCTCGAAGGCGGCGCAAAGCTGATGCGCCATTGCCGGCAGTGCCGGGCCGATGCAGTCGGCCTGCTCGGCGATGATCGCGGCCAAGAATTCACCCTCGACCAGATTCCCGGCGAGATCACCTACGACGCCCGCAAGCGCGAGGCCTATCGGGAAGTGGTCGCGCGCGAACGAGGCGATCATGTGACGGCCAAGAGCGAGGCGATCGAAATAGTCAAGGCAGCCCACGGCGAGTCTCTCCACGTCGCGGTGGCGACGAAGGGCGGTGGCCGCATCAACGAACACTTCGGCCACGCGAAGGAATTCCAGGTTTATGAAGCCTCGCCGAAAGGGATCGCCTACGTCGCGCATCGCAAGGTCGAGCAGTACTGCCTTGGAGGCGTGGGCGTGGAAGCCACCCTTGACGGCATCATCGCTGCGCTCGAGGGCATTGACGTCGTGCTATGCGCCAAGATCGGGGAGTGTCCTAAGAATCAGCTCATGGAGGCTGGAGTCCGAGCAACGGACGCTTATGGCTATGACTACATCGAGACCGCCATCGGTGCCCTTTATGCCGCCACGTTTGGGGTCGAACCGCTAGCGGCGACGGCGTGAGCGGTCCTATTCTAACATTCTCAGGAGTTGAAAATGGCCTTCAGGATCATCGCATCCCAATGCACCCAGTGCGGTGCCTGCGAGTTCGAATGCCCGTCCGGCGCGATCAAGTTTAAGGGCGAGATCTACGTGATCGATCCGGACAAGTGCACCGAATGTAAGGAACTTTTCGATACGCAGCAATGCGCCGCGGTTTGTCCGGTGCCGAAGACCTGCGTTGCCGCCGCACCTTCAATTTAATCGCCAGCATGGTCGGGGCTCCTCCGGAGGGCCTTGACGCCTTTGCTACATTCTGCAGCTCGCAAAAGGAGGAACGGTCATGGGCCTTGGACGTGAACAGGAAGTCGAAATCCGCAAGCCTCCACGATTTATACCGGGCGAGCGGGTGCGAGCCACACTTCACGTAAAGAATGACGGCACCTATGCTGGAAAAAACA
The DNA here is from genome assembly GCF_056279705.1 of Rhizobium sp. USDA 4016. Classification (NCBI taxonomy): domain Bacteria; kingdom Pseudomonadati; phylum Pseudomonadota; class Alphaproteobacteria; order Hyphomicrobiales; family Rhizobiaceae; genus Rhizobium; species Rhizobium sp. USDA 4016. Next base: position 177,579 of record NZ_JBWCCY010000003.1, read on the forward strand.
TCGGCGAAAATCTGGTGCGGAAGGGCGACGAAGGCTATGTGCGCGACATCGGCACCTTTCTCCAGCAATTTTACATCTATGCCGTCGAATGGGTCGATCGCGGCACTGTCGTCGGCATGCGCGCGCGTGAACTGATGAGCCTCGACAAAGCCGCGGCTTCCGGTGCTGCTGAAACCGCCATCGCCCCCAACAAAGGAATTGCGACATGAAGGTAATGATTCGCAGAACGAGCGCCGGCTTGTCGGCTTACGTTCCCAAGAAGGATCTCGAAGAGCCGATCATAAATGTCGAGACTGATGACTTGTGGGGCGGCACGGTAACACTCAGGAACGGCTGGAGGCTCGCCCTGCCCAACCTCTCGCGGGATACGCCTCTGCCGATTACCGTCGAGGCAAGGAAGATTCCTGACGAGGACTGATGCTGCAAACAAGGCAAGAGATAACATCATGAACACGATCCTGACTTCGGACCGTCTCCTGGTCGTTCGCGACGGTGACGCCGAAAAATGGCTTGACCTGCTAAAGGAAGCACTCGCTGCTGATGGGATCGTTCCCTATCTCGGTCCGGATCTCCTTCGGCTCCAATCCGCGGAACCACCTGTACCGCACACACCGGAAGCCGTCGCCGCGGCACTCAACACACGCACACCGGCCCCGTCCAGGATACGCACCAATATGTGGTCAGTTGCGCAGTTCATCGAACAGCGCCGGCATCGCCGGACGCTTCAAACTTGGATGGCAGAAATATTTGGAGCGCCTGTGGCGCCGACCGCCCTCCACGCCTGGCTCGCAACGCTGCCGCTCTCCCTCATCGTCGACGGCTGGTACGACGGGACAATGCGTGCGGCCCTTGCGGAAACCGGCCGAACGGACGTCGTCGAGATACAAGGCGTCACGCGGGCGAACGAATACGGCGGCATTTGGACGAAAACCTACGATTTATCCGGGAGAGAAGTCGAACTCGCGCTAGGGGCAAAGACGATCCTCTATACGCCGCACGGCAGTCTTAGGCCAGCCGCAAACTTTCTCGTATCCGATTCCGATTATGTCGAAGTCCTAACCGAAATCGATATCCAGACGCCGATCCCTGAAGTGGTGAAGGAACGGCGTAAAGATCGTGGTTTTTTCTTCATCGGCTGCCGCTTCGACGATCAGATGCTGCGGATCTACGCTCGACAGATCATGAAGCGCTCCCACGGCCCACATTTTGCAGTGCTTGATGCGGAAATGCTGACCAAAAACGAACGCCGTTTCCTTGCAGCAAGTGCAATCACGGTCGTCGACCTACCGACCGGCGAGGCCGCGGCTCTGCTTGTCCCATCAGGCATCGGGGCAGATGGTGGCCAGGGCCATAGAGCGGGGCTAGAGCAGGTCCTGTGATCGATGAATCGATTGTGAAGTGACTGGCCGAGCCGAAGCTGATTCAACATCCACAGCAAAGAGGTGGATGATGGCGCAGGCATTGAGCGATGATCTTCGGTTACGTGTGTTGAAAGCCTCTGCGGCAGGCATGTCCGCTCGACAGGCCGCAGCCAGGTTCGGGGTTAGGATTTCGACGGCGATCCGTTGGATCGCAAGAGCGAAGGAAGGTGAGCCGACTTCCCGGCCGCAAGGCTGGAGGCGAGCGTCGGCGCTGGATGCACACGAGGCCTTCGTCGTGGCACTGATCGAAAACCGTAAGGACGTGACGCTCGATGAAATGGTCGAGCGCTTGTCCGTTGAGCGGCAGGTGAAGATCAGCCGGAGTGCACTTGGCGCCTGGCTGCGGAGACGCGGGTGGACGTTTAAAAAAGTCCGCACATGCATTGGAGCAAGACCGGCCGGATGTCCTGAAGCGTCGGCGCATCTGGTTTGATGGTCAGCTCGATCTCGATCCGGAGAAGCTGATCTTTATCGATGAAACCGGCCTTTCAACAAAGATGGCACGTCTGCGTGGACGTGCGCTTCGAGGCGAGCGTTGCCGAGCTGGCGTGCCGCACGGACATTGGAAAACAACGACCTTCACCGGAGCACTGCGCCTTACCGGAATGACCGCACCGTTTGTTTACGATGGCGCAATGAACGGTAACGTCTTTCTGGCCTACGTCGAGCAGGTGCTGGTCCCGACCCTTCAGGCCGGGGACATCGTCGTGATGGACAACCTGCCGGCACACAAGACAGCCGGAGTTCGCGATGCCATCGAGCGCGCCGGCGCCAGACTCATGTTCCTCCCGCCCTACAGCCCCGACTTTAATCCCATCGAGAACGCATTCTCCAAACTGAAAGCCATGTTGCGCGGCCGGGCAGAGCGAAAGTTCGACGCCCTCTGGGACGCAGTCGGTGCTTTGATCTCCCGCTTCACACCGGCAGAATGCGCCAACTACTTCAGGGCCGCAGGATATGACCCGGATTGAACAGGATCTGCTCTAGACTAGTTCGAATTTCTGTTGTCGCTAGGGTCGGGACCTATTAATTTCCTTTGAGATGTGATTCAGAGTCTCCGTTAAAGGAGGTTCTGATGGGAAATTTGTTCCTGCTAAGCGAGCGCCAAATGGCTCGCATTTCTCCGCATTTTCCGCTTTCTCATGGGTGGCACGGTGGACGACCGGCGTGTCGTCAGTGGCATCGTCTATGTGATCCGCAATGGTCTGCAGTGGAAGGATGCACCTTCGCAGTATGGGCCAATAAGACGCTCTATCACCGCTTCATTCGCTGGAGCCGGCTCGGTATGTTCGTATGTTCGACAGGATTTTTGCCGCTTTGGCCGGTGAAGGCCCCCAGCGTGAGCGCATCATGATCGACGCGACCCATCTGAAGACCCACCGCACCGCGGCAAGCCTTCTAAAAAAGGGGATGTTCCCCGTCGTATCGGGCGAACCAAGGGCGGACTGAACTCGAAGCTCCATGCCGTCTGCGATGATGACGGCCGGCCGATCTCATGCTGCCCTCTGAAGGCCAGATGAGCGACTACGAGGGCGCCCGGATCGTGCTCAACGCATTGCCCAAAGCCGATTGCCTATCGGCGATAAGGGTTACGACAGCACCTGGTTCGGCGAAGAGCCCTTCGCCAGGGGAATCGAGCCCTGCATCCCGTCCTCTAAAAGCCGGGCTGATCATGCAGGAGTGATGAGTTTCGCAGGAGTTTTAAACGGATTTAAGATGGCCACTCCCCGGCCGACGAAATCCTCCTCGTTTCTGGTGACGACAAGAAGGCCGTGAACTTGTGCAGTTGCCGCCAAGCCCACATCATCGATATTCTTGTCGCTGCGACCGAGATGGCCTCCCCAAGCGATTGCGACCTTCTGGTCGACAGGAATGATCCGACCTTCATATGCGGCGAAAATTTGCTGAGCCGCCGCAGCAAGGCGATCAGCAACAAGCTCATCGGTCTTGCGCTTTTTCTCGATGCCCTTGGTTATTTCACGCACGGATATGACACTGATGGCGAGATCGAGATCATCCACCTTCGAAAGCCAGGCTTTGGCGTTGTCGTGTGGCTTCGGTCGGCTCAGTTCCTTCAGGACGTTTGTATCAAGCAAATACTTCAATCAAGATCGTCCAACGCGCTGAGATCAGCTTCGCGCATCGCCGCTTTTGCTGTCTGCTTTGGGTAAGGCCGGCCCGCCTTTGGATGCGCTTCGGCGTAAATTTTCGCGGCGATGATTTGAGACTCGGCGAGCGAGGGATAGTCTTGCTGGACCTGACTCACGGAAACTCCGGCATCGAGAAGTGCTGCAATTCGATGGGCTTCGATTTTGGTCCCCCTGATCACGGCATCCTTACCCGACGAATCAATATGCGCGTTCAGCCTATCGAGCTCTTTTACCTTCTTCTCGACATCACGGACGTGGCTGGAGATGTCGTATCGATGATTTCCAAAGACGACCACTTTCTCATGACGGCCTTGGAGCGTCGTTCGTAGCGCGTTGTAAAGCTCCGACTGAGTTTTCGGTGTAAACGCTTGTTTTAGTTCGTCATAAGCGTGCAGAAACACTAGCTCGGCGGTACCGAACTGCCGTATGCGCCGACCGCCTCTCGTCACCAGATGAGGCTTGACCGGCGAACGCTCGACGACTTTTTTGAAGCTCTCCAGCGGCTCGCCGAGCACGAATGCGGCCTGAGCTGTTGTCAAAGTTTCCATTCTTTCCTCACTAATTCAACCCCAATAATAGGGTTTAATTAGGGACCTTTCAAGATGTGGGGATCATCATTGCCGAGCATCAGAATGGCGATCATCCCAAGCACTCGGAACCTTCAACTATCCAGCTCTTTCAATTTAGCCTCTCACGCGCAATTTCCGTTCGGGACGGATCGACGAAACGAAGCGCAATCAGCAGCCCCGTCATGGTCGTGACCATATAGACGACGGCCTGGCGTCGACCGAGGCAGGCGGGATACCGTAGGTCATCGACCGGTCGCTCCCTGGCGGAGCCGCCGACGAACGTCGGCGGCGACGGCTTCGGACCCTGGCTGGCTGATCTCAGCGTATGTATACAAGTCGGTAGACATAGGATTTCGATCCTTTAGGGCGCACCCAATCGCCTCTGGCGGGGTGATCCTTCTGCTGGTCTGGCAACACCGACCACGGTCGACCCGTACGAGTGTGATCTCGTCGTCCCAAACTACCCATCCCACTGCGGCCGATGCTTGATCCACACGGCGCGGTCAAGCCGCTGATATCCGAATTTGCCGTCAGCGGTTAAGGTCCGAACGAACGTCTAAGTCAGCTCATCGTTTCACCTGCGCAGTTCAAACTTTGCGAATTCGTCGTCCTATCCGTCATCACGGGGCAACTCCTTGTGTTTTTTCGCGAGGCGTGGATGGGATTTCATACGCCGCCTTTGGAAAGCAATGGATCGTCGGCATCATTCCGTTACGACCGCAATGCGCTCCTTGCGTTCTACGAGCCGCCAGTCCGGAGGTTCGTCCGGGACGTTCATGATTTCAAGAAGCAGCAGTGTGTCGATTGGCTTCAACCAAACTTTGTAGATCGCCGTCGGGACCGTGGTTTTCACTCTATCCCTAACTTGGAGTTCGTGGAGATGTGCCAGAGCGGCTTTGCGTGCATCCTCTTCGGTCGCTTCGTATCCGAGGTCGTCCGTGCTTCCGGCCACCAGCTCGAACGCATAAATTGGATCGATTTTCATTAGGTGCTCGCCTCCACGCGATGATTTCGATGATGATATTGGCAGGACAAAAAGTTGGCGGACTAAAAAGGGACAGTGTCGTTAGATCAACATCGGCAGGAAGCACGGGGATTGCTGTGCCGTCGTCTTTGTAGGCTTCGAATTCATGTAGCTTGCCTTCGAGCGCGTGAATTAGCAGATGAATAGCTGGTCCGCTGTCTCTGTTTGGTCCATCTATCATGGGCGCCATTTGCCGACCCAGCCTGCAGGATAATCCTGAGCGCTTTTCTGTAAGTCCCCGCAACTGCGCGGGGAGTGTCGAGAAGCGCTGCCGCAATGATAGGCTCTCCGAAATAAACCGAACCGCGAATTTTATCGTCAGCCAAGTCGAGCCATAATTTCGGATTGAATGGTGGCTGCGGTGTACAGGGAAGCGTCCAGCGGCAAACTCCCAAACGCAAGTTGACAAAGAAGATAGTTGGCGCCTGCCTCTTCCAACTGATTAAGAAGAGTTTGTCGCACCGAAGCCGCCGTTCCTGCCACGCATAACTCACTCTCGACCGCCTCGTCAAAGGTCAGCGGCAGGTTTGGGGGAGTCGGGAGTTCGTTGAGGTCGTAAAGAAATTTAAAGCTCTTAAGCCAATGTTCGTAAGCAGATGCTGCGAGCGAACAGGCATGCAGATCAGAACGTCCAATCACGATCATGCGGAGCAATCCACGAAACGGCTCTTGATCGTCTGCGTTCGTGTTGTGCTTTCTATGGGCGCGGAAGGCATCAGTAATTTTGCGGACAGAAGAGGAAGGTCCTACGCACGCGATATTTGCACCATTCGCAGCAGCCCAGCGGGCTGACTCGGGTCGGTTGGTGGCGATCCACGTCGGCGGATGCGGACGTTGATGAGGTCTTAGCGTCAGAGGAATGCCGCTCAGCTCGAAATGCTGGCCTTTATGGGATAGTGTGCCGCCTTTCATCGCATTAACAAGAATTTCACTGGATTCCGCGTAACGGCCTGGCGCCGCGTCCGCACCAATCCCGAAATAACCCAATTCGACCGGGAGAGAGCCGCGCCCTATTCCGAGCTCGACCCTACCACCGCTCAATTGGTCCAGCATGCAGATTTCTTCGAACGCCCGCAGCGGATGATAAAGGGGCAGCAGCATGACCATGGGCCCGACACGAAGCCGACGCGTGCGCTGTGCGACGCTCGATAAAAACAGATTCGGCGATGGACTTCTCCCATGCGGGGTGCAGTGGTGCTCAGCGAGATGATACGCATAGAAACCAAGGTGATCGCACGCCTCTGCTAACCTTAGGCGATCCGAATATTGCTGGGCGATGTCGCAGCCGTCCTCGTCCAGATGATCGAAGATGCCGAAGGTTAGATTGGAAGGAAAGGCGTTTCCCATTCGATTGTCTCCAATGTTTGACTAAAAATCTAGATCCAGGCGATCAAACAGGTTGGTTTCGGCCATGGTTTTCCACGTGAGCGCCTCCAAATGGTGCATCGGGGACAACCAGTCCCAGACACGGTTGCGTCGACCTCGTGCTGTTTGAAAATCTCAGTTCTCTCAATATCGTCTTGGCTGTTTAACGTGTCTGCGTGACAAGCAAGGATTAACGGTGCTTAACCGGCAAACTCTGCTTCTTCAGGCTTTCAGAAATGTCACTGGCGGCTGAAAGGAATGCATCCATTTGCGTTTTTGTACCGATGCTGACGCGGATATAATTTTCCAAGCCGTCATCGGGAAAGACCGCCACAAGTATCTTTTGCCTTTCCAACGATGCTTGCCACCAAGTGCCGCCTTGTCCCGGTGGTACACGCGCAAGCAAAAAATTTGTGTGGGAAGGGATCACAGAAAATCCGAATTGAGACAGGGCAATGGTTGCTCGCTGTCTTTCATGCTTGATATGTCTGTGGTTCTCGTCGTAGGCGGCGCGGTGCGAAAGGATGCTAATGCCTACCGCATGGCCGATCAGGTTCATGTTGAAGACGTTTTGGAGGTTGCGTAGCCTCCCGATGAGTTCAGGATGACCGAAGCCGAAACCAACGCGAATGCCGGCGGCGGCATAGCTTTTCGAAAACGTTCTTAAGACTAGAAGGTTCGAATGGCGATTGATAAGGCGCAGAGCATCATCGGGTGCAAAATCGACATACGCCTCATCCACCACTATCAATCGGTCCGATTGCGCGGCTAGGCTATCGATAGCGGCGACCGGAACAAATGTTCCGGTCGGATTGTTCGGATTAGCCAGCAGGATGAACTTTGCATCTTTTGCGGGACCGAGAAGCAATTGCTCGATTGGCAACGAATAATATCTGCCCCATCCGATTTCGAGAAATCGAGCACCCTGCAGCATGGCAAGTTTGTGGTTGAACGAAAAACCTGGCGACATCATCGCCACGCTGTCGCCCGGAGCTAGGAAAGCTCTGTAGATGAGCCCCAGCAGCTCAGACGAGCCGTTGCCAGCGATCACCTGATCCTTGGAGAGGCCATAGGCATTGGCGGCTGCGTCTCGCAAGCTGAGATTGTCATCTTCGGGATACAGATAATGCCGTTCGAGGGCCGCAAGCGCACTTTGCATCACCATCATCGGCAACGGAAATGGATTCTCGTTCGTGTTTAGTTTAACGCAATGAGCATCCGGCCCCGGTTGATTGGACGGCATCGCATTTAACTGTCTCGCCACCTGCGAAAGAGCCGAAAGCACGCCTTGCAGTTTTGCATCAGACATATCTTTTCTCCGTTTCAGTTAGCCGACCCGTGAGCACGTGATCGGCTGTGTCCTGCTGAAGCCAATATGGCTTCGGACGTTCGTGCCGCCCGAGTGGGGCAGCAATGATCATCCCGTCGTTAGATAGCCAAGGACCGCCGTGGCCGCCTGAAGCCGCAAAATGCTCAAGCCTTCGCATTAACGCGTCATTTCTGCTCCATTCGCCGCTCGAGGAACTGTTCGATCTCAAGCGCTAGCGCCGCGGGCTCGTGGCCAATTGTTTCGAGATGCAGCTCAGGGCTCTCAGGAATCTCATAAGGCGAGGAAACGCCGGTGAAGTTCGCGATCTTGCCCGCGAACGCCTTCTCGTAGAGGCCCTTCGGGTCACGCCGCGCGCACTCGTCGAGCGGTGTATCGACGAAGATCTCGATGAACTCGTCCTCCTCCATCAATGCGCGCGCCATGCGCCGCTGGTCGCGGAACGGCGAAATTAAGGAGACCAGAACGATCAGGCCGGCGTCAGCCATGAGTTTGGCAACCTCTGCCACCCGGCGGATATTCTCGACGCGATCGGCTTCGGTGAAGCCAAGGTCCCGGTTCAGTCCGTGGCGCACATTGTCGCCGTCGAGCATATAGGTGTGCTTGCCTCTTGCGTGCAGAATCCGGTCGAGCGTATTGGCGATCGTCGACTTGCCGGACCCCGAAAGCCCGGTAAACCAAAGCACGGCAGGACGCTGGTTCTTCATCGCGCTGCGCGCGCCCTTGTTCACGTCGGTGGCCTGCCAATGCACATTGTCGGCGCGCCGGAGCGGGAAGTCGATCATGCCGGCGCCGACCGTCGCGTTGGTCGCCCGGTCGACGAAGATGAAATTGCCGGTCGCCCTGTTGTCCTTATAGGCGTCGAAGGCGATCGGCGCCTGTGTCGAGATGTTGAAGACGCCGACCTCGTTCATCTGCAAGGATTTCGCCGCCTCTCGGGCAAAGCTGTTGATATTCACCTGGTGCTTCAGCGCCGTGACCGTTGCGCTGACGCTGTCCGTTTCCGTCCGCAGGATATAACTTTGCCCGGGAAGCATGGGATTGGCGTCGAACCAGATGACGTGTGCCTGGAACTGATCGGCCACAAACGGTCTCGATGAGGGTGCCACCAGCATGTTTCCGCGCGAGGCATCGACCTCGTCCGAAAGGACGAGTGTCACGGCCTCGCCCTCGGCCGCGGCGGCCAAACTCCCGTCGAAAGTCACGATCGCCTTGACTGACGAACGCTGCCCGGAGTTTGCAACAACGACCGGATCCCCGACCGAGATCCTGCCCGAAGCGATCTGCCCGGCATACCCGCGGAAATCCGCATTGGGCCGCATCGCCAGTTGAACCGGAAAGCGGAACGGCTTCTCCTCTACGGGCGGGTCGAGTTCCACCGTTTCGAGGTATTCGAGAAGTGCTGGCCCAGTGTACCAGGGTGTCTTCTGTGATGCCGAAATGACGTTGTCGCCGAACCGCGCGGAGATCGGGATGGGCTGGATGCCGGTAAAGCCCAGTTCCTTGGCAAAGACCATGTAGTCGGCGACGATCCCATCGAATACTAACTGCCGGAAGTCGACGAGATCGATCTTGTTGACCGCCAGCACGACATGGCGGATGCCGAGCATCGAAGCAATGTAGGAATGGCGCCGCGTCTGCTGGAGGATGCCCTGGCGACTGTCGATCAAGATTATAGCCAGGTCCGCCGTCGAGGCGCCGGTCACCATGTTGCGCGTATATTCCTCATGGCCGGGAGTGTCGGCGACGATGAACTTTCGCTTCGACGTGGCGAAGTAACGATAGGCGACGTCGATGGTGATGCGCTGTTCACGCTCCGCCTCGAGCCCATCGAGAAGCAGGGCCAGGTCGATCTCCTTCCCGTTGGCGGCACCGATGCGCCCGAGATTTGCCAGCTGATCCTCGAAGATCAGCTTCGCGTCGTAAAGCAAGCGTCCGATCAGCGTCGATTTGCCGTCGTCGACCGAGCCACACGTGATGAACCTCAGGATCGACTTTTTGTCGTGCTCGGTCAGATGTGCCTCGATGTCATGCGGCGGCATAGTTTGAAGATACGACATCAGAAGTACCCCTCCCGCTTCTTTTTCTCCATCGCCCCGACTTCGTCCGAGTCGATCAGGCGGCTTTGCCGTTCCGACGTGCGCATCGTCAGCATTTCCCGCAGTATGTCCGGAACCGTGGCAGCCTCCGATTCAACCGCGCCGGTCAGCGGATAGCAGCCGAGCGTGCGGAAACGCACCAGGCGCTCCGCGACCTCTTCTCCAGGCTGGATCGGCATGCGGTCGTCATCGACCATGATCAGTACGCCGTCGCGCCGCACCACCGGCCGGCGCGCCGCGAAATAGAGCGGCACGATCGGAATGTTCTCGCGCAGGATATATTGCCAGATGTCGAACTCGGTCCAGTTGGAGAGCGGGAAGACCCGCATCGTCTCGCCTTGGCCGACGCGCGTGTTATAGGTCTTCCACATCTCGGGACGCTGACGCTTCGGGTCCCAGCCGTGCTGGGCGCTGCGGATCGAGAAGACGCGCTCCTTGGCCCGCGACTTCTCCTCGTCGCGCCGCGCTCCGGCGAGCGCTGCGTCAAAACCGTATTTCTCCAGCGCCTGCCTGAGCGCCGTCGTCTTCATGACGTGTGTGTGGACGTTGGACCCGTGGGTGATTGGCCCAATTCCCTGATCGATCCCATCCTGATTGACCTGCACCAGAAGGTCGAACCCGAGTTCGCGTGCCATCCGGTGACGGAACTTGATCATCTCCCGGAACTTCCATTTGGTGTCAACGTGCAGGAAGGGAAAAGGTGGTTTGGCCGGGTAGAACGCCTTCATCGCCAGATGAAGCAAAACCGATGAGTCCTTGCCGATGGAATAAAGCACAACCGGGTTGGAAAACGTTGCAACGACTTCTCGAAGCACATGAATTGCTTCCGCTTCAAGACGTTGGAGGTTGCCAAGCGACATATTGATTTTCCCTTTAAGACTAATGCGTCATCAATCTCGAAGAACCTCGCATAAGGTCCGCCTGCGAAGTGGCGCCGCAACTCCGTAATCTCCCCCGCATCAGGCGATGTCATGCCGAGGACCATATGCGCAATCGTGCTTTTGCCCTGGCCGTTCGGTCCGAGCAGGCCGAAGCATTCCCCTACCGCGACGCGGAACGACAGCCCGTCGACAACTACCTTGTCCTCATATGTCTTGCTTACGCCGACAAGATCGATTGCTACCGTGGACATGCGTTCATCTTACCGTGAAGGTCGCGTCGTCTGACGATCGCTCAGTTACCTGCGTTTTCGTGAACAGCTGGCCGTCGCACCATATGTGTTCAACGCGTCCCCACTCGCAGGCTGCAGCTGCATCCGGGAAAAAGCCACGTCCATGGTAATTGGCACTCGTGTTGCAAAGCAGCGGAATGCCCGTGAGTTTTTCATATTCGACGAGTAGCTCGGCGACTTTGTGTTGAGAGCTTCTGGATATCGTTTGCAGTCGCGCAGATCCGTCGAGATGCACAACAGCGGGGATTTTGTCCTGCCATTCCATTCGCGTCTCGTGATCGAACAACATGTAGGGATCCGGCGTTCCGGGGCTGAATATTTCCGGCGCACGGTCCTCCAGGCATATGGGAGCCACCGAACGGAAGTGTTCGCGAAGTTTGACTTCGTTCAGAAAATCCTTCATTTCCGGCGAAGTCGCGGCTGCGAGAATGCTTCTGCCTCCTAACGCCCGTGGTCCAAGCTCGGCGCGCCCAGAAAGGAAAATTACGGGCTTGTTGCTGGCGAGGATACTGGCGAGTTCCGGCATACTGCACGGCGTGGCCTCCCATCCGCGCGGCACATGGCCACTTTGCATGACCGGGCCACTGTAGACCGACCATTCCAGCGGTACGAAGCCTTGCTGCGCCACCATTGCGCTGCAAGCGGCGCCGATTGCCGAGCCGCTGTCATTCGGAAAAGGCGGTACCCAGACGGAATCGAACAGGCCCGACCCCCGCAGTGCACTGTTCCATTTGATATTGAGGCCGCAGCCGCCGACTATGCACAAATTTCGCTGTCCTGGAAACGGATGGCGCTTCAAGGCAATTGTCATTTCGTGGACGAGGAGACGCTCAAGGAAGAGATGAAACGATGCCAGCACATCTTCGGGTGGCTTTTCCCCTAATCGGAGGACGCTGGCATCGAAGAAATCATGCACAGCCGCAAGCGTCGAATCTGCGCTGTTGATATCCGCGCGGTAACGACGGGCAGGCTCGGTGTTGGCCGCAAAGCGCTCCTCGTAGAGCTCCTGAAACACTGCCACGATGTCTTCATCAACCGACCCCAGTGCTATATAGGCCATCAGCTTGCCGGCGACACCTAGATCCCAGCCACCGCGGCTCGCCCGCTTATAAGGTCCGAAGTAATGGCCTGCGGCAGCGTAGGCTTGGCCTATCACCGGGAACAGGCATTCGAGGAACCGTGCGCCCCGGCCCTCCACATAATAGAGGCGCGGAAAGATGCAGCCATCCCACACCAAGCAGAACGCGGGTTGTCCGGCCGTCGCAAAGGGGCTGGTGCAGTATGCGGAGGCCACATGGCCCGTCACATGGGGATAGCTCTTATAAGGAAAAACCCGGTCATCGAGCAGCAAGCCGTAGCCGTCGAGGCAATCGAGAAGGCCCTCGGCATGGCGTTCAACATAAGGCGCCCCCTTGAGTGTTAAGGGAACCACTCCACTGAGAACCTGGAACTGCGACTCTTCCTCACCGTCCCAGCCGTCGATAACGAACTGATCAACATCGCACGCATTCAGACCGTGTTCCGCCAAAGCGGTGATGACAGCGTCGAGATTGTCGATGTTTTGATATCGCGGATTGTTGTCTCGCTTCTCCTGCTCAACGCAGAAGACCAGCCGTCCGTCTTCGATAAGGGCAATCGCCCCGTCATGGGTCAGGTTGATACCACAGATGCGCATAGTGTCTCCATGTCCAGTCGACAATTCGATTCATCAGGAACCGGAAACCGGATTCCGGAAACGGGTGAGCAAGCAGTCTTCGTTGACCGATTCACCCCGGCACTCAAGACGCTCTACCTCGATCAAGGTTTCGTTCAGCATGGAGATGACCGTCTCAGCACCGGCAGCGTGACCCCAGCGCCGGCAATTAGCATCGCGTGCCGATCCGAAAATCAGGTGCCCGCCTGGCGCAAGCAGCTGTACCAAGTTGCGGACGGCCGCGCGCATCTCGGCAATGTCTCCGACATAGTAGAGAACCTCCGCCACAACGATCAGGTCGAACAGCTCGCCAGGCGAAAACTGTCGTACGTCGGAGACTATCCAGCTGATGTGCGGCGGCTCCTTCATCCGTCGCCGTGTTCGAGCAATCGCTCGTGGCACGACGTCGATCACGGTAAGTCGCCGGCAATGGGGCGCTAGTTTCTCCGTGAATGCGCCGGCCGCGCACCCGACCTCAAGCGCGCTTGTGATAGAGCCTTGGGCAAGCGACAGCCGGAGCATTTGTGCGTGGCGCTCTCGCTCGAACGGATTGCCGTCGAGACGCCACGGATCGTTTGCGGTCAATTCCTGTTTCAACAGGTGATAATTCTCGTGAAGTTTCAAGTCGTGTACCTCGGTAACGCAAGTCTCACTCGTCGCTGCAAATGCGGTCATATGCCATCAATCTAGAAGCGTCCCGCGCAAGGATTGTGCCTGCGAAACGGAGCCGCATCTCCCGACGATTCTGTGGTGCCTGATCCAGCGGTCGGGTCATGGATGGGAGCCTGTTTTCCACCCTCATCTGAGGGGTTGACAGCAGAGCCGCGCGATAGCCAATCGCTATTGCTCAATGTACACAACGCATAGGCTTTCAACGGAAGTAAGAGAAAGATGTTGATGAGTGTGTGCAGAGAGAAGCCCAGAAATCGAAGTTGGCGAGCACGAAACGCCGCCACACTGCAGCGTATCGTGGTCATGGACACAATCATCAGCCCTGTCCACCAAGGCACGGTGGCTGTAAGTGCGACCTGTGCGAGCCCCATTAGTACCGATAGCGCAAGAAGCAGTGGTCCGACATTCTGCCCGACCACGTCCAAGGTGAGATAGCGATTGAGCCCCGGCAGTAGGCGCAGCCCAAGCAACGTGTCCCGGAACGTGCTCCGTGCCCAGCGGAGTTGTTGGCGCAGATACGGCCCCAGTCTGTTCGGAACGACTGTCGCCGCGACGGCGCTCGGAACGTATTCGGTTCGAAAGCCTGCTTTCAGCATAAGGATCGTGAGGTGGCGATCCTCACCGAAGTCGCTTGGCCTGCCCCGAAAAAATTGCGACTCGTACTGGTCAAGCAGCAAGAGGAGTGCGGACCGGCGGTACATAGCACATGGGCCGCAGCAGCACATCACGGCTCCGAAGCGAGCCTGTGCCGCACGCTCCTCGTTGCAAGCCAGCCAGTACTCCATATCGATTAAACTGGTCAACCAATTATCGCTGCGGTTGCTGGCGGTCAACTGACCCATGGCCGCGCCGACCACAGGATCTTGCATCTTCGGTACAAGCTTCATGATGACGTCAGACGCGAGTATCGTGTCCGAGTCGACGTTCAGCACCAAATCTCCAGAGGAGCGGCGTATCGCGGCGATCTGCGCCTTGCGCTTTCCAACGTTTTCGGGAAGCAGAATGATATTGAACCTACGGTCGCGCGCGTAGATGGCATGCACAGGTGTGATAGCGTCGCGGTTTCTGGAACCGTCATCAATCACATAGACCCGGAGTTCTCCGGCGTATTCCTGGGCTGCAATGGACGCTAGGCACTCTGAAAGCGTGCGCGGGTCCTCGTTGAAGCAGGGAATGATGACATCCACGCTCGGCAGTTGGCCGGAGTTGATCGGGACCTCCGGCGTTGACGAGTCGTTTGCCGGCACAGCGTACACGGCCTGCATGCTTTTATAAGCAGTCGAGAGCACCGCATAGAGCGAGATGGCGACAGTGCTGGTTGTGTCAAGCAGATTCATGGAATATCGCTTTCAATGATCTTGGGGAAGCGCGCGGATTACAAATCCGCGGTCACGCAATTCTGGAATGATACGGGACAGCGCCATGATGGTCTGATAGCGCAGACTGCGGCCGGCATCCGCTTGCAACTCGCTGGGAGGGCATCCGTCGTGCAAGAGAACGATTGCGCCCGGCCGGATAGAGTTGAGCACCTCATCGACAATGGCGTCGATGCCGGGACAAGACCAGTCTCGCGGGTCTACCGACCAATGGACGGCCGCTAGACCAGCGCTCGCAGCCGTAGTGAGCACCTCTTCGGTCCAGATCCCATACGGAGCGCGGATGTATCGCACTGAGGCTTGCGGGCAGGCGGTCCTGATGGCTCTGTCCGCCTCAAGTATTTCACGTCGTACTGCGCCGGACTCGCATTTGGACAGGTCCGGATGAGTCATCGTGTGGTTAGCGACATTGTGCCCTTCTGCAATCATTCGTTGGATCAGTTTCGGCTGGTCTGCCGCATAGGCGCCGATGACAAAGAAAGTCGCAGGGGCTCGGTGTTTCGCCAGCACATCGAGGACCTCCGGTGTGCAAAATGGATTGGGACCGTCGTCAAACGTCAAGTAAATGGCGCGCTCGCCGGTGCCGTCAGCGCACCCGCTGGGCACTTCCGATAAGCAATTGAGGTGCGTCATAGCTCTGGACCGTTCCGATCGATCATCGTACCGGTGGGCAAATCGCCGATCGACCGCCCAACTGGCAAGACGATGACAAGTGCGTCATCGATGCGCGTGGACGGCTTGCCGAGATGCGCCACTGGTAGGGTGGACCGCACGCGGATTCCCGACAAAATCGTCACCGGACCGTGACGGCCGAACTGCTCAACATGTTTCTGCATTGCGGGCCAAACTGTGCCGAAAGCGAATGGAACGGCGAGCTCCTGCAGTACTGAAAGCATGGCGTGGATTGAATGCCCGATTCCGAGTCCCTCGAGATCCGGACGCACCCGCACAGTCCAGCTCAGCCACTAATAGGTCGATCGCGCCAACCTTGATGGAACGGCGCAGTGCACCCGTATGAGCCGCGACACCGCTCGAGTCGTAGGCGATTGCGCGAAACTCAAGCCTGGCTCCGGCCCAACTTCGACTGCCTCCAAACGGCTTTCCATGAAAGGCGCCGGTTGGACCATAGGTCCTTCGAAAGAACTCGGCGAGTTCGACATGGTCGGCGAGCTCTAGCTCGTTTTCCCAGCACAGCCTCCACCGCACCTGAGGGCGCATGCAAAGACCTCCTTTTTCTTGCTGTAATCTTGAGGGACGCATCGTGCGATCGAAGCAACGGCTCGTTCGCTGCACGTCAGATACCGTCGCCAGGGATCGCGATACTAGCCAATCGGGATGGTAGAATGTTTTGGCGCCCTTCGCGTTAGAGATGATAAACGCTGTCAATACTTCCGACCTTCCTCAGTCGTCGTAAACTTGCACCGATGTACTCGTTACGTTCATCGACATACTTGTCAGGTTATCGACATTTTCCTAGTGCACCATCATGGGAGATCGGTAAAATTGATTGTTTGGATGGAATTCATCCACGCTATGGATATAAAAATATCCGTTTAAGGGCTTTTCCCAAACCTCCTCGTTGCGCTCGACCCGTTGATGATCGGGTGGCGGGACGCGCGCAGCATCATTTAAAGTCAGCCGGCCACGAGTGCGACCTTTGCTCGGTTACGCGCCTATTTGATGAGCTGTTAGGATGAATGGCCGAGAATTTATCCCAACGCCGCATCGGGAAGGCTCGCCTCGGCAGCTGCGACGGCGCGGAGCGCTTGGCCATGGTTTTCTGTTAAATCTTCATCAGGGACCGACGCACGTTCTATTTTTTGACGCCGTCAATCTGCTTCCCATTTGTGCCATCGACTGCAGTGGCGCATGAAGACGCGCTTGTCGCCGCACCAACGCCGCTATCGCGACAGGTCTCCTCTATGCGGCTTAGTAAGCTATAAACATCCCGTAAAATCTCTTCATCGAAGGCCCGCAACTTCTCGATCGTAGCCAACAGCAGAACCGCTTTGGTTTCAGTCTCGCCCCAAAGGTGGCGTGCTGCTGGCGCGATAATCTCTTCCGGAGTTGCATCCAAAACCTCACAGAGATGAATCAGTCGCCCCACCGTGAGACGGGAGACTTTATTTTCGTAGCGGCCGTAAACCTGCTCGCTGATACCAAGCAAGGGCGCGAGTTTCGAGCGAGGCAGCTTTCGCTTATCACGGGCTTCGCGAAGGCTGATGCTGATCAGTTTTTCCAGTTCGGCGCTAAGTGCAATCCGCCCGTCAAAAGGTTTTCGATAGACCGGCTTGCCTATGCCCGGATCATCGACTTGTTGCAAACCGAGTTCATTAATCCATTGCTTCAATGATGGTCCTGACATTGCTCCGACTGAGGTTAATGCTCCAGAGCTCTTTATACGGAAAGTAATGTGCTTGGAACCATTAATATCGCGATTCCGATCACGTTTGGCGCATTTCAACATGGCGGAACCCCATGTTTTTGCCATCGCACGTATAATTTTTTCTTAATTCTCAATGAGATAGAGGCCTACCGCACCGGAGTTGCTTCGTGCGCGGGTTAGCCAGTTGCGCCAAATTGGCTTCATTGCATTTGGTAGGCTTGATGAGGATCGTCGTTGCATTTCCTCGTCTCGCACCAGGCACGTCCTGTTTGACAGGCATGGTGGCCTTTTGCCCATGCGCGCGCATGGAGCCTTCTCGATTCACGGCCATCCACTGACGGCTGCGTGCATCGGCTGTTGGACGGCGATGCGCGCATAGGCCTGTTTCAGAATGACGACGGCCGGCGTGGCGATTGTCGATTGACGACAAAGGCGGCAGCCATGAAAGGCGGAGTTTTTCTAATCCAGTCCTCAAAGGATAGCGGATCTGTTATCTACCATGGATTGCATAGCAACTGAACGATATACCTTGACAGAAATAATAGCCCGAGCCCCTTTACAGAATTTGTGTTTACAAAGTTGGCGCAGTCCTGATGCAGCCTCGCTCCTGCTTTTGATGCGAAAGCTTCTGATTATCGTGTATTTTCAATGAGCTTAAAGATTATTTTCGCGAGGCATTGGCAAACCCAATCCCTACAGAGCTATCAAATTGGCGCACAAGACGTTTGCACAACCGGGTGAAATCAGCATATTGCGGCATGGCGTTGCTATGCAGGGTTGGTCACGCAATAAGTTGCTGAACCTCCCTTGTCACGCGTTAGAGGACGAGATCGCTTTAAGCAAATTGAGGGTCAGGACATGAAAAATATCGCATATGTATTGGAGTCGGAAACGGCACTCTTTCGAGCTGTTGAGCTTCAAATCGGCATCAGCTTTTCGCCAATCTATGATTTGGTTGGCAGTCCACTGATCGAGATGATCCGCTTTGACGATATGCACTCGCTGTTCTTAGATGAAGAAGCATTGCGAGATGGGCTCACCGCCTTCACAGTTTTTGATGGCTGCCTCAAACCTCTTGCCGGGAAAATCGTTCTTGTCGGAGGCGACGGAAGGGAGCCTTATCATTCCCCCCTGATAGCGATTGCAGACGCGGCGGCACGTTTCCAGTGTTGCCGACCTGTGCTCGACCCGGTTTTTGTGGAACCTGATGAGGTGGTGTCGAAGGGCCTCATTTTTCCGGGCGCATTTGCGGGCCTGCAATTCCGCATCGATCGTCGTCCCCCGCTACTTGAAAATCGCGGTTCGGGAAAATAAGGCCGTCGCCATTCGCCGGAACTTTCGCAGGCGTGGCGGCAAAGGATATGGGGACGAGATTTAACGGATATTAGTTACAAAGCGGCGATCCATTACTGAACTTTTCGCTGGTGCAACGGCTAAAACGGATTCGCGGAATGGGGCCGTGGGAAAGGGCGGGCATCGATTCGGGAGCTCGAAATGAAAGCCCTGCGTGCCCTCTCGCCGGATTATCCAACCGCGCTGGGCAGCGGAACCCAATGTGCGAATTGAGTTTGTCACGGGTCTTACTGTCGAAGCAAAAAAGCGCACGTGAATTTCGGACGTCGCTCGGCGAAGGCACGCAAGGAGAAGGCGAGCAGAGCCATCAAGCGGAGGCCGTTCCGTGCGCCAATGACGGGCCAATGCGTTCAAGCGATTCGTCACCCGTGCAGCCGATCATTGCCTGACTCGAAGAACTGACGCCAAGCAGACCGTCTACCACGTGGACCCGTGTCCCACCTGCTCAACCAACAAGTACGACAGGGGAACTTTGCTTTCCCAGGCGTCGATGGTCATTGACCTGAACCCCAGGCGTTCGAAGGCCCACGAAAACGCCGACACCTCATCAATAGTGCGAAGCAAAATGGATCGCGCGATTGCAATTTGCGTAAGCACCGTCCCTTCAAAATAATCATAAAAATTAGTGAGATATAAGGCTGCACAAGTCGAGTTTGCACCGCGCTGCAACCCATATTAGCACGCATCTTGCGCCAAATTGCTTTGTTGAGATATGCTTTTCTTGTATTCAACACAACGGTTCCGACGCATAAGTCGGGCTCGAAACGGAGATGATGAACCGACCAGAAAAAAGAAAAACCGCTCCCGAAGAAATCCGGAAGCGGGTCTGTAAGAGAATAAATTAAGCCAAAACCTTTCTCGCAGATCCATACTTCCTTGTCAATAAAAAACACCCTTTCGGTGAACGGCGGAGCTTTACCTGGTCCTCAACGGAGACGAGGGCATGGAAGATATCATCGAGTATCGGCGGCCAATAGGCCGCAGGATAACGCCTCAACGCACCGAATTCCGCCGACTCGCACAATCGGCCGAAATCGGAACGGTGACACGCGCTCAACTGGCAGTGCTTGTTCAAAATCTGACCTGCACAGGGGTGATAAATGGGACAGAAAGCCATCTTTTGCTGGCATTGATCAACACCGCTCCCGCCAAGTCTTTCGATCGATCGGGGCGACCTATTGTATTCAAATCGAACCGGCAACTGGCTTTTGAGATCGGCCGCTCGGTTGGTCGGGTCAGCCGAATGCTTTCCCGCCTTTTCGATGTGGGTCTGATCACGACGCAGGACAGCGGGAATTACAAACGATATCCGATCCGAAACGCTGATGGCGACATAACGGATGCGTGCGGAGTCGATCTTCGAATTCTGATCGTGCGTTATGTCGAGCTTGATGAGCTCGTGAGAGAGGTTCGTGCGGAAAAGAAGGCAGCAGAGGCCGCGCTGCGGCGCTATCGAGGAGCGTTGCGCAATACCCGTTATGCGCTCGCCGCTGCTGCTGATCTTGGCGCAGCAGCGCGCCAACGTGTCGCAGGTCGCATCGAGCGCATAAGCACTTACGTGGAGGTGGCTGCCAAGGCACCAAGCGAGTTGCTTCGCCGCGCAACTTTCCTTCTTGAGTGGACCATCGATCGCCTGATGCAGCTAGCTCCCCGATATCGAAGTGAGCCCGACGCTGAAAAAACGACATGCGTGTATGCCGAAAACGGCATGCACACACAGATTACACTCTCTTATCAATCTAGACGTAGTAATGATGAGCAATGTTTAGCACACGCCGAACAATCTAATGTCTCGAAAGCTGGCTCCCATAAAGCCGCTTTTGAAGATAGCCTAGGGCGCCGGCAGAGCTCGGTTAACGAGCAATGTAATCAACGGCAGGCGCTGGTTGCTCTTCAGGATGTCTTGCGCGCAACGCCAGCG
The DNA here is from genome assembly GCF_056279705.1 of Rhizobium sp. USDA 4016. Classification (NCBI taxonomy): domain Bacteria; kingdom Pseudomonadati; phylum Pseudomonadota; class Alphaproteobacteria; order Hyphomicrobiales; family Rhizobiaceae; genus Rhizobium; species Rhizobium sp. USDA 4016. The sequence continues at coordinate 198,106 of NZ_JBWCCY010000003.1, forward strand.
CTTAGGGAGCTCGGGTACAAACCGAACACCTGGGCGGACCTGGTTCGCCTGATACCGATGTTGTGCCGCTACGCTGGGATCTCAGAGGATGCCCGCCGCCGCGCTATCGCGAAGATGGGTGAGCAGCAAGCCGCCGTGGCAGTGGCGATTACTCTTGAAAAAACAAATCGCCAGGACGTCAGCTCGCCGGGCGGATATTTGCGAGCAATGACTGAGCGAGCCGCCGCGGGCAAATTATACCTTGCCCGCTCTGTTTTCGGCCTCGCTGCCCGCAACACCCTGGAGGCAAAACATCGAGACATCGGGCAAACTTAGCTACGTTCGCCGCTTCTTCCTCGTGCATGATCTTGCAACCGGCAAGATTCTCAGGCACGTCCAGAGGGATCGACGGCGACCATCAATATCGGGTTTTCGGCAATCGGCGCATGCGGTGATCTGACGGAAAAGTAAAAGTGTAAGGCTTGGCGTTGTGGGGTTGCGGGCGTCTATCGCGGCACACCGACGGAAACACGTCGGCTGCGACATCGATCAACACAATACCGCCAGCTGGTCGACCAAGGCTTCACGGGTAGAGATCAAGCTCACTTAGCGGTTTCCGTTCCGCCATTGATACTTCTTTCGCCCTCGTTGTCTTCGGGGATCATTCGCTGCAAGAGCCGAATGAGATCGCGCGTCGTGTCGCTCGGAAGACTCCTAAGAATCCGAGCCAGTGTTAGACAATCCTCGGCTTCCTCTGGTGTGCGCCCCCAAAGATGGGGCGCAGCTTCAAAGATCATATCTATAGGCATGAAGCCGAGAATCTCGCAGAGATGAATCATCCGAGTGACCGTCATTTTGGAAAATGCCCGTTCGTAACGCCCGTACACAGGGACCGACAGACCAAGCATTGGGGCAACGTCAGCGCGAGAGAGGCCCTGAGCTTCGCGCGTTTTCTTCAGAAATGCGCTGATCAGTTCCTCCATGTGCCCCAAGGTTGTAATTCTGCCATCGAAACCTGGCTTTCGATAGATTGGCTTGTCAACTTCTGGATCGGCTGTGCTGACGAGGCCTCTTGAACTTCTGTAACTTGCTAGATCTTCCGTCACCGCCCGTCCCTTTTTTTCAGCCACTCGTTGGTTGGCGCGCACCAGCTTGAACCGATTTGAATCACTTTGTCACCGCCACATTTCAGTCGTTTGATATACTTTTTGGGGATTTTTTGACTTATAGCAATTTTTGGGGGCTTAGCCAAATTGCTTCAGTAATGCACGCCCCCCGAACACAAATCAGGGTCGCGGAAATCGGTCGCGGGGTTTTGGAAAAGGTCAGCCGGTTCCTTGTTGCAACCGCCATCCAATCATCAAGATTACCTTGAATTTTGGTCCAAATTCGCCTTTAGCCCTTCAGCCAGCTCAGAGAGGCCTTTAGCCGTTATCGTTGATCTCGATATAAATCACCCATGCGAACGACCGATCCATTTCCATGTCCATTGATATCCCATTTGGCTAGCTGGGACAGCCCGGCCGTGGCCTGAGAATCGCTCGGCCAGGGAGCCTTAATCGGCTCTCACTTCTTCAATCCCTGTAAGTCAATTTGATTTCTGAAAACTCCGCCTCGTTCAACTAGAGGGCGACCGAAAGAGAGCGCTCTATAGATCCAAGACGCAGCCGAAGGAAAAGGAAAAACTCAGCGTGATCTAAATGAGGTTCGTGAAAACTGCGGTATGAGGAAGCAACCTACGCGCTATCGCGCCGGTTTTCGCGATGAGAAATCAAAGAACGTAGGATATCGCTTTATTTTCGCTTTTCACCGGGCATATGGTCGAAGACCTGATTGTCCGCCGTACATCATCACGAATTCGCCGCCGTTGTGAGGCCCCTGCCCGCACGGCGCCGCCGACTTCTACCGACGATCTAGCACTCGCCAATTCTGTGCGCTCAAAGCTGCGGTCGCCGTCGCCTCGGCTTGCGGCGGTTACGTGGCAGTCATCGGGAGCATGAGGCGCTAAAGCCCAGGCAATCGGCGGAGCATTGTCTTACATCAGCATCGACTGTATCGCCAATGCAGTCCTTCTTTCCATGTTCCATACATGACGCTTACGTGCATGACAGCGTCCATGAAAGCGCGGCCAGCAAGGTCTCGGTGATCTGCTGAACACATAAATGACTCGAAAGCTCCGCGGACACCATATGACGATGGCGCATATGCATCTGTGGATCGTCGTCGAAAGGATTTCGCCATGGGCTAGTGAACTGCGAAAGAATCGTGACCGCCCATACTTAGGGCAGCGCACTTGGGTAAGCGACCCGCTGATCGGTGGTTGGACGATCCTATGCGACTTGCACGCCATCGAGGCACATCTATTCGACATGCGCGACGAGTGTCTCGACATCCGCGTCATTCAGCCGCAGACGGTGCCCGAAGAGCGATGCGTGGCGCACAATCGCGATCACCTCAATGTCGAAAAGCCGACGATTTCACATATTGCTCGCGCGACTGGCAGTCATCACAGCTGAAGAAAAGCCGTAAACTGTGGAAAGTGGTCAGCGGAACCGATACGGGGGGTGTCGGTAGACTGTTTTTTCAGCAGTCCCCCACCATATGGCGCTAGGCTCTTTCCGTAACATGAAATGCGCCGCAGCCGCGTCATTCTGATGGAGCACCGACATCACGGCTTTACGATCTGCACGATAGCGTGCGAACCGCGCCCTAGTGGCCAACGTCATCCTCACGCGACCGGTCAAAGGTTCAGATCTGAAGAGCTGGGCGCTGGCAGTCGCCAGACGTGTGGGTCCCAGAAAGCGCGCGTTGCACTTGCCCCCAAGCTCGCCGTGGTATTGCACCGCATGCTCAGGGACGCAACCAACTTCATTCCTCGCAAGGCGCGTTATCGCTCGATCTGGCTCTACTATCCCCGTTTTGGGATCTGCTGAGGATCGGTTGGCCAATTCAGCGCAGTCACCTTAGTGCTGCTCCCGCTGCTGCGGCCTAACCCCCCATCCATCGTTCCGGCGAGGGACCTTGCTCCGGGGGCGCCAGCCATGGCCGCTTGATCAGAAAGAGACAACAACCGAGGTTTCGGGCGGGCACTGCCATCGGCCGCATAGACATTCCAGATAAGACACCTTCCTGACAGACAAATATGACCCTCCTCCCACGTGCAGTACCGTCAGCGCTGCTCAAGACGGGCCGGCATCATAGAGGGCTAAGATCGCAGTGCGGCCTGATGACATAGCGAACGGAGAGCATCTGGCTTGATGATGTCGACTGTCCTCACATGTCGCAGGGCGATCACCTTCCGCTCCTTCAACTCGGTCATGGCGCGCGATACCGTCTCGATTGTCAGGGCGAGATAGTCCGCAATGTCCTGCCGCGACATCGGCAATCTTAGTTGCCGAACACCACCCAGACGGTCGGAGAGATCCATCAAGAATGCGGCGACACGTTCAACCGCACACTGCCGCCCGATAACCATAAGATGTTCCTGAGCACGCTCCATGCCGACCAATGCAAGTGCAAGAAGTTCCGACGAATGCTCCTGAATGGGGCGCCGCGCAAACACGATTATTCTTGTCTCGGCGATGGCCTCGGCAAAAAAGCGATGCTTTGAGGCCGCTTCAAAGCCGAACGTTTCCCCTGCGAGATGAAAGGAAACAACCTGCCGCCGTCCGTCCGAGATGAGGCCGTATACACGGACAGCTCCGGCACAAACCTGATAGCATTTATCGACGCTATCGCCTTCGGCATATATCACTCGGCCACCCTTATATGTCACAACGAGGTGCGCTCCGGGAAATTGTGCCCGCGCAACATTCTCCGGCGTTACGAAACTCTGCACAGCGGGTTTGAAATTGGCATACATCTCGTATTCCCCATGGTTCCGGGGAAGATTGCCAGTTCTTGCCACGACGAAAAATTCGGTTACCTCACTAAGGGAAATTACTTAGACGGGATGTCGTGCGGTTTGTGTCAGCGCTTCATCCGCCATCTGTTTCGAAGCGCGCGTTCGCATCGCAGCTAGGCCGTTCACCACCGTCAAGAGATCGGACCCGCTGATCGGTTTAGTCAGAAGGAAGGCGCCGCCGAGGACTTTAAATGCGGACATTCCATCGACAAGCAGGACGACACGCCCTTTCGAATATGCAGAAACTCTTTAGCCTGTGGCACCGACTTCATTTTCTCGTCGTCGACGATCGTGCAGAGCGCGTCTCTCGAGGAAGCTGTGGCCTTTGGTCCCTGTTTCTGCGCCACGCCGACAATTTTTTTGCAACTGCCATATCCCCTTAGAGTTCCGCGAATCTGGCGCGTGTTTGCCCGCCGTTAGTCCCCATAAAGGCTTGCGGCACGACGGCGCATTGCCCGAGATCACCGCGAAACTAAGGAGGCCCGAAACCAGCAGCGAGAGCCATGCGCACGAGATGTGGGAGGTTTTTTGCTTTCATTTTTGACATGGCGCTTGCGCGATGCACCTCCACCGTGCGGGCACTGATATCGAGATCATGGGCGATCGATTTGTTCGGAAAGCCGGCCACCACGGCAGAGAGCACCTGACGCTCTCTTTCGCTCAGGGTTTGGAGGCGCGTTTGAATGTCGGCGATCTCGTGGGCGTCGGCCCCTGGAACAATTAAATGTCTCGACGCTCGTTCGATTGCCTCTATGATCACGGTGTCCTTGAAAGGCTTTTCGATGAAGTCGACTGCGCCCGCTTTCATGGCCTCGACTGCCATCGGTATATCGCCATGTCCGGTAATCACGATGGAAGGGATGGGGATCTTTTTCATACCGAGTTGCCTGATGAGATCGAGCCCCGAGATCTCCGGCATCCTGAGGTCTGTGACAAGAATTCCGTTATGAATGCTCGGGGCGAAGGAAAGAAACGAGGTGGCCGATTGATGCAACTTCACGGCATAGCCGTTCATGGCCAGCATGAAGGCAAAGGATTTCCGCACCGGCTCTTCGTCATCGACGATATGGACTGTGTAGTCAGTTATTTCCACCCGTTCGTCCTTCCGCATAGGCGGGCAGCGTGAACCGGAACGTAGCTCCGCCAGCCGCATTTTTCGAGACTGTCATTTCACCACCATGGGCTTCGACAATGCGTCTGGAGATCGAAAGGCCGATGCCCATTCCACTTGCCTTGGTCGTGACGAACGGCTTGAAGAGGTCCGCGGCAATTTCTTCCGGAATGCCTCCGCCGGTGTCTTCCACAATGACGGCGACTTCGCCCGCATCGGTGGGCATCGTGCGGATCGTGAGCTCGCGATAATCGACATGGCGCATCGCCTCGATGGCGTTTCGCATCAAATTGATGAGGACCTGTTGGACCTGAACACGATCGACCATCACCATCTCAGCACCGGGTAGGTATTCGAACACAGTCATGACGCCGTTCGCGCGGGAACCAACTAGCGCCAGCGCGCCCGCATCCTCCACCAGTTTGCGAATGTCTTCGAGTGCCTTTTCCGTTTCGCCTTTCGTGACGAACTCCCTAAGACGTTTGATGATCTGTCCCGCCCGCAGCGACTGGCTCGCAATCTCTTCCAAGGCACCTCGCATTCTCGTTGCGAGGGTGTTGTCCATATCGCGCAATAGCCTCGTACACCCCTGAGCGTAATTTGCGATCGCTGACAAGGGTTGGTTCAGCTCGTGCGCAAGCGTGGACGCCATTTCGCCCATTTCGCTCAGGCGGGCCAATCTCGCCAATTCAGCCTGAATTTGTTCGAGGCGAGCGGCCGATTCTTCTCGCTCCGTCAGGTCTCTGATGAAGCCCGTAAAAAACCGTTCACCGCTCGATTTCATCTCGCCCACGGTTAGCTTCATGGGAAAGGTCGATCCATCCTTCCTTCGCCCGACGACAACGCGATCGATGCCGATGACGCGCTTCTCGCCGGTTCTGAGGTACCGTTGCATATAGCCGTCGTGGTCGCCTCGATAAGGTTCAGGCATCAATACTTGCAGGTTCTCGCCGATGACTTCCTGTTCCGCATACCCGAACTGCCGGACGGCGGCGGCGTTGAAGGAAACAATCGTGCCATCGGCCGCACTGACCACCGTCGCGTCGGGCAATGTGTCCAAGATCGATCTCAGATGTGCATCGCGGGCTGCCACGAGAGTGTTCATCTTGACGATGGCGTGTCTCGTCGCTTGGAGCGCCTCTCCCAGACAAGCAATCAGAAACACCGACGCGCCAAAGAAGACCAATTCGACGCCAGTCGGATCGACGGCATCATGCAATTGCTGAACAAAGGTAGCTGCGGCAAGCGACGCTGCCGCGGTGAGCACGACTGGCTTCAAGCCGCCGACTATTGCGACGATCAGAATAGCGGGGATAAACGAAAACAGAATAAGCCTGTCGCCGATAAGCTCCGAAAGTGCCAATCTCAGTGCAAGAATAACCAATGGAGCCGCGGTGACGACAAAATATAGGTCGCGATCGGCTTGCCTCGCCACCTGACGAACATCTTGCCGAGTCGCGTCCTCCGACCAACGCTTTGTGAATGCATTCCGTGATCCACCGTAGGATTAGTTGCTGTGGCTACGCTGCCTCTCGGCTGGCGGAACGCAATTGAGTCGCATGCTTTTCATAGACCATGCTGCTGCCATCAGTCATCCCGCCATTTGCCTATGTGTCCGCGCGCGACGGCGGAGCATAAATCACCGGAAGCCCGAAGCACTCCTTGTTTTCGATCAACGAACTAAGCGAAGCGCGCACCTAGAATGCGACACAATGCCCAAGCACCCTCTGGAAAGAAGGATTTCAAATGCAATCGGCTCTTGTTGCAAAATATGGCGAGGAGCGCTTGCCCCGCTATACCAGCTACCCGACATCGCCGTGCTTCTCACCCGGTATTGACGCCAGCACCTATGACGACTGGCTTACCGCCATCCCTCTGGAGAAGGCGGCGTCTCTTTACGTGCACATACCGTTTTGTCGGTCGATGTGCTGGTATTGCGGCTGTCATACGACCGTCACGCGCGGCGACCAGCCGATCCTCAACTACCTGCAAATGCTGCGAGACGAGATATGCCTTGTATCTGCAAGGACGAAGGCGCCACTCAATATCCATCATCTGCACTTCGGTGGAGGAACGCCAACAATCATGGGGCCGAAAAAAATGCTGGGCCTGATTGGGCTTCTGCAAGAGCATTTCGACTTCACCAGTACCAGCCAGATCGCGTTGGAAATCGATCCAAGGACGCTGGAGGAGGAGATGGCGGCGGTTCTCGGGGAAGCGGGGGTCCACCGAGCAAGCCTCGGGGTGCAGAGCTTCGATCCGGTGGTGCAGAAGGCGATCAACCGGAATCAAAGCGATGAACAGACGATGCAGGCGGTGTCTCGCCTGCGTCGGGCGGGCGTCGACAGCATCAATTTCGATCTTATCTACGGTCTGCCGCACCAGACGGTCGAATCCTGCATCGAGACGACCAAGGTGGCGATCGAGATGCGCCCTGATCGTTTCGCCGTCTTCGGCTATGCACACGTACCTTCCTTCAAAAAGCATCAGCGACTGATCGACGAAGGCGCACTCGCCAACGCGGAAAGCCGTCTTGCCCAGGCGGAGGCAATCGCGGAAAACCTTCTTGCAGCCGGCTATCGCCGCATTGGGCTCGACCATTTCGCTTGGCCGGGAGACAGTTTAGCGGTTGCACAGGCAAACGGCCAACTGCATCGCAACTTTCAGGGCTACACCACCGACGCCTGTGAGACGCTCATCGGTTTCGGTGCATCGGCGATTGGCCGTATGGCAGGCGGCTACGTCCAGAACGAGGCACTCCCCGGTCGCTACGCGCAGCGGATCGCATCCGGGCGTTTTGCGACAATGAAAGGCTATCGCTTGTCGGCCGAGGATCGGCTGCGAGCAAACGTCATCGAGCGCCTGATGTGCGACTTCCAAGTCGACATCCCGGCCCTCGCGGCCGAACATGGCTTCGATTCTGGCGCACTTCTCGACGATAATGACAGGCTCACCATGCTGGAAAGCGACGGAATTCTTGAAAACGCGGGCGGCGTCATTCGTTTGCGGGAAGAAGGGCGATTTCTGATCCGCGCCGTTGCTGCCGCTTTCGATTCTCATCTGCTGCAATCGGCGCGGAACTACAGCAAGACGGCTTGAAGTTCCTCTGTGCACTGCCGGAACCATGCCGCGGGCTCTGGTTCGCGATCGGCCCCAACTACCAACCGGTTTGATCTGTTGTGCTGGGAACTATCAAACAATTCACAAGACATGCGAACTGTTCCTTTAAGTAGAAGACCGGCATGGGGACAATAAATCCTTCACCCAGCTCAAGACAGGATAGGAGGTCATTGGCGTTCGCTGTGCGCCTGCGCACAATCATCTGGAACAGGGTCGAAATCCTCTATCTTCGTTGCTTTCAAGGAAAAGGTCGAACCAAAATTGGTACTCGAGCCGCCCAGATTCACCGGACTAAAAACGGTAAGTAACGCCGGCGCCGATTAGCCATGGATCGAGCTTGGCCTTGCCGCTGACGCCGGCGCCACCGACATTGGCATCGAAATCAGGTCTCAGGAAGATTTTCTTCGCATCAACGTTCACGCCCCAATGGTCGTCGACCATATAGTCGAAACCGGCCTGTAAGGCGACGCCGAAGGTGTTCTTTACATCAAGGCTGCGGGCACTTTTGCCGGACTGGTTGTAGAACAGCGTGTAGTTGACGCCGGCGCCGACATAGGGCCGAAAAGTGCCGAAATCGGTGAAATGGTATTGTAGGGTCAGGGTTGGCGGCAGCAGCCATGTCTTGCCGACCTCGTCGAGCGCTGAAATCGATCCACCGCCATAAACCTTGGCGTAAGTTGTGCCGAGTATGAGTTCCGCCGCGATATTCTCGCTGAAGAAATACGAGATGTCGAATTCCGGTATGACCGTATTCGAAAAAGAAAGGTCCGAACCCGGCAATCCGTCGACGCGGCCGGAGTCGTTGGTGATTACGTCAAGTGCCCGAAAGCGTAACTGCCACGGACTCGGGCCTGCCCCTGCAGCAGCGCCTGGCGCCGCACCTTGTGCGGTCGTCATATCCGCCGCTTTCGCGGTACAGGCTGCAACCAAAGCCGTGGCGGTCATGATGGCGCGGACGATGTTGCTGGATTCCATTTTCCTCTCCTTTGATCCGAGTTTCGTAACGGTCGAGAGGAATAGCACCGTTTGGCGCATGGTGATTTGAGCTGGATCAAATGGAGAAAACTAGTCTTGGTCTAGCCTCAGATATCTCTCATCCGCTCGCAATATCGACGATCATTCCAATATCAGCGTTACGCGCATTTCCACTTCCGGCGTACAAATGCTGACATGACGGCAAATCGCCGTATGTCGACATTCCTCCCCTATCCACGAAATATCGGCAATTGCAATTATGCACCGAAGGTGTCTCTGCGCATTGACCGTCGTCCCGTCAACCACCTCTGGTTGCCAGCCTGAGCGACATACGCTTCAGATCGACCAGCAAAATAACAAGCGACTCCAAAGCAGAACAGCAGCGGCAGCGACGAATCTCCTGCTAGCGCCAGCAAGGCCCGGCGTTTCTGCTTGCGTTCACGATGCATCGTCATCATCGGCCAATATACGATATGAAGCCCCGTCCAAATCATCGTACTGCCCGCTCTTTAGCGACCACAAAAATGCTTGCAGGCCAACCGCACCCATGAACAATGCGAGTGGAATGAGATAGATCAGTATGCTCATGGTAGCGAGACCTTCTTCAGCGAGGCAAAATCCTCGACATCAAGTGTTCATTTTCTTGGCCGTTTCCAGCCGTTGAGCCGCAGCGCATTGGTCACTACAATGAGCGAAGACGTTGACATCGCCACAGCAGCGATGAGCGGCGTTGCATAGCCAGCAATAGCAACCGGGACGGCCAATACATTGTAGCCGATGGCAAGCGCGAAGTTCTGGCGGATCAAACCGGCCGTTCTTCGAGCGACCAGGATGGCTTCGGGAACAGCGTCGAGGCAGTCGCTCAGGAAGATGAGGTCTGCCGCCTGCCGGCCAATGTCGGAGGCGGTCGCGGGAGCCATAGACACATGCGCCGCCGCCAGCGCCGGCGCGTCGTTGATGCCGTCGCCAACCATCATCACCTTGCTGCCCGCCTCGCTTAAATGGGCGCATTCTTCCACTTTCTGCTTCGGATTCAATTCCGCAATCGACCGGTCCACATGCAATGCCCGTGCCGTCGCTTCGACGACGGCTTGCCGGTCGCCCGAAAGGATCATCGTCTGCAATCCCGCACGACCGAGCTCGTGAATGGCGCCAGCTGCTCCCGGTCGAAGCGTGTCTTCAAAGTAGAAGCGGGAAAGTATGATGCCATTCCTCGATAGCACAACCTCGGAAAGCGAACCACTCGCTTTTTTTTCGCGGGTCGGGGTGGAACAAGCAAACCCCATCTTGCCGAGACGATACAGACCGTCGGCGGTATCGACCCTCAGGCCTGCGCCCGGAACCTCGACAACGCTGTGAAACTGGCGCGCGTTGTTGCCGGCGCTACGCAGCAAAGCCTGAGAGAGCGGATGGCGGGAATGCGCCGCCAGACCGGCTGCGATCGCCGTTTCCTCTGGGCCTGCATCCATCGCCACAAGGAGGCGTGGCTGGCCAAATGTCAACGTGCCGGTCTTGTCGAACGCAACAGCATCGACTTCCGCGAGGCGTTCTAAAGCGGACCCGTCCTTGATCACGATGCCGCGGCGAAACAGGTGCCCTGCGGCAACGACCTGCACGACCGGCACAGCAAGGCCAAGCGCGCAGGGACAGGCGATGATTAGCACCGCGACCGCGACAAGCATGGCATGCTTCCAATCCCCGCCAACAAATCCCCAGGCAAGAAAGGAAACCAGCGCAAGCAAATGAACCGCCGGAGCATAAAGGCCAGCGGCGCGGTCGGCGATCCTGCGATAGCGCGCCTTTCCCCCTTCTGCTGCCTCCATAAGGTTCATGATCTCTGCAAGCAGCGAATTTTCCGCCGTCTTCGTCGCCCGAATGGTAAGCGAAGCCATGAGGTTCACCGCACCCGATCTCACCTCCGCGCCGTCCGCAACGGCCACTGGCCTGCTTTCTCCGGTGACGATGGAAAGATCCACCTCGCTCGTGCCGGCGGTCACGATACCATCGATCGGGCAGCGTTCGCCCGCAGCTATGAAGATGTCGTCACCAATAACGATGTCCTCTACGGCGGTGTAGCGCTTGCTGCCATCGGCGGCGATCACAAGGGCGCCGCGCGGCGCAAGTCTCGCCAGGCTATTGACGGCAGCGCGCGCCTTTTCCCGCATGATGTGGTCGAGCGTGCGGCCGATGAGCAGGAAGAACAACAGCGACACGGAGGCGTCAAACCAGGTGTGCTCGCCGTGTTGGATAGCCTCCCAAATCGATACGGCATAGGATAGGATGACCGCGAGCGAGATCGGCACGTCCATGTTGGTGCGCCCGTGCTTCAAGCCATTCCAGGCAGACTGGAAAAAGAAACGCCCGGCATAGACAAGCGCCGGGGCGGCGATCACCGCCGAGATCCAGTGGAACAGGTCGCGGGTCGCCGCTTCCGCGCCGGACCAGACAGATATGGACAGCAGCATGATGTTTGCGGCCGCAAAGCCCGAGATAGCGACAGCCATCACCAATTGGTCGCGCTGGGTATCGGTCTGGTCCAATACCGAATTGGGAGTGAAGACATGTACGCGATGGCCTGCGCCCATAATCGCCGACAGAATACCGGTTGGATCGACGGCGACATCCCCCAGTCGCTCGACATAGGTACAGCTGACCCGCCTGGCCGTCAGGTTGACCCGCGCGCACTTCACGTAGGGAAGCCTGCGCAAAGCCCGCTCAATCGTCGAAATGCAGACTCCGCAGCGCACATCTGGGACACTGAGGTCCAATTGGCGCAATCCGTCCGCAAGCGGGTGGCTGGCCAGCGCGATCTCCTCGGCACTGACCGAATGGTTGCCCAAGGCCATGACGCCTTCCGCATCCATGGTACAGCGCGTCATCGCCCGAACTCCGCCATATCGATGCGCAGGGCTTCATGCATCACCGTGACATCCTTCTTCCGTGAGATGATTTCAACGATCCAGTCTCCTGATCGAACGTGATGTTCCTCTTCGAAACGGCCTTCGCTCTTCTTCGTGAGGACGAGTTGGAAATCCTCACGGTCGCCGACGGGCCTCCTGAACGTCAACGTCACGTCCTGGACCGTTGCCGGCGACCCGTCGCGATTGTGAATATCGTAATGGATGACGTCATGGCTGAGAGAGAGGTTGCCCGAAATGCCGCTCGCAGCCATTGCGCGCATCGCCGCGGCCTTGCCGTTGAATTCCTGGCTTGCGACATAGGTGTCTTCAACCACAAGCCCGCTCCAACTCCTTGACGCGAACGTTGCCATCACAACGTTTACTCCAATCACCACGGCGAAGAACGCGGCCATGACGGTCAGCATATGATGGCCAGTGAAGTTGCGATGGACGGCGGCTTGGTCCCTCATTTTGGTGCTCCCGGCGTGTTGAAGGCGGCGTTGTAGGTTGCCTGGTCCGAATGATTTTCGTCCTCGATGACAAACCGGAATTCGCTGACGGTCGCAGCCTTGGCATGTCGTGTTACGAACACTTTGAACGTAGTGGCCGCGTCCGGATCCGCTTCAACCCTGAAGCGTCGGCCCTTCGCCTTGGAGTATTCTGGGATTTTCATCGTCGCGCCATCTAGGCCCTCGAGCCGGATATCGATCTTCCTCGGCATCGGCACCATGTTGAGCACGCGAAGCGTATATCCGTTGCGGATCGAGCCATCCGACTCCAGCACATACTGTGGATTCCGGTCGTGAACCACGTTCAGTTCCAGTCGTTCCCGGAGCGCCAAATGCACGAGCAGGGCTATTCCGATCGACGCCCAGATTGCCGCATAAAAAAGGACACGCGGCCTGAAGATCGCCCAGGAGGTGAAGTGCCGGATCCCCGCAACGAAGCTTCCGTCAGCGTGTCGGATGAGATTCGGCTGCACGGCGTTCTTTCCGCCATCGGTCGCAAGACTGACGTTGCCCGCATACTCACTCAGCGTCGCATAGGAAACCAGAGCACGCGGTTTGGCGAGCTTGGCCATCACACCGTTGCAGGCATCGATGCACAAGGCGCAAGTTATGCACTCCATCTGCTGGCCATTGCGGATGTCTATCCCCATCGGACAGACCGCAACGCAGGCATTGCAGTCCACGCAGTCGCCGACCAGCCGCCCCGATGCGCGGGCCTTCTTGGCATGACGCGAACGAGGCTCTCCGCGCCAGTCGTTATAGGTGACGACAAGGGAGTTTTCATCGAGCATAGCGCCCTGTATGCGTGGCCAAGGACACATGAAGGTGCAGACCTGTTCCCTCATCAGCCCGCCGAGAACGTAAGTGGCCGAGGTGAGAACGGCGATGGTGGCGTAGGCAACGGCCGGCGCCTCGCCTTTGAACAGGGCGGAAGCAAGAGTGCGCGCGTCCGCGAAATAGAAGATCCACGCGCCACCGGTAGCAGCGCCGATCAGCAGCCATATGGAATGCTTGGCAACCCGCTTCACAATCTTGTCCAGTGTCCAGGGTGCTGCGTCGAGTTTGATGCGCGCGTTACGATCGCCTTCGATCGCATGCTCCACGACAAGAATGAGATCGACCCATACGGTCTGCGGACAGGCGTATCCACACCATGCTCTTCCCACCGCAGAGGTCACCAGAAAGAGGCCGAAGCCAGCCATGAGCAATAGACCGGCGACATAGTAGAATTCCTGTGGCCAGATCTCGATGAAAAAGAAGAAGAAGCGGCGGGACGCCAGATCGATGAGGATCGCCTGATCCGGAGCATAGGGCCCGCGGTACCAACGGATCCACGGCGAAGCGTAATAAACACCAAGCGTGATGAACATGACGATCCATTTGAACCGTCTGAACCGACCCTCCGCCCGCTTCGGAAACACCTTCTTTCGCGCCGCATAAAGTGGCTGCCGCCTGGGCCGGGTGCTGACCTTTTCGCCGTCGAACGGTTCGACGCGATCGTCAGATGGGCCGGGAGGAACGTCGAGGTTCATCGCTTACCATCCTATTGATGATTCTCATCTCGCATTCGACGAGCCGAGCGTTCTTGACGTAAATCAAGGAGAGACGAACAAGGGCTCAACCAAAAAAGAGCCACACTCCCTCCCGGAGCGTGGCTCGGAGGAACTACGGGGAGAAACCGCAGGGAACGTCCTCCAGCCGCGGACAATATCGTCTTGTGATGCTTCGGTCTTTAATCGAAATCAAATTCGCGATGAAACTTTCTCGTTTTTCGCGGTGGCCTTCTTCCCGCGCCACAGGGAACGGCGTTGCTTGATCGCAAACATGTTGGCGAACGACCGCGCGGCGTCGCACATAGGACGTGTAGAGGATGTTGATATGGTTGGCTGTTCTTTCTTCCTATTTTCCCCCGCCCAGCGAACGAACAAACACCGTCAGTTCCTTCACGACGGCGTCGCCCAAGCGGGCCGACCACGCCGGCATGACGCCGTGTTTAGGCGCGGTCACCTGGCGGATGATCGCCCCCTCCCCCCGCCCCTTGAGCCATATGGCGTCGGCGAGATTCGGTGCACCCATCTCCTGCTTGCCCTTTTCATCCTCACCGTGACAGACGGCGCAATTGTCGATGAAAACCTGCTTTCCGGCTTCCGCCAATGCCGGATCAACAGGTGTATTCGTCAGTCCCCACACATAAGCGGCAACCTGTCGTATCTGCGTGCGTTCGAGCACGTCGCCGAAGGCGGGCATCTCCGACACGCGCGTCTCGGGATCGGCGTCAAAGCGGATGCCGTGAGCGACAGTCTGTTGAATGGCGGTAAGATCACCGCCCCAGAGCCAATCGTCGTCGTTCAGGTTCGGAAAACCCGGCCCACCTGTCGCACCCGAACCATGGCACGGGGCGCAGTTGACTTTGAAGGCAGACGCGCCGCCTGCGATGGCCAATTCGCGCAGAGACGGATCCGCGTCAATTTCCGCTACGGTCTTTGCAGCGATCTGCTGCTCGAACTGTGTCTGAACAGCCTTTGCCAGTTGCACTTGCTGCTGCAGCTCCGCGCGGCTGGAGAAGCCGAGCAGGCCCTTTGTCGTTTCCTTGATCATCGGTATCGACGGATACGCGTATGCATAACCGATCGCCCATAGAATGGTGGCGTAAAACGTCCAGATCCACCAACGCGGCATGGGATTGTTGAGCTCTCGGATTCCGTCCCACTCGTGACCGGTCGTCTCGACGCCGCTGATTTCGTCAATCTGTTTCTCCGTCATCTCATTCATCCTTCAGCGGTATGATCGCGGCGTCGTCGGCTTTCTGTTTGCTGCCGGGCCGGAGGATGAAAAAGAGCGCGCCCACAAAGAACACCGCCATCGCCAGAAGACCCCAACTGTCGGCGAAGTGACGCATTGCGTTGTAAGTTTCCATAGTGATCCTCATCGATAGCCCGTCGCGTCGTCGTACGTCGAAAAATCAACCAGAGTGCCGAGCATCTGGAGGTACGAGACCAGTGCATCCATCTCCGTCAGCCTGGAGGGATCGCCGTCGAAGTCCGTCACCTTTGCTTTTGGGTAGCGCGCAAGCAAGTCGGTCGTGTTGGCGTTCGGATCGGCCTGGGCACGCATGTCGGCTTCGGCGTTTGCCAGCATGTCGTCGGTATAGGGCACACCCACGTCTGCGTTGGCCTTCAGATCCACGTCGATGCTCTTGACCGTCACCTCCCTTTCTGTGAGGAAGGCGTAGCTGGGCATGATCGATTCCGGGACGACGGCGCGTGGATCGGACAGATGCTGCACATGCCATTCGTTCGAATAACGACCGCCCACCCTGGCGAGGTCAGGCCCCGTGCGCTTCGACCCCCATTGGAATGGATGGTCATACATTGATTCAGCCGCCAGCGAGTAGTGGCCGTAGCGCTCCACCTCGTCGCGGAATGGTCGGATCATTTGGCTGTGACACAGATAGCATCCTTCGCGGATATAGATGTTTCGTCCTGCGAGCTCGAGCGGCGTATAGGGCCGCATGCCCTCCACTTTCTCGATCGTGTTCTGGAGATAGAACAGCGGTGCGATCTCAACGATGCCGCCAATACTCACAACCAGCAGAGACCCTAAGAGCAGCAGCGTGGCATTTTTCTCAAGGATCTGATGTTTTTCCAGGATGGACATCTTGTTTTACCTCACTCGCCGGGGTGAACGATGAACGCTCCGGGGATGGCGGCTTCGTCGCGCTGGTGTCCGCGGATGGTCATGGCGACGTTGAAGGCCATGACCACGCCGCCGGCCAGATAAAGGCCACCGCCGACCGCGCGCAGTAGGTAGTAAGGGAACATCGCTGCGACAGTTTCCGAGAACGAATAGACCAGGAAGCCTTGGGTATTGTACTCGCGCCACATGAGACCCTGCTGGATCCCGGCGACCCAAAGGACGGCCGCATAGATGACGATGCCGAGGGTGGCGAGCCAGAAATGCCAGTTGACCATGCGAAGGCTGTAAAGCCGCTCGCGACTCCAAAGCTTCGGCGTCAGATAGTAGATTGCACCGAAAGTGATCATGCCGACCCAGCCAAGCGCCCCGGAATGAACATGGCCAATCGTCCATTCCGTGTAGTGGCTGAGGGAATTGACTGTCTTCACCGCCATCATCGGACCCTCGAAGGTCGACATCCCATAGAAGGCGATTGCCATAATCATCATGCGGATGATCGGGTCGGTGCGGATCTTGTCCCAAGCGCCCGATAACGTCATTATACCGTTGATCATGCCGCCCCACGAGGGCATCCAAAGCATTACGGAGAAGACCATCCCGAGCGTCTGCGCCCAATCGGGCAGCGCGGTATAGTGCAGATGGTGCGGCCCGGCCCAGATATACATGAAGATCAGGGCCCAGAAGTGGATGATCGACAGCCGGTAGGAATAGATCGGACGGTTCGCCTGCTTCGGCACGAAATAATACATCATACCGAGAAAACCTGAGGTCAGGAAAAAGCCGACGGCATTATGGCCGTACCACCATTGCGTCAGGGCGTCTTGCACGCCCGAAAAAAGCGAATAGCTCTTCGAACCGAGCAAGGAAACCGGCACGGCCAGATTGTTGACGACGTGCAACATGGCGATCGTGACGATGAAGCTCAGATAGAACCAGTTCGCAACATAGATATGCGGTTCCTTGCGCTTCAGGATCGTTCCCAGAAAGGCGACGAGATAGGCAACCCAAACAAGGGTGAGCCAGATATCAACATACCATTCGGGTTCGGCATATTCGCGGGCCTGGGTGATGCCGAGAACATAGCCGGTTGCGGCCATGACGATGAAAAGCTGATAGCCCCAAAAGACGAACCAGCCGAGGTTGCCACCGAAGAGTCGAGCGCGACAGGTACGCTGCACGACGTAGAAGGAAGTCATTATTAGAGCATTGCCGCCAAACGCGAAAATGACGGCGGAGGTATGAACGGGACGGAGCCGACCAAAGTTAAAATGTGGCGCAACATTCAAATCAGGAAAGGCAAGTTGGAGGGCGATCACGACACCTACCAGGAATCCGATCACGCCCCAAAAGACGGTGGCGATCAAGCCATACCGGATAACCTCGTCAAAATAGGCCCCCGATCCGGCCTTGGCGCGAGGTCCCCCGGGGGAAAAATCAACCCGCAGAAGCAGCAGGACTGTGCCTGCTAGGAGGCAGAAGAACAGGACCCACATGTGGGCCGCAAAAAGCTGATCTTGAGCGGCCCCGGCACCAACCAGTGCCAGGAAAGCGCCGACCGCAACCAAAACGGTTTCAGCGGTGTACTTCATGTCATGGCCTCCAACCAGTGCCAAGAAAGCGCCGACCGCAACCAAAACGGTTTCAGCGGTTATCATGTCATGGCCTCCAAGCCGCAGATAACCGCGCCATGGACGGCCGTCTTTCTTGCCACTCTGGGGAACAGTTCCCACGAGAGGGGCAACAAGTCCTTGATCTATATCAACGAACGCTACAGGTTTTCTTGCTCTGCTGACTTAGTTACAGACAGTTGCGCTTTTCAAGCCGATGGTCGCCATTCCGAATGCTCCCATCGACAACGCGAGCCGGTACAGGTCGACGCGCAAGAACACCGTATTCGAGAGGAGACAATGATCGGCCTGCGAGCTCGCTTGCCGCCCGCCCTCAAGAATATGAACCGGAATTTGCTCAATCTCAAAAAATATCTGCCGATCCGCACCTAAAGTCGGGCCTGACGGCTAATCGGCCTCGCAAACAGGAGATAGGGAATGCGTTTTAAAATCGGTCTGATCGTTGCAACGGCAGCGCTGGCCTCTTCGGCGATGCCACTCATGGCGGCGGATCACCAGATCCGGATGCTCAACAAAGGCGCAGACGGCGTAATGGCCTTCGAACCGGGTTTCGTGAAGATCGCACCCGGCGACACCGTCACCTTCATTCCCATTGACAAGGGCCACAATGTCGAAACATTCAAAGGTTTGATCCCCACCGGGGCGCCCGAATTCAAATCCAAAGCGAACGAAGAATACCGGGCAAAATTCGACATTCCGGGCGCTTACGTTGTGAAATGCACGCCGCATGCGGGCATGGGAATGGTGGCTCTCATTGAGGTTGGCGAGAACCCCGCCAATCTCGACGCCATTAAGACTGCTAAGCTTCCAAAGCTGGTGCGCAAGCGACTTGATGCCCACCTGATGCGTGCCGATAAGAAACGGCCGAGCGAACGATAGCAGGAGGCTAGGGCATGCGATCGCTTGCAAAAACCCTGCGGAAAGCCATTAGCAATGGGGAGCTTAAGCGTATGTATATAGCTACCCGCCGAAGCGATCATATAACGATCTTGAAAACATTACATTGAGCGATGTTTGGGCTTCAAACGCCAGGGGGCCGGTTTCATTATATATACATATCCCGTTCCGCCGATACCGGTGCACATACTGTACGCTCTTTCTGACCACACGGCACACGGAAGGCCGCATTCAGCGTTATGTTTCATTTTCTTTTTCGAGAGCCTGTCGATCTGGGCATGCGCGAGCTGGTCGATCTCACCGATCGTTCAAAGCTACATCACGGATCTCGCCCGAAGCCCCAGCGACATTGTCATTGGTGCGAATGTAATGGCAATGCACATCGGGGTTGCGGGCGGCACCGCACTCGGCAGCGGGCTGCTTGCAAGTTAGGATGTGTCGGTGCTTCCAATCGGAGCGGCCGGGCTGGCCATGATGGCTCTAGCTGCTGCCATCATGTCTGTCAGAACCTCGCGCCCATGATGCGGCCATCCGTCAATCGGGTTCGTAGCGCATCCGGAACGCCACCAGAAAAGACACTCCGATAAATGCTCTGATGCGGAGAGGCTGCTGCTCAGGTGTTCCGCATTACGATGAGGTGGCTCAGCTATAGCGCGATGATCAGGATGAGACGCGCATTGCCTCGTCGAAAATGCTCCCTGATTGTCGGTCGTTGCCTCATCTGATTTGCTCCCAGGATTTGGGGCGCGGATGGAACCCCTGTCCGCGAATTACCGAAACCCGCAATTGGAAACGTCGAGATCGCAATCGGGGTCTGGCTCACGATAATTTGCTGTCGGCGGAGAGCCCCCGGATCGCCGTCACACGGCGATCAATTCGCGCGCGCTCTCTGCGCCGAGGCAAACCTCCGCGTCTCCGTCGACGTCTCCTCCTTCAAGAAGGCGCCCTGCGCAGCTTCGTCACCGTTTTTGCAGCAGAAACCGACTTCGTGCAGCGCTATGACCCGGCGCGAAGTTAATGAACAGTGAACGCGACCGAACAATCTAACTGGAGCTCAGAATATAGCGGCGATTGGTGACGGCCGCTGGCCGGGCATTCATCGAATAGAGTGCCGTGAACTTCTTGATGTCGGCAGCATCGACCTCGACTGGGTGCATTGCCACCATCCAATCGACGATTTCGCTGCAAGGCGGCGTAGTCAGTGATCCCTCGTAAATCCAATATCCGAGGGAGGATGGCAGCAACCCGCTAGGGTCCACCCCGTCGATTGCGGCTTCCTCACCGGGCTTTTTCGGGAAAGCTGCCGCGAGGCTGGAGAAGGCCGCATTGGAAGGCCCAGGAACAAGGAAAACGCCTAATACGCCCAGCGCACCCGTTTCGGCATGATTGTGGACGAAATGTGCTTCGATCGGAAAGGCTTTTCCTTCAACCAGATGTTCGCTCGGCGCATGAAAATGGTACTGTACCAATTCATAGGTCTTGTCGCCGCGGCGGAGCGTGCCCCCGGGTGCCGCCTTCACTTGGATCGTATGCCCATTGTTGAGGATTGTGCCGCCGCTCTTCCAACCGGGCACGAGGTCTGGAATATCGGCCTTGATCGCCCCCCCGATATCGAGCGGCGATTGCTGTTGACCCGCCGAGCAGGCGTTATTCTCCTTGCTGAGCGAGCCCCAATGTTCAGGACCCGCGTCACCTTCATAGCCCCAATGGACACCTTCTGCCGCAAATGTTGTCTTAGTGCAGAGTGGACAAGCGGCAAGAAACGCCAAGCCTCTGAGGAAGTGTCGCCGTTCCATATTTTATCCCTTTCCTAACCAGGACGAGCAAAAAGTGCTCGCAGCTCGGCATCTCTGGATCAGGTTCGTCTGTCAATCGATAGACATTCCCCGGGGGAAAAGATCGCGCAAGTTGGATAGCACTTGCTGAATAAGGGCCGTCGACCGGTCACGGTGATCGGCCGTTGATTGACGGGAGCGGTCTCGCGGTTCCGCGCGCAACTCCAGTCTACTGTCAATCGGCGTCCAAAATGCACGCCGAAACACACGCACAGACTCTTTCTGAAGAGGAAATGAGAACAGCACACGGGGTGGAACTTGATTTCTAGGGCCACCGCGTGCTCATACGGATCGGTGGTTTTTCGACGTACTGCAACAAGGAAGTAACCCATTGCAGACGGCGTTTTCGAGTTATAGGTTTTTCGTAGCGGCAATCAGCCGCGGGACCGTCAAGGATTAGTTATGGCCACTGGAACCGTTAAGTTTTTCAATGGGGACAAAGGATTTGGCTTCATTTCGCCCGAAATTGGAGGAACTGACGTATTCGTGCACGTGTCAGCTTTACAGGAGGGCAGTTCGCTAAGCGAAAGGCAAAGAGTGAGCTACGAGGTCGGCCAGGATCGCAAGACCGGAAAATCAAAGGCTGAAAACGTCTGGGTGCTTTGATTGATTTTGTGAGGATCGGCTGCGAACGCAGGCCGATCCTCTTTTGCGGCCGACAGAATTCTTCGCCTTGATAGGATCGAACCGCCGATACGAAAATAGACGATCGATTCATAAGAAGTTAGTCCGCCAAATCGCTCCTCCGGTTACCGATGTCGCGGCCGTCGGAAGGTGTCGGATTTCTGACAATCCGGCACATGGAGCACAGCGCTATTCGAGTGATCTGTTGTTTTGAACGGGTTTTTCTGACTTGGCACGGCAGTTGCTTAGTTTGGCATGCGCGGCCGCAGGAGGAGGCCCACCACGACCAGGCTCGCCGAATTGGCGATCGTCACATTGGCCGCCTCGCCGAGGGCCGGACAACTTCCGCCCTCGCCTGCGGGTTCCATACCGGCCGGCAGACCATCCCGGGTGTACGCGCCACGCTTCCCTGACCGTCGTGACGATTCCGATCGCCTTGGTGTAAAGGACAGCAAGATGCTCTGGGATACCTGCAGGCTTTGAAGGGTCTAACGCCGCCTACATATGATAAGGGCACAACACCTATGAATGATCTGTCTAATCATCGCCTGCCGGCCCAGGGGTTGGAGACTTTGCCGCTGCGAATGCCGAGACATTGTAGCAACGCCTACGACCTCGCCAAATTTCTCAAGATGCACCCAAAGGTTCTCGCCGTTACACATCCATCCCTCGGTGAGGGCGTTCATAAGCGTCGCGCTCAGCAGAACATGGGCGACCACGGCGGTCCAATGCTGGTTTTTGAGATCGCCGGCGGGACCGAGGCCGGTCGCCGATTCATCGAGCGTCTAAGGCTGGCCTATCATGCCGCTAATATCGGGGATGCGAGGACGCTCGCGACCCACCCAGCTTCGACAACACATGCGTCGGTTTCGCCGAAGGCTCGCCTTGCGGCAGGCGTTCGAGACGGCTCCATCCGGATCTCTGTCGGACTTGAATACATCGAAGACATTGTCAGCGATATCGCGCAAGCCTTCGAAGGTATTTGATGGCGAGGACCGCAGTTGACGGCGGGTCGGCCGTTGTCGGCGTCGTTTGCGACCGCCGGATTGAAGACGGGGTTGCACTGGATACCCTACGCGTGCGCTATCTTGAGGCCTTGCATAACATTGCGGGCGTCGTACCGCTCGCAATCCCCACGGGCCTTTCGGCACGGGACATCAGGGCAATCTTATCGGTCCTGAACGGCGTGCTGCTGACCGGAGCGGGTTCAAATGTCGCGCCTTCACTGTATGGCGAAGCCGGGGCGCCTTCAGACACGCTGGATCCGGAGCGGGATCGGACAACTCTGGCCCTGATCGGCGCCGCTCTCTCACTGGAGATTCCTCTGCTTGGGATCTGCCGTGGGCTGCAAGAACTCAACGTCGCCCTCGGCGGCACACTGGCAAGCGACATATCAAGCGGCGAGGGTCGGCATACACATACAGAAGATCTCTCGCTTCTACGCGATTTACAATTCGCTCCCAGGCAGGAGATCATAGCCGAAGGCGACGGCGTCATCGCGCGCTGCATTCAACGCATGCGGCAGGGCCCGGTGCTAGTCAACAGCCTGCACAAACAGGGGATTGCCAGACTTGCAGATGCGCTGGTTGTCGACGCGCGATGCGTGGATGGCGTGATCGAGGCAGTCTCCGTAAGGCGTGCGAGTACGTTTGCCGCCGCTTTACAATGGCATCCCGAATGGCATTGCAATACAGACCCGCTCAGCCGCGAGATGTTCCAGGAATTCGGCGAGGCCTGTCGCAGGCATCAAAAGGCGACAAAATGAAAAAAAATCGAAACTCAAATCTGTCCCGCACCTTTGGAGCTGGTTTCGCCCTCCTGGCAGCTCTGTCGAACGGTACAGTGGGCGTTCTCTCGCGCAAAGCTTTCAATGAGGGCCTGGACCACACAACCGTTGCATTCTGGCGATGCGGTATTGCGCTTTCCTTGGTCACGATCATCATCATTCTCACGCCGAATGGCATTAACCGTCTGCTGAGAGCCTTACGAGGCTCCTGGAAAATCGCCATCTGCTCGGCGCTTGGGATCCAGGCGTTTGCCTATGCGAGCATTCCGCTGGTAGAAATATTGGTTTTCGCAGGCGGGCTCGTCGCGATCCTGCTGGATATCCTCATTCTCAAAGAGAAAATCACCGCACGAAGAATACTTGCAATGCTGATGGTGTTCTTCGGCGGCTATTTCCTGATCTGTCGTGATGGTACGGCAATCGGAAGCGGCCTTGGCATCGGGTTTGCGCTCATCGCGGGCATAGGATATGCGAGCTTCATCTTCGCCTGGAAACTCTTCAAGCTGTCTTCATCGTTGGAGAGCTTCTGGTGGTTTCTGGCTTTCGGTTTTGCGATGCTTGCCGTCCCCTACGTCTGGGATGGGGCACCGATGCCTCCGGTTGGCGCATACCCAAGCTTGTTATCGTTGGGGATCATTCCATCGCTTTGCGGATTCTACTGTACGATCCTGGCTCTTAATCATATCGAAGCGTATAAAACGCAGGTTATCGAATCGAGTGAACCACTTTTCTCTGCACTCTTTGCGGCTTTTTTCTTCGGCGAATGGCTGACCGATACAGGTATATTCGCTGCAATCGCTATCATTTTGGGCGCGCTGATGATGTCCCTGCCCGACCGGGGCGCCAGTATTGACGCTGACGCGACCGATTAGAGAGCATCGTACGATTAATCGAACCCATATCCGGCAGCGGTGAAATAGTTTCGACATTAAGCTATGTCGAAAAGATTACAGATTGATCCAAGTGCGTGTGAGAGGGCGTCGAAAGTTCTGGCTGCGGCGGCTCGCAGATGGGCTTTGACTTTCGAGAAAGCCATTTCGATCGGGTTGAGATCGGGGCTGTAGGCAGGCAAGAAGAGGAACCAAGCCCCCGCCTCTTTGAGGACACCTGCAGCTTTGGCACTTTTGTGAACAGCAAGGTTGTCAAGAACTACGACGTCGCCTCGATCGAGTGTCGGAGCAAGTTGCGTCTCGACATAGGTATCAAAAATGGCGCGGTTCATCGGCCGGTCGATGATCCAAGGCGCGGTCAGTCCGAAGCATCGCAAGCCCGCGACGAAGGTTTGTGTGCCCCAGTGGCCGAACGGCGCGTCCATGACCAGGCGCTCTCCGCGTGCACAGCGGCCGCGCAGTCGCACCATCTTTGTGTTCACAGAAGTTTCATCCAGAAAAACAAGCCGATGCGGTTCGAGCCGCATTCTGGGCAGGCGTTTTCCAATCCAAAAATCACGATGCTGACGGATCTTCGCGCGTGCGCGTTCCGACGCCATCAGCTGTTTTTTTATATGTGAAGCCCTGCAATATCAGAAAGCGGGACAAGGACGATGGCGGGACAAGGACACCATGTTTTTCCTCAAGACGCCGCGCCAGTTCCGGCATGGTGATATCCGGCTTCTCCTCGACCTGCGCGACCAGAAAATCGCGATAGGCCGACAGCTTTCCCCTGCCTGGTGGTCTGCCTTGTCGTGCCGGAGCTATAGTGCCGGTGCGCTCACGGCGCTGGAGCAGCTTGATTGCAGAGCTGTTGCTGACACCGAAATGGCGGGCTGCGGCTCGCCGTGACTGGCCGCTGGAAACCATGGCGACGACGCGCTGGCGAAGATCGGCAGAATGAGATCCAACTGAAGTGAATCACAACCAGAATGCCAAGGAAACACCTCGCGATTCCCAATTCAGGAGCGATGCTCTAGTATGTCGGGCGAAATGAAAAACTGACCCCGCGCATTGCCTCAGGCAAAATGTTACCGATAGTGTCGATGCTCCGACTTGGATGGCCATGGTGCGCTGTCCCGGTTCGGAGGGTGGCGAGGCGGATCAGTATGGCGACACGATCGGAGCTGGTGTCAGCAATCGTCGAACGGTATCGATTGGGAAGTCGAAGCGACAAGCGCCCCATCATGGATGAGTTCGTGGCAGTGACCGGCTATCATCGCAAGCATGCGATCCGGGTTCTGGCGAGTCGTGAGAAGAGGTCATCTGGTAACAAGAGTAACAGCCTTCGTTATGGCAGCGATGTGCCGTGAGGCGCTCATCGTGTTGTGGCCTCGGAGCGGCTGTGTTCCAAACGCCTCAAACCGTTGACACCTGTATTGTTACCTGCCTTGAGCGGCATGGCCGGCTCGAGCTCGATGACGCGCTGGGCTCTAGGCTATAGTCTAGCTCACCCTTACGCGAGAGATATTCACACTGATTGATAATTTGTTGAAGGTTTTGGCCCCCCGTTTGGCGCCATGCGAATTACAACCTGAGCTCGATCGGGCATGCCGCACGCTCCAAACTAGTGCAAAGCATCTTTTAGCATTGAGCACCCATCTATCCATCTTCGAGATACGGACAAAATGGAACGGAGCAATCCGTCGAGGTCAGCGAAAGCCATACCGAAAACGACGCGTTCAGCTTGCAGGGCCTCCATATCCATTTCCGGATTTTCCGCATACGCAGACAGGAGCCGCGGCAATGTTGCTTGAGAGCGCTCCTATTGAATGAAGCGTTGCCTCCATTTTGTGACGAGCCTCAGCATCAATTTCAAGAAAGCCGCCAATGCGACGAATCTCGACGGCGCGTGGCCATGCTGTCGGAAAGCCCAAGCGATCGTGCCTGGCGGGAAAAACTTTCATACTCGGCCGATCTTAGCCGGGCACTAACGACCTTGAAACCCTTAACCTCCCCGCTTTCACGTGGATCGACATCAATTGAAACATGTTTGCTGCCTTGCGACATAGCTTCCTCTATTGAAAAATGAGAAATCTTCCGCGGAAGACCGCGTTGGCATGGACGGAGAATAAGCCGCGGAATTAGACGTAATCAAGAATAATATGGCCGTAATACATTTAATTCGGTTACATCTGTAACCAAATTTCAATTGAAGTAAAGTATAAAGTGAATTAATCACAATTTTATCTATGATATACGAGACTATATTCAGGTAAAGGATGTTCGTTTCACCGGAATCGCAGGACAAAGACATGAAACTTCTGACATTTAGCTCATTCAAAGGAGGTGCCGGGAAAAAAACGGCCCTCATGGGGCTTTGTGCCGCGTTCGCAAGCAACGGTCGGCGAGTGGCTCTATTTGACACGGACGAGAACCGGCCACTTACGCGATGGAAAGAAAACGCCTTACGAAGCAACACTTGGGACTCTCTCTGCGAAGTTTATGGGGCGGAGGAAATGTCGCTACTGGAAGCAGCCTATGATGAGGCCGAGCGGCAGGGGTTCGATTATGCGCTGGCCGATACCCGTGGTGGTTCGAGCGAGCTCAACAACACAATCATTGCCAGCTCAAGCCTGCTTCTGATTCCGACAATGTTAACGCCGCTCGATGTCGATGAAGCCCTTTCAACCTACCTCTACGTGATTGAGCTGTTGTTGAGCGAAAATTTGACAATTCCAACGGCCGTACTGCGCCAACGTGTGCCGGTCGGTCGGCTCACTACATCTCAGAGAGCGCTGTCAGACATGCTCGAGTGCCTCCCAGTTGTTCCATCGCCTATGCACGAGAGAGATGCATTCGCTGCGATGAGAGAAAGGGGCATGCTGCATCTCACACTGCTGAATATGAGGGTCGATCCGACGATGCGCCTTCTCGAGCGGAATCTCAGGATTGCAATGGATGAACTCATCACCCTCTCCAAATTGATTGGCAATGCCTTGGAGGCTTAAAGATGGGGATCCGCAAACCCGTTTTGTCAGTAGCGGAGGCGAGGCAGCTTGCCATTGCTCGAACCGAAATCGTACGATGTTCCTTACGTGAGGGGGCCCAGAAATCGGCTCTATCGCAGTTGCCCGGGAATGCCGGCAAGCCTCCACTACGCCAGCCATCACCAGACATCATAAGAGCCCCCGATCAGCAACCGATGGTTACGGTGGATGCTCTTAGCTCGCCTACAGCTCCAGAGAAGTATGCCGCGGGCTTTGGCTCCACTCAGATTTTCGCGGCTGGCATAGCCGCCGTCGGCCGCGGCCTGACGCGGCGGCTCGCCGTAAAAAGCGATGTGGCGTTCCAGCATCGGCAAGAAGCGCTCGCTGTCGGTCGGGTTGCCGGCTTCGATGACGAGGTCGAGGATCAGTCCACTTCTGCCGGTGGTCAGATTGAGTTTGTGGCCGTAGTCGACGTCGCGGCTGCCCTTGACGATGATGTCGGCATGCGGCTCGAAGAGGCTCACCAGCTTCTCGCCGGCCGGGACCGGCTCCCCGGCCAGGACCCGCCGTCGGTCTGGGCGATGATCCGCTCGATCAGCGGCCGGTAGTGGCGGTGCTGGGCCTGCCACAGTTCGCCGCCCGGGCCCGTCGCCAGGGGCAACTGTTCACTCGCCTGCTGCAGATCACTCAAGGTCGTGCGCGTGATCTTGAGCAGTTCGCGGTAGTGCTTGATCCGTTTCGGGCGGCCGCGGGTATATTCGATCGCCCGAGCCCGCTTCTTTGCCGCGCGACGGTGGTCATGCCATGGGATGGCACGACCCTGTGCATCGGCCTGCTGCAACAGCCGCACCATCACCCGGACAGCGTCCCATAACAGGCTGCTGTCACTCGGCTCGTGGATCAGTGCGGCCGTGACGGTGCTGTCCACACGCACGACCTTGCCACTTTCCAGCCTCTCCTGCCGGGCGCTCGCCAGTAGCACCTGGTTGATCTTTTCAAAGGTTTGCGCCCGGATCGCGCTGATCGTCTTGTGCAAGGCCGACTTCTTCGGATTCCACCCCCACGGCAGCCGGGCAAAGGCCCGAAACGAGGCGGAGTCTTCGAGATGGAAGGCCAGTTCCTGATAACTCAACTGGCGATGCTGCTTGAGCAGCGCGCAGCGCAGCACAGCCTCGGCCGGCAGCCCCTCGCGACCGGTCTCCTTCAGACCATGCCGGCGCAGGTCCCGCGTCACCAGCCCGAGCAGATCGCGATGCTCATCCAGCCATTGCGACATCGCCTTCAGTTCACGACCAATCTCGTGTTCGGCGAAAAGATCGAATACACTGGCTTGGACCGTGCGTTCTTGGCGCATTGTCGGCTCCGGCGGTTACGGGTTTGTCTTTAGAATCAGTAGCTTGATCTAAAGTATACCTGAAACCGCCGGGCTTTGCCCGCGGAGATATCGCGATTCCTACAATAATTTCAGCAGTTTACCGTTTATGGACGGGCACTAGCTAGCAGCGATGGAGGACAATGTGTGGCTACAAGCAAATCAGTCAGCACATTCTGTACCCCCGTACGCGACATCCACATCCGCGTCAAAAAAATAACCGGCGCCCCTCGCTGTTTTAATCAACTTAGGGTTTGCTGGATCCTGCTCAAGCTTCCGGCGCAGCCTCAAAATGAGAACATCAATACTTCTGTCATACACTTCCTCATCGCGCACTCGACTGGCGATCAGAAGCTGCTCACGGGAGAGGACATCGCCTGGCTTTTCCAGGAAAGCAACGAAAAGATTGAACTCACCTGCGGTAAGTTTCACCTCACAACCGTGTCCGGACGTCAAACGGCGTTGCCTGAGATTAAGTGTCCAGTCACCGAAATGAAACGACCGTCGATCCTTCGTTCGCACCACGTTTTGCCGCGAACGCAACGCAACACGGATGCGCGCTAAAAATTCGCGTGTTCCAAACGGCTTGGAAATAAAGTCAGTTGCTCCTAGTTCGAGCGCAATAACCTTGTCCGCCTCCTCAAGCCGACCGCCGCTGATGATAATAATAGGAACATCGGATTTTGTGCCTAGTTTGCGAACTATCTCGAGCCCGTCTTCACGACCCAAGTTGAGGTCAACGACGACAACATCGACCATTTCAGTCGAGAGTATGCGGTTGAACTGTTGGCTATTTGCTACCCCGGTGACCTTAAAAGCATGGATCGTAAGATACTCAATGATCAGATGGCGCATCGCGTCGTCGTCATCGATGACAAGAACGTGTTTCAACAGTTCACCTTCATTCTAGTAGTCTGATAGCCACTTGGAGTCCAACACGATCGATGCACGCAGTTCTCTGTCATAAACGGCAGTTCGGTAAAAATTTCGGCTGAATCCTGCATGACGAAAATGCGAAGGGGCTGTTTCAATTTGATGACAAAGTGCGGTAGGGATCGCTACAAATGTAGTCGATAACATGTCTCGCGTGTATATTGCGGTACAGATCACAACTAATGCTGGGTGAGAAGATCCCCTATCGTCTCGCCGCGCCGACGCGCATCGGCCGCCAGCCATATTTCGCCCACCTCGTGCACATTCACCGTAGGCTCGGAAGGGGATGATGACATCAACTGCCGTTGCGAGCATGTCGATCAGCGTGCGATCTTCCAAGTTGGGCCCCTGGGCGCTGCTTTTCACCAGCGAAAAGTAGTCTGACGTGATTCTCATGTGGAATAACAAGTTCTAGGGTATCTTCAATCGCAATCAGCCTTTTTTTGGCGCAACGGCGCTGATCAAGGTCTTGCTCAACTGTTGCTTTGCCACTCCCGATGGGTCCGCACAGCAGGACCGTTAACCGACCAACGACGCATGCGTGCAGGAAGGCCTCCAAATCCCCGTTGTCATAGTGTTGAAGTATAACTTCGTCCTGCTGATCTTGCCGCTGTTTTCGCGTCTGCCATTGATTCCACCTTGGAGCATCGTAACGAGTCGAGACTTCGCCAAGCCCCGCTTGGCCGGCGAATCGTCAAGCTCACAGTGCCCGACCGTACCGTTGGCGGTAAACAGATTGCATCCGCTCCCCACCTGGGAGTTCCGTGGCGCAAAGAGGGCTGCGCGGGCCGACGTCTTGCTTGCGCAACGCACCCGCTAAAATGGCAATGTCTTCGAGATCATCATAAAAGATCTCCGCCAGAATCCGTGCCTTCTCCTCATCAGTCCAATTCCGCCACTGGCGCCGACCGGTGATCACCTCGATCCGACGAAATCACAAAAGGAAAGGTGGGGCGTCCGTCGCGCTCACGATCGACCGTCGATGGAACGACTTCCTCGGCAGCTTCGACGACGAAGAGCTCGTCGCGCGCATCAAACCATCAGACCTAAATCTTCGCATCTTCGCGGTGCAGCGAAGGATTTCAGCGGAAATGGCTGGGAACCGCGTCGTATCAGCGCGCGCCGGGATTCGAGGATGGATCGCTACTTGTTCTGTCGGATCCGGTATTTGAACTACCTGTTGGTTCAGTTTCTGATCTTGGTGCGAACTGCATAGGCAAGAGTTTTGGACGACACCGGCTTTTGCAGAAAGTGGGCAGACGCTTCGTCATCGCCCAACAGCGGCATGTTAATTTCGTCCTCTCCAATGATTATTATCGGCACTTTTTCCAACGCAGCGGGCAAGACGCCCGCACGCTCTCCCTCCAGAAAAGACAAGTAGTTCGCCAGAATTAGATCGGCTCCCTTGGCTGACGAAACCCAGTCACTCAGGCTTTTGAATGTCTTGAACCCGACGGGCTCATATCCCAGCGCCGCGATCTTGTCCTCATACATCTCCAGCGTCACTGCATCGGGCTCAACTACGGCGACAATTTGCCCGCTGCCAAGCGGCAGTTTCACAGGTCCCCAAAAGCTTTCCAGCGTCGCTGGGTGCTTTGGCGAGCGTGGCAGGTAAATTTCGAAGCGCGTACCTCTCCCCACGGTCGAGATAATATTGACATAGCCCGCCAGGGCGCTGACGTGGCCGTGCACTGTGGAAAGACCGAGCCCCGTGCCGCCGCTGCGGGCGCGCGTGGTAAAAAAAGCCTCAAAAACATGAGGCAACACGGCTTCGGCTATGCCTACTCCGTTATCCTCGACGGAAAGGAGAACGTAGTCGCCCGCCGGAATTGAGCCGTTCGCGAGTATCTTGTGTGTATTTACAACAGATCGGCACACGCTGACCTCAACACGTCCGGAACCTAAGCAGGCTTCGGCGGCGTTCTTGCACAGGTTCATCAGTATCTGCTCAATCTCAAGCGGATTCCCTTCGATGACCGTCTGTCCGCTCTGAGTGTTGAAATTGAGCTCTACGCCTGAAGGCAGCGCAACACGTAACGACGGTGCTATCTCCAACACCAACTCGGATAGACTGAACGGCTTCGCTATTCGTTCCCTTTTTCGACTAAGCGCAAGGATCTGATCGGTCATAAGCCTCGCTCGATTTCCTTGCGATATGATATGATCGATGTACTGTCGACCGTGAGTGCGACGACGCAGAATATTGTGCGCCATTTCAGCGTAGCCGAGAATCGCCCCTAGAATGTTGTTGAATTCATGCGCTATGCCTCCTACCAGCGTTCCGACAGCGTTAAGGCGTTCCGCGTGTTTCAAACGCCGCTCCAGAATGTCTCGCTGCGTTTGTTTGCGCCGAATGGCCGCGTAATGGCTAACACATGCAGCCGCCAGCTCCATAAGTTGAACTTCACTCGAAGAGGGCTCCATGTGGTCTCGATCGAACCCCACGCCGAAAACAGCAACTACCCGATCGGATACCTTGAACCCAAGCAACATCCAACGGCAGCTTGTGTCGTCAACGAAGCAGCTTGCCGTTCGGACGCGGTAGCCTCGAAAGACCGGCCCGCACTCCTCAGCCTGGACCAGAGAAACAATTTCACTTCCCCTTATCTCGTTCCAAACAGGTGGAGGAGCGCTGGCAGCAAAGGTCTCGACAATTTCATTCTCAGTAACGTCCACTAATGCCAGCCCGCACTGATCAGCTTCAAAAAAATGCTCAATAACTCCCAGCGCCGCTTCCGTGGAGGATTTCAGCGACGGCTTTGTTTCTGTAGCTTCTTCGAAGCAAACCCCAATCTTCTTGATTACTTCTTCAAAATTCAAACGTCTCGTCAACCTTTCGGTTTGCCGACGCAACCTGTGAACCAAAATGATTGTAAAAAAGCAGAAGCAAATTGAAACAACACCGAGAAAAATCAGTACCCGCTGCTCGCTCGCGTTGACCAGGCTGTAAGCTGCTAAGTAAGCGTCTTGCAACTTCTTAGCGTTGTCGACCATGTCAGATGCCTGGATCATCTTTACCGTGTCATTTATCCGCGGCACTAGAGCCAGGACAGCCCTTCCGTTGCGAACAATCTGCTGAATAGCGACCTGATCCCCGTCCGTCGTTGTCTGAAGTCGGTCGAGGCCTTGAGCAACCTGTAGTGCAAGCGCTGTGTCTGGTCGAAACGAAAACTGTAGCATTAGATCGCCCAGCTCTGGCGCTTTTGCGAATTTCGAATCTCGAATACTCGCGGACCTCGGAAGCGAACCTAGCGAGTGATAAAAACTCTCCAGTGAATCTTCCAAGAACACATTTTGCGCCCCGAAGGCGGCGATCGCCGCGTTAGTCGTATTTACCGACGAATTCACCCGTACCAGCAGTTCGGAGAGTTCACCGGCATCCTCAAGACCTGCCTTTTTAAAGAGCTGATGTAAATCTACGAGGCTCTTTCGTACCCGCCCTAGAGCTACAGTAAGAGGGCGGTAATTCCGCAACATGCCGGCGCGAGCACGCAACACGTCCCGCTGCAGCGATGCACAGTCGACGTCTATAGATTGCAACTCAGTCAAAATCGCCTGGTTGCTCTCGTTGTCTTGCCACCATCCAGCGTCCAAATCCACTAAAATTATAATGCAAATTACTAATATAAGAACATCCCAGGACTTGATATCGAGCAGAAGCTCGCGGGTAGACAACAAACGATTCCCAATCATCCACTTACCTGTCCATCCATAACATTGCGTGTCGAATGTAACATCTCCTGAACCAATCTATGCCTCAACGGACTTTCCAAGGAGCCGACCATACAAGTGAACGTATGCACAAACAAAGATAGGCGACAACGCAATATATCCTGCCAATACCAACATCAGCCAATACCCTTGACCTGCCATGAGAATTTCCTCCAGAATGGATTAGACCGTATGTTCGCGGGGTGAGCGTGGCCCGCCCCCGCGGTAAGCTGAATTCGGGGGTTGCTCTGGATAGGCCGGAGCCTTGCCCCATGCTTAGCGAGGGCGAACCAAGAAAGACGATAGCGTAATTTTCATCGGCTTGGATACGTCGAAATTGAAGATTTCGGTGGCGATTGCCGACGGATCCCGCACTGGCGAGGTGCGGCTTTTCGGCGACATCTCTTCCGAGCCGGCGTCGGTGGCATCGATGATCAACAAGCTTTCCAAGCGCGGAGCCAAGCTTCTGGGGGTCAATACGGAACTGTCGTCAGGGTGACATTTTTTGCTCTCCGTCAGTTATTGCGGCATCCACTGTCTGAGCCCCGATTGCGCGACGCGGCTCGTTGCCAAGCCAAATCCAACTTATATACGGTCGCTGTTCGAAACAGCGGCACCAACACCCGCTTGCGGGCGGACAAGGCTCAGGAGAACGAGACCATTCTACGAGACAGGCATTTCAAGCCAAACAAAAGTTCGGTTCGTCCACCATGATCCGCCAGGACTGATCGGGTCCTGGAAGATTGCAGAATTCAGTTCGGGTAACCGATCAGACGGTCTTTATGAGTGCCCCCTCGATAACGACGCCGGCATTGACGTATTTCCACAGCGCGACGAGCAGCTTGCGGGCGAGCGCGACGATGGTCGTCTTCTTGAGACGGCCGCCGTTCTGCTTGACCCGGTCTCTAAACCACAAGGTGAGCACCGCGTGCGGTTGATGACGCACCCACAGCCAGGCCATCTGGATCAGTGTCGTTCGTAGCCTCGGATTGCCGGATTTCGAGACGCCCTGGTCGTGATCGACCGAGCCACTCTGCCAGGGTGTCGGCGCGAGGCCGGCATAGGCGGCAACCTGTCGTCGATTGTCGAAGTGACGCGACAGCCCCTCCGACCAGAGCACGGCGGCAAACTCCGGCCCGATGCCTTTTAGGGTGAGCAGCATCGCCGGTGCTGGCGAGACGGCGTGTGTGGCAGCGAGCATGGCGTCGCGGGTGGCTTCGACAGCCTTGATCTGCTCGAGCAGCAGTTCCAGCCGATCGAGTTCGCGGCCGATCTGCGCCTTCAAATGTGCCGGCAGCGGACGGCCGTCGCCGGTCTTACGTTCCTCCAGTCGCGTGCGTCGATCGCGGCGCAGCGGCTCGTAGTCGGAGATACCCTGGCTGAACAGCAGGCCCTTGATACGGTTGACGTGTCGCACGCGTTCGTTCGTCAAGGCGTGGCCTCACGCGAGAGGCGGCGGCGGTCCTCTTCCTCGGGCGTCGGCACCCGGACCATCGCACATACCCGCGGCTCGCCTCGCTGATAGGCGAGCAACGCCCGGACCAGCGCTTCGCCGTCGATCCTGTCGGTCTTGGCCCGGCGTCGCCGACGTGAGGTTGCAATCGAGGCCGGATCAACGACGTAACTTTCGATCGCCTCGGCCTCCAACACCCGATGGATCCAGAGGCCGTCGAGCCCAGCCTCCTGGACGACAATGAACGGAAAGCACCGCCCGGTTCGCGCCCGCGCCTTCCTCTTGAGTTCGGCAAAAGGTGCCAGCATGCCGGCGACGTCGCCGGCCGCCACCGCATGCTTAGACATCTTCTCGCCACCACCCGGCGACAGCGAGGTGATTAGCCATTTCGATTGGCTGAGTTCCAACGAGACGAAGATTGCGCCAAGATCAGTCCGGATAGTGGTCGGCGCTTCGGATCGGTGAGCTGCAACGGGCATGCTTGCCTCCAAGGTAGGGTGTTTGTGTTTAGCGACCTCACTTTGCCATAGCGCTGATCGCTTCCCACGGGCTACGGCCTTTACCGTCAGATTGTCGAACTGGGGCATGATTGCGTGGTAGTGGCGCCATCGCTTGTTCCCAGGGGTGCGGGCGACCGGGTGAAGACAAACCGGCCGGGATGTCGTAAGCTTGGCGCGGCTGCACCGTGCGGGCAAACTGACCGCGGTCTGGGTTCCGTCACTTGGCTCACCTCGCCATGCTCATCCAGCCACGGAGACATGCCTTTCAATTCACGGCCGATCTCGTGCCCGGCAAAACGATCGAATATACGGGATTGGACGGTGCGTTCTTGGCGCATTGTCGGCACCGGCGGTTACGGGTTTGTCTTTAGAATCAGAAGCTTGATCTAAAGTATACCTGAAACCGCCGGACTTTGCCCGTGGCAATATCGCGATTCCTCCAATAATTTCAGCGGTTTACCGTTTGTGGACGGGCACTAGCTAGCCGTTCGAACGATGGCGCCGTTCTTCTGCTGTACCCTGGTCATTCTCCCGATAGGCGCGGGAACGGGTTGCTTCCAACCCCTGATTCGGCACCAAGAGAGTGCGCAACGGGTTCCCCTTCAGGGTCGGCCAGCATATCCTAGCTGCCGTCGGCGGAAATTATGCGCGAAGCTTCCTGAACCAATATATCGCGAAACCAGATGCTTCCAGGGTCGCCGTTATGAAGTGCGGGCCATTGAACAACTTCGGTGAACACAGGAAACGGTAAAGGGAGCTTGATGATGCGCAGAGGGAACGTATTTTTGTAATAGTCGACTAATCGCGATGGCATGTTTGCTATGCGGTTCGTGCCACATAGGACCGGTGGTATTAAGCTAAAGCCTTGGACCACGACCTCCACGCGCCTCTGGATCCCATTCTCGAGCAAGAACCACCCGTCGATTGAAGGCTTCAAAAGGCGCCCGAACACAGTCGCGACATGCCCCATGCTAACGTATTGCTCGAGTGTGAGTGCCGGAGGCACGTCCTCATTTGTCGGACAGCCGACACATACTAATTTGTCAGTAAACAGCTTCGTGCTAGGGTGCACACCCGATAGAAAGAAATCGGGTAGGAGGAGGAAATCGATGTCGCCGCGGCGGAGCAACTCATAGGGATCATCGTCGAGAGGCAGCAACTCGAAGCTAACGCCGGGTGCTTCCCGTGCAACTCGTTCAATGACCTTAGTGAAATATACGAGCATCATAAAATCGGAAAGAACAATTCTAAAGCGTCGGTCGGACTTGGAGGGGTTAAAAGGCTCCCAAGAGATGATTGAGCACTGGATCTGCAAGAGGGTTTCCCGCACTGCCGAGGCCAGTCCTTCGGCACGCGGTGTGAGGCAAAGCTCGCGGCCATTCATTGTGAACAGGTTATCGCGAAAATAATCACGCAGCCGCCCAATGGCAGCACTCATGGCGGGCTGACTTAGATTGATACTACGTGCCGCCGCAGTGAGATTTCGCTCGGTCGTCAGCGCGTCTAGCGCAACGAGAAGGTTTAAATCAAGGCCCTTGAAACGCATCTTTCTTCACATCCAAACAATCGATCTTTTCCATCCAAACAATCAATTTTACCAGTACAAAACCTTCCTGCATAGATCCGCTTGCACGCCTCGCCGAGGTCCAGGTGTAGCGGCGTGCAAGAAGACGTGCTGGTTGTAGATGGATGCTTTGCAGTGACGCCGGCGTTTGCCAAGCGCAGCTAGGAACAGCGTCGCCGGCAGAATGTTAATTGGGATGCTTGTGAACGTTTCCGACAGAAATAGGTTCGTCATATCACGACGCCGCACCGGCTTTGGCGATTGTCTTTGGTCATTAGCGGCGGCTTGGCGCTATGCACAGCGGACCGGCCGCACGCTGGCAATCGACTGGCGCGGGTCCTGTTATCTAGACCAGCCTTTCAACAACGCCTTTCCTGTTTTTTTTGAGCCGGTTCAGGAGATTGGTGGGGTGCCAGTAATTTGCGATGAGCAGATTAATGAAATAGCATTCCCAGGCCCTTTCTTCCCGTCATGGTGGAACAGCGCGGGATTCAACTGCGTCTACCGGCCGGATGAGCAAGTGTTCAAAGAGCGCGACGAGCTAGTTCAGCTGTTTGAAGCTAAAGACGATACCAACGCTAATACAGTTGTCTGTGACGCTTGTTTGATGTGGCGCTGCGACCAGGAGGCAGAGCGACAAATTTTTCAAAGTATTCGGCCGCAGCCTGCGATTCAGGCTCGCGTTGAGGCTTTCCGAGCGGAACATTTCAAAGGGCACAGCATAATTGGCGTTCATGTTCGGCATGGCAATGGCGAGGATATCATGGACCACACGCCTTATTGGGTCGATCGGGAGCATGCCATACGTCAGATATGCGCCGCCGTTCGTAAGGCTGAAGCGTTGCCACATCCAAGACCGGCTAAGATATTCTTGTGTACTGACAGCGAGCAGATATCGGATCAGTTAGCTGTTGTTTTCCCCGGCCTGTTGGCGCTCCCAAAGCGTTTCAAAGCTGCCGAAGCCGGACCATTGCACTGCTCTGAGCTTGGAGCCGAAGGGGGATACTCCGCACTCGCCGAGATGTACCTTCTCGCGTCGTGCGATGCCGTTATTCGCTTCCCCCCCACCAGCGCCTTCTCGCGCTATGCTCGTCTCTTTGCGCCGAACGTGATCGAATTCGACCTGCGAAATCCTGGGCAATTGGTCTTAATCAAACAACCGGATTTTCGGCTTCGGATGAAAGCTAGCCAATGCGAGATCTAGGCAGACAACGCCTAGCCTCCGGAACGGGTAACAGGCAAGTTATATCCACTGGCGCAGCTCAAGATCTGTTTGATTACCCGGCTAGTTGGGAGAACGTGACAGATGCCCGGTCGTGAACCAGGCTGTGTGAAAACGCCGAACATGATATCCTTTGACATGAGTCGAGAGGCTTCATGAAGCGGTATACCGAGGGTGTCGAGAGGAGCCAGGGTACACTGCTTCCCGAGCAGTTGGATGACCGGGTGCATGAGGATAGCCCAGTTCGGGTGGTCGAGGTCTTCGTTGATGAGCTAAATCTCGCCGATCTCGGATTCTTGCGCTGTGAGCCAAGCAATACCGGGCGCCTAGGTTATCATCCGTCGATCCTGCTCAAGCTCTATATCTGCGGCTATCTGAACCGAATCCAGTCGAGCCGGCGCCTCGAACGCGAAGCTGGACGCAATATTGAGGTGATGTGGCTGGTTGGGCGTCCTGTGCCTGACCATAAGACCATAGCCGATTTTCGCCGCGATAACGGTAGTGCCATCAAGAGGGTCTGTAGCGGCTTTGTGCGGCTGTGCCGCGAGATAGGGCTTCTAGCCAAGCCGAGTGTTGCGATCGACGGCAGCAAGTTCAAGGCGGCCAACAACCGGCACCGGAACTTCATCAGGGGCAAGCTGGCGCGGCGCGTGGCGAAGATCGAAGAGAGCGTTCACCGATATCTCCACCAGATGGACAGCGCCGACAGGCAGGAGCCCGACGACATTCATGCCGCCAAGATCGAGCGCCTGCAGGAGAAGCTTGAACGGCTTCGACAGGAGATGGTTCGGCTGACGGAGATCGAAAAGGAGATGCTGGAAACATCCGACCAGCAGGTATCGCTCACCGATCCCGATAGCTGGTCAATGACGACCAGCGGCCGAGGCTCAGGCTTGGTCGGTTACAACACTCTGACCGCAGTCGACACCGAACATCCCCTCATCGTCGCCCGTGAGGTGACCAATGTCGGCAGCGACCGGGCGCACCTTGCAAACATGGCCAAGGCCAGCAAGCAAGCCTTTGAGGCAGACCATCTCGAGTTTGTGGCTGATCGCGGTTACTTCAACAGCAAAGAGGTGCTCACCTGCGTCGAGCAGAAGGTCACCGTGACCATGCCCATGCCCATGCCCATGCCCATGCCGTCGGGCAATCAGATTAAGGGCTCTTCGTCAAGCAGGACTGTCGAAAACCTACCATAGGGCTGCTAAATGGGGGCGGGCTACAATTTGATGCCTGCTGTGTGGCGAGTCAGAGTCGAAACTTCAACGTTAATAGAGCAGGAAGAAAATGGTTGAGAACAGGAAAGTTGCTCTGGTTACGGGCATAACGGGACAGGATGGTGCCTATCTTGCCCGTCTTCTTTTGGAAAAAGGCTACATCGTTCATGGGATAAAGCGACGTTCGTCTTCTTTCAATACGGGTCGCATCGAAGACATCTACCAAGACCCGCACGATCCCGATCCGCGCCTAATTTTGCATTACGGTGACCTCACTGATTCGACTAACCTGATCCGCGTAGTTCAGGAATCCCAGCCAGACGAGATTTACAACTTGGCCGCTCAGAGCCATGTCCAGGTGTCGTTCGAAACGCCGGAATACACAGCGAATGCCGACGGTATCGGAACATTGCGACTTCTTGAAGCGATCCGCCTCCTCGGTCTGAAGGACAAGAGCCGCTTCTATCAGGCTTCGACTTCAGAACTCTACGGCCTCGTGCAATCCGTACCGCAGAACGAAACGACGCCCTTTTATCCGCGCAGCCCATACGCCGCCGCCAAACTCTACGCCTACTGGATCGTGGTCAACTATCGCGAGGGCTATGGGATGCACGCTTCCAACGGCATTCTCTTCAATCATGAAAGCCCACTGCGCGGGGAAACTTTTGTAACGCGCAAGATCACCCGCGCCGCCGCTGCTATCTATCTCGGCAAGCAGGACAAGCTTTATCTCGGCAATCTCGATGCTCAACGCGATTGGGGCCATGCGCGTGAATACGTGCGTGGAATGTGGATGATGATGCAGCAGGATCAACCGGATGATTACGTACTAGCGACGGGCAAGACGAACCCTGTCCGCCAATTCGTTGAATGGGCTTTCGAAGACGTCGGCGTCAAGCTCGAATGGCGTGGCGAGGGAGTTGACGAAAAGGGCTACGATGTCGAAACCGGCAGATGCTTAGTACAGGTAGACCCACGCTACTTCCGCCCTACGGAGGTCGATCTTCTCTTGGGCGACGCCACCAAGGCGAAGGAAAAGCTCGGCTGGGTGCATGAGACATCCGTGCGCGAGCTTGCCGCGGAAATGGTGCGGGAAGACCTCAAGATCATGCAGACATCGGTATTAATGAAGGAAGCATAATGTACGATCTGAAGGGAAAAAT
This sequence comes from Rhizobium sp. USDA 4016, assembly GCF_056279705.1. Lineage (NCBI taxonomy): Bacteria > Pseudomonadati > Pseudomonadota > Alphaproteobacteria > Hyphomicrobiales > Rhizobiaceae > Rhizobium > Rhizobium sp. USDA 4016. Next base: position 238,064 of record NZ_JBWCCY010000003.1, read on the forward strand.
CGTGTGGGTCGCGGGCCACAACGGTATGGTGGGCAGTGCGGTTGTACGCCGACTCGCGTCTGAAGACTGCGAAGTTGTGGCCGCCTCCCGGGGAGAGTTAGATCTCAAGCGGCAGACCGACGTTGAGAACTTCGTGGCAATGATGAACCCGGACGCTATTATAATGGCGGCGGCCAAGGTTGGCGGTATTCTCGCGAACGACACCTCTCCGGTCGACTTTCTTTACGACAATTTGATGATCGAGGCTAATGTCTTCGCGGCAGCCCACGATAACAACGTCGACCGCGTTGTCTTCCTCGGCTCGTCTTGCATCTATCCGAAGATGGCACCGCAGCCCATTCCTGAGAACGCGCTCTTGACCGGGCCATTGGAGCGAACCAATGAATGGTACGCGGTCGCCAAGATCGCCGGCATCAAACTGGCCCAAGCCTACCGTCAGCAATATGGCCGCGACTACATCTCGGCTATGCCGACCAATCTTTACGGGCCAGGCGATAATTATGACTTGCAGTCAAGCCACGTCATGCCAGCGCTGATCCGGAAAGCACACGAAGCTAAGCTCAAGGGTGGTAAGCAAATCACCATCTGGGGCACGGGCACGCCACGGCGCGAATTCCTGCACGTCGACGACTGCGCCGATGCGCTAATCTTCCTCTTGAAGAACTATTCTGGTCATGAGCATGTCAATCTAGGCTGCGGACAAGACATCACGATCCTAGAGCTGACTAGGCTGATCTGCCGTGTAGTCGGCTTTACTGGGGAGATCGTGCACGATCACTCCAAGCCTGATGGCACACCGCGGAAGCTGATGAGCGTTAACAAGCTGCGCGCTTTGGGATGGGCTCCAAAGATTAGTCTCATGGAAGGAATCGAGAACGCCTATCATGCATTTCTCAACGGTGACTACGCCGAGCGGGGGTAGACAAAAGGGATTGCCGCGTCTCGGGCCTGAGCGCTTTCGGGATGCGGTGCAGATATTGGCCGGAGATGATCACGCGATCGGCGATGTGAGCCAGCTAGAGCGAGGAGTCCTGTCGGACCTCCGCGCCGTCCGTCCCAATACTCGCTGCCGTGAACGTCGTCGATGCGCTGCCCGCGTCAACCCTCACCAAAGCGGCTAATCGCCGAAATCCAACTCGCCGATGGTCGGAAATGTACATTTTGTCCTTGTCCGAAGGATTTACGGCTTGGTATTCGGAACGAGTCAAGGTTTGAGTATGTGCTTGTCGCGCTTACGTTCCATCTTATAGAAGGAATCAGCGCCTGATCGAGGAGGCAGCACTCCCGGACATAACTGCCCGCTCTGAACAAGCCGTGGCCGTGGCCGGTACGTTGGTTGCCGCTGGCTACCGCCAGATCGGATTCGACCATCGCGCCTTGCCGAACGACGATCTCGCGCTGGCTCAAATGCAGGGTCGTCTGCGGCGTAATTCCTTGGCCTACTTCGGCAGATACCTGTCAAAACCTAATTGGACTTGGCGGACCGGCTATAGCCCGTCACGGCGAAGGTTACGTCCATCCGTTGACACGAACTTCGTCCTCGTGCGGAACGATACCTCCCGCCCACGACTTTGTGCCGGCGATGGTTCAGCTCGCTGCCCTGTTGGATCAAACTATCCATTTTACGGATGAATTCCATCCAAACAATCGATTTCACTGATCCACACTATTGCCAGTAGAAGACGCTGAAGAAGACAATGATCAAGTATTACTTGGTTAGCGCTATATATAGAGCGGTAATGTGGAGTTCTAAAATGGGTCCTCAAGTGCGGTGGAAACTGTGCTGGGAAAACGAGCTGGAGCTCTCCGACCACACAGAGCTCGCAAAGTTCTTTCGGATGACCTATGGGCCAACCGGAGCTTACAATGCGAAACCTTTTGAAGGTGCTCGCAGTTGGGCAGGAGCTAGACCTGAGCTGCGGATGATAGGCTACGATGCGCGCGGTGTGGCAGCTCACATGGGGCTGTTGCGTCGTTTCATTAGGGTGGGCGAGGTCGATCTACTCGTAGCGGAGCTGGGATTGTGGGGCGTGCGCCCAGATCTTGAGGGGCTCGGAATTAATTCTTTGCGCGTCATCTACCCAGTGCTTCAACAACTTGGTGTTCCGTTCGCGTTTGGCGGCGTTCGGCAGGCGTTGCATAAGCTCGTTGTCAGGCTCTGCCGAAATGGCCTTGTGACTGTTATGGAAGGGGTTCGCGTGCGGTCCACCCTTCCAGATGTCTATCTCAACCTACCCCCCACGCGCTCTGAAGACGTACTTCTTGTAGTTTTTCCGATAGGACGCTCCATGAGCGAATGGCCATCCGGGACATTAATCGAGCGGAATGGTCCTGAGCTATGAAAGAGCTTAACTACATAACTGAAGTGCGCAGAAGCGACGCCGGCAGCACCGATGATCGGAGCGTCTATCTTACCTTCGACGACGGTCCCGATCGCGCTTTCACCCCCGAGATCCTCGAGGTGCGGGCCAAACACCGGGTTCCGGCAACTTTCTTCGTGATCGCTGCCTACGCGCAGGACCATCCGGAGCTCATCCGGCGAATTGTTGCGAAAGGGCACCTCGTGGCCAACCACACGATGACCCACCCGGACCTATCAACCTGCGGTCGCCTGGACGTTGAACATCAGATACTCCAGACAAGCAGGACCATTGCGCAGGCCTGCCCTGAAGCCTCGGTACGGCATATACGCGCGCCTTACGGGATCTGGAGCGAGGACGTGTTACAGATATCGGCGAGCGCCGGGTTGGCGCCGGTCCACTGGACTGGTGCGACTATTTTACTGCATGATTGGTCCCCTCCTAATGAGTCGGAGCCCACTACCAGCATCACTCTGCGTGAGCAGGCGGCAGCGGCGTTGACCCACATGATCCCGACTTTGCATGATCGCGGGTTTACAATCCGCTCCCTTCCTTCGGATCATTAACGGACGGTTTTCTCATGGATCTGCTTGGCAGGACCGGCGCCGTGGCTATCTCTTTGTACGCAGCATTGTTGGCTGCCTGCAAAAGTATGCAAGCCATTTATGCTCTACCAACAAACGTCACCTCGGGTGCAGGCATTAGGATCGAGTACGTCCCGTCGGCCATCGCGGCAACGGTCGTTCCGGAGACGATGAGGGCGTATTTGCGCCAACGACTACGCTGGGCACGGAGCACGTTCCGCGACACATTGCTTGCACTCCGTCTGTTGCCTGGCCTCGATCGTTGTCTTACGCTGGACGTGATCGGGCAGAATCTTGGCCCGTTGCTCCTCGCCTTTTCAGTGCTGACGGGGCTATCACAGATCGTGATGACAGGCACTATGCCCTGGTCGACGATCCTGATGATTGCATCTCTGACCATGGTTCGATGCTGGGTGCCGGGAAGCTTTAACGGCTACGCACAAAGGTCATGAACTTAAGGCAGGACGAGAAATTGCAACTATTCAATCGATTCCGCCCCGAAGGCCATCTGTCTCACCTTGAGAGCAACCCCATCAGGCCGGAACAAAACCGACGTATCAATGGGAACGATTTGCTCCGCTATACAGATGTTGCAATCGAGATGACCGACGTAAAGAAGTCCTACGACGACAAAACTGTTATCAACCAGCTGTCATTCACCGTTACGACAGGAGAGTGCTACGGCCTGCTCGGTCCGAATGGTGCGGGCAAAAGCACAATTTCGCGTCTGATTCTCGGCATTGCACCGTTTGATGAGGGCACGATCAGGGTGCTTGGGGAGCCTGTGCCTTCTCGCGCCCGCCTTGCGCGTAGCCGCATCGGCGTGGTCCCGCAATTCGATGCGCTGGACAGTGAGTTTACGGCACGCGAGAACCTACTGGTGTTCGGCCGCTACTTTGGCTTTCGCACTCGCCAGCTTGAAGCCGCTATCCCAGCGCTTCTCAAGTTTGCGCGGCTCGAGAACAAGGCCGATGTTCGCGTCTCGGACCTATCGGGAGGTATGAAGCGCCGGCTGACGCTCGCGTGTGCGCTTATCAACGACCCGCAGCTCCTGATACTAGATGAGCCTACTACCGGCTTGGACCCACATGCCCGCCATCTTATCTGGGAACGGCTGCGTGCCCTGTTGGCGCAGGGCAAGACGATTCTACTGACCACCCACTTCATGGAAGAAGCGGAGCGGCTATGCAACCGGTTGTGCGTGCTCGAGAACGGACGCAAAATTGCAGAGGGCCGCCCTCACTCGCTGATTGACGAGCACATCGGGTGCGACGTGATTGAGATCTATGGCGGCAACCCCCGTGAACTGAGTTCGTTACTCAGGCCGCATGTGCGACGTATGGAGGTTAGCGGCGAGACTCTGTTTTGCTATGCCTCGGAGCCGGAGCAGGTGCGCTCTCAGCTGCAAGGACAAACTGGTCTACGCCTTTTGCAGCGACCAGCAAATCTCGAAGATGTTTTCTTGCGGCTGACGGGACGGGAGATAAAGGACTGAGCGATGTGGATACGTTACGCGGCGGTTCTGCCCGCAAATGCTTGGAATTGGATTTCTTTGTGGCGTCGCGATTATTTGGCGTGGAAAAAAGTCGCCATAGCGTCAATTCTCGGCAGTCTCGCCGAACCGGTTAGTTCTCTGTTTGGTCTCGGCTTCGGCCTAGGAACGCTAGTGGGCCCTGTCGACGGCATTCCGTATGTCGCATTTTTAGCGGCTGGCATGGTAGCCACTAGCGCTATGGTCTCCGCAACGTTCGAGACGATCTATGCGACCTTCGCTCGCATGCGTGCAAAACGAACTTGGGAAACAGCCCTTTGTACCCGCCTCACACTCGGGGATGTCGTCTTGGGTGAAGTGGCATGGGCAGCCAGCAAGGCTTTGTTAGCCGGGACTGCAATCATGCTCGTTGCCGCCATAATGGGCTATGCAACGTGGTCGTCGATTCTCTTTGCCTTGCCGGTCATCGCGCTCACGGGGCTTGCCTTTGCGAGCCTAGCCATGATCGTCACGGCAATTGCTCCAAGCCACGACTACTTCATCTTTTATCAGACGCTCTTTTTGACACCCATGCTATTTCTCTCAGGAGCGGTCTTCCCAATCACCCAGCTGCCCCACTTGTTTCAGCAGCTATCGCATCTGCTGCCGCTGTCACATTCAATCGAGCTGATCCGTCCGGCGATGCTAAATCGCACAGCCGGAAGCGTTGGACTGCACGTTAGCGCGCTTTGCATCTACGCAGTGGTCCCATTCTTCATATCGCTAGGGCTGCTTAATCGGCGTTTGATGCGCTGACACTGGCGAATACTTAGCTTTGAACTACGAAACCCGGTCTGGCGAGAGCGGCCTATCTTTAGAAACGGAATGGAGAGTAACATGCTGTGTCTGGGACTGAGTGGCGGTCTAAGCAGAATTTACGAAAACTCGTTCGATCTACCGAACACATTTATGCACGATGGGGCTGCGGTTCTCGTTCGTGACGGCCGAGTGATAGCGGCTGTCGAAGAGGAGCGCCTTAACCGAATCAAGCACTCAAACAAGCTACCAAGTCGTTCGATCCAATATTGCCTTGCATCTGCGGGTGTTCAGCTCAGCGATATCGACCGCATCGCGTACTATGCGACTGAGGCGTATTGCAACGCCGTGCTTGAGCGCCTGCACCTCTCTCACCCAAACACCTCAATCCCCATGGATGCAAGGCTGTTGTTGTGTGGACTGCTCGCGCAAGAATTCGGTGCCGAAATTGATCCCTCGCGTGTCTCCTTCGTAAGCCACCACATGTCGCATGCGGTTAGCGCGTTTTTTATGTCTGGATTCGAGCGAAGTCTGGTCCTCTCAATTGACGGCGGTGGAGACTTTCTTTCGGGCCTTTTGGCAGTAGGTTCCGGCACGGAAATTAAGCCACTCGTGACTTTTCCGGAGAATGATTCTCTAGGGCTGCTATACTTGGAGACGATCCGCTATCTCGGTTATGGAGCGTTCGATGAATATAAGGTCATGGGACTCGCACCTTACGGCAATCCCGCTCCTTATCGCAAGATCTTCGAACAATTCTACGAACTCTTAGACGATGGTGGTTATCGGGTCTATCTCGACCGAGTCGGTCCCACGTTGCTCCGCAACATTCAAATTCGGCGGAAAGGCATGCCGTTCACACAGCAGCATAAGGATGTGAGTGCTTCTTTGCAGGAAGCACTGGAGCGAATCGTGTTCCACGTCCTACGGCATTACACTAAGGTTACCGGCATAGAGCGGTTGTGTTTGGCCGGAGGAGTCGCTCACAACTGCACTTTGAATGGTAAACTCCTGTATTCGGGGATGTTTAAGGACATCTTCGTACAACCCGCAGCCCACGACGCTGGCTGCGCACTGGGCGCTGCATTGATAACCTCTAATGATCTGGGGCAGCCGACACCTCGTGAGCGTTTGGAGAGCGTCTATTGGGGACCCGATCTGGGGAGCGAACGGGCCGTGGAGGAGGAACTTGCTGCTTGGGGCCGACATCTCGACATTGAACGCTGTGATGACGTGGCAGGCAAAGCCGCCGAGTTGATCGCGAATGGCGCAGTGATCGCCTGGGTGCAGGGACGCTCGGAATTTGGTCCCCGCGCGCTAGGCAACCGAAGTATCCTTGCTGACCCGAGGCCGGCCTCAAACAAGGATAGAATCAACATGATGGTCAAGAAGCGCGAAGGCTACCGCCCCTTCGCTCCCTCCGTATTGGAGGAAGAGGCCAGGGAATTCTTTGATCTGCCGAGTATAATGCAGGAATTTCCCTTTATGAATTTTGTAGTTTCTGTACGCGAATCCAAGCGTAGTTTGCTCAGCGCCATCACGCACGTAGATGGTACGGCTCGTTTGCAAACGGTGTCGCGCGAAACAAATCCCGCTTATTGGGAGCTAATCAACGCCTTCGGGAAGCGAACCGGCGTCCCGATTTTGCTCAACACGTCCTTTAACAACAACGCCGAGCCGATAGTGGACTCGGTTAGGGACGCCGTGACCACATTTTTGACAACCGACCTGGATGCACTCGTGGTCGGGCCATTTCTCGTCAAGAAGCGCATCTCAACGATGGAGGACTGGAATAAACTAACGGTTTCCTTACCGCCTTACGCAAGTCTCCGTCAAGTGCGTGCCTATTCCACCCTCGATCGGCAAGAGACTGTATGTGAGATCCGCGCTGGTCCCTCCAGCCTTGAAGTCGTGCGTGTTTCACCGGAATTGTTTGAACAGCTAATAAGGATTGAGGGAGAAGCCCAGGTTAGCGACATTTTGGATGGAATCGCGCCGGATCAAAGTAGTCATGAAACTTTCGTCAATGAAATGCGCCAGATTTGGGGGCAGCGTTGCATATGCTTGCGTCCCGTGTGCGGCGGCTAATCAGCTGAACCGTTCCCCAATTAGGTGATGGGTGACTAGTGTGGCCTCTAGTAAAGCCAGTGCCGGTTTCGTCGCACGACAGAACATTCGGGTGAACCAAGAGGCCTATAACCGACAATGCGGCGCGCACATAGTGTTTGGACGGCGACGCGTCATGAGTGCAACTAAATCAAGAGGAAATGCCAAATGGACATAGCTCGGCATCTTAGAGAATGCCTGTCAGTCCCTATCCAGCGGGCACTGCGAGAACTCATGGAGACTGTGAGGGTGCCAACGTCTTCGTTAAAAGTACATCGACAAATCGTTTCGCTTCTGGATAAACCTGACCCTGTAATCTTGGACATCGGGTGCAATGACGGAAGCGATGCGCAACGCTTTCTGCGCCTTCTTCCGAACGCCCAGCTCTATTGCTTTGAGCCCGACCCCAGAGCCGCTGCGCGCTTCAAGGAAAAAATGGGTCGTTATCTGGACCAGATGAGGCTATCTGAGATCGCGATCAGTGACCGAAACGGAAGGGTAGAGTTTCATCCTAGCAATGGTGATGGTAGTGCTAAGGACTGGGATCTCTCGGGCTCGATACGTCGTCCCAAGAACCATCTTTCGGAATATGAGTGGGTTCGGTTTGACCGTCCGATTTCCGTCGAGACTAGGAGGCTGGATGACTGGTGCAGCGAAGCAGGATTAGAGAACATCGATTTGATCTGGATGGATGTGCAGGGAGCCGAGGCCGACGTTATCGCCGGCGGCAAACAGATCCTGAGCAGAACACGTTACATATACACGGAATATAGTAATCAGGAGCTCTATGAAGGGCAGCTTCCCCTACGCGCGATTTTTGAGCTTTTACCTTCCTTCCAGATGGTGGCTCAGTATCATCGAGGAGTGGAGGGTGATGTCTTGCTCAGAAACACGAACCTATAGCCGGTCCGATCCACCCCCCTGGCAGTTCCTTTCCGTCACGGGTTGGCGAAATAGCAGACGCAGGATTAGAACGACTTAGGCCGCAAGGATGGCGGTTAAATTTATTCCGTGGTTTTGAAGAATGATCTTCAGATTTACGCCACGTTAAAACTCAGGGATGCGCAAAGTGGATCATTTGCAGAGTAAGGTGCGTCGCGTATGTGTTCGCGCGCTTCAGACAGAACGGACAAACTCATGAAGCTGGAAGTCCGCAATTCTCCGGCCGTTTGCTTTCTCATCGGCGTCCCGCGCTCGGGAACAACATTGCTGGCGCACTTGCTCCAACGACACCCAGATATCACAGCTCCGCCTGAGCCGTGGCTGATTTTGGCCCTCGAAGCATTTGGAAAAACGGACCATCGCCACCCAGCCGGGGCGTCATTAATCCAGGGCGCAGTCGGTGAGTTCTTGGGCAGAATAGACCAAGTGAGCGTCAACAGGGCTTTTGCCGACGCCGCTTATGCTCAATATTTGGCGGCAGCGGGCAAGCGCACGTTGATCGACAAAACTCCGCGCTATTGGATGGTGCTCGATTATTTGCATTGCCTTTATCCGGAAGCGCCACACCTCTTACTACTGCGAAATCCATATGCTGTTGCCGCTTCAATGAAATCGACCTGGGGTATACCTTTCGTTTCAGAAAGATGCCCTCCGACTAGCGTAACCTGTCTCGCCGATCTTGTACTCGGAACTCCTTCCGCTGCTGTAGCCTTGGCTCTGGCAGACTTCGTGCTGGGCCTACCCGCGCTCGCGACGCAACGCGATCGCCACAATACGCAAGTCGTCCACTATGAGCTCTTAGTTGCCAACCCAAATGAGGAGATCCAGCGTCTGGTCGCTGGACTTGGCTACGACCCAAAGCACATGAAATCCGGGGTAATCGACCAAACGGATTACCTTCAGCTAAGTAACTTCGGGGATCGAACGCTCCTGGAGAAACAGGGCGTCGATGGCTGCTCAGTCGAGGCATGGCAGACACAACTGACGACGGAGGAGATGCAAGCAGTGACCGATCTAGTCGGTGCCGAGCTATTTGTGGAACTTGGTTATGAACAGGCATTTCGGCGGGCACAGCAGGCTGGGGTCGTGGATAGGGGTAGAGCCGTAACTGAGCGATACCGTCACGTGTTTAAAACCTGGTGGAATTTGCGACGTGGCGGGGACGGAGTATCGTTCGACTCCCTTGCTGATGCTTATGAACCGAACAGCAAAGGTCAACAAACCGAACAAAACTCCTCCTTATCCGCTTCAACAATGGCTGAGTTGACACAGGCGCTCGCGGCTTTGGAGGAAGCACGAACAATTCAGCTGGATGCCATCTGTAATCGCGATGCTACCATCGAGACGTTGCGGAGCGAGGTTCTGCGCCTTGAGCAGAGGCTCGCCGATGTGACCTGAACTTCCGAGAAGTGATGAGAGACATTGCTTCGGTCGTAAGACATGTAACGGCTTATGTATGGCTACCGGCAATACCATGGGATGAAAACTGCTCTTTATCAATTATCCTCACCCGACACCGTATGAAGCTTGCTTGAAGATCGGTCGGATCAGCAAGTATGCAAGTATGGCCATGAGGTGAAGTTGATCGTCCCGCGTTACGTGAAGCTTTTTGTCAAATAATGGAGAGGTGAGCATTATTTGACGAAGGGACATAGGCCCGCGGGGTGAAGCACCTCGTGACCGAGCGCGGCAATTTCGCGTGCCCAATCATGCGCGCTGCCGCAGGTGCGTCGATACAACCAAGCATGCTGGCTGCTTTCCGAAAAACCGCAGCACTTCGGTGCAGCGCAGCTTGCGGCTCAGGACCGGGGAGCCATCGCCTTTGGCGCGTGCACCTGAAAAATCTGCTTGACCAAATCCAATCCGACAATGGTAACTTGCTTCACGGAACTACCTTTGTGCGTTCAAGACAACGACCACGTTTTAGCACTCTGATGCTGCGGTAGCGGGTCGTTCCACCTCATCAAATAAGGTGGGACGCGTATTACCTCATTGGAGAATGCTCCCGACTGACCCGACTATTGCCTCACGAGTTTGCTCCTTTTGACACCGGCTGATGGTGGGATGCCGAGCCAAGACCTAAACGATCTGTTTGACCTGTGTTGCTCCTGTCACGGCGTTCCCGACGTTCCGCTCGCAGCGTTTGTGGTCCGGGTCGGACTTTCCTCCTCTACGTCGCTTCCGCCTTTGTCCTGCGGGTTCGTTGGGAACGAGGGGGAGGCAGATGAGGAGCAAAAAGATAAACAAAACCTGCCAACGGTATCATCCTGCTTCTCCGTCGAAGAGCAAAAAAGGTAACATAGATCGTCGACGGGGTCAGCCCGCACGTCTGGCGTGTAGAAGAGCCATGTGCCGACGGCTGCGGCGCATGCGAGCATCAGAATGGTGCTACGATTCATGAGATATCCCTCTCTGGTAACTATCGCTTCATTTTGCACAAGGGGCGGTCTGATCCGGAAGCCGCGAATGAACCCCTATCTGCTCGGATTGCACCGAGTATCACCGCCTCGCTCAAGGCGGATGGGACAAGTTGAGGTCACAGGGCGGCGAGACACCCTCGTCAAAATAAATGTTCGGTGCACAAGAGAAGGTGCACCACAAAAACGCTTCTTGATCAATGGTATAGGCAGTTACCTCCTGGGCTTGCATCCTTCAATTCTTCTATGCACTTTTCTGCAAAGACGGTAAAATCGTTAGATTTGATGGAACGCATTCGCGGTGTCGATATATCAAGGTATGCGCTTCAAGGCCATTAAGCTGAACCTTCTCATCCCGCTTGGGCGCGCTACTGACCGGACGCAGCCTCTAGCAGGCTGTTGAAAAAGGCCCTGGCGTGAAGACTTTGGTCGTGATTCATTGGCTTTGTCGAGATTCGGAGTTGATGGATGCGCGGCAGCGATGTGAGGACGGGTCAACTCTCAGTTATGTCGATCTGGAGGATCGTGTTCGTCGTGATCATCCGCTGCGGGCAATCCGGCAGATCGTGAACGACGCGCTCGTTTTGCTGGAACGGGAGTTTGCAGCGCTCTATTCACCGATCGGGCGGCCATCGATTGCGCCTGAGAAGCTTCTGCGCGCCATGCTTTTGCAAGCCTTCTATTCGATCCGTTCTGAGCGGCTTTTGATGGAGCGGCTGGAATACGACCTTCTGTTCCGCTGGTTTGTGGACATTGGCATTGACGATCCAGCTTGGGACCATTCGGTGTTTTCGAAGAACCGCGACCGGTTGCTAGAAGGCGACATCGCCGCGAAGTTCCTGGGTGCGATCCTTTCGCAGCCCAAGGTAAAGCGGCTGCTGTCAACGGACCACTTCTCTGTCGATGGCACGCTGATCGAAGCCTGGGCGTCGATGAAGAGCTTCAAGCCGAAGGACGGCTCGGGCGAACCACCATCGGATGGCGGCGGTCGGAATGTGGAAGCAGACTTTCATGGCGAAAGGCGTTCCAACGAGACGCATGCTTCAACGACCGACCCAGATGCAAGACTTTATAGGAAGGGCAAAGGCAAGGAGGCCAAGCTGTGCTTCATGGGGCACGGGCTGATGGAAAACCGCCATGGCCTGCTGGTCGATGCCTATCTGACAGAGGCCAGCGGATATGCTGAACGGGTAGCGGCGCTGCACATGATCGAGCCCTTCACTGAGCGGACACAAGCGATCACGCTGGGTGCCGACAAGGCCTATGACACAAAGGACTTCGTCAAAGATTTGCGGTCGATGAAGGTGACGCCCCATGTGGCGCAGAACATCAATGGTCGCCGCTCGGCCATTGACGGGCGCACGACGCGCCATTCTGGCTATGGCGTCAGCTTGCGCATCCGCAAGCGCATCGAGGAGGCGTTCGGCTGGATCAAGACCGTCGCGGGGCAGGACAAGACGAAGTTCCGTGGCCGCGACCGCGTCGGATGGGCCTTCACCTTCGCGGCCGCCGCCTATGATCTGGTGCGGTTACCGAAACTGATGGCGGTGTCGTCATGAGCGCGGCTTCAAACTGCCGCCTGATTGGCCGCTGGCGGATCGTCGAGGCCGATCTATGGGATCGGGATTATCTCGACCTGGTTGAGCCCGCCACAATCACCATCGGAGCCAATGGATATGGCGAAATCGCCTTCGGTGCGATGCAAGCGGGCCTCCAACTCGGCTACAGCACGTCCATGGTCTCCTTCACTTGGGCCGGATGCGACGAAATGGACGAGGTCTCGGGTGACGGTCATGCCGAATTGCTCGACGATGGCGCAATCGAGATCGCGTTCGCTTACCACAATGGCGACGAGGCCATCCTGAAGGCCAAGCCAGAGACTTCTTCAACAGCCTGCTAGGTCGCGGCACGTACCGAACAATCTGCGACGGGACTGCGCAAGCGGGCCATGGCGCTGTCCTTCGCGTCGAGGATACCAATGGAAATCCGCTCGCCGGTGCTCATGTCGTTGCATTCACCAATTTCCGCACCCGGGAGCCAGCGATGACAGCTCAACAGACGATCCTTGCCGTCCATCAGGAGACGGCCGCTGCTCAGCGTTTTGCGCCCCCCGCAGTATCAATCGTCAGCCGACCGTTACTGGTCTTGCCGCTCGCAACCGACTCACGGTCGCCGCGAGTTTGCCGTCCCGGAACTCGCAGCGTCGACGATGCGGCAGCGCGCCGCAGTGTCCGTGCAGGCGGATCCCTTGTAATGGTTCCGGCGCGCTCATCGGCAGCAAACCCAATCCAACCCTTAGCTCAGAAGCCCTCAGCTATCTGCTGACGACCTCTGATACGCGGCCAGGTAGGATTCATGACCCATTACATTCCTAGGAAGGCCTCGTAAGCTTTCCTCGCACGACGACGCAGCAACGGGTTTCAACGGGTCCGCTGTGCCCCTAGTCGTTTCGACAGCTCTGCAGCCGCCTGTATAAGTACCTTGAGATGCGCGGTCTGCGCCTCAGGTGTGAACCGCTGCATCGGTACCGTGAGACCTAATGACCCTACGAGGGAATTTCCCACGCCGAACACAGGCACGCCGATCGCACCGGTCTCAGGATCGCGCTCGCCGAGGGAGATGTAGTAACCCTTCTCGCGGATGTCGTCGTAGAAAACGCCCGCCTTTCCAGAGAATGCCATGAGGATTCTAGCGGTTGCTCCTCTATCGAGGGTCAACGATGCCCCCTCTTCGAGGTAGTGGCGGAAAATGCGGTCGCGTGATGCCGAAACAGACAGATACGACGGTCGCCATCCTTGATGTAGGATGCAGCGGTCTCCTGGCTCGTCTCCACCAGCTCGCGGAGGACGGGCCGGACGTAGTCAGCGAGATTGAATGCGGGCTTATACTGGTTTCCAAGCCGATAGAGCGACGAGCCGAGTCGGAAGCGCCCGTCGGCTTCCCGGTACATAGCCAAACCGCTCAAGCGATCCAGCGAGCCTCAGGATCGTTCTCGGATAGAACCCGGGTCTTCTGTGAAAGTTCGTTCAATGTCATTCGCGGGTCGTTGTCGCCGAACGCATCGAGAATCGTCAGTACGCGTTCGACAGCTTCCACCCGCTGTTCCTTCTCAGCTGGCATCAACGCCTCCGTGCTCGATTTCTGCTCTGCAGAATCAGATAGCCTTTCCGCTGGGTGCAGTTCAATCCCGGCTTCGTTGTCGAACCGATATCTTGATCGATGATAGGCTTCGAGTAGACGGGACCGATCAAGCCTATGAAGCCATCGTCGTCCTCTAGGATCCAATCCTGTTCTTGCATCATCCGATCGGACCCCTCAAAGGGATCACGCCGAAGACGAGCGCCCCCAGAAGCATGGCCATCATCAGGCCGATTATCCAGAAGATCGACGCCCGCTGATTCTCTCCGTAGTTGATGTCCAGCAGGGCGACAAGGAGGTAGGTCGAGGCGACTAGCGGGCTCAGCAAGTGCAACGGTTGGCCGACAAGCGACGCTCGGGTCATCTCGGCAGAGGTGATCCCGTACGAGGCTGCGGTCTTCGCAAGAATTGGAAGAACGCCGAAAAAGAATGCGTCGTTCGTGACGACATACGTGGCGGGACCGCCCAGCAGCGCGACGAGCGGTGCAAGGTAGGGACCCAGCCACTCAGGAGTTGACGTACAGAAGGCTGTTCGACACGGCATCGAGCATGCCCGTGCCGTTTAGAATTCCGGTGAGTATGCCCGCCGCCAAATCAGCGAGACAACCGCTGGCACGTTGTCGGCGTGTGCGCTCAGGCGCTCCTGCTGATCGGATGTCCGGATAGTTGATCAACAGGGCGAACGCCGTCGCCACCATGAACAGGATGGGCAGCGGAAGTAGACCCTGGATCAATGCGTGGATCAGGCCGGCGGTAAGGACGGCATTGAAGGGCAGCTTCCTGGGCGTCTATATTCAGGAACCTCCCCAAGGCTCTCCTCGATCGCGGCGACGCCCGTGTGGCAGATCTGTCCGCTTCGGCGGCGCTCCTTCAAGCCGAACACAATGGAGGCGACGACGATGTAGGCAATGCCGACGAGCATGGCCGGGATCAGCAGCACGAAGACCTCGCTGACATCGAGATGCATGGCACTGGCGGCCCGCGCTGTGGGGCCGCCCCAGGGCACGATGTTCATGACACCGATGGACATCAGCAGGAGCGTCGCCATGTACTGGATGCGGAGCCTTTGGTAGATGGGAAGCAGAGCAGTGATGCAAATCGCGTATGTCGTTGCCCCGTCGCCGTCGAGTGCGACCACGGCGCCGAGGATTGCGGTGCCGACGACGATCTTGAGCGGATCGCCCTTGGCGGTTTTCACCACGAAACGGATGAGCGTGTCGAACAGCCCTGCCTCGGCCATGACGCAGAAGTAAATGATCTCGAAGAACAGTATCGCGGCCGGCGGCGCGTGCTTCACGAGACCATCCATCATCATCTCGCCGATCTCTCCGCCAACTCCTGCAAGAAATCCGAAGACGATCGGCACGACTATGAGGGCAACCAAAGCCGTCATGCGCTTGGTCATGATAAGCGTCATGAAGCTGGCGACCATCGCGTAACCAAGAAATGTCAGCATATCTCTCCTCTCGACGATCGCGCTTCTGAGGTCCAGCCGACGCGGGATCGGAAAACTCCTGAAATGTGCTGCGGGCTTCGATCGCTACGCGTAGCGGAAGCCCTTGGGGGCAGGCCTGCGTCGTGGACGTGGCCGTAAAGAGCCTCACCCGGCAGCCCCGAAAGAATGATCGCACGCGCCGCGATCAGCTTGTCGATGTCAATCCCGGTCTTGAGACCCATTGCTTCGAGCATGAACACGAGTCTTCGGTGACAATGTTTCCCGTAGCTCCCGGAGCATAGGGCCAGCCGCCCAGACCCGCCTGTGAGGAAGCGAAGGCGGTGACGCCCACCTCAAGCGCCGCGACGACGTTCGCGAGTCCCTGCCCGCGAACGTTGTGGAAATGCGCGCCGCAGGCCTTGTCACCGAGTTCGGCGATGAGGCGGGTGAACAGCCGTTTGACCTGGGCCGGATTGCCGTAGCCTGTCGTGTCGGAGAGGCCGACCGTATCAACTCCTGCGTCCGCGAGGATGACAGCCAGCTCGATAACCCAGACTTCGGAGATCGCGCCCTCCATCGTGCAGCCGAATGCGGTCGAGATGCCGACTTCCACCCCGGGACGGTACCCGTCGCACAGCGTCTTCCGCGGGTCGCACACGCATGCGACGTCGGCGACCGCCTCCTCGACCGATCTGTTGATGTTTGCCCTGCTGTGGGCCTGCGATGCCGAAACGGGCATGGTGATCTTGTGGGTCTGGACATTGAAGGCCGCCTCGGCGCCGCGCAGGTTCGGAACGAGCGCGAGAACCGTCAAATCGGGGATCTCGATGGCAGCCGTTACGACGTCGGCGCAGTCCGCCATCTGGGGCAGCAGTTTTGACGATACAAAGGATCCGACGTCGATTTCCGTGAGGCCTGCCTCTGCGAGCTTCCCGATCCACGCGATCTTTGTGGCGGTGGGCATGGCGCGCTTGATGCTCTGGAGACCGTCACGCGGTCCGACTTCGCTGACTATGACGTTGCGGCTTCTATCTCCCACAGCAGGCTGCTCCAGTTCCCTTGGACAGAATTCAAGTCGGTGGAGGCCCCCGGATCGCGTTCTTCTGCGCGCACATGCGCAAGCGACTATCGACCGGCGAAGTCAGTCCGGCCGCGAAGCGGTTGGACCGGGCGCCCGCACCATGTTCCCTATTAATGCCCGCGGAGCCTTCCTTGGGAAACCGCCGCGCTCAGTTATGTCGAATGATCGGTGAGCGTCAAGAACGCCGATCGGGAGTTAGTGGATCAGAAATCCCAATCCTCGTCTTCGGTCGCCACCGCCTTGCCGATGACATAGGAAGAGCCGGAACCGGAAAAGAAGTCGTGGTTCTCGTCGGCGTTCGGCGATAGCGCAGACAGGATCGCCGGATTGACCTTGCAGGCCTCGGCCGGGAAAAGCGCCTCGTAGCCGAGGTTCATCAGTGCCTTGTTGGCGTTGTAGTGCAGGAACTTCTTGACGTCCTCGGTCAGCCCGACGCCGTCATAGAGCGCCTCGGTATATTTCGCCTCGTTGTCGTAGAGTTCGAGCAGCAGATCAAAGGCGAAATCCTTGATTTCCTGCAGGCGCCCTTCGGAAAGCCGCTCCAGTCCGCGCTGGAACTTGTAGCCGACATAATAGCCGTGGACCGCCTCATCGCGGATGATCAGCCGGATCATGTCGGCCGTGTTGGTGAGTTTGGCACGGCTCGACCAGTACATTGGAAGATAGAAGCCCGAATAGAACAGGAAGGTCTCGAGGAAGACGCTGGCAACCTTCTTCTTCAAGGGGTCGCCGGAGGCGTATTGCTCCATGATCAGCACCGACTTGCGCTGCAGGAACTCGTTCTCCTCCGACCAGCGGTAGGCATCGTCGACGTCGGGCGTCAGGCAGAGCGTCGAGAAGATCGACGAGTAGGAGCGCGCATGCACCGCCTCCATGAAGGAGATGTTGGAGAGCACCGCCTCCTCGTGCGGCGTCACGGCATCCTCCATCAGTTTGACCGAACCGACGCCGTTCTGGATCGTGTCGAGCAGCGTCAGACCCGTGAAAACGCGGATGGTGAGCTGCTGCTCCTCCGGCTTCAGCGTCGCCCAGGATTGGATGTCGTTGGACAACGGCACCTTTTCCGGCAGCCAAAAATTGCCGGTCAAGCGATTCCAGACTTCGAGATCCTTATCGTCTTCGATGCGGTTCCAGTTAATGGCGCGAACGCGGCTTGCCGGCTCGAATTGCATGGTCATTGTCATCGTCCCTCAAAGATTCAGAGCGTGCAGGAAACGCAGTCCTGAACCTGCGTGCCTTCGAGCGCCATCTGGCGGAGCCGGATGTAGTAGATGGTCTTGATGCCCTTCTTCCAGGCGTGGATTTGCGCCCGGTTGATGTCGCGGGTCGTCGCCGTGTCGCGGAAGAACAGCGTCAGCGACAGGCCCTGATCGACATGCTGGGTGGCGGCCGCATAGGTATCGATGATTTTCTTCGGCCCGATCTCGTAGGCATCCTGATAATAGTCGAGATTGTCGTTGGTCATGAAGGCGGCCGGGTAATAGACGCGGCCGATCTTGCCTTCCTTGCGGATCTCGATCTTCGAGACGATCGGATGGATTGAGGAGGTCGAGTGATTGATGTAGGAGATCGAGCCCGTCGGCGGCACGGCCTGCAGGTTCTGGTTATAGAGACCTGAAGTCATCACGGACTGCTTCAACGCGAGCCAATCTTCCTGCGTCGGGATGGCAATACCGGCCTTCTCGACGATGTCGGCGATGCGCTCGGTCGCAGGCTTCCATTCCTGCCCGGTATATTTGTCAAAATACTCGCCCGAGGCATATTTCGAGTTCTCGAAGCCCTTGAAACTCTGGCCCCGCTCGATTGCCAGCCGGTTCGAGGCACGGATCGCGTGATAGGTCACCGTGTAGAAATAGATGTTGGTGAAATCGATGCCTTCCTCGGAGCCATAGAAGATGCGTTCGCGGGCAAGATAGCCGTGCAGGTTCATTTGGCCGAGGCCAATGGCATGGCTTTCGTCGTTGCCATTTTCGATCGAGGGTACGGAGGAGATATAGCTCATGTCGGAAACGGCCGTCAGCGCCCGGATCGACATCTCGATCGTCTTGCCGAAATCGGGGCTGTCCATCGCGGCGGCGATATTGAGCGAACCGAGATTGCAGGAGATATCCTTCCCCATATGTTTATAGGAGAGGTCGTCGCCGTATTCGCTCGCCTCGCTCACCTGTAGGATTTCCGAGCAGAGGTTGCTCATGGTGATGCGGCCGGCGACCGGGTTGGCGCGGTTCACCGTGTCCTCGAACATGAGGTAGGGATAACCACTCTCGAACTGGATCTCGGCGATCACCTGGAAGAAGTCCCGTGCCTTGATCTTCTTCTTGCGGATGCGGCCATCGGCGACCATCTCGCGATATTTTTCCGTGACCGAAATTTCGGTGAAGGGCACGCCATAGACCCGCTCCACGTCATAGGGCGAGAACAGATACATATCCTCGTTGTTCTTCGCGAGTTCGAAGGCGATGTCGGGGATGACGACGCCGAGCGACAGGGTCTTGATGCGGATCTTCTCGTCGGCATTTTCGCGCTTGGTATCGAGGAAGCGCATAATGTCCGGATGGTGGGCATGGAGGTAGACGGCGCCCGCCCCCTGCCGCGCGCCAAGCTGGTTGGCATAGGAGAAGCTGTCTTCGAGCAGCTTCATCACGGGGATGATGCCGGAGGACTGGTTCTCGATCTGCTTGATAGGCGCACCGGCTTCGCGGATGTTGGTCAGCGACAGCGCCACACCGCCGCCGCGCTTGGAGAGCTGCAGCGCCGAATTGATCGAGCGGCCGATAGACTCCATGTTGTCCTCGACGCGCAGCAGAAAGCAGGAGACGAGCTCGCCGCGCTGTTTCTTGCCGGCGTTGAGGAAGGTCGGCGTTGCCGGCTGGAAGCGGCCGGAGATGATTTCGTCCACCAAGTCATGGGCAAGCTGCTCATTGCCGCGCGCCAGGGCCAGCGCCACCATGCAGACACGGTCTTCATAGCGCTCCAGATAGCGCTTTCCGTCGAAGGTCTTCAGCGTATAGCTGGTATAATATTTGAAAGCGCCGAGAAACGTCGGAAACCGGAACTTCTTCGCATAGGCGTGATCGAAGAGATCACGCACGAAATTGAACGAGTACTGATCCAACACCCCCTGCTCGTAGTAACCTTCGGTCACCAGGTAATCCAGCTTCTCCCGCAGATTATGGAAGAAGACGGTGTTCTGGTTGACGTGCTGAAGGAAGTACTGCTTGGTCGCCAGCCGATCCTTGTCCAGCTGGATCTTTCCCTCCTCGTCGTAGAGATTCAGCATCGCATTGAGCGCATGATAGTCCAGCGCTGGTTCAGCCGCCTTCGTGTCCGGCGCCTTCACCGCGCGTTCGAGAATTGCCGTGTCCAAAATCGTTCCAATCCATATCTGACGTTGACGACATCTTCTTGCGTGCCGATGAGCTCGAACCTGTAGAGATACGGCACTCCGCACCTTTGCGAGATGAGGTCGCCGGCGAACCCGAAGGTCGCTCCGAAGTTGCTGTTGCCCGAGGCGATGACGCCGCGGAGATTTGAGCGGTTTGCCGCCTCGTTGAGGAAACGGATCACCTGTTTTGGCACCGCATTCTTGCCGCCCTCGCCGCTATAAGTTGGCACGACGAGAACGAACGGATTCGCCGTCTCAAGGCCGGGTTCGCCACCAATCGGAATGCGCTGCGCTCGCAAGCCCAGCTTCTGCACAAAGCGATGGGTGTTTTCCGAGCGGCTGGAAAAATAGACGAGCCCGCCCATCCCAGCAGCCATCAAGCCAGAGCGCTGATCATGTCCGGGCGGAAGCCGGCCCAATGCTGCTCGCCGGCGACGACGACGGGAACCTGGCGATAGCCGAGACCCTGTACGAGCTCGTAAGCGGCAGAGTCGGTCGAGACATCGATGATCGTATAGTCGATGCCCTGCCGATCAAGCGCGCGGGTCGTCGCCGTGCACTGGACGCAGGCAGGCTTGCTGTAGACGGTGATGCTCATGGATATCCTCGCCTGTTTGATGGACATAAAGAGTTTCTCGGACATCCGCCGAGTCTGTGCGACAGGAATTCGAAAGGAAGGCAGGCACGATCGCTTGCCGGGCAGTGCTATAGGCCCGGCATTCGCGACGGTGCGGATCAGAACGCATGGACATAGACTTCACCCGAAGTGATAAGCGGGAGTTTCGGGGAAACGATGATGAACGATGATGGCGGCCGTTATGCCGCGATGGGTCATCGTTCGCCATCCGGACACCCCGCCCGTGGACGTTTTTGATCGAGGCAGGTCTCCTGGCTTGCGGGTCGCGGCATTGTTCTCGCCTTCCCGAGGCCTCACGCTCTCGGTGGCTTTGTCGAACGAATGCTCGCCGCTTACAGTTGCGGGGGCAGCTCCGGCATTGCTCGGCCCATCATGGACGTCACGCACCGGATTCCCGTCTTAGCTTCCGATCCTTGCGAATCAAAAGAACCTCGTACACAAGATATAGTAGACGAGGTTTGAATATCGTCAATCCCTATGAGTGGTCGCCGCTGAATTTCCGGGAATGAGTGCGACAGGGCGACGATGGTCATCGACGGCGACCATGAAGAAGTGGCCGCGCGCCGCAAATGACGCTCGCTCGACAGTACGTCCTCCGACCACAGTGCGACTTCGACAGTTATCGATGAACGCCCCATCCTCACGATCTTGGCCTGCGCCTCGACAATTTCGCTGGCGGCAATCGGCCGCTTGAAGTCGATCCGCTGCGAGGATGCCAGAACCGCCAGCCTGCCCGAACGACGGGAGGCGGCCACGAAGGCGTCCTTGGTCATAAAGGCAAGCGCTTCGCCGCCGAACATCTTGCCGACGCTGTTGGACTGATGGGCAAAAACCATGTCGACCATCTGCAGATCGTCATGGTGCATCTCCACGATCCCGTGGGGAAGCGCCGGCAGGTTCCAATCGCGACGATGATCCTCTCCGGGGATGGCCACCATATGGAAACACCAGGCGTGCCCCGCCTCCCCTGACGATGGAAACTCTCGCTTCACGCCCTCACAACCCGCTTGTCGTCGCGAGCGAGGCCATGCCGCAGTACTTTGGCCGCAGCGACCATGTTCACCAGCGCCGGACGGACCTCCTCCCAGTTCCTGGTCTTCAGGCCACAATCGGGGTTGACCCAGAGCTGGTCATCGGCCAGGCGCTGACGTGCGAGAGACAGCAGGTCCGTCATTTCCTGCACGTCGGGAACGCGGGGCGAATGGATGTCGTAAACCCCGGGGCCGATCTCGTTCGGATATTTGTAGTTCCGGAACGCGTCGAGCAGTTCCATCTTTGAGCGCGAGGTCTCGATGGAGATGACGTCGGCATCCATCGCCGCAATGGCGCCGATGATGTCGTTGAATTCCGAATAGCACATATGCGTATGGATCTGGGTCCGGTTGGCCACGCCACCCGAGCAAAGGCGGAAGCATTCGACGGCGCAATCGAGATAGGCCTTCCAGTCCTTGTGCCGGAGCGGGAGACCCTCGCGCATCGCCGCCTCATCGATCTGGATCATCCTGGCGCCCACCGTCTCCAGGTCGGTGACCTCGTCACGAATCGCCAGCGCGATCTGCCGGCACGTCTCGCTGCGGGCAATGTCGTCGCGAACGAACGACCAGTTCAAGATGGTCACTGGACCGGTCAACATGAACGTCTCGCTCGCGATCCTCGCCTTCGCCATGACGGCCGTGATCCGGTACCGCGCCAATGACGGGGCGCCCCAAAAACGACCGCGGATTGCCCACCATCAGGATTTGATCTGCTGGTCTATCAAGGTGGTCCGGCGCATCGCCATCGGACTCGCCCAGCGCCGCATGACCCTCGCCTACGTCATCGCATGGTCATGCTGGAGACGCGCCCATCAGGCGGCTGCTTGCAGGCGCGTCTACCCGGATCACCATGAGCAGCCGCGCTGCGCCAGAAGCGCCGCCCGGAATGTGCAAAGCTGCATGATAGCGATTACACACGTTGTCGGCTTTAAGACAATATGTCGGATGGAGACACTGCGCTGTAGGCTGATCCTGTTGTTCTGACATGGTTTTCTCCTTGGCACGGCAATTGCTCGGGCAAGGGCAACGACCTTACGCACCAGAGGCGGCCGATGGAGCTTGATTATGTACGCTAATTCGACAAACCTGCGTCCCTGCGCGGAGGGACAGTTTCCCACCGATGCAATCACCCAGGAATTGCTGCAGTTCGCCCAGACACGTGAAGAATGCCAATTCGGCCTCATCTTTGGATCCTATGCAATAGGGAAACGTGGGCGAGATATTGACGTTAAATTCTTTGTGTCTGGCGATGTAAGCGCGCAGTGTAGATCTGCATACACGAGCTTTGCGCAACGTATAAACCAGAAAATAGGTGCCCCACCACTAACGCATGAAGATGTACCATTCGAACATAAGGTCGTTCTTCCCGAGCGTATAATAGAGAAGGCCTTAGATCTGGTGGCTTTCAAGCGTAGTGACGGTTTCGTCATTCCGATGGTCGAATTCTCAGAGTCCTTTCTCCGATCCGAGCTATGCCAAATGCGCGCAGTATTGAGCGCCATAACCACCCCGCACGTAGTACTCGTGGATCGTCGAGGTGCATACGAAAATATAGCAAGGAGAGCGGCGAGGTCGGTAAACGAGTTGATTTCGAAAGTCTATGGCTTTGACTATCGAGACGAGGACGAATTCTTTCGATGCTTGACTGGACAGGTCGAAGGACGTCGCCCGGTTGAGCATCTCGGCTACAAACCATCTCCGGAACATAAGCAGTGGCTGCGAGAACTGATGCTTTGGGCGCATGGATAAACAAACTTGTATAAACCCTACGGAAGGACGACGCATGGAGGGTATTGACCGCGGAGGCGAGCGATCTGTTCGCACCGTCGAAGAGAACTACGATCTGGTCGCCGGGGCGGATTTGCTTCACAGAACGCTCGATCAATGCATTGCTTTCAAAAAGCGCCCCGAGGCTGGGTACGTTCACGGTCCTCATGAAAGCGCGCGATTAAAGCGAATGTACGTACGGCAAGCTCCTGTCCGAGGCTGCAGTTTTGAAGAGCTGGAAGATGAAATTCAGGTTGTTTTGAGAGAATTCCTTCAATTTTTCCTCGCCGAATTTCATGGGCTTCCCTGATGCCGGCAACAGTGTTGCGGCTTTGTCGGGCGCTTTGGTTGAGGCGCTAGCACAGCAGAATATGAACAACTCGACGTTTGCCGCGAAGGCCGCGACTTTCGTGGAAGTGGCGACCGTTTGTTGGCTTCGTAGATTGGCGCAATTTCCTGAAACCACGGAAATGAAGTCGGTCTTGGACGTAGGAGGAGTGGCAGTCACAGGAGGCACGATGGCCAATCTGTATGGCATCCTCATGGCCAGGAAACGTTTCAATCCCACGGTCTCGAAAGATGGGTTGCGCCGAGACAAGAAAGTTAGAATTCTGATCCCGGGCGGCCTGACGCACTATTCCGTGGTGGGAGCTGTCGCTATATCGGGTTTGGGTACTGATGCCATCCTTCCGGTGCCTACACGGGACTACCGATACGACCTCCAAGAACTCGATCGCATTCTACGCAATTGCTTGGCTACCGACGAGTATCCTATCTGCGTGGTAATCAACGCTGGGGATTCACGGACGCTTTCAATTGATAACATCGATGGCGTCATCGATTTGGTGAAAGAGCACGCGCCCGACGCATGGATCCATGTAGATGCGTGCCATGGCGGCCAGTTGCTGTTCAGCAAAGAGCGGCGTAGTCGCCTTCAAGGAATTGAGCGTGCGGATTCGATTTCCCTGGATCCGCATAAAGTCCTCTCAGTCCCTTACACGTGCAGCTACTTTCTAGTTCGCGACACTTCTGAGTTCGTCGGGTTTTGCACCTCTTCCACCCTTGTTATGGACGACCCTTGGTCATTGGGGCAGCTGACCCCAGGGATTGGGAGCAAGTCCTTTTCAAGTCTGAAGCTATATTTGCACATTAACAAACTTGGGCTGGAAGGAATGGCTACCTTAGTGGACCAGCGTTGCGCGTTAGCCGAGCAATTTTATCATGATGTGGAAGCGGACGGTGCGTTCCAAACTCTGCTCGGAACACCCGACATTAACTCTGTTCCATTTGTCTACGTTGGGCATGGTGGATCGACTTCCACGCTAGACGAAGTCTCCAGATTAAATCGGGCTATATACGCGCGGATGAGCGAACTAGGCAAATTTTACTTCCATGGGTTCTTGCTGAAGAACGACTCTCGAAAGTTGAAATGTGAGCCAACAGGCAAGCTATTCTGCCTCCGATTTATGTCAGGAAATCCAGAGATTACGCCGCATACGCTTCAGGCAGCCTTAGAGCACATTAAAACAATAGGTCGCGAAATTGTCAGCAAGGGTACACTATGAGGATCTCATTTCCGACTGTGCGGCCCCCATTGTCCCGTTACGTCTAGACCCGCGACCCTGACGGGGTTCATCGATCCGGTAACTTCCATGCGATTTCGCGTATGGGCAGCCGTAACAAGGTCCATGTCGCATCCCAGATCGGCCGCTTGGGATCGGATTCGTCTCGGTCTACCAGATCACCGACACCCCGATCATCCGGTTGACCGGCATCGAGATGAAGCTCGTCCCGCTCGACGTCACACATCTCTTCAACGCCATGAGTGCGCTTGGCCATCGCGAACCCGGCGTGGTCGGCGCGCGCTTGGCGATCAGCTCGCTCCACGCGGGATAATCGCTCACTTCGATCCTGCGGCAATGGGCATCGCCATTCGCGGCAAGCATGGTCCTGGACGAGTGTTCGTGGTGACAGACGCAATGTCGACGATCGGCACTGACATGGCGCGCTTTATTTTGAACGGACGTGAGGTATTTCGAAAGAGCGGTCGGCTGACGCTTGCCGACGACACGCTCGCCGGCACCGATATCGACATGCTTTCCTCTGTCCGTTTCGTGCGCGAAACCCTTGGGCTGCCACTCGAGGCGTCTCTCCGCATGGCATCTTCCTATCCGGCCGATGGCCTTGGGATTGGCGCGCGCAAGGGGCGGCTCGTGCGGGGAGCCGACGCCGACTTCGTGATTTTGACGCCAGAGCTTCGTATTCGATCGACTTGGATCGGGGGACAGAAGGCTTTCGATCAAATCTCGCAATGGGAGGTTACATTGCTCTGTCAGCCTTCCGGCAATATCGGCAATGCGGGCAACGTTATCAAGCTACCTCGACACCCAAGCGAGCCGGCGTCCTATGACCCCGGCAGGCTCACCTTACTACCTCGAACCTTCGGCCCCAGGTCGCCCCGGCGCGAGGCGTATGAATTTCTCATTCCATAACGATCAGAGGACCAAACTGATGGCATACGATACCAACGCCTCTGCCCCCTCCGACCAGGAGCGACACTGCAGGGCTAGAACCCAAAGAATCGCCCCCGCTTGTTCCCGTTCGGGTGCATTTCCACCCAAAGAGCACCGCGTTCTGTTAGATGCTCCCGAACGGGATCGCCAACACGCAAAGTGGACCGAAATGCTCCCGTTCGGGAACATCCATACTTGAATCGCATTCCGGCCTGGGCTATGCTCCCGTACAGGAGCAAAAATGATGAGCAGACGACCCATAGCTGCCTCTTCTCGAAAGGATGCAGCCACTCTCGCCAGACTTCTTGCGCAATCGCCAGCGGCGAAAGATTTGCGCGACAAGATGGCAGAGAGTGAGCCATCGCCGGTCAGAAGCTCGTCCAACTCCATCTCGTCCATGGCGTCGCGATTACGAAACGTCTTGGAGCAGGATCCGATAACAGAAACGCCTGGTACAACCGGCTCGTCAACACAAGTCAAAGCCAAAACGGCCGTGGATGCAAGACTACGTGTGAACCGACCCTCTCCAGCGCCCAAGGAACCGCCGCTGCAAGGCGACGCCGCAGCAACATTGAAGTTGAATAGCCAGATAAAGGCAGCAAAAGAAATCCAGACTTCTGCGGATTTCGGCCGACTGGTGAAAAAGGCTCGGGATGAAAAGGGTCTTTCCCAGCAAGAATTCGCAGATTTGACCGGCGTTGGCCGCCGCTTCATTTCCGAACTGGAGAACGGAAAGCCGACGGTCGAATTCGGAAAAGCCTTGAAGGTGGCCCTCGGAGCCGGAATTACCCTCTATGGTCGGCAACGCTAAACCATGGATATAATTGCACTCGACGTTCGCCTGGACGGATTTGATGACCCCATTGGCAATCTCGTCAGAGATGAAGCAGGGGCGCTGGCCTTCGCCTACAGCTCGACATACCTGGAAACCCCCGATGCCTTTCCGCTCTCACTTTCACTTCCGCTGGAAGAAGAGGCATACGAGGATAATGATGCCCGGCCGTTTTTCGACAATCTCCTCCAAGAGCGGGACGGGCCTCTTCAAAAGGTGATGGATCGCGAGGGGCTCGCCAGGAGCGACGTGGCGGGATTGCTGTTTTATCTCGGACGCGACTGTCCGGGCGCACTCTCAGTGCTTCCTCTTGGATCCCACGCGGCAAAAGTCCCTGGTAACTTTAAGACCGACTATCGTCGGCTGGACGAAGCACAGCTTATAAAAATCGTCCACTCCCTGCACCGAAGGCAGCGGCTGCCGGATGAAACAGAAGATCCCTCACCACTTGCCGGCGTCCAAAGCAAGATAGCGCTGACAATTTTGCCCGATGGAACCTTCGCCGAGCCTCTGCCAGGCATCGGGGCTCCGACAACGCATATTGTCAAAGTCCCGGACCGGGCTCATCCGAACGATCCCGATCTCGAGTTGGAAGCTTTACGTCTATCGGCCACTCTCGGATTCGAAACGGCCGAGGCGACGGTCCGGGATTTCGAAGGCGTGAGCGCACTGATTATCCGCCGTTTTGACCGAAGTCTTGATCAAGACAACCGCGTCATTCGTATCCATCAGGAGGACTTCGCCCAGGCATTGGGACTTCCGCCTTCTTTGAAATACGAAAGGAGCGGCACCGATAACCGTCGGTTTGACGCAGAAGCAATCAATAGCGTCCTCAACGCAACGAACGACCCAGCCGCAGAGAAGCAAACTTTCATTGCGGCGACCTTATTCGATCTGATGACGGGAAACGTCGACGCCCACGCCAAGAACTTTGCCCTTTTGTACGAGCCTGGGGGTGGGGTCCGCGTTGCTCCCAGATACGACTTGATGCCCACCCGCCTTGATCCCGACCTGACCGACCTCCTGCCCTACTCGATTGGCGAGGCAACCAAGCTCACGGAGATTACTGAAGAGGATTTCTCGGTCTTTCTCCGCGCCCTCGGGATTGTCTCGGAAAGGGCTCAACGACGATTGCGGTTGGGCCTGACGGGACAGGTGTCCGACGCGTTGGGGGGTGAGCTCCGTCGGATGGATCGAAACGGAATGAAGCGTTTCGCCGATCTCATCGGACATAATATCGACGAGCTGTTGACGGCCTTCGGCCTGCCTGTGTCGGATCAAATCCGGGAGCGCGATGCCCACCTAGACCGAGGCGGTGGTTGGCTCCTAGGATCGTAGTCCCCAAACAACGGCGACATTGCGCGGCTTCAAGGATGTCTATTCCGCGATGATCGGCTTTCTTGATGAGACGACCGAGGAAAATCGGACGCTCGTGTTCAAACAGCTCGAGGAGCAGCGCGCCGCGCTCGACGCTGCCCGCGGGCGTCTGACGCCTCGGTCCGAAGGTTGGGCGGAGCTCGAAAGCGCCTCTGCTGCGTTGGCTGCGATCAACGGCCGGATGGACGACCTCTGGGCGCTGCATGCCGACGAAGCGCGGCTTGAGGCCGGCATCAAGGGCGCCCTGGGCGTCATCGCCATGTCGCAGGCGGATTTGCTCGCCGCCGCCACCGCCTTCGACAAGTCGATCTGGACGTCTTCGCGCAGTTCAAATCGCTGAAGGAGCCGCTCGAAACTGCGGCGACCCTGAAGATGCAGGACGTGTCCACCACTTTCGAACAACTCGATGCGTCCATCGCCAAGGCCGGGCTGGTCATGCAGGACACGGCGGCATCTTATCGATGCCATTTACCTGACGCGCATCGCGCTTGCCGAGTTCATGCTCGACCGCTCGGCGGAAAAGCAGTCGACCCTGGTAAGGCAGCTGGCGGAATGCCGGAAGGCGCTCTTTGCGTTGAGCGCCACGGCGGGTGACCTCGCTTTTACCGGGGAGCAGTCGGCAAAGCTCGCGCCGTCTTTCGACAAGATTGAGAAGGCGGCCACCGAACTCGTCGGCGCCACCGGCAACCGGGCTCGGCAATTCCAGACCGCGGCCGCCGAGATCGATCACATCGGCAAAGAGCTCTCGCTGTTTGCCGATCTGCAGCAGAGCGCGGCCGGTCACCAGAGCCAAAATGCCAACATGCTGTCCGTCGGCGCTATGGTGCTGGGCGTGGTCATCGCGCTCGTTTCCGGCACGGCGCTGGTGCGACGCTGAAAGGACCGATCGGCCAGATCACCCAGGCAATGCGCAACCTCGCGGGCGGGATGCTGGACACGACGTCGGCAATCAGAATCGCGCCGACGAGATTGGCGAGATGGCGCGTGCCCTCGACGTCTTTAAGACCAACGCAAAGGCGAAAGTCATTCTCGAACAGCAGTCGCAGCAGGAACGCGCCGATGCCGATGCCGAACGTGGCCGCAACGAGGTGGACAAGTCCCGCCGCGATGCAGAAATCGCCTTCGCGGTCGACGCCTTGGCGGGCGCGCTCGACGCCATGGCGAAGGGCCGGCTGACCTGCACGATCGAAACACCATTTGCTCCGGCGCTCGACAAGTTGCGCACAGATTTCAACGCCGCTGTCGCAGGACTGAGGCAAACTCTTGTCGAGATCCGCATCACATCGTCCGCCATTCAGGGAAGCGGCCGTCACCTGGCCGACGGTGCCAAGGCGCTCTCCGGTCGAACCGAGCAGCAAGCCGCGTCGCTCGAAGAAACGGCCGCGACCGTAGACCAGATCGTCGCCACGATCCGCAAGGCGGCGGACCAGGCGGCCAATGCCAACCGGACCGTCTCCCACGCCGAGCAGGGCGCCGATCGGTCCACCGTCGTCGTGGGTAATGCAACCTCGGCGATGGGACGCATCGAGGGCGCATCCAGCCGGATCGGCAACATCATCGAGGTCGTCGACGACATCGCCTTCCAGATCAACCTGCTGGCGCTCAACGCGGGCATCGAAGCGGCACGCGCCGGCGAGGCCGGCAAGGGCTTTGCCGTCGTCGCGCAGGAAGTGCGCGAACCTGCGCAGCGTTCCGCTGGGGCCGCCAGGGAGATCGCCTCGCTGATCGGAAATTCTACCGCCGAAGTCGCCACCGGCGCCGGCCTGGTTTCCGAAACCGGGGCCGCGTTGCTGGATATTTCCGAGCACATCATCGGAATCTCGACCCAGATCGAAGCGATTGCGATGTCGAGCCGGGAGAGGCGTCGTCGATCGCCGAGGTCAATGTTGCGATTACGCGCCTCGACCAGTTGACGCAAAGCAATGCTGCCATGGCCGAGGAGACTGAGGCCACGAGCTGGACGTTGTCGGGCGAAGCCGACTATCTGATGGATCTCGTCGACCGGTTCGATCTAGGAGAAAACAGTGGTCAATCGGAAGAAATGAAGGCGGCCTAAAAGGCGGAAGCGCCGAATGAGCGGGCAACCCTGCAAGCCGGTCGTCGGGTCATTGCCGAAAGCAATTCATTCCGGCTCCAATGGAACGTTTCTCCCTCTCGTGGAGTTCATCTGCAGGCTTCAGGAGGAGCCTCAACAATGAGAAGCGAAGCACGAACGCCCTCTCTGATACATTGGAGTGCGCCCGTCTATGTCAGAGTAGGACATGGATCTAGCGAGAGCATTTTTGGACCAGAGGCCGCGGTTGAATATCTTAGATATCGCTGGCCGGCGCGAAGTAACCAACACTATCTGAATGCCATGCGAGCCTGCACCGCAGCAATTGATCGGAGCGAGTCACCCGATTTTGCCCGCGATGCATTCATTGCCGCCTGTATCGAGGCCGACATGCTGGCCTAGCTCGCATGAACATCGATCCCGAAGGTTTGCAAGAAAGTAATTCCTGACTGAAGCGTAAGGTGCTCGACTGCGCTCAATCTGATGGCAGCCGATTACAATACGCGAGAGAGCCTGTCCATTGTACTTGCCAACGCACTGCGTCCCGACCCACGGCTAAGGGCATGGTCAATCATCTCGTGAAGCGGCTCTTCGAGAGAAGGCCTGGCAATCTTCAAGACGCTCTGCGCCGATAACGATGTGGCGTGGGTCCAATCTCATTACGTATGGTCCTCAATATTCCGAGGGAATAACGATCCTGCGCTCAAGCAGCATTCCTCATCGTCCGCAAGCTAAGCGGAAACCGGCAATAGAGCCAGACCGGGCGGGCGATGATCTCTGGCGGGAAACGATGGTTCTTGTATTGGTAATGAGCTGGCTCATGCCAATGAAATATATCAAACTGGCCCGCTTCTTGCAGCCTCTCCCTTTCATGCCTGCCTGGATATCCATCCGGGTGAGTTGCCTGGGGGGCGGAAGCGCTGGAGGAGCACGATGAGCAAAACAGAAACCTTTTATGATGTCATTCGCCGTCAGGGGATTACCCGACGCAGTTTCACCAAATTCTGCAGCCTGACGGCGGCGAGCCTCGGTTTTGGTCCGGGCGTGGCAACGGCGATGGCCGAGGCACTCGAAACCAAGGAACGGGTTCCTGTTATCTGGATGCACGGCCTCGAATGCACCTGCTGCTCGGAAAGCTTCATCCGCTCGGCCCATCCGCTGATCAAGGACGTGGTCCTATCGATGATCTCGCTCGATTATGACGACACGATCATGGCCGCGGCCGGCCATCAGGCCGAAGCCATCCTCGAAGAGACCAAGCAGAAATACAAGGGCAAGTACATCCTCGCCGTCGAGGGCAATCCGCCGCTCAACGAGGACGGAATGTTCTGCATCGACGGCGGCCGGCCCTTCGTCGAGAAGCTCAAATGGATGGCCGAAGACGCCATGGCGATCATCGCCTGGGGCGCCTGCGCCTCCTGGGGCTGCGTCCAGGCCGCAAAGCCCAACCCGACCCAGGCAACGCCGATCGACAAGGTGATCCGCGACAAGCCGATCATCAAGGTCCCGGGCTGTCCGCCGATCGCCGAAGTGATGACCGGCGTCGTCACCTTCATCACCACCTTCGGCCGATTGCCCGAGCTCGATCGGCAGGGCCGGCCGAAGATGTTCTATTCGCAGCGCATCCACGACAAATGCTACCGCCGTCCGCATTTCGATGCCGGCCAGTTCGTCGAGGAATGGGATGACGAGGGCGCACGCAAGGGCTACTGTCTCTACAAAATGGGCTGCAAGGGCCCGACCACCTACAATGCCTGCTCGACGGTGCGCTGGAACGGCGGCGTCTCTTTCCCGATCCAGTCCGGTCACGGCTGCATCGGCTGCTCCGAGGATGGTTTCTGGGACAAGGGCAGCGTCTACGAACGCCTGACCACGATCAACCAGTTCGGCATCGAGGCCAATGCCGACCGGGTCGGGATGACCGCGGCCGGCGTCGTTGGCGGTGTGATCGCGGCCCACGCCGCGATCACCGCCGTCAACCGCGTCATCACCAAGCGCAAAAAAACCGACGCTTAACACTCTGGGCAAGGGAACACCATCATGGCAATCCAAACGCCGAACGGCTTCACGCTCGACAATTCCGGCAAACGCATCGTCGTCGATCCTGTCACCCGTATCGAAGGCCATATGCGGGTCGAGGTCAATGTCGACGCCAACAACGTCATCCGCAACGCCGTGTCCACCGGCACGATGTGGCGCGGCATCGAAGTCATCCTCAAGAACCGCGATCCGCGCGATGCCTGGGCCTTCACCGAGCGGATCTGCGGCGTCTGCACTGGCGCGCATGCGCTGACCTCCGTGCGCGCGGTCGAGAATGCGCTCGGCATTACCATCCCGGAAAACGCCAATTCGATCCGCAACCTGATGCAGCTTGCGCTGCAGGTGCATGACCACGTGGTGCATTTCTATCATTTGCATGCGCTTGACTGGGTGGACGTCGTCTCCGCGCTCAATGCCGATCCGAAGGCGACGTCGCAGCTGGCGCAGTCGACGTCCGACTGGGCGCTCTCCTCGCCCGGCTATTTCAAGGACATCCAGACCCGGCTCAAGAAATTCGTCGAATCCGGCCAGCTCGGTCCGTTCAAGAATGGTTATTGGGGCAACGCCTCCTATAAGCTTCCGCCGGAAGCCAACCTGATGGCCGTCGCGCACTATCTCGAGGCGCTGGATTTCCAGAAGGAGATCGTCAAGATCCATGCGATCTTCGGCGGCAAGAATCCGCATCCGAACTGGCTGGTCGGCGGCGTGCCCTGTCCTATCAACATCGATGGGACCGGCGCGGTCGGCGCGATCAACATCGAGCGTCTCAACCATGTGTCGTCGATCATCGACCAACTGATCGAGTTCAACGAAAAGGTCTATGTGCCCGACATCGTGGCGATCGGCTCGTTCTACAAGGACTGGCTCTATGGCGGCGGCCTTTCGGGCAAGAACGTGCTCGCCTATGGCGATGTGCCGGAACATGCCAACGATTATTCGGAGGCGAGCCTGAAACTGCCGCGCGGCGCGATCATCAACGGCAATCTTGCCGAAGTCCTGCCGATTGACCACGCCGATCCGGAGCAGATCCAGGAATTCGTCACCCATTCCTGGTACAAGTATCCGGACGAGGCCAAGGGCCTGCACCCCTGGGACGGCGTCACCGAGCCGCATTACGAACTAGGCCCCAATGCCAAGGGCACCAAGACCAACATCCAGGAACTGGACGAAGGCGGCAAATATTCATGGATCAAGGCGCCGCGCTGGCGCGGACACGCCATGGAGGTCGGCCCGCTCGCCCGCTTCATCATCGGCTATGCGCAGGGCAAGCCTGAGTTCAAGGAGCCGGTCGAGAAAGTGCTGAAAGATCTCGGTCTGCCGACATCGGCGCTCTTCTCCACGCTCGGCCGCACCGCAGCGCGCGCACTGGAAGCCGAATGGGCGGGCCGCCAGATGCGCTATTTCTTCGACAAGCTGGTCGCCAATATCAAGGCCGGCGACAGCGCCACCGCTTTCATCGACAAATGGAAACCGGAGACCTGGCCGAAGGAAGTCAAGGGCGTCGGCTTCACCGAAGCGCCGCGCGGCGCACTCGCGCACTGGATCAAGATCAGGGACGGCAAGATCGACAACTACCAATGCGTCGTGCCGACCACCTGGAACGGCAGCCCTCGCGATCCGGAAGGCAATATCGGCGCGTTTGAAGCCTCGCTGATGGATACCCCGATGTCCGATCCCACCCAGCCGCTGGAAATTCTTCGGACCATCCATTCCTTCGATCCGTGCCTTGCATGCTCCACGCATGTCATGAGCCCGGACGGGCAGGAAATGGCAAAAGTCCAGGTGAGATGAGGAGGTATATGCGATGAGCCTTTCCGAACCGCTTGCAACTTCGGACGCACACGGCGGAAGAGCCGTGGAGCGTCAGAGCGTCTATGTCTACGAGGCGCCGGTGCGCCTCTGGCACTGGATCAACGCCTTCTCCATCCTGACGCTTGCGCTGACCGGCTATTTCATCGGCAGCCCGCTGCCATCGATGCCGGGGGAAGCCAGCGCCAACTTTGTGATGGGATATATCCGCTTCACCCATTTCGCCGCCGGGCAGATCCTGGCCGTGGCACTGATCCTGAGAATCCTCTGGGTGTTCATCGGCAATGCCCATGCCCGGCAGATCTTCTACGTCCCGGTCTGGAGCGGCCGGTTCTGGAAGGAATGGGTACATGATGTGCGCTGGTATGCCTTCCTGATCAGCAAGCCGACGAAATATGTCGGTCACAACGCGCTTGCCCAGTCCGCCATGTTCCTGATGTTCACGCTGCCGCTGTCCTTCATGGTCATTTCCGGCTTTGCGCTCTATAGCGAGGGCGCTGGCCGCGGCAGCTGGGAATACAGCCTGTTCGGCTGGGTGTTCTCGATCTGGCCGAACAGCCAGGACGTCCACACCGTCCACCATCTCGGCATGTGGGTGATCCTGGTTTTCATAATGGTCCATATCTATGGGGCCGTGCGTGAGGACATCATGAGCCGGCAGAGCATCGTCTCGTCGATGATCTCGGGCGAGCGGATGTCCAAGGACCGGGAGGACTAGATGCGCCAACAACTGTCTTCCACGCAGCCCCGGGTGCTGGTTCTCGGCATCGGCAACATCCTGTGGGCCGACGAGGGCTTTGGCGTACGCGCGGTCGAAGCCTTCCACCAGGCCTATTCGGTGCCGGACAATGTCACCATCCTCGACGGCGGGACGCAGGGGCTCTACCTCGTGCAGTTCGTGACGGAAACCGACTATCTTATCGTCTTCGATGCCATCGATTACGGGCTCACCCCGGGCACGCTGAAGATCGTCGAAAACGACGAAGTGCCGAAATTCACCGGCGCCAAGAAGATGAGCCTGCACCAGACCGGATTCCAGGAAGTGCTGAGCGCCGCCGACCTGCTCGGCCGCTATCCGGAAAAGCTGGCGTTGATCGGCTGCCAGCCGGTCGATCTCGAGGATTGGGGCGGGCCGCTGACGGAACCGATGAAGGCGGTTATCCCCGAAGCGATCCGGACGGCGGTCGCCTTTCTCAAGGGATGGGACATCGAGGTAAGCGCGCGGAGCGGCGGCACCGTGCCCTCGCTCCTCGGCAACGATATCGATTTTGACCATTACGAACGGCGCGCTGAGCCAGCTGCTTTGAACAGCTGAGAAGGACCCATGGAATATCGGAGAATACTGGCTGCATTCGCGGGCCTGGCGCTGCCGGGCGTCGCCAATGCCCATATCCGCCTTCATACGGATGGCACGCTTGCCGGTCTCGGCCATCCTTTCAGCGGCCTCGCCCATATCCTTGCCATGGTCGCGGTCGGCTTCTGGGCCGCCACGCTCGGCGGCAGGGCCTGCTGGATCGTGCGCTTGGCCTTCGTCACCGTCATGGCGATCGGCGGAGCGACGGGGATCTACGGCGTGCCGCTGCCGATGGTGGAAATGGGGACTGCCCTTACCGTCGTGGTGCTCGGCCTGCTCGTCGCCTTCGAAGTCAAGGTTCGGACGCCGGTGGCTGCGGCGATCGTGGGGGTATGCGCACTCTTCCACGGTCATGCCCATGGTTCGGAGTTGCCTGCCATGTCGCATGCCACGGGCTATGTCATGAGCTTCCTCGCCGCGGCATCGCGCTCGCGTCGCTTAGATTCGGCAAGGCCGGGCAGATCGTCTCGCGGGTTGCCGGACCTGCCGCCGCCTTAGCAGGGGCCGCGCTGTTGACCGGTTGATATTGCGCTACCAAGGCCGCGGCGTATGGGCGCTGTCCACGACGTCCCGATTTCGTAACTTGAATGACAGAAGAGAGACAACGCCATGTGCATAGGTATTCCGATGCGGGTCGTCACCGGCGACGAGTGCGTGGCCCGATGCGAGCGTCATGGCACGATTTCTTCCGTGTCGATGATGTTGGTCGGCGCGCAGCCGCCAGGCACATATCTATTGACCCATCTGGGCTCGGCCATTCGCGTCCTTGACGGGGATGAGGCGCAAGCCATCGATGATGCCCTTGCGGGCCTGGCGGAAGCTGTCGAAGGCCGGTCCTTCGAAGCCTTGTTTGCCGATCTCATCGCTCGCGAGCCGGAATTGCCCGCGCATCTGCGTGAGGGTGAGAGAATAGTTCCCGCGTCTGGAAACCAGAATTCCAGCAATTCGAAACGAGCCTCCAGGCTCGTTTGAAATTCCTTGAGATCAATGGAATCCAACGATCTGCGGATCTGGCACACCGCTTGCAGATTCACTCTCGAGAATGTTCTGCATGCTGATTTCCGGAGGAGACAATGCCATCTTACCTGGTCCGCGCCTGGAGCGAGCGGATGCGACTGTCCGTCGTCGACGAAGCGAGCATCGACACCTTCCTGGCGCCGGCCGCCGGCGAAGCGGAACATGCCATCCTGTTTTTCACCGGCGATCCTGCGCAGCGACTTGAAGCCGACGACGTCGCCGTCGTTCTTCCCGAACTCATGCAGGCGTTCCAGGGACGGCTGCGGGTCGCCATCGTCCTCCGCGCCGCCGAGGACAAGCTCAAGTCGCGGTTCAATGTCGTGGTCATGCCAAGCCTCGTCGTCACGCGGGGAGCCCAGCCGATCGGCCTCATCGGCAAGATCCGTGACTGGTCGGAATATGTAGAGAAGATCGGCAACTGGCTATCTCCGGATGCGCCGGTCATGGTGGCATCCGGCGGGCCGAAGGTCGAGATCACCCATGCCGGCAAGGAGATCGTCCGATGAAAGCCGGTTTCTGGATCGCCCCCCAGGGCGACGATGCGGCGATGACGGTCGTGCCGATCGGTGCCGAGACGCCGCAGAGCGCCCGCAAGCGCAACTATCTCGCGACCAGCAGCGCCGAGGAGATGATCCGCCGCTGTCACCGGACGGCAATGCTGCTGCCGGAACTCGCCGATGCGCTCGCCGTGCAGAAGGCTGACCGGCCGGGCCGCCTGTTCGACATCACCGATTTTCCCAATGACGACAGGGAGTTGATCACCCAGACCCTCGGCGAAGGCGAAGTTGCGGGAATTGCCGCGCTGCCGTCCGGCATCCTGGCCCAGATCCAGGAAGCGGTGATGGCCGGCGTCTGGCGCATCCGTTTCACGGACCCGGATGGCCGGCTGCTTGCTGACTATATCGAGGTCGCGTCGATTCCCGCAGCCGTACGCCAGGCCTGCTCGGCGCTGCCGGCATCGATTTCCCACGGGCCGGCGCCCGCGGGCGCCATGAATGTCATGCCGGTGCTGACCGAGATCGGCGACCGCATCGGCCGCTATAACGACGGCGATCCTGCCCATATCATCACCTTCTCGCTCTTTCCGATGAGCCCGGAGGACATGGGTTTCCTGCAGGCCACGCTCGGCGCCGGGCCGGTGCAGTTCACCTCGCGCGGCTATGGCACATGCCGGGTCGTGGCGACCGGCGTCCGCAACATCTGGTCGGTGCAGTTCTACAACGCCATGGATGCGATCATTCTCGATACGCTGGAGATTGCCGACGTCCCGTGCGTCGCCATCGCTGCCGAAGAGGATTTCAGGGATTCCGAAGTCCGGCTGAGCGACATCGAAGAGGCCTATTTCAAATGACGAGCTTCGAGAATTTCGGCAAGCGCGAGACGGTGTCCGATGGCGACAAGATGGAGTGTGGCATCTGCTGGCATGTCTATGATCCCGCGGAAGGCGACCCGGTCCGGCAGATCCCGCCCGGCACGCCGTTTTCCGCCCTGCCCGAGGACTGGCGCTGTCCCAACTGTGACGCCCTGCAATCGAAGTTCATGAGGCTCGGCGATGGACGCTGACGTTGCGGAACGTACGGAAATCGATCCGGCCGAGATGCTCAGCCTGCAGCTGGAGATGCGCTATCGCCACATTCATGCGACCGCCATGCTGAACGTGCCGCTCTGCAATCCCGCCCTCGGGATTGCAGCGACCGGCTTCCGGATCTATGGCGGAAGAGCCCTCGGGATCGTCACGACGCCGTGGCTCATGAGCCTGGCGGCGGGAGATATTCCCGGTGGCGTGCAATCGGCTCCGGTTGCCCTGGGAACGACCGTCCGCATCGGTCTCCCCGCAGGCGAGGTCGAGTTCATCGCCGGTGAGCTCGATGCGATCGGCCGGATCGATTCCTGCTCGCTGTTTTCGCCGGTCTTCGAGTTCGGGACGATGGAAGCAGCGCTGGAGACCGCGGCGGAGGCCGTCCGCGCCTTCTTCGACCCGGCGGCCCCACCGGCCAGCATCAATCGCCGCGACCTGCTGTGGGGGAATTTTCGCAAGCAGCAGGAGTTGGCGGAATGACCTTCCTCCTCGGTGCAGGCTCGATCCGGATCGACGTGACGGTGTCGCGGGCGCTGGTCTGTGCCGTGGGGGTAAAGGCCAATCGCCCGCAGGGACTGGCACGCATGTTCGTCGGCCGCCGCGCCGAAGAGGCGCCGGTGCTTGCCGGGCAGGTTTTTTCGCTCTGCGGTATTTCGCAATCGGTGGCAGCGCGGCTTGCGGTGCTGAACGCGGCTGACCTGCCGATGCGCGGCGAGGAGCGGTTCGCTGCCACGGCCGAATTGCTTGCGGAGCGTATCTTCGAGACATTGAGAGCGCCGATCCTGCACTGGCCTTCGCCGCTATCCGCCGGTATTGTCGCCTCGGCAGGCAAATGTCTGCGCGAGGCGCTGGCCGCCTCGCAGGCGATTATTGCTGGTGCGAAGGCAAAGATCGACGATCGCGCATTCGTGGCCGAACCGGCGGCCCGGCTTTCCGCTGCGGCTGCCGGGCTCGGCATTCCCGACGGTGAAGGCGAGCCGCGGCCGGATACGGCCTACGCAGCAATGCTCGGCGATATCGATCGTGACCGGATTTTCGCCAGCCGGCGGCCCGACCCGCTGACCGTTGCGGACGATGCAGAGGTTATCGCTCATCTCTGCCGTGAGGTGGATTATGCCAGCCTGCCGCATCTGGCCGGCCGTGTCGTCGAGACCGGGGCCTATGCCCGGCTGAGCAGCGCCGGCATGCCCGAAGGCCCACATCTGGCCGAGCGCTTCCTGGCGCGCATTCACGACGTTCGCCTTTGCCTGCAGCAGCTCTCCAATCTCGGCCGGCAGGACACGGATGCCTGTTCCTCGCTGATGGGCGGCGGGCCGACGCCCGGCGCCGGCGGCTATGGGGCAGTGGAATGCGCGCGCGGCAGGCTCTACCATCAGGCCGAGATCGGCATGGACGGGCATCTTTCCGCCTACCGCATACTCGCTCCGACCGAATGGAATTTTCATCCGGCGGGTCCATTCGTCGAAACCCTGCTGTCCTCGCCGATCGGCGTGGGCGAGTCGGCCGCCCGGTCGGTATCCAGGCTGGCCATGTCGTTCGATCCCTGCGTGGCGTTCGAAATCGGCATTCGCGCGGCTGCCCATGCATGAGATGTCGTTGATGGAGAGTGTGATCGAGATCGTCTGCGAGACGGCGCGGCAGAATGGCGCGAGCACGGTCAGGTCCGTTCGTCTGGATGTCGGAGTTTTGAGCCATGTCAATCCGGATGCGCTGGCATTCTGTTACGAAGCGGTGCGGCATGGCACGATCGCGGAAACCGCGGCACTCGAGATCAATCGCATCGCCGGCGAAGGCTGGTGCCTCGATTGCGGAAAGACGGTGGCGCTCGGTGAGCGGTTCGGAGCGTGTGCGGACTGCGGCCGGCATCGGGTGCAGATGACGGCGGGCGACGAATTGAAGATCAGGGACATGGAGGTGAACTGATGTGCACGGTATGCGGCTGCGGAACGGCAGTGATTGAAGGTGACAAGAGCAAGGCCGAGGCTCGTGGCCATGCCGGCGCGCATAGTCACGATCACCATCATCACCACCATGATCACCACCATTCCCCGGATGGCCATGACCGTCACCACGACGAGGACGGCAGCGTCCACTACGGCAAAGGCATTGCCGGCGTGCATGTGCCGGGCATGAGCCAGGAGCGGATTATCCAGGTGGAAAAGGATATTCTCTCCAAGAACGACGGCTATGCCGCCGAAAATCGAGCCTTCTTCGTGCAGAACGGTATTTTCGCGTTGAATTTCGTCTCGAGCCCCGGCTCCGGAAAGACGAGCCTTTTGGTCCGTGCCATCCGCGAACTCAGGGATCGTATGGTGATCAATGTCATCGAGGGTGACCAGCAGACGTCCAACGACGCCGCCCGCATCCGCGAAACCGGCGCCCGCGCCGTTCAGATCAATACTGGCAAGGGCTGCCACCTCGATGCCCACATGGTTTGCCACGCGGGGGAAGACCTGGCGCCCGAGCCGGGCTCAATCCTGTTCATCGAAAATGTCGGCAACCTTGTTTGTCCGGCGCCCTTCGACCTCGGCGAGGACCACAAGGTGGTGGTGCTGTCGGTTACCGAAGGTGAAGACAAGCCGCTCAAATATCCGGACATGTTTGCCGCCTCCGATCTGATGATCCTCAACAAGTCGGACCTGCTTCCGCATCTCGATTTCAATGTCGGGCTCTGCATCGCCAATGCGCTCCGCGTCAATGCGCGGCTGCAGACGCTGGTCGTCTCCGCCCGCAGCGGTGAAGGCATGGAGGCCTTCTACGCGTGGCTGGAGGCCACGGCCGCAAGGCTCGCGACGCGCGCCAAGGTGGCCTGATCAATGGCGCGCGCCCTGGCATCGGCAGTGGAGGGTCCGGTCCAGCGGCTGCGGCTGCGAGTGCGCGGTTCCGTGCAGGGCGTCGGTTTCCGCCCGTTCGTCTACCGGCTGGCGCGGACGATGCGGCTGACCGGCTTCGTGCTTAACGACAGCGCCGGTGTGCTGATCGAGGTCGAAGGCACTTGTGCAAGCCGTTTCGCCGAAGCTGTGCGCATGCAGGCGCCGCCCTTGGCACGAATAAACACCGTCGATGTGATGGAGATGGACGCAGCCGGCGGGGAACTGTTCGAGATCCTTGAAAGCGTCGGCGGACAAGCGGCGACGCGCATCGGCGCCGATGCCGCAACTTGCGCCGAATGCCGGCGGGAGCTGACCGATCCGCAGAGCCGCTTCTTCGGCTATCCCTTCGTCAATTGCACCCATTGCGGCCCGCGCTTTACCATCACCGGTGCCCTGCCCTATGACCGTCGACAGACCTCGATGGCCGCCTTTCCGATGTGTGCGGCCTGCCGCGCCGACTATGCCGATCCGGAAAGCCGACGCTTCCATGCAGAACCCGTCGCCTGTCCGGACTGCGGTCCGGAACTCAGTCACCCGGTTGAGAAGATTGCTGCACGGTTACTGAAAGGCGAAATCGTCGCGCTCAAGGGGATCGGCGGCTTCCATCTGCTCTGCGATGCGCACAACGATGCGGCCATCGATCTTCTCAGGTTGCGCAAGGCGCGCGACCAAAAGCCGTTTGCCGTTATGGTGCGGGATATCGAGGCGGCACGACTTGTGGCGAATCTGACGGCGGTCGAAGAAGGGCTCATCATGTCCGCCGCCCGCCCGATCGTTCTGGTGGAGAGCCTTGATGGGCTTTCCAACCTCATCGCACCTGGGCTCAAGCGGATCGGCCTGATACTTGCCTATGCGCCGCAGCACCACCTGCTGTTTGACGCGCTTGCCCACCGTCTGCGAGACGGCCCCGCCGCGCTGGTCGCGACCAGCGCCAATCCGGCTGGCGAACCGCTGGTGGCCAGCAATGACGATGCCGAACGCCGGCTTGCCGGGATTGCCGATCTCATCGTCACCCACAATCGCGATATCGCCGTCCGCGCCGACGATTCGGTCATGCAGGTGATCGATGGTGCTCCAAGTTTCCTGAGGCGTGCGCGCGGTTTCGTGCCGGAGCCTGTCGATCTCGGCGAGGACGGTCCGTGCGTGATCGCCACGGGCGCCGATCTCAAGAACACGGTCTGCGTCACGCGCGGCCGAGAGGCGTTCCTGTCGCAGCATATCGGCGGCCTCGACAATGCCGAAGCGATCCGCTTCCAGCAGGAGGCGATCGCGCATCTCTGTTCCATTCTCGATATCAGGCCGGACTATGCCGCCTGCGATCTGCATCCCGATTTCCGGTCGGTGCGGATGGCGGAGAGCCTGGGCCTGCCGCTCGTTGCGATCCAGCACCACCTTGCCCATATTGCTGCTGTCGTCGCCGAGCATCACGTCACCGGGCCGGTTCTCGGATTGGCGCTCGACGGATATGGCTATGGCGCCGATGGCGGCAGCTGGGGCGGCGAGATGCTGATGGTCGACGGGCACCGATGGCAGCGGCTGGGCTCGCTTTCGCCGCTGCCGCTGCCGGGCGGCGACCGTGCTGCGCGCGAACCCTGGCGCATGGGCGTCGCCGCGCTGCGGGCCGCTGGCCGCATCGATCTTGCGTCAAAGCTCTGGCCGGGTCATCCCGGCGTCGCGCATCTCGAAGCCATGTTCGCGCGTGGCATGCAGCCGGTCCGGACATCGAGCCTCGGAAGGCTCTTCGATGCGGCAGCTGCGATCAGCGGAGTGCGCCTCGTCCAGAGTTACGAGGGACAGGCGGCGATTGAGTTCGAGGCTCTGGCTGAGAGCCCGCACTGTCTTCCCGAAGGCTACAGCATTGTCGACGGAATCCTCGATTTCCGGCCGCTGATCGTCCATCTCGCCGAGCGGCAGCTTTGTGGCGTCAGCGCCTCGAACCTGTTCCACGGCACGCTGATCGCCGGTCTCGTCGATTGGGCGGCGTGCGGGGCGTCGCAAGCCGGGACGAGCAAGATCATGCTCGGAGGCGGCTGCATCGTGAACCGCATCCTCGCTGAGGGCCTTGCGAACGCCCTGCGCAATCTTGGCCTGGAGCCACTTTTGCCGCGGATGATTCCCGCCAATGACGGCGGCATTGCGCTTGGCCAGGCCGCCTTTGCAAGGCAAGTCATCAAGAACGATAAAGGAGAGATGGAGGAGAACCCGAAATGTGCCTAGCCATACCGGTCCAGGTAAAGGAAGTGCTGCCAGACGACATGGCGAAGGTGACGCTCGACGGCGTCTCGAAGATCATTTCGACCGCGCTTGTCGAGGACGTCAAGCCGGACGACTATGTCCTGCTGCATGTCGGCTACGCGCTGGCGAAGATCGATCCGGAAGGAGCGGAAAGGACACTGGCCCTGATCCGCGAAGCTGCCTCGGGAGATGCGGCATGAGATATATCGACGAGTATCGCGACGGCAGGCTCGCCAAGGATATCGCCCGCCAAATCGCCGCGCTTGCCGATCCGGTGCGTTTCTATCATTTCATGGAATTCTGCGGCGGCCACACGCATGCAATTTCCCGCTATGGCCTCGAAGACCT
This sequence comes from Rhizobium sp. USDA 4016, assembly GCF_056279705.1. NCBI lineage: Bacteria > Pseudomonadati > Pseudomonadota > Alphaproteobacteria > Hyphomicrobiales > Rhizobiaceae > Rhizobium > Rhizobium sp. USDA 4016. The sequence goes on from NZ_JBWCCY010000003.1 coordinate 281,267, forward strand.
TCTGCCACAAAATGCGCAGATGATCCATGGTCCGGGCTGTCCCGTCTGCGTGCTGCCGATCGGCCGCATCGATGCGGCGATCGCACTTGCCATGCGGCCGGAGATCACGATCTGCACCTATGGCGACCTGATGCGTGTGCCGAGTTCGAACGGATCGAGCCTGCTCAAGGCCAGGGCCGCCGGCGCCGATATCCGCATGGTCTATTCGACACTGGATGCGCTACGGATCGCCGAAGCCGAGCCGGATCGGGAAGTGGTGTTCTTCGCCATCGGCTTCGAAACCACCACGCCGCCGACGGCGCTGGCGCTCAGGATCGCGATCGCCAAGGAGCTCAGGAATTTCTCGATCTTCTGCAACCACCTGCTGACGCCGGCGGCGATCCAGAACATTCTCGAAAGCCCGGATGTCCGCAAGCTGGGCACGGTCAAGATCGACGGTTTCATCGGCCCTGCTCATGTCAGCACCGTGATCGGCACCGAGCCCTATGAATTTTTCGCGGAGGAATTCCAGAAACCGGTCGTGGTGGCGGGTTTCGAACCGCTCGATGTCATCCAGGCGATCCTGATGCTGGTCCGGCAGGTGAACGACGGCCGGCATGAAGTCGAGAACCAGTATATCCGCGCCGTCACTACGTTCGGCAACGAGAAGGCCCAGGCCGAGCTCGCCAATTTCTTCGAACTTCGCGAGAGCTTCGAATGGCGCGGACTCGGCGAAGTGCCTTATGGCGCGGTGCGGCTCAGGCCGCAATATGCGGAATACGACGCGGAAAAGCGTTTCTCGATGGTGACGCCAGCCGGGAAGGACAACCCGGCCTGCGAATGCGGCGCGATCCTGCGCGGCGTCAAGAAGCCGACCGCCTGCAAGTTGTTCGGCACCGTTTGCACGTCGGACACGCCGATGGGATCCTGCATGGTCTCTTCCGAGGGCGCCTGTGCCGCCCATTGGACCTATGGCCGCTTCCGCGCGCACGCCAAAGCCTCCGAACGCGGAAGGGCCGTCGCATGAACGTGATGGTGAAAGCCAACAGGCACAAGCTCGACCTAAAAAGTGGCCGCGTCGACCTGTCCCACGGGGCCGGCGGCCGCGCCATGGGCCAATTGATCGAGGGCATATTCCACAAGGCCTTCGACAATGAATGGCTGCGGGCCGGCAACGACCAGTCGGCCTTCATGGTGCCTGGCGGCCACATGGTGATGACCACCGACGGCTATGTTGTCTCGCCGCTGTTCTTCCCGGGCGGCAACATCGGCTCGCTAGCCGTGCACGGCACGATCAACGATGTCGCGATGGCGGGCGCGGTGCCGCTCTATCTTTCGGCAAGCTTCATCATCGAGGAAGGCTTTCTGCTGGACGATCTCGACCGCATCGCCGAAACCATGGGTGCCGCGTCGCGCGAGGCGGGCGTGCCGATCATCACCGGCGATACGAAAGTGGTCGAACGCGGCAAGGCCGACGGCGTGTTCATCTCCACCGCCGGCGTCGGCACGGTTCCGGCGGGGCACGATCTCCGCTCCGATGCTGCCCGTCCGGGCGATGTGGTGATCGTGTCCGGCTCGATCGGCGATCACGGCGTCGCGGTGATGTCGACGCGAGAGAACCTCGAATTCGAAACAGATATCGTCTCGGATTCCGCCGCACTGCATGGTCTGGTGGCCGCCATGGTCGAGGCTGCCGGAGCATCGATCCGGCTGATGCGCGATCCGACCCGCGGCGGCCTTGCCGCGACTCTGAACGAAATCGCCAATGCGTCGAAGGTTGGTTTTCGTATCGATGAGCAGGCCATTCCGATCAACCCCGAGGTGGCTGCGGCCTGCGAATTCCTCGGCCTCGATCCGCTGAATGTCGCCAACGAGGGCAAGCTCGTCGCAGTCGTGGCGTCCGAAGCCGCTGATGCATTGCTCGCCGTCATGCGGGCGCACCCGTTCGGCAGGGAAGCGGCGCTGATCGGCCATATCGTGGCGGACGACAATTGCTTCGTGCAAATGGCAACGTCGTTCGGCGGCGGACGCATCGTCGACTGGCTGTCCGGCGAGCAGCTTCCCAGAATCTGCTGAGGAATGACGATGCGCATGCTGCTCCTCTGTCATAGCTTCAATCCTCTGTCCCAGCGCCTGCATTGGACCTGCGCGGAGCGGGGCATGACGTGTCGGTCGGCTTGACGCGGGAGGCAATCGCGCTCTTCTCCCCCTATCTGGTGAGAGCGCCGTTCCTTAGGCGGCCGATCCGGCGGATGTCTGGCGCAAGACGCTCTGCCTGATCGTCCATCCCGGCATCCGGGGCGACAAGAGAGCAAAGCGCATTTTGACTGCAGATTTTGCAACCTATTGAGCCGACAATTCTTTAGACAATCCTGACCGCCACAATGAAAACAGCGTTCTTCACGGTCGACTAATTTTAATTACCTAGAGCGCGTCCGCTGAACGCGGAATCGGAATTGAGATGACAGTCGCTGTTTGCCGTGATTCCCTGTCTTCGAATCAGGGAGATAGGGATGTCACGTGCATTAAGCGATGATCTTCGCAGCCGTGTTCTGGCGGCTTCTGCAGACGGGATGTCTGCACGCTCGGCAGCGGCGCGGTTTGGGATTGGGATTTCGACGGCCATTGCCTGGATCGCCAATGCGCGACAGGGTCAACTGACCGCAGGCAAACAAGGCCGACGTTCTGGCTCCAGGCTGGATGCGCATGAGGCATTTATCATCGGCCTGATCGATGTGGAGAAGGACATCACGCTCAACGAGATGGTTCTGCGCTTGAGCACGGATAAATCTGTATCGATCGGCCGTAGTGCTCTTGATGTGTGGCTTCGCAAGCGGGGCTGGACCTTTAAAAAAAGACCGCACATGCATTGGAGCAGGAGCGAGACGACCTTTTGAGCCGGCGTCAGGACTGGTTTGATGGCCAGCCCGATCTCGATCCCGCCAAGCTGGTTTTTATCGATGAAAGTGTGCTGCAGAGCAGCGGAAGGAGTTCAACATGAACTAAGACCGTTACGCAAAGCTGCGTGAATGATGGAGGACGGCCCTCCGGGATCGGCTTTCAGGAGCAGGTCTCAAACCAGTCCGAGCTGCTGCGGTAAAGAGCCGTGGTGGTGAGCGTCGGATGAAACGTTCGGACGAGATCCGAGCAGGTGCGTGTCCGAAAGACGAACGAAAGTGAACCCTCCGAAGACGCGTCGTTATGAATCCAAGTGTCGTCGAAACCAGGACCGTTTCGTCATCCTGGGACAAGTCCGCCAGATGCCTGATGACTGGGCGGGCGGCGACCGGCGTAGAGGGGGCGTGGTTGGACATAGGCTTTCACGCGGAACTGCAGGAACCAGGCTCCTGATGCAAAGGGAGAAGCTCAAGCGGAGCAAACCGCAAGGCGAGAGTACCGATGCAGGGGACTGGGGCGGACCGACCCGTATGAGCGTCGAGGACCCTGTAATGGGGTCGGAGCAAAGGGGGCGGATCAGGTGGTCGTATTGTTTGGAACAACTGGAAACAGGATGACTTCGGAAAGTACGACAGACAAGCCGTTTCGAATTGAGAAACGACAAGTGTACGAAGCTTACAAAGCGGTCAAAGCCAACCATGGCGCAGCCGGGGTGGACGGCGAGACCTTGGAGATGTTCGAGAAAGACCTTGCGAGGAATCTCTACAAGATCTGGAATCGAATGTCGTCTGGGACCTACTTTCCGCCTCCGGTGCGTGCTGTTTCCATTCCGAAAAAGAGTGGAGGTGAAAGGGTTTTGGGTGTGCCCACGGTCAGCGATCGGATCGCGCAGATGGTGGTCAAGCAGATGATTGAGCTGGATTTGGAGCCTTTCTTTCTTCCAGACTCCTATGGCTACAGGCCCGGAAAATCGGCGCTGGATGCTGTTGGCGTGACGCGTCAGCGATGCTGGAAGTACGATTGGGTTCTAGAGTTCGACATCAAGGGGCTGTTTGACAATCTTCCGCACGATCTCTTGCTGAAAGCGGTCAGGAAGCACGTCACATGCAAGTGGGCTCTGCTGTTCATCGAAAGATGGCTGACAGCGCCGATGGAGAAGAATGGTGAGGTCGTTGCGCGAACGTGCGGCACCCCGCAAGGGGGTGTTGTTAGTCCCTGCCTCGCCAATCTCTTCATGCACTATGCGTTTGACTTGTGGATGACGCGGATGCATCCCGACCTTCCATGGTGTCGATATGCCGACGATGGTCTTGTTCACTGCCAAAGCGAGCAACAAGCCGAAGCCCTCAAGGTGGAGCTTCAAGCCCGGCTGGCGGCATGCGGACTTCAAATGCATCCGACAAAGACCAAGATCGTCTATTGCAAGGACCAAAGGCGCAGGGGGAAATATCCGAATGTCACCTTCGACTTCCTCGGGTATCAATTCCGGCCGCGACGGGTGGCGAATACACAGCGGGACGAGTTCTTCTGTGGCTACACGCCTGCGGTTAGTCCCTCAGCGTTGAAGTCGATGCGGGCCACGATCAAAAGCTTGAACATCCCGCGGCAAACACCGGGAACGCTGGCTGAAATCGCCAAACAGCTCAATCCACTCCTTCGCGGATGGATCGCCTATTATGGCCGTTACAGTCGTTCGGCCCTGTCTACTCTGGCTGACTACGTCAATCAGAAGCTCAGGGCTTGGATCAGGCGAAAGTTCAAGCGCTTTCAGTCCCATAAAACACGTGCGAGTCTCTTCTTGCGAAAGCTGGCGCGGGAAAATCCGGGGCTGTTCGTACATTGGCAGGCGTTCGGAACGAACACGTTTACCTGATGGGAGCGGTGTGAATCGAGAGGTTCACGCACCGTTCTGCGAGAGGCCGGCAGGTGAAATCCCTCCGGCCTACTCACCCCGGTCTTTCCACGAAGATGGCGCGACTGCGCGGGCGATCTCTATGCGGACAACGCTGTCGGTCGGCCGTTCCCCACGGACACTGGAAAACCACGACCTTTACAGGCGCGCTCAGGCTTTCCGGCATGACGGCACCGATGGTCCTCGACGGCCCGATGAACGGTGCGGCATTCCTGGCCTACATCGAACAGGTTCTCGTGCCGACGCTCAGTTCGGGTGATACCGTCATCATGGATAACCTGCCGGCTCACAAAGCCGACGGTGTCCGCCGGGCCATCGAAGCTGCTGGCGGCAGGCTGCTCTATCTCCCGCCCTACAGTCCCGACTTCAACCCGATTGAAATGGCCTTTTCCAAACTTAAAGCGCTTCTGCGGGCAAAGGCCGAGCGATCCGTTGACGCCTTGTGGGAAACCGTCGGCAAAATCGTCACGCTCTTCAAGCCGCAGGAATGTGCAAACTACTTCGCAGCAGCCGGATATGACCCCGATTAAAATGGACGTGCTCTAGTCCTTAAAGTAAAAAGGCAGACCTGTTAGCCTGCCTTTCGAGTTTCCCACTCTGGCGGGCGAATGCCTCACGCAAACTCAAGCGTCGGTATGTTGCTAAGGTCAACATTATGCTCGGCCTGCCACGCATCATATGCGGCCTGCATACGCAGCCACACGCCAGCGCCCATGCCGAATAGCTTTCCTAAACGTGCAGCGATATTCGGGGAAACAGGCTTCTTCTCAGTGATAATATCATGCAACTGCTGTCGGGAAATCCCAAGCAGATTCGCAATCTCTACTTTGGTCTTCCCGGTATCGGGAAGGATGTCATTGAGTAACGCGCCCGGATGAGACGGGCACCGTTCTAGGGGCCTTACTACATCATAAGCCATTCTCGTCTCCATTTAGTCCTTTCTAGGAAACTGCCATTTATTCTGTCTTCAGCAGTTTCCAGCGTCAGCCTCGTTGGCCGACGCTGGTTGGTTAGTGATATTGTTCCAAATCAACTTGCGTGACTTCACCCTTCGTAAACTCGAAAGTGATGCACCATGGGCCATTGACGTGAATTGTGTAGCGAGTCGGATCGAACCCGTTCAGCGAGTGAAACTTAAACCCCGGAAAACCCCTTAGTTCCGACAGGTCACTAATTTGATCGAGAACATCGAGCCTGAACTTGATGCGGTCCTGAAGCGTAGGTGCAATCTTACTAGTTTTCGCGGTTTGAAAAAAATTCCGAAGATCTTTATTCTTAAAATTCAATATCATAAAAAGTTTCCTTGTAATCCATGTATCGATTCTCCATACAGTGTCCTTGGCTGTTGACTACCTCCACAACGTAAGCGATCTGTTGACGCTTGTCAAGGATGAGGTAAGCAAATTGTTGACGCTTGTAGTTGGAGAAGAAACCACGTGTAGGTTCTGCGAAGGGAAAGCCTTTTCGGTGGTCTCGACAGAACATTTGCCTTGCGGTTTCCGTACCGAAGCCCTTGAAGGGAATCTAACCAGCGACCCTGTTGTTACAAAAGCCCCTTGTATCAAAGGCCCCAGTAGCCGACATCGGCCAGGATGGCGTTCCCGTTCCAACGATGAACAACATCGTGTCGGCTTTACGCTTCCTCTTCACCCAGACCCTCGACCGCCCGGACCTGGCGCGCAGGCTCGTCCGGCTGGCGCATCCGCGTAACTTGCCTGTGGTGCTGAGCCGCGACGAGGTTGCCCGGTTACTCAATGCCACCACCTGCCTCAAGCACCAGGCAGCATTGTCGGTCGCCTATGGCGCCGGCCTCCGTGTCGCGGAGGTTTCCATGCTGAAGGTCACCGACGTCGACAGTGAGCGGATGCTGCTGCGCGTCGAGCGTGGCAAAGGCGGGCGCTATCGCAATGCCATGCTTTCGGAGGATCTGCTCACCCTGTTGCGCCAGTGGTGGAAGGTCGGGCGGCAGCAGGGCGTGATGCATCGTGACGGCTGGCTATTCCCCGGCCAACACGCGATGAAGCCGATCAGCACGCGGCAGCTCTATCGGATCGTCGTTGAGGCGGCCCAGGCCGCCGACATTGCCAAGCGGGTCGGGCCGCATACGCTGCGCCATAGCTTCGCCACCCACCTGCTGGAGGACGGCACGGACATCAGGATCATCCAGGTCCTGCTCGGGCACGCAAAACTCAACAACACCGCCCTCTACGCCAAGGTGGCGAGCAAGACGGTCCGAACGGTTACGAGTCCGCTCGACAAGCTCGGCCTGTTCAAGCCGGAAGAGTCCTTTCCCGACGGTTGAGCCTTGCGTGCCTCGATCGAGGTCGCCGACATCTTCCGTGCTGCCGGGGCGGCGTACCGGCGCGCGCATGCAGGGCACCTGAGCCTGCCGCAACTGAAGGTGATGTCGGCGGTTGAGAACTGCCGCACTGCGGCGCTCGGCGGTCACGTCGAGGCCTGCGAGGACTGCGGCCAGCGACAGATCGCCTACAACTCCTGCCTTATGGGCAAATCCAGTAATGGGGAGCTGGCGGCGACCTGATTGCTCTTTCACGCATTTCGCCGCCAGCCCGCTCACCATTACGAAGCGCTCTTTAGCAGTGCCATCAGCTTGTCGGTCGGCTGGAAGGTGCCGCGCCGCAGATGCGGTGGCACGATCTCTTCCATGGCTTCGAGCTTTTCGGTTGGATCGCCGCGTGTGTAGACCTCTGTGGTCGTCAGCGTGGCATGGCCCAGCCACAGCGATACTTTCCGGATGTCTTGCGTCGCCTGCAGGATGATCATCGCGCAGGTGTGCCTGAGCACATGAGGCGAGACTCGCTTCTTGGCGAGGCCTTGCTGCTGGCGAGCCGCAACCGCGGCGTGCTGCTTGAGCAGATAGGCGAAGCCCCATCGGCTCAAAGGTTCACCACGCGCGCTGACGAACACTTCGGGTGTCGCGACCTTTCCGCGAATGGCGAGCCAGGCGCGCAGTGCCGTGGCTGCCGGCTTCCACAGCGGCAGCGCCCGTTCCCGCCGCCCCTTGCCAACAACGCGTATGCTCATCGACGACATGTCGATATCGTCGATCTTCAGGCCCGTCAGTTCGGAGACGCGCAATCCTGCACACACGGCCATATGCAGCATGGCTCGGTCGCGGATGCCGTCGCGCGTTGTCGGGTCCGGGGCGTCGAGCAGCGCTTGCAGCTCCTCGCGCAGTAGATAGGGAACGAGACGCGTGTCCGTCTTCTTGAACGGAATCGCCAGCACGCGGCGGACTTGATCGAGGGCTGCCGGTTGCCGGTATTCGAGGAAGCGGAAGAACGACTTGATAGCCGCCAAACGAACGTTTCGCGTCACGGCGGCGTTCTTGCGCTTATCCTCGAGATGCTCGAGGAAGGCGCTGACCAAACCGGAGTCGATCTGCTCCAACATCAGCTTGGATGGCTTACTCTTGAGCCTCGCAGCGGCGAACTCGAACAGGAGTTGGAAGCTCTGGGCATAGGAATCGCACGTGTGTCGGCTGGCGCCCCGCTGACGGACGAGTGTTTCGCGCAGGAACGCTTCGATGAGGGGAGCGATCGGTGTCATGGTAGCCTCCCCTCTGACATAAACGCCTCTCCCGCCACGGCGATGTCGCGCACGAGGTCGGCGGTAGCCTCCAGGTACCAGTAGGTGGTGTAGATGTTGACGTGACCCATGTACGTCGCGAGCGCGACCATATGCGCACCGCATCGGTTTCGGCCCGTCGGACTGCCTTGTAGCGCCCGCACCGCGAACGTGTGGCGCAGATCATGCAGCCGAGGGCGCCGCGCCGACGTTGGCCGGATGCCAACTTTGCAGACCAGCCTGTCGAAGGTCTCTTTGACTGCGATGTAGCGCAGTGACTGGCCACGCGTGTCGGCGAACACGGGATCATCTCCCGAGCCAGGTCCGCGGCGCTTCAGGTAGTGTTGCAAGCCTGCCGAAGTCGTTTCGTGCAACGGCACGAGACGGGTCTTGCGGAACTTAGTCTCGCGGATCAGCAGGCCGTCGCTCGTTATGTCCGCGAACGTGAGCTTGAGTGCTTCGGAGATGCGCAGCCCTGTGGCCGCGAGCAGGGCGATCAAGGTCGCATACGTCAGCGAGCGCAGGCCTCCTTGAGGTCGAAGCCGGCCGGCGGCTTCGATCAGGAGACCGATCTCCGTGCCCGAGTAGATATGCGGCGGTCGACGCCTTTTGCGGGCACCGAAGTGATTGGCCGGGGGCAACTCGTGCCGGACATCTTCGACTCGGATATGGCGTGCGAAGCGGCAAACGGCCTTCAGTCGAGCATCGCGTTGCGCAACGGACGGTCCGAGCGCGGCCCAATCGATGGCTGTTTGCGTTTGGACATACGCGTGCCCGCGCTCGACCGCGAAAGCGGCGAAGCTCTTGAGCAGGTACTCGGCATTCGACATCGCAAAGCCCGTGGCACGGCGCAGTGCGAGATAGGTCTCGATAGTGTTTAACATCAGAGTGCCTCCGGCCAAGGCTGCGCCACCTGCTTCAGAAGAGTGACATCGGCTTTGGCGTAGTGGGCCGTCGTGTCGATGCCACGATGCCGGAGGACTAGGCCGATCTTGTCGAGCGGTACGCCATGGCGCAGCATCTCGGTCGCCGCGGTGTGCCGCAGGGCGTGCGCACCCTTGACGGGCGTCACGACGCCAGCCCGCTTCATAATGCGCCTGACCACCGAAGAGACGCCGTCGCCGTTCCGGAACGGGCGGCTGGGCGCGATCGTGCTCAGGAACACGCGATCGCTTCGACAGCACGACGGTCGGCATTCGAGATAGGCAGCGATCGCATCCCCGACGTCCTGGGGCAGCGGCAAGCGAACCTCATAGCGCGACTTGCCCGTGACCCGCAGCGAACCCGCCTGCCACTCGATATCGATGAGACGGAGCTGTGCCACGTCGCCGGCTCGCAGGCCGAGGCGAGCCAACAGCAGTACGATGGCGCGATCCCGCCGGCGCGCGCCGGCGTCACTATCGCAGGCAGCAATCAACCGGCTGACCTGTTCGCCCGAGAGATATCGCGGCATCTCGGCAAGCTGCCAATGGGCGTAGGCCGGAACGGCATTGTCGAGACCGGCCCGGCAGTGCTCTTGAACGGCGAGGTAGCGCAAGAATGCCCGCAGGCTCGTAGTCATCTTCTCGATGGTGCCGCGCCCGCATGTGCTCGCGCGCTTCACGAAGTAGCCGCGGATATCGGTGGGGCTCCAACGCGTCGGGTCCGTTCCAAGTGCTGCCATAATGCTGACTGCATCGCGCGCGTAGAGCCTTATCGTCGCATCGGATACCCCGCGATGCTTGCTGAGCCATGCTTTAAAGCCGACGACCAACTGCGGTTCGGCGGGCCGCATCGCCGCGACCGCGGGCTTGCACACGCCTATTTCTTCGAGGTGCCGACGGAAGAGCCTTGCGCCGTAGATGGTGTGATGGTTGCGGCGGCCTCCCTTGGCGCGCGGACATCGGCACGTTCGCAGATGCTGTTCGAACGCCGCCAAATCGACGTCGCTCACGCTTGCATCGCGCTCTGCCATGACGTGGCCGACACCGTCTCCGCGCCATAGCCCTGCCGTTCGAGCGCTGCGGCGAAGCCATCTAGATATGGCCTGCACGGCCCGCTGCGCAGATGCCCGAGCATCTTCGACGCAGAGAAGTAGGTCTCCAACATGTTCGTCCCCGCTTGTGATCGGCCATCAGTGGCCGAGCTGACGGGGCACCACCGGCGCCATGTTATGAAGAGTGAGAGATCGACGATTCACAGGAAAATACTGACACCGCGGCCGCCAGCTCCCCATTACTGGATTTGCCCATAAGGCAGGTAATGGGCATTTCCCATTACCTGCCGCAATCGGCATTGCCCAAAGTGCCAGGGCGCAGCGGCACGGACATGGCTTGCCGAGCGCGAGGCCGATCTGCTTCCGGTCGGTTATTTCCACGTCGTGTTCACGCTGCCGGCCGAGGTCGCCGACAGCCTTCCAGAACAAGGCGCTCGTCTATGACCTGCTGTTCAAGGCGGCGGCGGAGACGATGCTGACCATCGCCGCCGATCGCAAGCATCTTGGCGCGCGCATCGGCATCACCGCCGTGCTCCACACCTGGGGATCGGCGATGACGCACCATCCGCATGTCCACATGATCGTTCCGGGCGGCGGCATCACGCCAGATGGAAGCCGATGGATATCATCGCGCCCGGCCTTCCTGCTTCCGGTACGCGTACTCGGCAAACTGTTTCGACGATTGTTCCTCATCCGGCTGGCCGCTCTGCACGACGCCGGACGGCTCGGCTTCTTCGGCACACTTGCTCATCTCGCCGAGGGCAGGCATTCCTGCGGCAACTGTCGTCGGTCCGGAAGAAGCGCTGGGTGGTCTATACCAAGCCACCCTTCGCCGGATCGCAAGCTGTTCTTGCCTATCTGTCGCGCTACACCCACCGGGTCGCAATCTCGAACCGTCGCCTGATCGCCTTCGACGAGACTGGCGTCACCTTCCGCTACAAGGACTACCGTCGCGACGGCTGCGACCGGCAGCAGATCATGACGCTCGCGGTCGATGAGTTCATCCGCCGCTTCCTGCTCCATGTCTTGCCGCGCGGCTTCCACCGTATCCGGCACTACGGCCTGCTCGCCGGCTCTGCCCGCAAGACCAGCCTCGCGCTCGCGCGCGAACTCCTGCACGTCGCCGCACCGGTCGATGACGGCGCACCAGGCGAACCGGATGACTTCCGCCCGCCATGCCCCTGCTGCGGCGGACGGATGATCGTCATTGAGGTGTTTGAACGCTGGAAGCAGCCGCGCGGACCACCGGATGCGGCGGCGACAAACCGGGAGATGGCTTCATGACCCGGCATGGAATAAGCAAGACTTCAGCCGCAGGCGCCCCGCCTCCGGCAACCGACCCACGCGCGTTCATGCTGATTATCGCCGCCGACAGGGTTGCGACGGGCCAGGTGCCGGGCCGGCTAACCCGCGCGGACGCGCAACGAAGCGCCCTGTCCGCATCCATCGCTCCACCGTCTGGCTGCAGTCGCGCTACCGCACAGATCAGCCGTAGATCAAAATCTCCATAGCCTCCGCCTGTGGTCCGCGGGTTCCTTCCTCGGGGACTTTCGTACGCCAGCCGGCGCCCGAAACTCTTCACGCTTGCTGTCTGTCAGCTTTCGGGTCCGGAGGCGACGGAAGTAGACATGTACGCTACATTCTACATTCTACATTCTACATTCCAATCCGACAGGAACGTGCTGACCCGGATTGTCGCCACAGTGGCGGGCGAAAAAGGCGCCAAGACCAATGCCGGCTAGGAGGCCAAGCTGGGAAGTTAGAGCCCCTTGGTGCTGGGCTGGATGCAGTCGCGTCGGCCGCCAGCGGCGCGCAGACTCCTTGCTAGCTTCGTACGCTCGTGCGTTCGTGATATGCTCATTCAACTGAAATATAAAGATTTTATCGCGCAGTGCTGGCCGGCCACTTGTCTGCCTTGGTACGTTTCAATAAACACTAGTTGCCATGGCACGGATCAATCTCAAGAAATTCATAGCCGAGCATTATAAGGGCGGCGTCACGGCGCGGGACGTCATCCGCGAGGGCGTCACGAATTCGATCCACGCCGGTGCGAGGGCCATTTCAGTCGATCTGTGGTTCGAGAAGCAGTCGGGGTTGTTCGGCGACGAAGAGCGCAAGGTCCTCGACAAGATAACCATTTCCGACGACGGCGAAGGTTTTACGCAGGACAATCTCAATTATTTCGACGAGATCTGTACCGGCCATAAAGACGATATCGGCGGCAAGGGTGTCGGCCGCCTCGCGTTCCTCAAATATGCCAACCGTGTCGAGATCCGCAGTCAGCTTTCGACACATCTAGTCGAATTTCGTTATACACCTGACTTCAAGCCGGAAGATGTCAAGCGTACGGCCTCACCGGGGTCGCAGGAAACAACAATCACCATCTCCGACCTCAAGGAGAAGATCAACACGCAGGTCGCCAAGCTCGTCAACTCGATGTGCGACGACCTGCGGCTTCTGCTGTTTCTGAAGAAACAGGCCGGCCGGATCATATCGATCAAGTTCACCCATAATTCCAAGCAGCCATTCGCCGAGGATTTCGTATTTTCGGGCGAACACATCGAAGCCTTGAAGACGAGGACCTTCGAGGTCGACGGTGAGACCTTCGATTGTTATCTTTTTCGGGAGGATGCGCCACGAAAAGGCATCATCGCAATGCTGTGCGCGGACGAACTGTGCGTAGAGGAATATCAGATCAGCAAGCGGTTCGACATCTGCCGCTATCTGATCTCGATAACTTCGACCTATCTGAACCGAAGCTCCAATATCGAGCGCCAGAAGCTCGAAATTCCGAAGACTGATGCAGATGCCGATCTGGTGTCGCCGATTAGCCGCGAAAAGCTCATGCCGCGTATCCACGAAGAATGCCTGGCAATGATCAACGAAACGGCGGAAGGTGATATAGATGCGTTCAAAATCGCTAACATTGACAAATTGAAGAAATACTACCCGTTCATCACGATTAACTCCCTGAACGGGGATGCCGCCATGCTGGATGCTGATGAGGTCATCAAAACATACAGAGCGCAACAAGCAAGACGCGAAGACCAACTCGTCGAGGCTATGGAAGAAGGTCGAAAGGTCGATTTCGACGATATCTCCCACCTCGCCAGTGACGACTTGGCGCGGTTCATCATCCATCGGGCGCTAGTGATCGACTCACTCGCCAAAATGCCGCGGGAGTCGGCTGAACACGTCCTCCACAATGCTATCCTGCGCAAGAATAGCGACGGAAACGATATCCGCGAAAATAACGTTTGGATCGTGGACGATAAATTCCTGTCCTACAGCAGCATTTATAGCGATGAGACCCTGGCAAGGATCGTGCGCGAAGTTGGTGCGGAAACCGAATCGAAGCAGCACCGCAAGCCTGATGTCGCAGCGTTTTTTTCTAAGGACAATGAAGGGCGCCCAAACAAGCTCGTCATCATCGAATTCAAGAAGCCCGGTGCTGATATTTTTGATAATAACAAGGCGCTCCTCCAGTGCCGCTTGTATGCCAGCGAACTCGTTGACCGGATCGACACAGTGCGGGAGGTCTTTGCCTTTTCCGTCGTCGAGATTGACGACGAATTCTACAAGGACATGAAGAGAACTGGGTTCAAAGACGTATTCTCCTTGAGCGAGCGGGTTGTCTATGATGACTTCGTCATCGGATCGTCGGACAATATTCCGCTGCATCTCTATGTTATGCCAGCGTCGTCGTTGATTATCGACGCAAAGGCGCGAAATCGCGTCTTCGAGGAGGTGCTCCGGTTCAACATGGCGCATGACACGACGGCCGCAACCAGAGTAGCGTCTGACTGGGTGACGGACTCATCCTCAGGCGGCAGTGAAGTCTGTTGAATTCACGGCCTCAAGGCCGTCCGCGCTAGAGCGGCTGCTCGAGCTCGCCAGGCGCCATCCGACGTGCGGCGTGATGGTGGCGGACAGGTCGCCGGCGACCTTCCACCCGAAAATCTATTCGGCGCGTCGGGGCGTCCGCTGGCGCAGCGTCATCGGCTCCGCGAACCTTACGCGCGGCGCGCGGCGGTCGAACGAAGAGCTGTCCCTGCGCGTCGACCATGGGGCAGGCGATGCGCTCACCCGGCAGCTAGCCGAGACGTTCGAGCGATACCGGTACTGGAAGCGGTTTCAGAAGCTCGATCCGCTGCTCCTCCAGCAGTACAGGTCGGCCCACGAGATAGATCGGCGCGAACGCATGAAGTACGAGAAGGCTCGTGACCGGGCGCTTCCTGAGGGCTTCGACCTTCGCGTCATAGCGGACTGGCACACCCGCTATCTTGCAGACCCAGGGACGGCGCAGGCGTTCCGACGGCAAAGCCGCGCCAAAGCTCTCAGGCTGCAGAGATCGATCGCCGCGCTCGCGGATGATCCGATTGACGGTGCCGCGAGAGACGCTCTCCGGCAGGGCCTCGGCGACCTGATGGGCAGCTCTGGCGGGCAGCACCTCTGGGGGTCGGGCAACATCCCCCGCCAAGGCAGCAAGGCTCTGGAGCACCCGAAGAGGATGATTGGACTGTTCGCACTCGCACAAGGCGCCAGCCGGCTTCCGCCACGCGAGGGCTATGCCGCGATGAGGAAGGAGGCCGAGACCATTCCGGGCGTAGGTATCAACATGGCAACTGAGATGCTGTGCACCTTCGCGCCCGCCCGATATGCGGTCTACAACGGCAACACCGTCGGCGCACTGTCGACCCTTGGCATAGCAGCAGCTCCCTACGCGAACTTCCACGCGATCGGACCTGACCGCTATGAGCGGCTGTGTGAGGCGGTTAAGGCGCTCGGCGCGCGCATCGGCGCCGCCGACCTGTCCGAGGCGGACGCGTTCCTGAATTGGATCTACTGGAAGGTTAAGGCGGAAAAGGCCTAGGCGGCCGGCGGCCGGCCTGCAGAACCGGCCCGATCGGCGAGTAGGCCTATCAATCGCTGATACTCCTCTTCGCCGATGAGCGGGCGCAACACGCGGACCGGAGTCTCCTCGCGGATGCTCCCCAGCGTTTCGTCGAACGCAGTGTCCGACTCCTTACCGTCCAAGACGTCAAAGGCCTGCAACACCTCGGCTTCCAGCGCATCGATCCGCGCCAACAGCGACGTCGAGGACTGCTCGATCCACCGAAACCAGGCACGGACATTGTCGTGCCGAAGCACCGGCATACCATGCCGATCCGGGACAGCTTCCGGGTTGCCCTTATCGACGTGGGTCTCGATCGGACCAGGCTGGTCGTACGACCGCGGCCCTCCCATCATCGCGGAGCGTCAGCATGCGACCTTCCTCGAGAAGGTCGTAGAGCTCCCCGAGACGACTGGTATGCTCAAACCGCATGAGATTCATCAAGGTCTTCGGCGTCTCCCACTGATCGAGATAGGCGCCATCCGTCAACTTGAGCTTCGCATCCAGGGGCGCCAGCCGCTCCTTCTGTCGCAGGAACCACTCGTTTCCGTATGCCAGCTGAAGCGACTCCCATGTCCTCAATTCGATGTTCGTGTGAGCCACCGCCTCCTCGGCGCCGGACTGAAAGCCCGTCGATCCGACGATGATGCCGGTATTCGCGCCGAAATCCGCCATGACAGTCCGAAAGCTGTGCACCGTATCCTGCGGCAGGTTGGATCCCCAATGCTTGCACTCGATGAGGATCACGTGGGGTATGCTGGTCCGCGGGTCGCGGACCTCCTTCGAGCCGCGGACGTGCTGCACGACATGTGGCGAGCGGACCTCGTAACCCATCTCGCGAAACAGATCGGCGACTTTGTCCTGCAGGTCCTTCCAATCTCGAATGTTCTCGATCGGGATCAGCATCGGGCGTGTCCAACTTGCATGACCTACGCTAGCATTTGCATGGCAGCCGCCCAACCGCCCTCTTACCCGCCGTCGCGTCGGCCGCCACCGTCATCTTCTGGTCAACGGGTCTTGCGTCTGGTCCCTTCGCTGGTTGGCGACGCCAGCTACGCGAGCTCTTCTTGCGCCGCCGGCGCGCCGTCCCGAGCTCGCCTCAAAGCAGACGCGGTCTTAGTCGTGCTTGAGTTAACAGACTGGAGCGGCGACTGTCGAGCGTCCGCTCCTGCTTAAGCTGTCCTTGGACAAAACGGCGGCAAAGTTTCAATCTCAGCCGTTCAGGCACGCCTGCTGGCCGGCATGAACGTACGACCGCTTTCGGACAAAGCAAGCTTGCCCCTGAACGGCTTAGGTGGAGGCGCCATACCGGCAGGCGGCCTTCTGATCATGCGCGATTCCTGCACGCCCAGAATCCCGGCGGCGGACCTAATGCCATCAGGGAACCCTATTTCCTACCTTCGAAGCCGGTTTCTCGGCTGGCGCATCACCTGTCCGCTTTGTGATAGCGTCCTTCAGAGCATTAGCGGGCGTGACCGCCCTCTCCCTTCAGTCGCTACCACAATGCTGCGCTGATAGGAGAGCGGCTACTCGACGACGAGGAGCGGGCCGCGCGATAACTGCGTGTCTTGCTTCGCGCAACCGACTGGGCAAGTCGTCCGAGAAATTACCGAAACGCTTGCCGAGATGGAGATCGCTTGAATGGATAAATCGGAGCATGATTACACGAATGACTGAGTGGTTGAAATATGCTGGAGTGCCCTCGCAATCGCTTCGTCCAGCCGTGAACGCGAAACAGCGGCGAGGCGCTCGACGCCAAGAAGACGAGCCAGATCTCGCGCCGGATCTGGCTGGTCCAATAAGCCGGGATTGTCGAGCACCACGAAGGCGAGTTCTGCGAGCGGGATATCGGCGATCGACCTGCGTGCATCCTCGCTGGCTGGCTGCCGATACGGAATGATTTCCGAAACGGTTCCCACTTTCCAGACGAACTCGCCGCTCGATTCCTCGGTCGTGTCGAGACCACGTAAATGAAGGTCGATCCTCTCTCGGATTCGTCCGCCGGTGCGCAGCCAGCCGTGGGTGCGAGATAGCCGTTGAGCAAGGATGTCTGTGCGCAGCGGGCTTTCGGTTTCGATGACCATTTCGATCATACCTCGAAGGGTATCGCGATAGCCGAATTCGAAGAACTGATCGGGATCGGCTTGAAAGCCGGACAGATCGGTGACACGGTATCGCCGCTCATCCGAGGCTTCGTCGCCAACCGAAGCGGCAGGCGGTTGCGTTTTCGCCGCCTCGGAAACGCTGGACATCGCCCGCGTCTCCACAGAGACGAGTTCGGTCTCAACGGTCTGTGGAGGCGGCATAACCTGCTCGGCAGAAGCGGCGGCTTCGTCGTCGCGAATTTCGTCGATCCCCTCCACCTCGTGTCCCATGTCCCAATGGGTCGCAGTTTCCACCATTTCCGCGGCTCGGCGCGCCCTGCTTTCCTCCAACAGGCTTTCGAGGTTGCCGTGAAGCCGTTCGGCGCAGCCTCCTGCATCAAACCACCAATCAGTCGACCAGACGCGAACGATGTTCCAGCCAAGGCCCCTCAATACCTGCTCGCGGATCTTGTCTCGGTCTCGTGCTGTGGCCGATCCGTGATAGGTGGCGCCATCGCATTCCACGCCCGCCAGATAGGTACCAGCCAGATCGGGGTGGCGGATACCGAAGTCGATCCGGAAGCCGGAAATCCCGACCTGCGGCACGACTCTCCAGCCGCGGCGCTCCAGTTGCACAGCGACGGCCTCCTCGAAGGGGGAATCGAAACCGCCGACAGACCCGATATCTTGGGCCGGCAGGGCGATCGCACCACGCTCGGCATAGTCGAGGAACGTCTTCAGATGTTGTACGGCGAGTGCCTTGGTTCGGGTCGGGTCGATCTGGTCAGCCGTGAAACCTGAGAAGACGATGAGCTCCTGCCGCGCACGCGTCACAGCGACGTTGAGGCGCCGCTCGCCGCCGTCGCGGTTGAGCGCGCCGAAATCCATCGTCAGTTTGCCGGCGGCGTCCTTCCAAAATGTGATCGAAAAAAGGATGACATCCCGTTCGTCGCCCTGCACGTTCTCCAGGTTCTTGACGATCGCCGGCTCGACGCGTTCCTCGGCAAAGAACCACTCGAGCTCGGGATCGTCTCGGCGCGCGGCATCGAGAAGATCCAAGATCAGCGACTGCTGCTGCGCGTTGAAGGTGATCACCGCGAGCGTCGGGCGAACCTTTTCAGGCAGTTTCAACCACGCCTTCATTCGGGAAACGGCTTCTTTCGCGACAGCCTCCGCCTCGATTCGATTCGTCCGGCTCTTGCCGCGATCGTAAACACCATTGGGTACCTTGCGCAGATGCACTGCGCGATCTTCGACGGCCGGCGACGGAAACGTCACCAGACGGTTCTGGTAGTAGTGGTGGTTGGAGAAGGCGATCAGGGATTCGCTTCGGCTGCGGTAATGCCATCGTAGATCGCGGATTGGTATGCCGGCCGCTTTTGCCTCATCGAGAATGCTCTCCAGATCCTTCTCGTGATCGGCGATTTCCTCCTCTTCCTCGTTGCGTCCGAAGAAGTTGGTCGGCGGCAACTGCTTCGGGTCGCCGACGATGATGGTCTGGCGCGCTCGCGCGATGGCGCCAACGGCGTCCCAGGTTGTGATCTGCGACGCCTCGTCGAAGATCACAACATCGAACAGCGCCTGGTCGGACGGGAGATACTGAGCGATGGAGAGCGGCGACATGAGCATGCAGGGCGCGAGCTTAGAAAAACTCTGCGGCATCTTGCCGATCATGTCTCGTATCGACTGGCTCGGCCGTTGCAACTCCATTTGGTAGCGCAGCAGCCCGAGTTCCGAATTGCGTGGAACGCTCTGCACGGGCGGCAAGCCGTGGGCGATTACACTGATGACACGCTGGGTAGCGTGCGATCGTACGAGATCGTCGATCTCACGGAATTCACCTATGGCGTTTTCATGCTGGAAACGCCGAAAATTCCGCAGAACAGGGTCGGCGTCGAGAACCTTAGGGAGCCACCACCGGGCATAACCGAGGCGAAACGCAGCTCGCGCTTCATCGGGTCGGATCGTCTCCTTCTCAATCTGTTCGACCAGGGAGGACAGGTTAGACGCCATTGCCCGGTTTCTGATCCGGCCCCAAGCCGACCAATCGCGAAGAAGATGCCGCGCCTTCACGAGAGCATCGAGTTTCTCTCTTAGCGTCGCGAGGTCGGGTCCGTCCCTCCCGACTAGATTGTCTCGCCCAGCAGACTCGCTGAAGCGCTGATGCGCAGTCTGCAAGCCTCCGACTGCTGCGAGAAGTCTATCTCCCGCCTGCCGGACCCTGTCGTTTTCAACCGTCCCGCGCAGACACGGAGCAACCGTACGGAGCACTGATCGTATCTCCTCCTGATCCCGCCCCGGAATGGGCATGGTGGCGCGAAACTCCCGTGCGAGTTCGAGAATTTCAGCGATGGCTCCGACATCGGTCGCCAGCCCCTCTATCGGCAGAGGTTTTCCGGCCAAGGGGCTCTGTTCGACCGCCGACAGACAATCCTTCATGCGGCGCAGCAGTGGCAAATCCCGTTCAGGTTCTGCCGTGCCTTGACTGACATAGCTTTGAAGCAGCTTCTGGATTTTGCGTTTGCCGAGCATCGCGTTGGGCCAGAACGAAGCGTTGGCTTCCCGCCATTGGCGGTCAAGCACGTCCGGGTCGATGTCGCGGATAGCGGAAACACCATAGGATGCTGCAAGCCCCTGCTCCGTCTCGCGATAAGCCTTGATGGAGCGCCCAAGGTTTTCCAACGCTTCGGCGCATCGCGGGAAATCCCGATCGTATGCGATCGTAATATTGCGACCTCGGCATTTCTGCAGCACTCCCGCAAGTGCTGCCAGTGCTTGGAGTTCGGTTTGTGACGACCGTTCCTGCGGCTTGAGGCCGAGGCTCGCGAGATATTCATCGACTGCGGTGGTCAACAAATCGATCGCATTCTGCAATGATTGTGCCGCCGCCAGTAACCGGTCCTGCCAGGCGGAACTCCACTCGCCAGCACTGATGAGCTCCAGTGCCGGCTGCCGCTCGACCGATGCGAAGACGAGGCCAAGTTCGACGGCAAGGTCTTCAAGCTCGCGAAGCGTCTGGGGGTCATGAGCGTCCCGTTCCAGCCATGACAAGGCTGGTGCTGGAGCCTCGGCAGCCTTGAGAGCGATTCCCAGCGCCAGATAGGGCGTCCATCCGTTCGGGTAACGCTTGTGCAAAGCCTCGACATAGGAATTGAGCTCGTCGCGGCGCAATCGAAGGCGCTCGTTGATCGCGATCCATTCGGACGCATCGGTTCGGCCATCATGCTCCCAAGCTGCCTTGAGCTGTCCAAGGAAATGCCGGCGATCAGCCTTGTTCGAGTGCAATTCGATGCAGTGATCCCCGAGGCCATGTGCGCGCAGCCGGCGATAGACGACATCGAGCGCTGCCGTCTTTTCAGCGACGAACAGAACCGTCTTTCCCACCGCAAGGCAGTTGGCGATCATGTTGGCGATGGTCTGGCTCTTGCCCGTACCGGGCGGACCGACGATGACGAAATCCCGCCCTTCGGCAGCCGCGAGGCTGGCCGCTGTCTGCGATGAATCCGAAGGAAGAAGGCAGATGATGTCCGCTGGCGCGTAAGCATGATCGAGCTCACGCTCGTCGCGGAACGTCGATTGTCCGCCGCCTTCCTGGAAGGCTTCCTCCGGCGTGTCGATCAGATGGCGGACCACCCTGTTCTCGCGAAGCGCCTCGGTGCGTTCGACTAGATCCTTCCACATGAGGAATTTCGCAAATGAGAAGGTCGACAATGCTGTCTCGTCCACAACTTCCATGCCGGGAACGTCCCGGATCGCCTGCCGCATCATGGCGAGAAGACGTGGCACATCCACCCCATTGTCGTCGAGCGGCAAATCGCCACCGAACTGGGGAAGCGTCAGGTCGAAATCTCGCTCTAAGAATTGAAGAAGCGTAGCGTTGAAGCGCGGCTCGTCCTCATGGAAGCGGATCGTGAAGCGTGAACTGGCGCTGCGGCGCTCAAGCCTGACCGGAACAAGAAGAAGCGGCGCTCGATAGCTACGCTCCTCTTCCGGCTTCTTCCTCCAACGAAGGAAGCCTACGGCGAGAAAAAGGGTGTTCGCTCCGCCCTCGGCAAAATCATTACGAACCTGCCGGTACAGGTCGATCAACCGAGCCTCGAGCTGGCGGGCATCGAGTGGCGAGGGCAGCTCGTCCCGAAGCAAAGCTTCGGCCGCGAAGCCGCGCTGGAGATCACGGCCGTGTACATCACGATAGAGCGCCGCGTCCCGTTCGCCGAGCGGATTTTGTTCGGGCAACGATATGATCCGAATTGCGGCGCCATTCGCGAGCCGGTCTTCGAGATAGGCCACATCAGTACAAAGAAACGGTATCGTCTTCTTCGAATCCGGAAAGTTGAGGAGTCGGTTGCGAAGAGTCAGGTCGAGCAGCTTTTTCTGCCATCTATCGATGCGGCCGGCGGCACTGGTCGGCTTCACCTCAATGATTTCAGCCGGCAGTTCTCCAAAATTGGGGGCTGAGGGAAGCGGCAGGTCCGCGACGGGAGCTTGTTCGTCATCGAGGACATTGCGCCGGATCGGTTCATGCGAGGCGAGCGGCATAATCCCGCTGCTTCGCGAGCGTCTGACATCGATTGCCGCGACGAAAACGTGGGCTTCTTCCGCTCCCAGACGGCCGTCTAGGGCGCGCTGCGCGCTTTCCAATGTCATGGCAGGGCGATGCGTCACGCCGGTCGTTTCAAAGACAATGAACTCGCGCGATGCCAGGGCCTTACGGACTTCCATCTGATCCGTCTCAATCGCACGGGCGAAAGTCCTCTTCGCCAGCCACACGCCAGCTGCCGCATGCCCCTCGAACATCAAGATGACCGGGTGCAATCCGGCGGCTTCCAGCGCCGCGGCAAAAAGAAGTGTGGTATCGAGGCAGGTTGCCAGCCGTTCTTCGGTGATCGTGCTCGGACGCCGGACTTTCTGGCCACGGCTCTCAAAGCTTGCAGGCGGCTCAGCGTAGTGCAACCCGATCCCGGTAATTGCCGAATAGACAGCTGCAGCCAACATATAGGCTCGCTGCGGATTCTGCGACTGGTAGCCATCCAATCCGCTTGGATGGCCATGCGCAGCAAGTCGTTCTGCTGTCATTCGCAGGATTTGGGCTACACCCGGATCATTCGGCATCACGAAGGCTGGCAGCAGTTGCGCCATATCAGCGACGCCGCCCCATTCATCCCGCGCAAGTAGTCGAACGGGAAGGCGTCGTTCGTCTAGGATCTCTCCTCCCGAAGACAGGCGCAGCGTGATCTCGCCGCGTTCCGCCTCATTTAGGCCCGCGAGATAGCCGGCATCGAACTCGACTTTCCGGTCGGCCAAAGGAAGCCGATCACCCGGCATCAGACGATCAACTGTCCATGATTTCGGCCTCAGGAACGGAGGCGAAGATATCAAATCGATGCGGCAGTTTTCAATGTTTCTGTCGGTATTGCTCTCAATCAGGATTGATCGAATAACCGGAATGGCGTTTTGGTAGGACGCATAGGTGAAACTTGCTGCAACGTCGGCGACCATTGAAGGGGCCAGGGATTTACTGCAAATATCGGACCCTTGTTGATCGGCGTTACTACTCTCGGAAACCTGCATTGACGTATCCCCCTCTGCGAGAGACTAGCGGGATTTCTCAACTTTAAGAAGGCCTGTGTAAGCATTGGGTAAATTTTTTTACAACGGTGTTCGCGCCAGTCAATATCCCGGCCGAACTCATCGCGTTTACTAATGGCGCCTTGAGAAAAAGCCACAATGCTCAAGCATATCTGAAGTAACATCTGGACAAACAAGTCGATGGCAGCTTGCGGCGGACCACTTCTGGGCCTCGCGGCAGCGACGCCCTTGTTCTTTAGGACTGTGCACGATTGCGACATTCGCTTTGATCATCCGACTGAGCAGTCACGATCGCGAATGCGCATGTTAGGAGCTTCGATCAGGATCAGATTACGACGTCATTGATATCGCTTATCCAACGGGTTTGCCGGGTCGATTCTAGCGTCCCCTGCGCATCGAACGGGCGGACCGAGGAAAAATCGAGGCCCGTTTCTTCTTCAATGGCGGCGACGGTCGTCTGGATCCGACGCTTGCGCATTTGATCGACGGTGTAGGGCTTCAGTCCCGAAAACACCTTCGCCTCATACAGCGCCTGCACATACTGGGTCTGCCCAACAATGAACGCTGCGGCTGCGACCTTGGACGGGGACTTCTGAAGCACGGCGATCTTCCAGAAAGACAGCGGAATTTTCCAGGGACCACCCTTTCGGCCTTTGCCATAAAGGGGATCATTTTCCCGATATATCGGGCCCGTAAAGATGGTCAATCGCTTGTCAGTGCCTTGAGCTTTGTCGAGCAGGTAGTCTTCGAGATTGCCCCAGTCGATATCATTGTAGGTTTGGACCTGTGGAGCAGCATTGGTGTAGTGAAACGTATCCTCTGCGCCTATTTGTGACTCGACCAGCGCCTGGTCCTTATTGGCTACGCTGCTCCAGCAGGGGTCGAGCAGCCGAACCTGGTGCCCGCGACTGAATTGCACCGGGTCTCTTCCCTTGCTCTTTTCGTAGAATTCTCCATCCGGCTGGTATTCGGCGGCGATCCGCGCATCGCGTCGCCACGTGTCCTTGCGCGGGCCGGGATGAACCAGCTTGTTGCCGTCGATATTGACGGCGGTCAGCAGTGGAAACTTCCTGTCCGCCCGGATCACGGATGTGAAATGATGGTACGCCAGCTCGTGCCCGGACCCATCCAGCAATGGCGCAATCTGGTTTTGGGCCAGCCATGGTGCGTAAATGTCGGGGAGGTCGATCCGCGCGCTGAGGAAGAGCGGATCGTATCCGGTGACGCCGGCCCAACGCTTGAGCGCCAGCGGCTTTCGGTCCGCTTCAAGCAGGGCTTCTCCCTGGATGCCACCTTGAGACAGCGACGGGAGCCCAAGCGAGGTGTCGAGCCGATCCAACACAAGGCCCGCCTGGGGCTGTTCGAAGCGCTGTCGTTCGAGCAAGGCAAAGATCGCACTGATGCGAACGCCTTCATTGGCGATCCACACGGGTTTGCCCTCGGGCCTTCCGGGCTTCTTCGGCTCAGGGACTGCCTTGTGATGCAGGGCTAGCACCTGCCATTGGTCGTTGAGTACCGGAGCGCCGGAGGAGCCCGGCTCCGTATCTGTGGAGTAGTGGATGAAATGATCAAGATTGACGTCGGGCGCCGCATGCGGATCGAGAACAATGATCTGGCTTGCTCGAATAGCAATCTGCTTCGGCTCGCTGTTTGGATGCTGGATGATGGTCACCCACTCGCCATCGATCGCCTTGCCGGAAAGCGGGATCAGCGGCAGGCGGCCATAGCGATCGAGCGGCACTCCCTCATCCGACAAAGGTGTGACGGCGACGAAGGTGACGTCGAGTTCAGCGTTGGTGTAAAAAATCTCGTGCGGACGCAGATTGAACCTGACGCCCTCATGCAGTACGCCATCGATATCGTGCTCGTAACCGAATTCGGCTTCGCACTGGCTGGCTTCGTCGGCGTTGCCGAGTACATGGTGGTTGGTCAGCAAAAGGCGTGGTCCAACCAGAAACCCCGTTCCATACCAGGCGCCGCCATCGCTCGGCACCTTGATCCGGCACACTGCCGCAGCCGCCCGCCGTCCACGGTCGAGGAAATTGATCGACATCAGGTCGCTTTGGCCGATGATACGCTCGAACCCGTTTGGATCGCTGCGCGGCGGTTCAAGGAAACTCTTGCGGGCGGAAAAACGAGCATCGGCTTCTGCGCGCGCCCGCCTTAGGTCTCGCTCTTCGGCCGAGACATAGTTGGATTCGGCGAGCGCAACTTTCTCCACTTCCACGGAAAGCGCTGCCGATTGAGTGGCGATAATATCCTTCTGGCCATCTGACGCTTCCGGATCTTTCTCCATGCTGATCTCCGATGTTTGAAGACGCGGTGTTGATACGGCTCTTCGCGTTCGTCTACTTCAGCGGCGAAGAGAGACGACGGTGCGCGCCGGCGTCGCGCAAGCAATTGACCGTGTTCACGTTAAGCGCGAATACGTCTTTGTAATAGCGTCTCGATCTGTACGACGTCAATCTACTTCGCTTAAGTTGACAGATTTATGAAAAGACGGCCTCCCCAAGCAACTCCGACGGTTTTTGCTTGTGGATCTACAAATAAAATGAAACAGATATTGCACGCCTGACGCGAGAGTGACCATCAGGCCTCGCGGGGGATCGGCGGAACATGCAGCAGTGGGGAGTTTGCACGCTTCGCGAGCTGGGGGGACAGACATGACACAATCGCTTGTTACGAGTGCGGTCCCGTTCGATGTCGAAAGGGTTGATCTCGTCGATGCAAAACTCAAGGAATTTCACCCTCAGCTGTTCGGAAGGGAGGGGCTAATCCGCATTGCACTGCGAGACCAGGGCGTTCATTTCATGTCGATCACTGTGGTTCGCGGCAATGTGGGAGAGCCGACGCACCTCGTTTTCGAAATGTCGGTCGACGGAGAGCCGCAACATGCGTTCGACACAGTCGGCACCAAGCTGGCATCATTCGTCAGCGACATCCTGTCGGTGGCCGCAATTCAATCGACAGGTTCGCTCAGCCGGCTTCTCGCATCTCACCATGTTCGCACCGGCCAGGGCCTGTTCGATATCCCAGGGCTCGACTTCTGCGGCGCGCCAGGCATGACAGTGGCCCGGATCAAGCGCGAGTATCTGCTCGCCCGCGAGCTCCGTTCTTATTTCGACACTCACCCGGCCGCCGGCGCACCGCTAGCCACCGTTGCGCGCGTGCGGGATTTCGTCAAAGCCAATGCCGACCTGGCATCATTACTGGATCCCGAGCCATTTCCCCGCCTTTCCGCCGAAGAGCCGCCCCGGCTTGATTTCGGCTTCATACTGTCTCTCGCTTTCCGGGGGCTGCTGAAATTTTTCTGGCGCCGGTTCTCTTTTTGCTTGGCCTTGTCGTTGTCACCGCAACGATCGCGGCTGGACTTTCGCAAGGGTTTGCGGTCGGAGTGATCGCCTTCTTCCTCTCGACCATCATCGCCGCCGTGGCCGTCGCGGCGGTCGTTGTCAGTGTCTACCTTGGCCTGCGCCGGCTCGAGGCCGCCAACACGCCGGTCGACACGTTGGTCAATCCGGATGTGATAGCTTCGTTGACCGAGGCCGAAAATCTCAAAGACACACAGCAAAACCACCTTGCCGGCATCTCGATCATGCAGGCTGGCCCATTGCGCGGGCTGACGCTCAGAATAGCCTTCTGGGTTATCGGCCAGACGGCAACAAAGCGCTTCCGCCCCGGGTTCCTCGGCGATATCAGCACGATCCACTATGCCCGCTGGCTACGTTTGCCGAAAACCAACAAGCTTCTGTTTTTCTCGAATTACGGCGGCAGTTGGGAAAGCTATCTCGAGGATTTCATCACGAGGGCGTCCAACGGCCTGACCGCGGTCTGGAGCAATACAGTCGGTTTCCCTCGTACTGAAAACCTGTTCTTCAAGGGGGCAACTGATGGCGACCGGCTTAAACGCTGGGCGCGCAGGCAACAGCAGCCGACATGGTTCTGGTACAGCGCCTATCCACATCTGACGACGGCGCGCATCCGCACCAATGCCGCGATCCGCCAGGGCCTTGGCACGGTGTCGACGGAAGATGAAGCGGCGGCGTGGCTGGGGCTGTTCGGCTCGAAGGTAAGGCCTGCGACGCTGATCGAAACCTTCGAGGTCCAGACGCTGCTATACGGCGGCTTGAGCAAACACCCTTATGCGACTTGTCTCGCAATCAGGTTATCCGACGACACCAAACAGGCATGCGCCTGGCTGAAATCGATCGAGGACCGGATCACCTTCGGAGATCAACCCCCGGCGGACAAGGTCTTGATTTTTGCGCTGACGGCAGAGGGCTTAAGACGGTTAGGCTTGCCCTCAGGTATCAGGGACGCCTTTCCGACCGCATTTCGATTGGGCATGGGCTCGCCCGGCCGGGCCAACTTGCTTGCCGATACCGGCGATGATCACGCCAAGACCTGGCTGTGGGGAGGGCCGGAAAACGCGATCGACGCGACGCTGCTCCTTTATGCAGATTCGGAAACCACTCTTACCTTATATGCCGAGGAGCTGATCGTAGGCATCGATGCCGCCGGAGGAAAGGTGCTGCATCAGGTGACGCCGGCGCCATTGCCGCGGCCAAAGCCGGGTGAAACGGCAGCGAAAATGGTTAGGGAGCCCTTTGGCTTCGCCGACGGCATCTCGCAACCGATCATAAAGGGTACGCGGCGCTGGATGCGCCAGTCAGACGCCATTCATGCGGTCGAGCCAGGGGAATTCCTGCTCGGCTATCCCGACACGCGCGGCTTCTTCCCGCCATCGCCCCAGGTGCCCGCCGCGATGGACCCCGACAATCTTCTGCCGCTCGCCGATCCGAAGCATTCCCGCGGCGCTTTTCAGCCCGATTTCGGGACGAGTGGCGCTGCAGCCGACCGTGACCTCGGGCGAAACGGCACTTTCTTGGTAATCCGTCAGCTTGCGCAATATGTCGATGTCTTCAACGATTACGTGAACGATGCGGCTAAACGCTACGTCGGCCATCCGGCGATCCCAGATCAGCTCGAACCAGAGCTTTTGCCGGAATGGATCGGCGCCAAGATGGTCGGTCGTTGGAAGGATGGTTCCTCGCTGGTGCGGTACCCGCATGGTCCAGCAACGAGAAAGCATGATGGCGGAGAGTTTCGGCCCGATAACGATTTCCTGCCTGGTGCGGAGGATCCGCTCGGTGAGCGCTGTCCCTTCGGCGCTCACATTCGCCGATCCAATCCTCGCGACAGTCTGGCACCTGCCTCAAAGGATGAGCTTTCAATCGTCAATCGCCACCGCATCCTGCGCGTTGGGCGAGGCTTTGACGCAGTTGGCGGTAGCGATCCCGAGGAACAGAAGCCCGGTCTCCTTTTCATGTGCCTCAATGCCGACATAGAGCGTCAGTTCGAGTTCGTTCAGCAGACCTGGGCCACAGCCTGGCAGTTTCACGGATTGGAAAACGAAGTCGATCCCATCACCGGACGTGGCGGCGGCATGGGGCGGCTGACGATACCGTCGGCGCGTGGTCCGCTGAACCTGACCGGAATCAAGGATTTCGTTCGGATGCGCGGTGGGGCTTACCTGTTCATGCCGAGCAGGAGTGCCGTCCGGTTCCTCGCCCGTATTCAGCAAGCAACCAATGCCGAAATGCCGCCCGTGCGTGAAGACAAGCTCAACCCGGATCGGACCTTGCTGAGCACGAACGACTGAGGGGCAAGCGTGCGACCGTGCACTTTGCAGATGTAGATGGCGACGTGCCAAGTGGATGACGAAAAATCTCGGAGGGAAAAATGCTGGGACGTTTGATATGTATAGCGCTTCTCGGAATGGCCATGCCAATTCAGGCCCTGGCGGCAGATTTCACACTCGGCAACTGGAACATTCAAACGCTGGTCTACCCCGGCGATCCCAAAACCGTCTTTCCCGATGACCATATCCGCACGCAGCAGGACTACGCCGACCTCAGACACTGGCGTGACGCCGTAGCGGCGGACGTCGTGTTCCTGCAGGAGGTAACGAGCCCGGCTGCGCTGGACGCGGTCTTTCCCGTGGCCGCGGGATGGGAACATTGCATTAGCGGCCAGTTTGCGGAAGCAGAGGGCCAAACCATCGCGCCGGTTTGTACCAAGAACGGCATGACGGCTCTCAAGCCGACGACCGCGACCCGCGTGCAATATCCGGCGGTCGCTCTGCGGCCGAGCTCGCAGCTGAAGATCATATCCGCGGCAGACTATAAGCCGCTCGACGTCACCTTCGATGACAATGGAACGATCCGCCGGATCAGATGGGGCCTGGACGTTACGATCCAGTCGCCGGCCGGGTCGACGCTGCGGGTGCTTGATGTTCATCTCAAGAGTGGCTGCTTCGACGACTTTATCAGTTTTAAACTCTGGAACACCGATCCGGCAACCGGACAGCCGGCCAGCCGGGCATGCGATACCCTGGGACAGCAGATGTATCCGCTTCGCAAATGGATCGAGGCGCGCGAAACTGCGGGCGAAGCGTGGATGATTGTCGGTGACTTCAATCGCCGCCTCGACGCGCAGCCGGGTGCGATCCCAGACGAAATCTGGATTGCTCTGAGCGGCTACAGCGGCGACAAGGCCGGTCACGACAGAGATCCTCGTGCCGATATTCGACTCTTCCGGCAGCCATATGAAAACGTGTCAACATGCTGGCGCGAGTTCCGCCAAGCGAACCCGTCCGGTGTCGCCAACCCCGACGACTATAACATTCTTCCCATCGAGTTCTTCCTCTACGGCACGCAGGCCGCGGCCATGATCGTGCCAGAATCGGAAAAGCAAATTCCCTGGCCCAACCCGACGCCGGCCGACAAGGTGCGCCTTTCCGATCATTGCCCAAGCAGTCTAGTCATCAAGATGAACTAGGAGGATCGGCCATTGGACATGCGATTGAGATATGCGCTGGCTGTCATGCTGATCGCGGGCGCTCCGAATGCGAATGCCGCGTCGCCGACGATCCGAGACGAGTTCGATGCCACGAGCGTGTCCGACAATTGGTTTTCGTGCGGTCGGGAGGAAAACAGTTTCTCCTTCGGCAAAATCCCGGATGTGGCAAGGTCAGCGGCAACACAGGTCGTCAGACCGCTGCCGCAAAATAATGTGCTGGCTTTTGCCTGGCATCCGAAGGGATGCGCCCGCGAAGATGGCACCTACGATCGCGATGGCAGCGAACGCTCCGAACTCTGGGAAGCAGAGAAAATACTGGCGCCGATCGGCACCGACATCTGGTACCGTTTTGACATGTTCGTCGACGCAAGCATCACGCCGACCACAGGACGATTTGTGATCGGACAATGGAAGCAAACGAATTCCCCGCAGGATGCTCCTGTTCTTGCCCAGCGTTTCAACGGCCGAGCTTTTACCGTCTCTATAGAACAGGATAACGCCGATCCGAACCGTGACCCAAAAAACGTCCTTTGCCGCGTTTTCATCGCCGCGCAGGAGAGCGCTCCGGTGGAACCGGGGTTCGGCAATGCGCACACGCTCGTCAAGCCGGCGCAGCTCTTCTCCCTGATGAAAAATCAGATGCTGTCGGTCGGTCATGACGCCGAGGACCTCGCACATGGAACAGCACCGTTGTCGGCATCAGGCCTAACTGGTTGTGCTCAGGCAATCTCGGTGACGCGCTATAATTCGCTGCCCGACCCGTTCGGGAAATGGACGACGATGGTCTATCACCTGCGCCTGGTTTCGGATAAAAGCGGTCTGATTGAAATCTGGGCCAATGGGAAAAAGATCTCCAAGACCGAGGGCGTGATTGGCTTTAAGCCCTTTCTGGCGAAGGAACGGGGATATTTCAAATTCGGGTCCTATCGCAACCACGCCGATTTCGAAACGGTAACACGGCTTGACCACTTCATCCGCAGCGAACGAAAGGAGGATGTCGATCCAGATGGCACCCTTGCCCCGCCTTGACCGACGATAGCAGGCTGCGGTCCGTGGCGCCCGCGCCTACACTGAGAGCGAATCCAACTGTCGATGAAGGAGAGTGAGCATGGACGAGCAAAGGCAGATGCTGACAGCTTCACTAAACAAAGCGATTCACGGTCCGTTCAAATCGTGGCAAGTTTTTCTCGCCGCGTCCGCGCTCCTTGCTCTATCGTCGTCCGCAGAGGCAGGAAACGCCCTCGAGAATGCGATAGAGAAAGCCCAGCCCTGCCAGGCGCTAAAGGTAAAGACTGGCTTGTTTACCATCGGCGTCGACAAATTTGAAAAAGTTGAAATCGAAGAGCTCGCCGTCAACGTGAAAGGGGATGTTGCGACAGCAACAGCCATAGGTTCGCTGACCTGCCGCACTTCAGACGCGGCCGCACTCAAGGGCAACGTCTCCGCCCGACTGAGCTTCGATGCAGAAATCAATCTCACCACCTGCGCGGTGAGCCGCCGAGACATCAAGCTTCTTTCCGCCGGCGGGACATTCGGCGATGTCGTGGAGGCGCTTGGCGAGCAGATTTCAAAATCGCTTGGCGACGGAATATCCGACGAAGCCAAGAAATTGTGCCAGTAGCCGTGCAGCGACCAGAGGATTTATCAATGAGCGAAACAACCGGGGAAGGCGCCGGAACGTTCCTGAAGGATCCGGTCGTCAGACTTGCCCTCATTACGTTGGCAGGGCTTATTCTGGCCCTCTGGATCGCACGCGCGCCGACAAGCTACACCGGCGAACTGCCGTTAATTGGCGACTATGTTCCTCTCAAGTTGAATGCCGTGTATTTCATTATTTTTGGTCCCATGCTTGCCTCTTTCGTCGCGGGTGCTTTGTGGTTCCAAGCGGCCCGTCCCGGGCGACGGTCCTCCAAGAAGCTGACCTCGGTCAACGCCGATCGTGATGCGATCGCGCTCCTGATCATCTTTGCGCTTATCGTTGTCGCATCTGCTGCGCTGTCGCTGCAATATTTTCTAACATTGGCTCCGGCGGAGCTGTGCCCAACGCGGCCGCACTACGACTTCCTCTGGACGAATGTTCCCGGACCAACGCGCATCACTCACTGCATGAGCGATACCCAGGCAATAAATATGGAAACGCCTTATTATTTCGAGCCGCAGATCCTCCAAGCGTGGGGACATGTCCTTTGGCCTGTTTTGACAACAGGTTTGCTCATCGGAACATGGCGTTCATGGCGCAAGACAGCTCGTTGATGAACGGCTTCCGCGATCTGGCTGTCGTCCCATGGTGGGCGGTTCCCAAGAGCGTTCATTGCTTTGATCACAGGCAGAGAACTGGGTCACCAGCTGCGGCGTTCGATCTCGAAAAAGTGGTCCGGAAAGTCCGCCTGCAGGCCACTGCATATCTTTCGCACCGCATATCGAATGCCCGACCCGTTCTAGTATGCAGATAAGAAGATATCAAGTGATATGCATAACTGAAGAACTGCGGCGCGTGGTAACCCCATCAGATCCGCAGGAACTCGATGTGCAGGTCAAGCTGAGTACATTGACTGAGCTCGACCATGACAGGCCACCGCAAAATCGCGAAAATAATGGGCGGAACATCATCGACCCCGTCTCCGGCACACTCACCACTCTGCCCCCTCCGAAGGCGACTGCGAAAGCACGTGAAGACATCGCAATACTTTCGCGATGCTCTAATCGATTAGAGTTGTGAAGAGCATTTTTTCGCGTTTACTTGCTGCTGAAGTACCGCGTAAAAGAAGTTCAGCACCGATTCGATAGCTTATCCCCTGTCTTTCACGTACCCGCGGTTGGTGGCGCCGAGTGGACGATCAAAGACCGCCAGCCCCTCGTCAGTGGGTCGGCAGCTGCAACTTGGGGCCGGTTGGCAAGCCACAGGAGTATGACAATGTCGAGGGATTCGGGTAAAGGCAATAATCACGGCGGCGGCCCCGGGAAGATCGAAATCACCGTTGTGGTGAACGGTCAGCCCACTGAGGTCGAAGCCAATCCCAACCAGCCGCTTCACGTCGTTCGCACCAAAGCCCTTGAGCAAACGCAGAACGTGGCTCAGCCTGCCGAGAACTGGGAGTTCAAGGACGAGGCCGGCACCTTGCTCGATGCCGACAAGAAAATCGGCGATTTCGGCTTAGCCAACACTGTAACTCTGTTCCTTAGCCTGAAGGCGGGTGTCGCAGGTGCCTGAGCTCCAAACTGTGGACCCGGAGGTCTCCCGAGTAAAGTTTGATCGGGAGGTCGCTCGGTTCCGCGCATATGCGGATGCCTATCGGACACAAGGCTGCTTCCTGATCGAGGCGAGCTTCCCGAGTGCTTTCTTCATATTTGCAAGCCCTAAAGTAAAGCCGCGCGCTATCGGCGCGGCCATCGACATCGACTTTACCAACTACGATCTCAGACCACCGTCCGTGGTCTTCGTCGATCCGTTCACTCGCCAGCCGGTTGCCCGGAAGGATCTTCAACTGAATATGCTGAGGCGTCCGCCACTGCCCGGAACCCCGCCGGAAATGATTGCAAATCTCATTCAGCAGAACGCGATATCATTGACGGACTTCATTCAAGCCAACAGTCTCCAGGACCCCCCATTCCTGTGCATGGCGGGAGTTCGGGAATACCACGATAATCCAGCGCACTCAGGTGACCCATGGCTACTTCATCGGGGTTCTGGCGAAGGCTGTTTGGCCTTCATCCTGGACAAGATCATCAAATACGGAATCAAACCGATAGACCAGTTGCAGATTCAACTCCAGCCGATAGTCGTGGGAATGTTGGTATCGCCTCAGGCAATTCCAGAATGACAGGGTTAGAGGAGGTCAGAACCGTCGCCCTCCCTCGAGCCTGTGTGCATACTGTACAGGCGCATCTGCGGTCGGTTGGACAGCAGGGCCATGAAGGGATGGCGCTCTGGGTCGGCGTCCGGCAAGACCAGCATTTTGTCGTGTCGGAGACAGTGATCCCGGCGCAACGCCACATCCGAACAAGCGATGGCGTCTGTGTGATGGTCCCTGCCGAAGAACTGCACCGGCTTAATGTCTGGCTCTACAAACGGGGCCTGACGCTTCTGGCGCAGATCCATAGTCATCCGGGCCGCGCCTATCACTCGACGACCGATGACGCCTACGCGGTCGCTACCACGGTTGGGTGTTTGTCGTTGGTCGTGCCGAATTTCGCGCGCGAGCCTTTCGACCTTGCTCGCGTTGCCGCCTATCGCCTTGACGCGAGGGCGAACTGGAACGAGCTGCCGTCGGCGGTACTGACGCGAATGATTTCGATAACGAGTTAACGATGGCCCTTGCTAATTTCATCGATCGCGCCGCGACGGCGGCATCTCAGGTGCTGGCCGATTTTCATCTGGCCGACTTCAAAGCGGCTCTTGAGAAGCAGGTCGTGGCCATCGCCTTCGACGAGCAGGCCGCTTCGTGTGCCGAAGGCCAGGCGGCGCTGGACCTTGCGGTGCGGTTGCTCGCCAGACTGTATCCGGTTCTGGCAATAGTTCCATTGGACACTGCGGCGAACTCCCAAGCCAAAGCGCTGGAGCGTCTGGCAATGTCGATCAATCCAAAAGTCGGCATCCGGCGTTCCGGCAAGTCCGCCACGGTCTGCTTGGTTGCAGGTACGACGCGCCCATCGCTGCAGTGCACCACCTTTTTCATGGGGTCGGATGGTTGGGCGGCAAAACTATCGCGTCACGACCCGGTGGGCTCTGGCTCGAGCTTGCTGCCTTATGGAGCTGGCGCCGCGAGCTGCTTCGGCGCCGCCAACGTCTTTCGGACCATCTTCGCCGCCCAGCTGACCGGCGCCGAGCTCGACGAGAACATCGACCTCTCGTTATACAGCTACAACAAGACCAAAGCCGGCGATGCTGGCCCGATTGATCTTTCTGTCGACCTCGGTGAAGCGCACCTCGTCGGGTTGGGCGCCATTGGCCATGGCTCGCTTTGGGCCCTGGCGAGACAATCCGGCCTCGCGGGTCGCCTGCATGTCATTGATCACGAAGCGGTCGAACTCTCAAACTTGCAGCGCTACGTATTGGCCGGCCAAGCGGAGATCGGTATCTTCAAGGCGGAGCTTGCAACCACCGCCCTCCGATCGACCGCTCTCGAGGTCGAGGCGCACCCGCTGAAGTGGGCAGAATATATTGCGCGCGGGGGCAACTGGGTTTTCGACCGAGTGGGTGTGGCGCTTGACACAGCCGCCGACCGTCTTGCTGTCCAAGGTGCTCTACCCCGATGGATCGCGAATGCCTGGACGCAGGAACATGATCTCGGCATCTCGCGGCATGGTTTCGATGACGGCAAGGCATGCCTTTGTTGCATGTACATGCCATCCGGAAAATCCAAGGACGAGCACCATCTGATTGCCGAGGAATTCGGAGTACCGGACGCGCACGATCAGGTGAAGACGCTCCTGCAGACAAATGATGGGGCTCCCCATGACTTTGTCGTTCGGGTGGCTACGGCGATGTCGGTGCCTTTTGAAGCGCTAGCCCCGTTCGTTGGCCAGCCGCTGCGGTCTTTTTATCAACAGGCGATCTGCGGCGGTCTGGTATTTCAGCTGAGCGATGGAAGTCGTCTCGTCCGAACTGTAGTTCCGATGGCCTTTCAGTCAGCGCTTGCCGGCATCATGCTTGCCGCAGAGCTGGTCAAACATAGTGCCGGTTTCCCCATGAGTCCAACGACAAGCACTCGCGTCAATCTTCTGCGCCCCCTTGGATCTCACTTGCATGACCCGAAGGCCAAAGACTCGAGCGGCCGCTGTATCTGTTGCGACGGGGATTTCATCTCGGCTTACAGGCGCAAATACGGCAACAGCCTTGAACCACTAAGCAACATATCCGCTGGATAGACAAAGGTGGACATTTCCGTTGCCGCGGACGGTGTGTCGGCCAGCGTCGAGCTTCACTCTCAAGAGCCTAAAGCATGTCGCACAAAAGTGTGCAGCGGTTTTGTGGCAACGACATGCATAAGAAAAGCGCAGAGAGCGAATCTAAAGATCGCGACGCGCTTTAGGGATTGCTGTTACGCGAGAACGAACGCTCCAACAGTGCGAAGTTTTACCGCTATTTTGCATTCTTGGCGCAGGTCACCATCGCGGCGAACTAGCGCGGGCGGCGATGATCGCAGAGATCGGGAACTTCTGATCAACAAGATCTCGTCTCACTATGGATTTATGTATGCTTCGTGCTACATATCCTCCCGTTATGGAGTGCGAAGGTCCCAAATGCCTACACCACACAACCCTCCTGCCGCTGTGCGGCGAGCCTTGCGCAAGCTCGGCTCGGATATTCACGATGCTCGTCGGCGCCGTCGGCTGCCGATGGCAGTCGTAGCCGAACGCGCTTTCACGTCCCGCTCGACCTTGCAGAAAATCGAAGCCGGCGACACCAACGTCAGCATCGGCATCTATGCTGGCGTTCTTCAGGCGCTCGGCTTGCTCGACGGGCTGAGCCAAATCGCCGACATCAGCAACGACAGGGTCGGCCAAGCACTCGCCAGCGCCGAACTGCCAAAGCGTGCGCATCTCAAGCGGCCCGCCGGATCATCACGTGATGGCTGATTTTGAGGTACATATCGATCTGAACGGACGCACGCGCCCGATCGGACTGGCAAGGAGCAATCGCGTCCGAGGCACGGAGACAATCCTCTTCGAGTATGCCAGTCAATGGCTCGAGGACCCCGATCGGTTTTCACTGGAGCCAGCCCTTGCCCTAACCCGGGGCGCCTTTGCCCCGCCAGCCGGACTTGCCACCTTCGGTTCGATCGGCGACTCCGCACCTGACACCTGGGGCCGCCGCCTCATGCAGCGCGCAGAACGTCGCCTTGCCGAGCGCGAGGACCGTGCTGTCCGGACCCTTGCGGAGAGCGATTACCTGCTCGGTGTTGCGGACGAAACGCGGCTTGGGGCGCTCCGCTTCCGCTGGGTCGGCGAGGAGATGTTCCAGGCACCGATCCGCGCCGGCGTACCAGCCCTGATCGAGCTCGGCAGGCTCCTCCAGATCACGGAGCGAATTCTGCGCGATGAGGAGACTGATGAAGACCTCCAGCTCATTTTCGCGCCCGGCTCCTCTCTTGGTGGGGCTCGACCAAAGGCGTCGGTCATCGACCATCATGGGCACCTCTCCATCGCCAAGTTCCCGAAGGAAACTGACGATTACAGCATGGAGACCTGGGAGGAGGTCGCGCTGAGGTTAGCTGGCCAAGCCGGCATCGCTACCCCACAGCACGAACTCATCGAAGTCGCCGGCAAAGCAGTCATGTTGTCGCGGCGTTTCGATCGCGATGGCGAAGTCCGCATGCCGTTCCTGTCGGCGATGGCTATGATGGGCGCCAGAGACGGCGAGCGCGGCAGTTATCCGGAGATCGTCGATGCACTCGCGCAATATGGCGCGCAGGGAAAGACGGACGCACACGCGCTCTATCGGCGTGTCGTCTTCAACGTGTTGATCTCCAACGTCGATGACCACCTCCGCAATCACGGCTTCCTGTGGCTCGGAAAAGCTGGATGGTCGTTGTCACCGGCTTACGACCTCAATCCAGTCCCGACCGACATCAAGGCGCGCGTGCTGACAACCAACATAGACCTCGACGAAGGCACCTGTTCGCTCGATTTGTTGGAGGCGGCTTCGGAATTTTTCGCGCTCACCTTGGCGCAGGCGCGCACCATCATCAAACAGGTGGCGACTGTGACGGCGACCTGGCGCGATACCGCCAAGGCGGTTGGCGCCCGGTCGGCCGAGATCAATCGCATGGCCAGCGCGTTCGAGCATGACGATCTCAAGCGGGCTTTGACGTTGTGAAGGCCACAACTTTGATCCGCCGATGACGTCTCGTACCATCTCTTTGTCGGACGAAGGAAGATTTCTGGCCTCGGTGCCGGCAAGACGGCTTTTGTCGCGGTCCTTATAAACAACCGGCTTTGATGAGCTTGTTGAAGTCGATGTCATATCCAGAGGCGTCTAGCTCCTTGGCCAGCGAAAGCTTCCAAGCTCCAACTTCATCCCACGAAACATAAACGGTGCCTACGTAGTCGCTGGGGATCTCGATGTCGCCTTTCAACAGACCGCAGACCTTGTCCCGACCCAGCCTTCCCACGAAATAGCCGAGTTCAAGGATGACGTTTTGCCTGGCGCGTGCTCTCTCCTGCGCGTCCTTCTTTGACCTGCCGAAGTCAT
Source organism: Rhizobium sp. USDA 4016 (assembly GCF_056279705.1). NCBI lineage: Bacteria > Pseudomonadati > Pseudomonadota > Alphaproteobacteria > Hyphomicrobiales > Rhizobiaceae > Rhizobium > Rhizobium sp. USDA 4016. The sequence continues at coordinate 319,241 of NZ_JBWCCY010000003.1, forward strand.
CTGGCGTCAGGAGAACCACGGCAAACCCAACGTTTCCGTACTTCGCGAGCTTTTCCGGGATGGTCATTCCGCCGCTCGCCTTTTCATGCAGAATGACGGCTTCCAGGCCGAGCTGCTCGATAAAGCGGGCGAGCGTTTCGCGAGGTCCTTCGTCGTGGCCATGCACGATGAAAACCTTTGACTTGTCCGCCGGGCGCATTTCAGTGACAGGCGCTGGTAGCTGCTCCTGGACATACGCCTTGTAGTCACGCCCGAATGGAATGAGGACGGACTTGATCATTTTGCGGATCCCCGCGATCAGCTTGTTTCCATCGTGAAACCATTCGTGGCCAAAATTCATGAACCAATCTGGATTTTCCGCGCCCTTCTCGATCAATGTGATCGTAAGACCAAGTTCTTGCGCCTTACCGTCCGGCCACGACAAGCTTGCACTGCCCATCATCGAACCGCCTTGCTCCGAGCCGTTGATGAAGGCTTCAAAGTCTACGGCGCGTTTCAGCGCATCGTTAATGTCCTTCAGTTCATCGCTCTGAAGCGCTTTCGCCAGCTTCCTCAAGGGGCGGTCATAGGTATTATAGTCAGCCTGCTGAAGATCGAGAATGGCGTTGTTCACATCATTCAAAGCGGACGCGACGGTCATTCGGCGCTCCCCTCAAGCCTTGCCACTGCGGCTCGCTCCAGGATTTGATCACGAACGCTCTCTTTCAGCTGTTCCACAAGGGAAGTGATCCAATCATTTTGCTCGTAGGGAATGGCTTTCTGATCAATAGCGTCATGCGCTTCTTGGATGGCCGCCTCGATGCTCGCAGGATCCGTGGGATCGAACGAGACGTTCGCTATCTCGCCATCGATCGCTTGCGAGAAACTCGAAAGCTGGTCGGTCTTCTTCTTGAGGTTATCAAGTCCGGTGACTTTGAACATTGTTTCGTTCCATATCATTGAGCACTGCATCTGAGTGCGGATTCGACTGGTGGCGGCCGAAAGCCTTCGGGATGCTAGTATTACAATTAACCATGGGCCAAGGCGCGAACCTTGGCGCCAAAGGTCCACTAAGCCCGACGAGAGGAGGTCGTCCTGCTTTTTTACCGTACTACGTGAAGGCAACATCGGGGGGTAGCGCGGACCGCCTTTTTTGGCCTATCGGCAGTCCTCGTATATCGCGGTAGCCAGGCTGTTGCTATTCCAGTTGACCATCACGTTTGCCTGACGCTCGAGCTCGACCGGTGTTCTTTGCTGGCTGCGCCTTCTGATGCCAATGATCGGCTTGGGGTACATGAACGCGTTGAGCGCCAAGTCGATCTCCGTTTGAATCCAGAAACGATCGTTCACGTATACCGGCGGGGACGATCACGCAGCTTGCCTGGCGGATTTGCTCCTTCAGCCGCCCTTTCAAGACCGAGTTTCGCACGGTCTCGTTGGGCGCGATGATGGGTTCGTTTCGGGGAACGCTATAGTCCCTGTAGGAAAACCAAGAGAGGTTGCTAGAAGCGATATCCAGCAAACGAATGACACCCGCGTAGCGTTCGCTATAGCTCCAGGCGTGACTGATGAAGAGGTCGTATGCCATGTTAGATCAGTTTCCAATCAACTCGTTGACGATGTTCTCGATCCAGCGACGATCATTGGAGTCCGCTGGTAGTGCCTCAAGGAGGACGGACAAGTTTTTTGCCGTCGTCTTGGGCTCCCAACCCTCTCGGATGTGGCTGAGCGCGTCACCGAGATGAGTTTCACTGGATACTTGATCCTTAGCCAGGACGGACAACTCCAAGAGACTCGCGTAATCCCAGTAATCTGAAATCCCGCTGGCAATCTTTCTTCTAACCGCGTACTCGACAACCGATCTCAATTCAGGAATTCGCGGATCCGCGTGATCTTGGGCGTGAATCAAGGTGAGCGCGTTTATGCCCGGGTAGGCGTCTCTCCAATCCGCTTCGAAGCCCTTCAGGTAGGTTTCAATGGCTTGTCGTAGATGACCCTTAGCCTTACCAGTCTTTCCCTCTTCCTTCGCCTTCAGCCAGCGATCCTTGTAGACGCGGCCAAGTATTCCGTAGGTCTCGCTGCTTGGGCCCCTCTCATGGATGAGTTGCTCCAAGACCTTCTCGGCTTCCTCGCCATCACTATTTCGATTGAGAGCCATGGCATACTGCTCGCGAAGCAAGATCGTGTTACGCAGGGTGGCGTCCACTTTCGAGAACATTCGGACCATGTCGGCCCAGGCCTCGAGGCTGCGATAGGAGATGAATAGGTCCACGATCACCCCCGCTTCTTCATCCTCGAGACTTCCAAGCGACTCCTCGATGGCGTAGACAGCGTCCCGCCCCTCTTTTCGAGCCGCGCGAAGTTTCGTCTTAAGCTCTTCTCCGTAGGCTACCTGCTCGCGAAAGATGTCCGTCTTTTCGTGAGCAAGCTTCGTTTCTGGATACTCGTCAATAAGTTGGAAAAGTGGGCTATCCTTATCAGCCGCCGTCCTGGCTGCTTTCAAACGCGCGACCAGCGCTTCAATTGACTTCGGCTTATCTATGGGCCCGCCCCTGGTGCCGATTGAATATGGCATGGCTCTGAGAGGGGCCACATCGAACGGCAGTCGTCCCTGGTCCTTCGCGAACAGGAGGACCGTCGTTCGTGGCTTCGCCGCGTGACGGACCCCAAGTTCATAAAAGACATTCGCGTTTGCCGTCGTGAGGTCAGCGATTGCGTACTCGCAGAGAACAAGCCGCTCGAACATTGGCTTGTGGATTATTCCTCCAGCCTGCTCCTCGTCCGCGCGAATGGGATCCAGACCGGCCTCCTCGATGGCGGGCTTGATGAATTCTTCATAGACAGCGTCGAAATTAATGGGCTTTTCGCCGCCGGCCGATTTCGTGCCGAACGGCATTAAGACAAAACACAGCGGTTTACGCGCCATCGGAGATCTCCGTTGTTGACCGTTGGTTCAAAGGATTCCGTTAAGGTCGAAGCGAAGTCCGGCCGCTTTGAATTCCTTCACGAGAGGCAGTAGCCAAGCGCCCGAGGTGTCGTAGTCAATCGTGACAACCCCATCGAAGTCGCTAGGTAGCTCGAGATTTCCGGATTTGAGGATGGCGATCTTGGATGCACCGAGCTTTCCAAGGAAATAACCAAGTTCTAGAATTGCGTTTTGTCGCGGGCGATAGGCCTGCTCTCCACCCTTGGGGCCGCCGACGTCGTCTGGGGTTAGGATGACCACTGCAAATTTCACGTCGGAGGATAGGCTGAGCAATTTCGATATCACCGTATTGCCAGCGTTCGCCTGCTCCGCGAGGACGACATCCTTGAGTTTCATTTTACCTATGTAACGAGCGACGTTGTAGAGGGCGCTTTCATCGTGCCCATGCACAACGAAAACCTTATCCTTCTCCTCTCCAGGCTTCGCGATATCATTCGCGAAGCTACGCAATTCGTCCTCGACCTTGGGCGTTGTTATAGTCCTGTAAAGACTTTCTTTTTTCAGGAGTTCAATGAGGTCGACCGGCTTGAGCGCCCAATGTGATCGGAAGTTTTCACCAGATTGAATTTGTAGTTGATCGGCGATCCGATAGATTTCCCGCGCGTTGATGGGCTCGACGCCAGGATCGATCTCGAAAGTAACATCGACTTGCTTCGTAGAAGGTTTGATATCGACAATTCGCCCAATCCTCAAAGGCCCTGGTAGGTCCTCATCGTTCTCCGGCGGTTTTTTGGAATACTCGTAGGTGAACAGTACCGGTATGCCCACGAGGCGCTTTATCGCCTCTGCGGCATGAGGCATATATGTCCGTTTCAATTCCGGATCGGTATATTCAAACACTCGGTCCCAGCCAAAAGACGTTTCATTCGTCTCGGTCCAGTAATCCTCGACGCTCGTCATGAATAAATTAAACATCTTCTCTTCCGTGCGACCGTCGCGCGCCTATCGTGCGGGGTATTGAAAGGTTGAAGCGCAAAGCCAGGGCATCTCCCCGGGCATCAGCCCAGCACTGGTGATCCATGGAGAACCGCTATGTATGTTGTTGTCGGGCGACCCATTGCGTGTGCTCGCGGGAAAACGCTTGCTCGGCGTCCAGCACAAACTTCGAAAACTCATCCTCGCTGGAGATGTCCGCGATCCTGCCCTGGATAATGCCAATCTCGTGTGCCGTGAGCGTGTAGGAGGATGCCAGTTCATTGAATTTCTTTATCTGAACCCATCCAAGAATGGATGAGGCCACCACGATGGCGGGCTCGACTGGCCAATACGCGAAACCCGGGTCGGTGATGCGCACGAGGCTCAACACAATCGCGATGCCGTAGAAGGCGATGCTCGCGATCATCCAGTTTCTGCTTGATTTCTTGTTGCCGCTTGCCATTTTCGCATACCAGGTACGCTGGTTCCTCACGCGGTTTTTGTCGTAATATTTTTTGCGCTCTTCGAGAGGTAGCGCCCTGACTGCCTCCATTGATGTCGTGATCTGTTCCTCTGCCGCGTTGTCGGCCGGGAGGCGATCCCCAATGAGGCGGTTAGCTCGCAAAATCTCAGTGAGGTAGGCGCGAAATTCGGCACGGCGCGCCGCAACGCTGTCATTGTCGCCGAAAGGCTCCGATCTCATGCAATATTTCCAGCATGAAGTTTTGATGGATTCGGCGAGGGCCCTGCCTCGGTACCAATCCTGCTCCGGTTTTTGCAGGCTTCTGAAAATGAGGATAACCAGCGATACGATTAGTATCATCGCCGGGATGATGAAATAGTGCGACGTTGCGTAAAAGTTCATGGACAGAACGGCGGCCATTACAAGCAGCGTGTATTCTCCGCGCACCAGCCACAAGAACAACCTTTGCGAGTCTGCCGACATCTTCCCCGCCGTTTCATAGAGAGCGGGATAATCGAATTGTTCCGTGATCACTGTCGCCCCTGCCGCACGTCGTTTAAGCTCCCTCGGTACGAGCGGTATACGTAAATACCACCCAACAACTTCGGAAATCTTTACCGCGCGGATATCTCAACCACAAGACGCGACCCGTCGCCGTATAAGGTTGTCACCAGCATGTTCATCGGTTGTTTTTGTTCTTGAAATAACGACTGGTTACGAAGGTCGCTTGATTAGGATGGATATGGCGGGAGGTGGAAATGCGCATCGCGGGTGGCATCTACAGGGAACTGTGTGAAACTCCTCGGTGGGACGGCGTTTGGGGGTCAGGTCTGCGGGCGGCCATGGCGGTTAGCCGTTTGAGCGCTAGCGTCACGCTGCACTGCTACGATAGGCAGCCATCCCTCGCTATGGTCGCGTTCCTTGAGCGACTTGGAGTGGCTTTCCAATGGCGGCCAAGGACACAGGAGATAGCGTTCGCTTATTTCCATCCCCTCTCCGATCCGCTTATCGAGCCGCGCCCAGGCGCCATAAAGCAATGCCAGCCGATTGATGTGGACGGACCGAGTGTTCTTCGTTTTGGCATGCTCGAAGGCACGGCTCGTGTTCGAGGAGAGAGGGTTGTCTATGATCCACAATCGCCTCGCTCGCCCGAACCTTTTTCGCTGAACGGGTCAACCGCGCGACAGCTTGCCCTTGTGATGAACAGGGAAGAATTCCAAGCTTACGCAAGGAACGACGACATTCGCGACGGAGCGTACAGGTTGCTCGCATCCGAGAACGCCGATGTCATCGTGGTCAAGCAAGGTATCCATGGGGCATTGGTGTTCGCGAACGGCATGTCTCCGAGTGAGATACCCGTTTATCGATCAGCCAAGACATTCAAGATTGGAACAGGCGACGTGTTTTCAGGCGTTTTCGCTCACTATTGGGCGTCCGAGGCAACTTCACCACAGGAAGCGGCGGACAAGGCATCTCGTGCCGTGTCCGTGTATTGCGACAAGCCGATGGACCCCATCGACGAATCCACCTTGCTCGTGGCGCATCCGTTGGTGAGCTTACGGCATGAAATGATCGAGGTGGTTGGTGCCGGAAACACCCTTGGACGGCGCTATACCCTTCAAGAGGCGGCCTTCTGCATCCGTAAGCTTGGCCTGGAGGCGCGGATAGTCGAGGATCCCATGATGATCGGGGAAATCGGGAAAGCCGTTCTTGTTATCGCCGACGGGCTTTCGGACGAAACGCTCTCACATTTGGCGAAAAGTACGTCGGGAGTGATCTTGGATGAGGAAGGACGCCCGCCCTTGTCTTTTTGCGCTGAGGCCGGGGTTAGCAACGATTTCGCATCCGCGATTTATCAGGTCTGCACGAACGCCCCTAAGTTGAATTAGCGCCGAAAAACGGTTGCAAATCTCTCTTGGATCAATAGGATCCGGGGCCTTGGGGAGAGAATCAACGCATGTCCGACGTCTATGTTATCCACGCGAGTGAGGATGACATCATAACAGGTGAAATCGTTGCGCTTCTCAAGAAACACTGGGACGTGTGGTGGGATGACACGTTAGTTGGCGATTTCGTCGAGATCGTACCCCAGCAGATCGTCAAAACAAAATGTGCGGTCGCGATAATGTCGGTGCATTCGACCGTTAAGGAAACGGTCATTGACGAGATGAGGCTGGCGCGAGACGCGGGGGTCGCGATCTTGCCGCTGATGATCGACGACGCGAGGCTTCCGTATACCTATGGAAGCTTAAGTAGGGTTGACTTTCGGCTATGGGATAAAACCGAGGGCCATCCTTTGTTTCAAAAGTTGCTGCGTAAAATTAGCACGCTCGTCCCTCGCCGCGTGCCATCAAAGAGGCCGTCATCGGTCGGGAATACCTCCCTGTCCTTGCCAGCAGTTTTCCTGTCGGTTTCGTCCCATGAAACCCAACTCGCTCCGCTAGACGCGGTCAAGGCTCTGCGTGTCTTCGGGTCGCCAACCGTTCTGGTATCCGCATATGACCTGTGGCGAGATCGTAGGCCGAAGGGCATCGAATCGGAGCTCGAGCAAATCCGCGCGGCCGACGGCATAGTTCTCATCGACTCCGGAAATTACGAGGCGACCCGGCGCGGAGACGCGGAATGGGTGGCGGATCGATTTCACGAAGCGCTGGAAGGTATTCCGCACGATTGGTCCTACTGCTTCGATGTCATGGACCCATCACCTGATCCTGTTATGGCAGCCCACGAGGTCATCGAAGCGGTTCGTCGAGACGCGCGTGCGACAGGTTCGAACGTCCTTCCGATCGTTCACGCGCACCGTACCACGGCGGGCTTCGTGACCAGCCAGCTGCCAAGCGTTGTAAAGGCCGTGACGGATGCCCTAAAACCTCCCATCATCGCGGTGGCCGAACGAGAACTTGGTCGCGGGCTCATCGAACGCGCCGAGACCGTGCGAGCCATTCGCAGAACGTTAGATCAGCTACCGTCCTATCAACCCCTGCACTGCCTGGGCACGGGGAACCCCTGGAGCATAGCGCTACTCGCGACCGCTGGCGCCGACAGCTTCGACGGCCTAGAATGGTGCCGGATGGCGATAGATCACGCGACAAACAGGTTAAACCATTACCAACATTACGATTTCTTTATGTATCAGACTGAATTTTCCGACTCACGGGTAACCTTGGCTGCGATTGACGACGACAGGATCGACTATGCTGGCAAGGTTGCCTTCCACAATCTCGACTATTATCGGTCTTTCGCGGCGAAACTTTACGAGCACGCCCACACGGACAGAATGGAGGCGTTCATCTTGAAAACCCTGGGAGACGGTGCCACCAATCAAATCAGCGACCAGTTACCGGGGATCTTCGCCAAATGACCCACGCTGGACGACTGGAACAAGCCGTCGTGTGCATTTATCCGGAAATACAGCGCCGGGTGGCTTCCTCCGAGGCTAAGACAAGTGAAACCGTGCTTTGGAAAGAGTTGTCGTGTTGCATATTGAGCAGCCAAGTCAAATATTCCCTGGCCGTGGCGGCGGCGGAGCTTTTGGAGGGAAAGGGGCACCTGCTAGGTCGAGCACCGGTCTGTGTTGACACTCTCGAAAACACCTTAAGATCGACGCTCGTGGTTGGAGACAGGCCTCAACGGTATCGGTTTCCCCAGGCAAAGGCACAGCAGCTGGCCTCGACGCATCGCGCTATTCACGCCAAGGCTCAAGGGCTATCCGGTCTCCTGGAGGGGTTCCTCGATGCCACGGACGCGCGTCGATGGTTCGTCGCGAACGCGGCGGGAATGGGGCCAAAACAAGCTAGCATGTTTCTGCGCAACACCGGTATAACGTATGGCTTGGCGGTTTTGGATAGGCACGTGCTAGACTACATGAGCGAGATCGGCCTTGGTTCCGAGGACTCATCGAACCTATCAAGCTTGAACGGATATTCGCGGCGCGAAGAGGTATTGAAAAATTATGCTTCGGGCCTGGGGATGGCGGTCGGCCTCATGGACTGGGCGATTTGGATCGTCATGCGCGTATTCAAAGGACAGGAGATGGGTGCATGAGCGTCGTGACATTGGTTTCCGGCGGGTTAGACTCAACGCTTGTCGCATATCTGGCAAAGGAAGAAGGGCTATTTATCCATCCCCTCTTCGTAAATTACGGCCAAAGGGCCCTGGAACGTGAGCTCCGGGCCTGCAAACGCGCGATGACGAAGCTTTCCTTGAATAACCTGGAGATCGCTAATTTACCGGGGTATGGTGCGCTAATCCGCTCGGGTCTCACAGATCCGAGCCAGCATATCATCGAGGACGCCTTCACCCCGGGTCGGAACATGCTGTTCCTGCTGGTGGCGTCGGCGCACGCGTTCAAGGTGGGAGCCGACGCGGTCTCCATTGGTTTGTTGCACGAGGAGACGGCGCTTTTCCCGGACCAGACTTCCGGTTTTCTCAGGGAAGCCGAAAGTCTAATCGGACGTATCATGGGCCGACCGGTCCGGGTGCTTGCGCCCTTGGCGTCTTTCCACAAGGATGAAGTGATCGCCCTCGCACGGATGAAGGGCATCGAGGGGACTTATTCCTGCCATATGGGCGACGAAGAGCCCTGCGGAAATTGTATCGCTTGCAACGAATTCAAGATCGAGGAGGCGTAAATGGGAGGAGGCAGCGGCGGAAGCTGGAGCCGTCTTGGCGACATTCGCAGTCTTGAGGAAAAGGCAAAGCAGGCGTTGCAAGGCGGCAAGCGCAATGTGTTCATAAGCTTCGCGACCGAGGACATGGACGAGGTGAACCTCCTCCGTGCTCACGCGAAAAATGAGAACAGCGACATTGAATTCAACGACCACTCCGTCCGCGAGCCATATAACAGCGACCGGGCGGCTTATATAAAGGAGAAAATATCCGAACGTATCCAGCGGTCGTCCGTCTGCGTGGTGTACGTCTCCGACAGCACGAAGCAAAGCAATTGGGTCACGTGGGAAGTCGAGGAAAGCTTGCGCCAGAGCAAAAAGGTGATTGGCGTGCATCCGCGCGGGAAGGCGCCAGCTTCAAACCCCGATTGGGTGTCGCGACACGGTATCAAGCTGGTGAATTGGAGCGATCTTCCCAAGGAATTGAAGTGACAGCTTCCTTGGTGGCTCGCGCACCTCCTCCAGCGTCAATGGCAATGCCTGATCCTGGCGGCGGAAGGCCACGGCCCGCTCATCGAGCGGCTTACGGATTGCTTCTCGAAACGAAGAGAAATCAATAAACTTCGGGAACTCCAGTCGAAGACAATTGTCAAGTCACAGCGCGTGGAACTAGCGGCCCTGCTCGGAGCTTACGCGCGCGTGAGGGAGGGTGGTCGACGTCGTCTATCCAACCTATGAGGCGCAGGCCTGAACCTGAAATCCTGCACTCAGTTCCCTTCCGACCCTTCATCTTCAGCAAGTCCATCGCCCTCAAGCGTCTGCCGGCTGAGCAGCCCGGCGTCCTCAAGCCGCTCGAGATCGGGGAGCTCGCGCAGGGTTTCCAGGCCGAACACCGAGAGGAAATGCTTCGTCGTCACATAGGTATAGGGCGCGCCGGGCGTTGGGCTGCGCGGGCCGGAACCGAGGAAGCCGGCGTCGCGCAGGCTGGCGATCGTGTCGCGGCTCACCTCCTTGCCGAACATGGTGGATAGCTCGCCGCGGGTCACCGGCTGCAGATAGGCGATCGCCGCCAGCACTGCGGCCTCGTTCTCGGACAGCGATGCGGCGACGCTGCGCGTCGGAGCCTGCGACGCACGGATCGCCGAACCATAAACCGTGCGGGTGCGGTGCTGCCAGCCGCCGGCGACCGCGACGATATCATAGGGGCGGGACCGCAATTCCTCCCTGAGGTCGTCGATCAAAAGCTCGATGCTGCAGGATTGACCGACCACGCGCGCCAAGACCTCGCGGCTGACCGGCTCGCTGGCGGCAAAGATCACGGCTTCCGTCCGCAGCATCCATTCGCGCCAACGCAGTTCCGGCGGCAGATCCTCAAGCTCGCGGTCGAGGAGGACCGTGTCCTCGGACTTCGTCGTGCCCCGCCTCCCTGCCTTTGTTGCGTTCCCTCCGGCCATGGTCACAGCCCAAAAATCCGAAACGAGGTCCGGCCGGACAGCTCTCGCACCGCGCCAAAACTTTCCAGCCGCTCGAACAGCCGCGTTGCCGCCCAGCGGGAGAGATGGCTGCCGGGTGCGGAAGCCGGCACGGCATCCTCGTTGAGCAGCTTTTCGATGACGACGCCGGCGCCCTTGGTCCGCACCTTCGGCGCCGCCGCCAGTACTTTTTCGGCCCGCCGGTCGATGTCGTTGGCCTGCCGCAGGGCCTCGGTCGTGCCCGCGACCAGCGCCAGGCACACCGCCCGCGGGAAAGCGGGCTCGCCGGGCCGCACCCCTCCCCGGCCGCCGATCGTCTTGAACGCCGCGCCGTAGCGTTCGCCCATCAGCAATGGCACGCCACAATCCCACCCGAGCTTTTCCGCCAGCAGACGGTCGGCCAACCACCAGGCCAAAATTTCGGCGTCGGGCCGGGCGGCGCAGATTTTTGCCACGAGATCGGCGGCGACGAATGGCGCGGCGCGCGGCGACTGCAGCGCGGCGTCGAACAAATCGGCGACCTCGCTCAGGCCTTCCTGACGCAACGCGATCAGCACCGCCAACTCCTGCAGAACCTTGCTGCCGATCGCCCGCTTCTTCGCCGCCAGCTTGTTGAAGGCCAAAACCATCGCGCCGGCCGGACCCGGATTGCCGCCAGGCGCAGTCAGCAGCACCGCGTCGCGCAAGGCCGCCTCGCCCTCGTTGCGGCCAGTCAGCCGCACGGCGGCTTGCGCGCATCTCAGCACCAGCCGATGACGCCAGCAGCCGGCCCAGGCGGGTTCGGTGCGCACCAGATCGTCGAGCGATTTCAGGGCGATGCCGGCGGCGAAGGCGGCGTCCGCCTCGCCCGGGTCGTGCTGTCGCGAGGACGCCCAGGCCGGCAGAAGCGGCACGGTCGCCGGCGCGATCGGGGTGGCAAGCGGTGAGCGAAGGCGCGAATCCATGCAGTGAAGCATAGTCGAGATGCGCGGCTTAGGCCACCTAATTCCGAGAAAACCGCACCGCCCGTCAGCACCGTCTTATGTCCAATAAGATTGCATTATCGGACGTTTTTGTCATTATAGAGAAATGGCCCAAATCAGCGAGCAGAACACCAAAAATCACGCCGAGGAGAACGCTGCTCCGTCTGACAGCACGGCGCACTCTGGTGATGTTTCCGCGCCGCAGCCGTCGGCTGGCATCTCGATCGACCGCGCCGGGCTCCCCTCACCTCTTCCCGTGCCGAATGCTACGTTGCCAGCGCACCTGGAAAAACTCGCCGATCGGGCACGCGGCTATGTCGAGGCGGCCAGCTCCGGCAATACTCGGCGCGCCTATGCCGCGGACTGGAAACATTTTTCGGCCTGGTGTCGGCGCCAGAATGTTGCGCCCCTCCCCCCGGATCCGCAGGTCGTCGGTCTCTACATCACCGCCTGCGCGTCAGGGACCGCAGAACGCGGCATGAAGGCGAACACCGTTTCGACGATCGAACGGCGCCTCTCCGCGATCGGTTGGAACTGCGCCCAGCGCGGCATGCCGCTTGACCGCAAGGATCGCGCCATCGCCACCGTGATGGCCGGCATTCGCAACACCCACGCCGCCCCTCCCCGGCAGAAGGAAGCCATTCTGCCGGAAGATTTGATCGCCATGCTGGAGACGCTGGACAGGGGAACCCTGCGCGGCTTGCGGGATCGGGCGATGCTGCTGATCGGCTTTGCCGGCGGCCTGCGCCGCTCGGAAATCGTCGGCCTCGACCTCGGTCGCGACCAGACCGAGGATTCTTCGGGCTGGATCGAAATCTTCGACAAAGGCCTGCTGCTGACACTGCGCGGCAAGACCGGCTGGCGCGAGGTGGACGTCGGCTGCGGCTCCTCCGACGCCACTTGCCCTGTCGTTGCCATCGAGACCTGGATCAAGTTTGGAAAGCTCGCCAAAGGTCCCCTCTTCCGCCGCGTCACAGGGCAAGGGAAGGCTGTCGGCCCGGACCGCCTCAACGACAAGGAGGTGGCTCGCCTGGTCAAGGCGGCGGCGCTGGCCGCCGGTGTTCGCGGTGACCTCAGCGAAGGGGAGCGGGCGGCGAAATTCTCCGGCCATTCGCTGCGCGCCGGCCTCGCCTCTTCGGCCGAGGTCGATGAACGCTATGTCCAGAAGCAGCTTGGCCATGCTTCGGCCGAAATGACACGACGCTACCAGCGCCGGAGGGATCGTTTCCGCATTAATCTAACGAAAGCGAGCGGACTTTGAGGAGCTCGCCGCATTCTGGAGGAAATTCCGCGGTGGCAAATGAACTTCCCATCTTTTGCGATTGGAAAAGTGGGTCTCACTTCTGATAAGTACCTGTTATCGGAAGTGATTGAGCGAAAACGGCTGTCGGTCGTCCTGGATCGCCGGAAATGCCCGGTTTTCCGGGCTTTCTGGGCGATTTCGCCTGGGATGACCGGACTCCACAAGGCAGAATTCGACGGCCGCAGTCGGCGCACGTGGTCCCGCCCCTCTTCCAGAATTGAGCGGCGGCGCTCTTCAGCAGGCCGCTAATCTCGCGGCCATCTCCGGAACCGCTGTTTTTCCAGCATTTCCGCCACAGAAGCCCGCTGACGCGCGTTTGCTGATCCGGACGCTCCGTTGCTCGTCCACGGCGGCATTTCGAGTCTGGCGGGCCGCTACTCAATACCTAAAACACGCTTGCAACCGAACGTTTACTGATACATTCTTTATTTGTACAAATCGCTTCTAAAAAGACCGCGAGATTCCATGGCGAGAGCTGCAACCTCCAATCCCCTTCGCCCGCCGCAAAGACTGATCGGATACGCGCGCGTCTCGACGGACGACCAGCTCAACGATGCCCAGGTCGACGAGTTGCGAGCGGCCGGTTGTCATCACATCCATCAGGAGCACGTGATCCGGGGCATCACGGACCAGGTCGATTCTGACGAAGCTTCTCCAGGAACTTACCGCGGGCGATGCCCTCGTCGTCGTCCGCCTGGACCGGCTAGCGCGTTCCGTCAGCCACTTGCTTAACGTCATCGAAGAGCTCGAGAAGCGAGGCATTCACTTCCGGTCCCTTCGCGATCCGATCGACGCCTCGACACCGCAAGGCATGTTTTCGCTGCAGGTGCTAGGTGCCGTAGCCCAGCTCGAGCGTGCGCTGATCGCGGAGCGAACCAAAGCCGTCATGACGGCAGCTAAGGCACGCGGCCGGCTCGCTGGTCACCCTGGACTTCGCGAGCGCCGACCGGAAGCTGTCCGCGCTATCTCAGCCGCCCGCAGTCGGGCTTATCTGGACGAACTGATCTCATCGGCGCAGACATGGCTGCCAACCGTACGCCAACTGCGACCGCAACACAGTTGGGATAATGTCGTGCGGATACTTAATCGCAAAGGTCACGACTGGACGGTCGAGCGCTTGCGCCGGGCAATCCACCGGATGGTGCACGAGAAACTCGCCGAGCCAGAATTGCTCGGCCGCTCTCCTCGCCGACCGCCGGAGGACAATCTGATGAAGCTGGTCGCCGCGATCGCGATCGCCGATCCCGATCTATCGCAGCGCGAAATTGCTACGCAATTGGACCAGATGCATGAGCGGCCGCCGCGTGGTGGTCGGAAGTGGCAACCGTCCTCTGTCAGGGCGCTGTTGGATGAAGCGCGCCGCTTCGGTCTCCTTCGCCCATGAGAGCCAGTATGGAAGGCGACCGACCAGCGCCAACACCAAGCAAGGGCGGTCCTTATCGCCCTCTTCGCGGCCTTCGAGGTATTGCCAGTGCCAGAGATAGGAATATCGAAAGACCCGGCGGATCTTGGGTTCAATCGGCAGCATTCTTGCTCGTAAGCAGCTCGGCGTTGAGATGATCGAGATTGCTGTCCATCTCGGCTGCTTCGACGGCTGCACTATTGACGTCATTGTGAAAACTCTGTTCTCCGTAATATGCGGGATTTCCGTAACTTTTCAAGCGTGCTGAAACTGCCGAAAAGGTGGCGCCGGCGACGGCGGAAATCTAGAAGATAGACTTTCTGTCAACGTCTCTTCACAATCGATCCGTAGTGAAAAGAAGCGCAAGGTAGGAACTCATGGACAAGCCCTGGACCGTCAGCCACGGACCGATCATAGCAACAGAGTTCGATGTTCAAAAGGCAGAGGCGATCAGCTTACTGCTGATCCGTCCGATCGGGATTCTCCCCAATACGCCAGGCGATCCGATCCGTCCCTTCGCGCTCGGGCTCTTCAACGATATCCGCGCGCTGATAAAGCCTGATGTCAAAGCCACGGCGTTGCGCCGAGCCGTTGGGTCCTTTGTCCACTCAAAACGGTACTATTTCGCGAGCGCCCAACCTGGCTCGATGCGTCATGACATCGATGGCAATCCCGTGGAGCCACTTTCGAACGCCGACCGGCTTGTTGCGCAGCAACGCTTTTTGAGCCTGAAACGAAATAACGACGAGAATAGCGCCTCTAATATCGAATCGGCCCCATCCCCAGCTCCCCCGAGCAAGACAGAGCAGATCCGCGCCGCCCTTCTCGGACGGGACCGGCAGACCTGACGAGCGCCATCTATCTCGGCTTGGTGGGCAGATCTCCCACGATCTGTGCGTGGAGAATCTCATCGATGAAGAGCCGGCGCGCACCGAGCGCGCCGAACTCCCCTCCCCTGCGTTGTCTCGGTATTCACCTTGGACGCACGAGACGATGAACAGCAACGATCATGCGCATGTCGTGCTAATCGGCCGGCCGACCCTGAAGCGCTGGTTGGCGGAAGCCTGCATAAATAGAGGTTCGATCTTCCGGCGCATCGATCAATGGGGCAACCTGACGCGCGGGGCGGGCGTCGCAGTCGGTCAATCTTATCCTCAAGAGCCGCTGCAAACATGCCCGGCTCGTTCCCGCGCTGTTTTCGGCGCATGGCCTGCGCCTCTGGTTACCTGACAGAAGATTTCAATCGCCCTTGCCGGCCGCGATGCGGAAATCGCTGCACAAGTCGGTGACGGAGGCGGCCGGTTATTATAATCACGCCTAGCCCAAGATGGGCCTAGCCGCCCGCCTGATGACCAGCCGAGAAGCGGGCTCTGCAACAGGACAAACAGCGCAGCCTCAGAGATGCGGCACCACGGGGAAACGACATGGGAGGGGCAGGGCGACTGATATCCGTGCGGCACCTCTCGCGGTTACCTCCTGCCCAACCAAGTAGATTTCACTGGAGTGAGGTTGTTTCCTTTTCAGTTCCCCGCGGGGAACTCAGGCGCAATCCGGACAGCATCCAAAGACCTGAAACTGGAAGTGGAAGTGGAAGTGGAAGCAGTGAGATCAATGTATCGACAGTCGCGTCAAGCTCTGTTCATGATCATCGGCTAGAAAGTTTCGGAAACAGATAGGCACCATGTTGAACCTCTAGGCAACCAGCCACGTCCCGATCGTGGCAAATGAGAACTATCTTCGAAAGGGAGAGGCTATCAACGCATTGCTTGTTCGCCCGATTGATATTCTTCCTGCGAAGATCGGCAACCCGATCCGCCCTTTTTGCCGTTGGGCCTTGGACTGATATTTCGCACGCTTCTGAAACCAGAATGCGGCGTAACGGCTTTCAGGCGAACTACGAGCATCTATCTGCATTCGAAGCGCTACTATTTCGCCACCCCCCGCCAGACGCATGCGCCACGACATTGATGGACAACCCGTCGGATCGGTTTCGCCGGAAAGTCGCTTTGCAGCGCAGCAGCGCTTCTCAGACAGAACAACGCGTCAGCGAAAGGAGCGGCCGGACTTCCAAGCATACAGGCTCGTCCGCATTCCGAGCAAATTCGTGCCGATCTGCTCGCCAAAAGTAGAACAGCGGCTTCGCCAAGCCAAGCCGCCGGGCTTTTCCCTGTGATGCTGCAAGGCTCACTAGAGCTTGCATTGAAAGCACCGGGCCATTGACGGGCGATGGCTGACAGAGGCTCGGTAAGTTCCCCGCGGGGAACTACGGTGGAAAGCGTTCATACCGAGGTGGTCGAACATGCAGGGAACCCGTGGGGAACCACCTCATTCGACACAGTCACGTAACGTCCGTCCGCCGAATTTCCACGGACACCAGCCTCAGACGGTTACATCGCTCCATCCCAAGTGAGAGCTCAAAGCACGCGGCTCAAGGACCGGAAAGTTGGAGGAGGGGAGGGGCCTCGCCGCTTCCGCGAGTTTTCCTGCCACAAAATTTGCTCGACCAAGCGAATCGCGCTACCTCTGAAACTACGCAAATAATGCGAATTATCGTTCTTTCGCGAAACGACGGTACCGTTAACCCGCCCTTAACCACACCGGCCTCAAGTTTCAGCAGTCGAACAGAGGGAAGAATCGTGAACAGGCATCTCAGCAGCCTAGACTTTATGCGGAGTTTTTCGAGCAAGCTTGAACTCGCTCTCCAAAATCTTGCCATCGCCCAATATCCGCCGGACGCGCATCGCGAAATGCGAAAGTTCTCCTCATCGGAGGTCGCTGCACTCCTCGACGTATCCGAAGCCTATATCAGGCAGATCGTCTTGAAGGATAAAGCTCCAGCGCCCGAGACAACCCAGAACGGCAGGCGCCTGTACACCCTCGAGCAAATTCTGGAGCTTCGGCTCATGCTCGCCGAAAAGGGCCGCAAGAAATGGATGAATCCAAGACGTCTCGCCGGCGAGGATTGCCAGATCATCGCCGTCACGAACTTCAAGGGTGGATCGAGCAAGACGTCGACGACCATCCATCTAGCTCACTACCTCGCATTGAAGGGCTACCGCGTTCTCGCAGTCGATCTCGATCCACAGGCCTCTCTTACAAGCCTCCACGGCAGTCTGCCCGATTTCGACCCACGCGAGGACGACACGCTTTACGCAGCCATACGGTTCTCCGAGCAGAAGCCTACGCGTGGGCTGATACACAGGACCCACATAACCGGTTTCGACGTCATCTGCGCCGGCCTCGACCTTACCGAGTTTGAAACGGCGGTGGCGCTTGAAATGCGACGCAATGGCGGTACCAGTTTTCTGCTTAGGGTGTCGCAGGCCTTGGAACAGGTCGCTGACGACTATGATGTCATTCTTATGGATTCTGCGCCATCGCTGAATTTTCTGACGCTCTCGTCCCTGACAGCCGCTACCGGTGTTATCATTCCCGTGCCGGCGCACATGCTGGATGTCGATTCCACCGGCAAGTTCCTGGAACTGGCCTCATCATATATGCAGATACTCAGCGAAATGGGTGCGTCTGCCCAATGGGATTTCGCCAAGTTCCTTGTTACCAAGTTCGAAGCGAATGATCATCCTCAGGCCAACATGACCGCCTTGATGCGGCAGGTCTTCGGCGACGACCTTCTCCTCAACATGGTCGCAAAATCGACTGCCGTTGCCGATGCGCTGACGTGGAAGCAGAGCCTCTATGAAGTGCAGCGCTCACGTTTTTCAGCGCCGAAAACCTATGATCGTGCGATTGAATCAATCAATGCGGCCAATATCGAAATAGAAAAGCTGCTCTGGGCAGCCTGGGGGCGTGAATGAGCCGGAAAGATTCGAAAGGCATGTTTGCCAATGTGCTCGGTCAACTGGAACAGCCCCCGGGGACCGCAATCCCCCGCACGACCTCCCCGCATCTTTTGAAGGTGGCAGCGGGTGTGCGCCAGATCCAGGAAAAAGGTGAGGCGCTCGACCAGTTCCTGAAGGATGGGGAGCATATTATAGAGCTCTCGCCGGACGATGTTGCCCCTTCGGACATCACCGATCGCTTCGAGGGCGCTTATGAGACCGCCGCCGTCGACGACATCATCGCATCGATGAGAGAGCGCGGGCAAATCGTCCCCGGTTTGGTGCGCCCACGCAAGGGCGAGGGGCACCCCTACCAGATCGTATTTGGCCGGCGCAGACTCGCTGCGGCCCGCGCGCTCGGTATCAAGTTTCGTGCGATCATGCGCGAGCTCAGCGATGAGCAGGCAATCGTCTATCAAGGCGAGGAAAATACAAATCGCGACGACCTTTCCTTCATAGAGAAATGTGCATTTGCTTTGGCACAAGAACAGGCCGGGTATAAGCGGGATGTGATCTGCGCCTCCCTGAACACCGGCAAATCGCACGTTTCGGAAATGCTGCAGATCGCAACGGCACTGCCGCGCGATGTTCTTCTTGAGATCGGGCCTGCAGCAGGAATTGGTCGCCGCCGTTGGCTGGAGTTTTCCCAGACCTTTGCTTCGACGAAAGACGCAGAAAAGCGCGTCGTCTCAGCCCTTGGCGCGGCCGGCACCGCCATCAGTGACGAACGGTTTCAGCTTGCACGGCAAGCCCTTCGAGCCGAACGAACAGACGCCGAGCCGACAATCGGCCAACCCGGAGAGATCTGCGCCAATGGCTTCCTGCTCGCAACCGTTTCCTATCCCAAATCGGGAGCGCGGCTGAGCTTCACCAAGTCGGTGCCGCCAAGTTTTGTCCGGTTTCTTACAGAACGCATGGAAGCGCTCCACAGCGAATTCGTGCGGTCGTCAAAGAATTAAACGGCAGAGGATAACGTCGCAAAGAAAAAGGCTCCCGAACGCTACCGTCGCGGACGCCCTTCGGTGGCTATCTCAGGCACCTGACCCGCCGCTCTGCATTGAATAACCTCAGCGTTGGACCGATGCTCATGGCTCTCAATCGAAAACCGCAAGCGATTGCCTCGGTCCACCAAACAAACAACTAACGGAAGTCTACCCGGATTTTGCTTCATTTACTTTGCCGAACTTGAGAGAAATCCAGAGGATGATCCCCTAGTTATCCGTATCCGTAACCGGGGCAAATTTCCGGGCAGAACAAATCCATGGTGATAGTTGCCGCACGGCCTTGAGTGCTGAGGTTGGCTGGCGTTAGGCTGATGTGATCTCTAACCCGCGAGGACCCCATGCCAATCGACATCGATAAGCTGAGCGAAGGCGAATTGATCGATCTCAACAATCGGATTGTCGAGCGACTGCGATTTCTTCACCAGATGCGAGCGCATAAGACTATGCTCAATTTCTCGATCGGCGACCGTGTGGCGTTCGAAGATCAGCACGGCCAGACAATCGAAGGGAAGCTGACCCGTTACAACAAGAGATCTGTAACGGTGATTGGTCATGACGGGCGTCATTGGAATGTGTCGCCGGGCTTTCTGCGCAAGGCGCACGTACCGGCCGCCACGAAGACATCCGCGGTTATAACCCTCGCCGAGCGATGATCTGATTTAGCGCGGGCTTGCTACGAGCTGGGGGAGTGCCGGGATGCGAGATACCGCTGAGCCAAGGCCGAGGCGATCGCCGAGATAACTGAAGAACGAGATGCCGAGCTTCCTGCAGGTCTTCATCAGGCCGAGCAGAACGTCGCGGGCGCGGCGGCCGTTTTCGCTCATCGTGCCGCCAGAGATCTTACGCTTGGTTACGCAGGCACGAATATCGTTTTCCGACGCATTGGTATGGAGCGGGATGTCGGGGTAGTCGAGAACCCGCAACAGCTCCGACTTCCGGCGATGCAGTCTTCGCAGCAGCTTGTCCAGCGCCTCATAGCCGGTCACGAGAGTGAAGATCCGGTCGAAACGCCGCATGAGGGCACGCGCCAGCTGAGGAGAAGGTTTGCTCTTCCAGACCTTCAGAATGCGATAGAACCGCCAGATGAGATCGCGGGTCGCCTTGACTGCTCGTTCCTGCCGGCGCGTTGCGGGCATCAGCTTGTGCACCAGACGCTCGGCATGTACCCAACATAGGGCATGGCTGCCGACGCGGAACTGGCCGGCATCGTCGGAAACGATGACCGTATTGTCGAGCAGGCCATGGTCCCGGATCGAGCCCCATAGGGCACTTTCGCTGAGGGCGCGTAACAGCACACGATCGAAGACGTCGATCGGCAATGCCGCCAGGTGTTCGAGCCACGCCATCTGCGAGTGGAATACCTTGTGGGGGTGAGCGGCGAGCTTGTCTATGACGTGAACCTCGACGCCGCGTTCGCGCATATAGACAAGCGCGGCGTCGTTGACGACGTAGTCTTCGTGTCCGGCCCTGAGTAGCGACAGGAAATTCAACCGCGATTTGGCGCGGCCGGTCCGGAACACGGCGAAGCGGTCGCTGCCGATATGGGTTGTTATAGCGTCGTGCCGCCCATGCCGTGCGCCAGTATCGTCGACGGTAATGAACGGTGACGACAACAGGCCGGCCCTAAGCACGGCTTGTTCTTCCTCGAAGAGCATGTCAATTCCGCTACTCAGCAACCGAACGACCTGACGTTTGGAAATCTCGACGCCGATGCCGTTGAGGATCGACGTCAGCCGCTCTGTCGTGACTTGCCCCTGCGTATGCAGGGCCAGGCAAAACTGCCGCAGGGCGGGACCGAAACCGCCCAGCACGCCAGCCGGCATGGGCGCTACCATTGTCTTCCCATCCGGCGTGATCCAGCGCTCGCGACGATACCGCACAACCTCGCTCGACAGCACGATATCGCGCACGAGTGCTGTTTCGTAACCCTTGAACCGCGAACCCTCCGGCGCGTCGATTCTGACGACCACATCCCGTGTGACACGGTCGCGATCCGGCTTGGCGCCTCGCCGGCGCCGACCCGCCTCCGAAGCAGCACTATCCGGTTCAGTGGCCTTTTCCATGCCGGATGGTCGAAGCGGCGGCAGTTTCTTCAGCCGCGCGATCTCGTCTCGCAACTGGCCGTTCTCTGCTCGCAGCGCCTCATTGGCCAGACGCAGTTCATCGTTGCTCTCGCCCAATTCTTTGTTCTCAGCGCGAACGGATGTGACGTCCGCGCGAAGTGACTGAACCTCGCCGACCAAGCCAGCAACAAGCGACCGCAGGTCAAAGAGCGGCAAGTTGTCCAAAGAATCAGAGGACGAAGAGGCCATGCCTCATTGAGTCAGAAAATTGGCCTCGTGGGAATCCTGCCCGGAAATTTGCCCCGGTTACTCCGTATCCTGATTGGTAACCGGGGCAAATTTCCGGGCAGAACAAATCCATGGTGATAGTTGCCGCACGGCCTTGAGTGCTGAGGTTGGCTGGCGTTAGGCTGATGTGATCTCTAACCCGCGAGGACCCCATGCCAATCGACATCGATAAGCTGAGCGAAGGCGAATTGATCGATCTCAACAATCGGATTGTCGAGCGACTGCGATTTCTTCACCAGATGCGAGCGCATAAGACTATGCTCAATTTCTCGATCGGCGACCGTGTGGCGTTCGAAGATCAGCACGGCCAGACAATCGAAGGGAAGCTGACCCGTTACAACAAGAGATCTGTAACGGTGATTGGTCATGACGGGCGTCATTGGAATGTGTCGCCGGGCTTTCTGCGCAAGGCGCACGTACCGGCCGCCACGAAGACATCCGCGGTTATAACCCTCGCCGAGCGATGATCTGATTTAGCGCGGGCTTGCTACGAGCTGGGGGAGTGCCGGGATGCGAGATACCGCTGAGCCAAGGCCGAGGCGATCGCCGAGATAACTGAAGAACGAGATGCCGAGCTTCCTGCAGGTCTTCATCAGGCCGAGCAGAACGTCGCGGGCGCGGCGGCCGTTTTCGCTCATCGTGCCGCCAGAGATCTTACGCTTGGTTACGCAGGCACGAATATCGTTTTCCGACGCATTGGTATGGAGCGGGATGTCGGGGTAGTCGAGAACCCGCAACAGCTCCGACTTCCGGCGATGCAGTCTTCGCAGCAGCTTGTCCAGCGCCTCATAGCCGGTCACGAGAGTGAAGATCCGGTCGAAACGCCGCATGAGGGCACGCGCCAGCTGAGGAGAAGGTTTGCTCTTCCAGACCTTCAGAATGCGATAGAACCGCCAGATGAGATCGCGGGTCGCCTTGACTGCTCGTTCCTGCCGGCGCGTTGCGGGCATCAGCTTGTGCACCAGACGCTCGGCATGTACCCAACATAGGGCATGGCTGCCGACGCGGAACTGGCCGGCATCGTCGGAAACGATGACCGTATTGTCGAGCAGGCCATGGTCCCGGATCGAGCCCCATAGGGCACTTTCGCTGAGGGCGCGTAACAGCACACGATCGAAGACGTCGATCGGCAATGCCGCCAGGTGTTCGAGCCACGCCATCTGCGAGTGGAATACCTTGTGGGGGTGAGCGGCGAGCTTGTCTATGACGTGAACCTCGACGCCGCGTTCGCGCATATAGACAAGCGCGGCGTCGTTGACGACGTAGTCTTCGTGTCCGGCCCTGAGTAGCGACAGGAAATTCAACCGCGATTTGGCGCGGCCGGTCCGGAACACGGCGAAGCGGTCGCTGCCGATATGGGTTGTTATAGCGTCGTGCCGCCCATGCCGTGCGCCAGTATCGTCGACGGTAATGAACGGTGACGACAACAGGCCGGCCCTAAGCACGGCTTGTTCTTCCTCGAAGAGCATGTCAATTCCGCTACTCAGCAACCGAACGACCTGACGTTTGGAAATCTCGACGCCGATGCCGTTGAGGATCGACGTCAGCCGCTCTGTCGTGACTTGCCCCTGCGTATGCAGGGCCAGGCAAAACTGCCGCAGGGCGGGACCGAAACCGCCCAGCACGCCAGCCGGCATGGGCGCTACCATTGTCTTCCCATCCGGCGTGATCCAGCGCTCGCGACGATACCGCACAACCTCGCTCGACAGCACGATATCGCGCACGAGTGCTGTTTCGTAACCCTTGAACCGCGAACCCTCCGGCGCGTCGATTCTGACGACCACATCCCGTGTGACACGGTCGCGATCCGGCTTGGCGCCTCGCCGGCGCCGACCCGCCTCCGAAGCAGCACTATCCGGTTCAGTGGCCTTTTCCATGCCGGATGGTCGAAGCGGCGGCAGTTTCTTCAGCCGCGCGATCTCGTCTCGCAACTGGCCGTTCTCTGCTCGCAGCGCCTCATTGGCCAGACGCAGTTCATCGTTGCTCTCGCCCAATTCTTTGTTCTCAGCGCGAACGGATGTGACGTCCGCGCGAAGTGACTGAACCTCGCCGACCAAGCCAGCAACAAGCGACCGCAGGTCAAAGAGCGGCAAGTTGTCCAAAGAATCAGAGGACGAAGAGGCCATGCCTCATTGAGTCAGAAAATTGGCCTCGTGGGAATCCTGCCCGGAAATTTGCCCCGGTTACTCCTGATTGCATTGGTTGGTACGTGGGGAGATTGGTGGCTGTGGCTTTTACTTCCCGATATCAATTGAAACGCTAAGCTGAAAATCCGGCACTGATTTTTGACCAAACGGTTCACATGAGGACAGGGAGGGGCTCTTAAAGCCCTAATGCTTTTGTTAGATTGGTCCGGAAGCGGTCGCGCTGGCGCTGATACCTGCGCGTCATCTTGGCCGAGGCCTGGCCTATGGGTCAATCCGGTCAGGTGGCCTGCCCGGACAACTGATAAAGAAGGTGTCGCCGGTCTGGCGTCTGGCGTAGGGCGACCGCGACTGGCGCGGCGTCCTAACGCAGATCGCCTGCGCCGCGTGCAGCGTGGGCGTGCCGATCGTGGCCAAGGAAGTGGGGTCGGGCCTGTCCGCCTCGGTGGCCTGTGCGCTTGTCGAGGCGGGCGTGGCGGTGATCGATGTCGCCGGCGCCGGCGGCATCAGTTGGGCCGCGGTGGAGGGCGAGCGCGCCCGCGATGCCGCCGACCATGCAGTGGCGATGGCGTTCGTCGATTGGGGGATTCCGACACCGCCAGCGTGCAGGCGGTACGTCGGGCACTGCTAAGGTGAAGCCGATCGCGTCGGGCGGGATCCGCGACGGCGTCGACTTGGCCAAGGCCATCCGCCTGGGCGCGGACATCGCCGGGCAGGCGGCCGGCGTGCTGCGCGCGGCTACGGTATCCACCGAGGCGGTTGTCGCGCATTTCGAGATCGTCATCCGCCAGTTGGCCGTCGCCTGCTTCTGCACCGGCTCGGCTGACCTGGCGGGGTTGCGTCAGGCGCTTGTTGCCCTTGGCGCATCTGCCCGCCGGTTGAATCACGAAGCAGCACCCTAACAAATCCGCGACCAGCGCGAATCCCCCGCATCTGCGACTTTCTGACTCAGTAAGACTAGGCGCCCGCCGCCACGTGCGGGCGCCGCCGGCAGCGAAGCGCCCCGCCATGCCCGACTAGACAGCCGAGAGTGAAGCCGCATTCGACGCTTATGTCGATGCCTTGACCGGGGTGATCGGTCACGCCGACCGAGCTGAGCCCCTGAAGGGGTCGAACATAGTCTGGTTTGCCATTTGCGGTGACATTCAGGCAGAGCTGTTTTGTGAGGGCCGGTAGTGTGCGTCGGCGAATCCACGCAATGAAAAGACGTTGATTGGCTTTTCTCCCAGCGGAGCTGCTCGGCTCGATTATAGGCACTCGAAATCTGCTTTGCCCGAACCTAGCTCAGGAGCCCCAGCGCCTCGGTCTTTAACGTTTGCCAAAAATGGGCATGGCTTTGAGAATACCAAAACCCTGACAGCTGTCAGGGTTCGTGACCTTGCCCCGTTGAAATAATCCATTTTGAAGTAAGCTCTGGCCCATTGAGAGGACCAGGGAAATGAAGCGCAACCGTTTCACAGACGAACAGATTATCGGCATTCTGAAGGAACAACTGACCTTGAAGCCATCAAGCTTGCTCTCATAAACATAACCGGATCGGTGTCTTCCACGGCACATTCTCTGTGGTCCAACATCCGCGGTGGCCACCACATAGCTCGAATATGCCACGCGTCGTATCGCGTTTCCTTCCGTGCAGGTCCCCGGATCGCCATCAGAATGAAACTGGGCGACGCTTCGCGCCGCGGCGCCGAAGCGTTTGCAGATCCGGAACAGTGGCATGGAGAACGGGAAGCGTCGTTGCTTCGACAGACATCTGACTTTTGGTGCACTGGATCGACTGGAGGGCCGCTGTTTGCGTTGCGATCGCGGGCCGGAGGTAAGGACAGTGTCGAATGCCTCGAAGAGGTCTTGATCGGTTAATCTTATGAAGGAATACCGGTCGGTGTGATTGTCCGGCTTCACATTTAGGGGCAGCACCTGCGGCCATACCACGAGCAATTCTTCGGCCCATTTTTTCGTGTTGTGCTTGAGGGCATTGGCGAGAATGCGAAGATGGTCGAGTTGTGTGACAGCCGGGATCTGTTTTGCCGCCATGTGTTTCAAAAGAGCGGCATGGTCGCCGTGTGGGGCCATACAATATTGCCGGATGGCCCGCTCCCAGAAATGGTGGATGCCAAGAATATACGATTTGCGTAATTCGTCGGCCGCCTGCTCGCATTCTTCCAGCTCTATAACCAGAACGGTCCCCTGATCATAGAGAATATTGCCGTCATCGTCGCGCTCGACCTCAGCTGTAGCAATACGCTCCCGATAAGATGCCAGCTCTTCGCGCGTGGCCACGCCAAGTTTAGACGCGGTTTCCTTGTCGGCCCCCACGAGCTGCTCCCAGACGGGCGATCTCGGCTTCCAGAACCGCGAGAGGCAGTGTCGCCAGATCATCGGTTGCCCGCCGCTTAACGCATCCTTGGCGACATCCGCCCAGATATTATGGCGCTTAACGCCGGCGCGATCGCGGATGGGTCGGTTAGACCAGTGGCTGGGAGGATTTCTCCGTGGCTTGGGAAACCGACGTCAGGGCCGGGATCGACCCGGCCTTCATACGCTGTCGTCAGAGCAATCGGTCTATGCCTGCAAATTGTCCGCCGACATCTTGCCGGACTTGCGATCCTGCACCAACTCATAGGTGATCTTCTGTCCGTCGTTAAGACCGCGCAGGCCAGCCCGCTCGACCGCCGAAATATGAACGAAGACGTCGGCGCTGCCGTCATCCGGCTGGATGAATCCAAATCCCTTCGTCGCGTTGAACCATTTTACCATACCCGTCGCCATAACGTCTTCCTTTGATCCTTTGTCCTGCCGCCGCCCTTTCGTTCGACAGGATCGCCTTATGCGTGAACAAAGATAGGTGCTTCTGAATTCCACACAATGCCGAGAATTTCGGGTTGGTGCGCCGCCCGGAATTCCCACGCGGAACCCTTGGCTCATCCGTACTACCTTACTTTTCTCCTCGTTGCTTCAGGCGAATGCTCACGGGACGCCCCTCGGCCTGCTGAACGTCGAACTGGTTCGTCTTGCGGATAAGGTCGCTGAGTTTTCGGAAGCCGAAGGTGCGGGATCGAAGTCCGGCGACAGGTTCAGAAGTTGCTTGCCGACGGTGCTAAGATCGACCCAGCCGTCCTCGGTGTCCTCCTGCGACAGCACCTTCTTGATCAACGGCACCGCGGTGCTCGCCGGCTGCAGCGGCTTGTCGGGAGACGCGGTGTTCTGCTCATCCTTGATCGCTCCGGGAACGAGGTTTTCGGTATAGACGAACCGCCGGCAAGCTTGGCGAAAACTCTCTGGCGTCTTCTGCACACCGAAACCGAAAACATCGACGCCTTGCTCGCGTATACGAGCGGCAAGCCGTGTGAAATCGCTGTCGGAGGAGACCAAGCAGAAGCCATCGAAGCGGCCGCTGTGCAGCAAATCCATGGCATCAATCACGAGAGTGATATCGGAGGTATTTTTCCCAGTTGTGTAAGCGAACTGCTGCTGTGGTATGATCGCATGCTTGCCAGAGCGTTCGCCCACCCCTTCGAGCGAGTACCGGAGAAATCGCCATAGATGCGCCGCACGCTCGCCTCACCGATCTTGGCGACTTCTTCGAACAGCCCGTCGGCGATCTTGGCCGAAGTGTTGTCGGCATCAATTAGGACCGCCAGGCGCGGTGACCGAGTTTCAGACGGCATTTCGCTTCCTCACCTTCCAAACAGGCTGAAATCTACCACCAGGACGCGATTCAAAACAGCCAAACACCTGCGTCAGGACCCTGCCCTGACGCAAAGACGGATCGGACACGCCCGCGCTTAGACCTTCAGGCGGAGCTGTTTTATGGGGACCGGTAGTGTGCGTCGGCGAATCCACGCAATGAAAAGACGTTGATCGGCTTTTCTCACCGGCGGAGGGGCTCGGCTCGGTTATAGGCAATC
This sequence comes from Rhizobium sp. USDA 4016, assembly GCF_056279705.1. Taxonomy (NCBI): domain Bacteria; kingdom Pseudomonadati; phylum Pseudomonadota; class Alphaproteobacteria; order Hyphomicrobiales; family Rhizobiaceae; genus Rhizobium; species Rhizobium sp. USDA 4016. Next base: position 346,576 of record NZ_JBWCCY010000003.1, read on the forward strand.
GAAACCTGCTTAGCCTACACCTAGCTCAGGAGCCCCAGCGCCTCCGTCTTTAGGTTTGCCAAAAATGGGCATGGCTTTGAGAATACCGAAACCCTGACAGCTGTCAGGGTTTTTATCGATCCTCAACCGGTTTTCTGGTCACTGCCTCCGTTCGCTCTTAGCAGCGCCATGAGAACCGGACCGAGGGAAAATTCGCCGCGTGTCGTTTTCGAGGTCAGATCACGCAGATATCCACCAGCCGAGTTGATGTGCCCTGCCCGCTCCAGAATGCAGGCTATCGTGGCAGCTGCATTTTCCGGCCCCATAGCCTCACAAGCTTCCTGATAGGCGGACGGGCTTACGCCAAGCATCGATCGCACGGTGACGGCCGCCGCCATCAGATCCCGCCAGCTCCCTACCGCTCCGCCAGGCCCGTATGCGGCGATTTGAGGGCATGCCCTCAACACCATTCCCACCGGAAACGCCTTCATAGGCTCGCTTTTCTGGTCATGGGTTCGGCTCGACCTCGCCCCCTGCTCTTTTTCAGAGCTAGGTTCAAGTTCATTGATGGATTCGGTATTTGAATTCTGTTTGTGATGCTCATTATGAGCATCATTGGTGCTAATATTTCCTGCTTTCTGCTGAAGATCCAGCGTGTTGAGGATTTCCTCCTGCAGCATGTTCATTTCATCCAGCAAACCAGCTAGGTCATAAAGACTCGGGGAGCGCGGCAGGCGACGGACCAGCCCAACGTACACGCACTCGATTTTCTCCCAATCCCCATCCGCGCCCTCTTCGATCGCGGCGGTGATGAGCTTGCGGATGTCGCGCCGGCATACTGTAAGGGTTTCCTTCGCCCTTCTTAACGCTATGCGATCCGCAGCAACCTGCTGCGCGATCCCGGCAAGTTCCTCAGCACGCATGAGCAGAGGCGAGAGATCGAATCCGAATGCGCTCTCGATTGCACCGGCCTTGTCTTTGCGCGCGTAACGCTTGCCGTTGGCGCTGTCCTTCCGAAAAATCAACCCGGCCTCAACGAGAGCTGCCAGATGCCGACGAAGCGTGGCACCCGCTATGCCGTGAGCACGAAGTGTGAGCTGAGCGTTCGACGGGAACACGACAAGTCCGGCGTCCTGACGCAGCTCATTTTCGGGATAGAAGCTCAAAAGCGCATCCAGAATGGCCAAACTGCGATCCTGAAGACCGAGCAACACACGTGCTTCAGAAACGTCGCGGAAGATCTTCCACTTGTCCGCCGACTTGCCAGACCTGATCTCTTTCGTGGCAATTTGTCGCTTCACCAGAGCAAGCGTCACCGGCCGCCGCCCAAAGGGCGTCGTCACATGTTCACTTTGCATTTTTCTTCACCTTCTAAGAGGCAAAAGAAATACGCTCACCAAAATACGGTGCCAAAGACTCTTGACTGGGATTCGGGGAAATGCGATTCTCTAGTTGTCACACAGAGAGAGAGGCTTCCACGACGGCAACGTTTGGGGGCCTTTTTCTTTTGCTGCGCTTCCTTCTTCAGTAAGCTCCAATATCCTGACAGCTGTCAGGGTTTTACTGCTCTCGCTGACGGGCAAAGCGCTCAGCAAGACCTGGCAGCTCCCCCTCAACAAATTTCAAAAACTCGAGTCCGAGCGATCCCTCGGCCGAAATTCGAACCTCTTTCGAGGTCATCGACAAGGCGCCGAGCTTTGTACCGCTCTTGTCCGTAATCGGGCTTGGTTCCCGCCGGCCACTTGATGCTGGCTTGATGATGTTCAACGCACGCTGAAACCTCTGATCGGAGGTCTCAGCCGCATCGCCCTTCTTAACCAACGCCGCCCGTAATGCATCAAGCGTTCCCGGGTCGCCCGCAACCGTCCTGGCCAGATCGAGCCAGCGTAGCCGCCCGATCTTTGGCGCCCGGCCAATGGCCTCGATGATATCCACGGGAATCATTCTGTAGACATTCCGCATCCGTGCCAGTTCGGCGTCTTCGATCGAAAGCGCGGCGTAGATATGGCGAGGCTTGATCCCCGCACCGTCCATTCGCGATGCAAATAGCGCGCGCTCGATCCAGGTCAGGTCCTGGCGACTCGCGTTTTCGATACCTTGCGCGAGAACAAGATCGAGATCGGAAATCTCCACCTCAATAGCGCGAACGGGTCGGTCGAGCTGTTTGGCAGCAAGCCAGCGGCGGTGGCCGTAGACGATCTGGTATCGACCGGGTGACGATGTGTGTTTGCGAACCTGGACGGGGACCATCTGTCCCTCAGTCTCAATCGACCGCTTGAAAACCTCAAAACTCGCTGCGTCATCGTCGGGCAGTCTGTCTGGGTAAGGGGAGGGGTCGACGAGGGAGGGATCCAGGTCTCGAACCGCGGCGCCACCCGCCTCGACAAGAGCCTTCAACCGATCACGCTCTGATCTGATGTCGTCGATTGCCCGGTGGGCTGCGCCAATGACACCAGCCCCGACGCGATTGCCGGAAGACTGAGCCGGGGGCTCAAGCTGCTGGTCAGTTGTCTGGCTGTTCTCTAGCTCTGCGGAAAGCAGTCCGAAGCTAGCGACAATGGACTTGCGAGATGATTCGCTCATGGCCGCCCCCAGCTATCATTAATGAGGCGAACTATCGCCTCGTTTACGGCGTCTACCGCCTCGCGGGCGCGCTTTTGAGTATCGCGACCGATTTGTCCCATCTCGAGCTCATATATCGAACGTTTCGCTAGGCCGGCGGCCTCGACCGCAGTACTCTCGATGGCGGTCGGCAATAAGACATCAGGGCCGAACAAGTGCCTAAGCATCGCAACGACCTGTGACTGCGGAGCGTCATTTGGGTTGTGGCGTGTTACCAAGTACCGGATGAAATCCTGATCCAGCTGGGCTCCGCTCTCATTGAGGACACTTATCAGATCTCCCATCATGAGAAGAAACTGGCTCATCGATGCGACGTCCAGCATGGCTGGATGGACAGTTATGATCATGCTCGTTGCCGCGTATATCGCGCTGAGCGTCAAAAAGCCGAGCGACGGCGGCGTGTCGAGGATTACGATGTCGTAGTCCGACTCGACTTCTGAAAGAGCGAGCGTCAATCGCTCGAAGAAGATTGCGCCCGAACTCGACTTGTTCGCCAAAATCCGCGGCGTTTCGTGCTCATACTCCATGACTTCCAGATTTCCCGGAATGAGGTCAATGCCATCGAAGTATGTCTTGCGGATGATATCGCGGATTGGACGACGTTCGGCCTCATCGTAGCGCAGAGCGGCGTAAATTGTTTCATTTGACCCAACGTCGATCTCTGGCTGAGCACCAAACATAGCGGACAGAGATGCCTGAGGATCCAAATCTAATGCAAGGACGCGATAACCTTGAAGCGCGAGATAATGGGAGAGATGGACGCAGGTCGTGGTTTTTGCGCTGCCGCCCTTGAAGTTGGCTATTGCAACTACCTGGAGATGCTCGCCGGCGCGACGGCGAGGAAGGAATCGCAAGGCGTCCGCAGGTTTCTGCATCGCGAACAACCCACGCAGCTCATTGATCTGGGCCAGCGTGTAGACGCGATGGTTGTTCTCCAGCCTGCTGGGAACCGGTCCACGTCCTTCTGTGGACATGAGCTTCAGGGTGGAATCGGGTATAGACGTCAGCTTTGACACTTCGTTGGTCAGAAACGGACGCAGAATCTTTTCCGACTTTGGCGGATACATGCGAGTTCTGAGCTGCTGCAATTGCCCGGATAGAAGCCCTGCATGACGCATGATTTTGCCGCCAGCATCTTCCTTGGAGCCGACAACTGATTCTACTCGGTTTGCTATCGCCATCTGTTCCTCTTGGCGGCCTTCAACCGGTTTACCGGCCATTGCCCGCCAGAGATGAAACACGATTCTCCTGGAGGCGTCCAGAAGTTTAGGGTTAACAGGGGGTTAAAGGTGTGGGAATGATCCGCAAGCGGTTTTTTGTATTTTTGTATTTCCGCTCCGAGGGTTAGCTCAACTCTCCTGCCTGCTTGATCTCGAATTGTTCTCCTGTGAATCCTACAAGCGTAACGCAGCACGATGAACTGGCAGACACCTGCAATATCATCTCACTTTCGACAAATGGTCGATGCGACTCAGCTGAACTTACCTTGTAGAATTCGACAACTGCCGCACCGCTTTGATCCGTGCTCATTTTCCAGCCGTCATTCAATGACGGAGAAAATCATGCACATTGTCGCTATATCTGCCGCTAGGACTCATCGCGAGCACCAACTCCTCGATGCCCACCATTCCTTGCGGGCAAACGTCTTTTCCGCTCGGCTCGGTTGGGAGGTCGACGTTGTCGACGGTCGAGAGACGGATTCGTTCGACAATCTCGGACCCGCATACATCCTGGCGGTCTCTTCCGACAACCGCGTTGTCGGCTGCGCAAGGCTTCTTCCAGCCGTGGGTCCAACAATGGCCGAGACCGTGTTTTCGTCGCTGCTTCCAGGAGGACGGCTCCATGCCCATTCGGCGATGATCGAGAGCTCCCGCTTCTGCGTTGACACGACGCCGGCGGAGGGAAGGAGAGACGGGTCGGTCCATGAGGCGACGCTGACTATGTTCGCAGGCATCATCGAATGGTGCATGGCGAATGGCTATACCGAGATTGTCACTGTGACTGACATTCGATTCGAGCGGATCCTCGCTCGCGTCGGATGGCCACTGCTGCGTTTTGGTGAGCCCAAGCAGATCGGCGTAACGATGGCCGTGGCGGGCACGCTGCCCGCCAATGCGGACACATTCCTTAGGCTCCGCCCTTCCGGTTACCGTTCTGAACTCACTCGTCTCAGCCAAGCAGCGTAAGGAGAAATCCGTGACCCAGCTTCGCTCTCACCCCCGACTCGTCCGTAAACTTCAGGAGGCGCTCGGCGGTCAGCTTTGTGTTGCGCTGGACGACACAAATGTCGTTGAGATCATGCTCAATCCGGACGGAAGGCTGTTCATCGAACGGCTCGGTCACGGCGTTGCTCCCGCCGGCGAAATGTCGCCCGCTGCTGCGGAAATGGTGATCGGCACCGTGGCGCATGCGCTGCAGTCCCAAGTGGACGCGGAACAGCCGATTATCTCCGGCGAGCTGCCGATCGGCGGCCACCGCTTTGAAGGTCTCCTGCCTCCCGTAGTCGCCAAACCGGCCTTCACAATTCGCCGTCGTGCCTCGCGCCTCATTCCGCTTGAGGACTATGTGCGCTCCGGCGTGATGACCGGGTATCAGGCGTCGACGATCCGCACTGCAATCTCTTCGCGCCTGAACATTGTTATTTCCGGGGGGACTGGTTCGGGCAAGACGACGCTTGCAAACGCAGTTATCGACGAGATCGTCAAATCCGCGCCGGAGGATCGTCTCGTCATTCTAGAGGACACTGCGGAAATTCAGTGTGCGGCCGAGAACGCGGTTCTTCTGCACACTAGCGATGCGATTGACATGGCGCGGCTCTTGAAGAGCACCATGCGCTTGCGTCCCGATAGGATCGTCGTGGGTGAAGTTCGCGACGGCGCTGCCCTTACACTCCTCAAGGCCTGGAACACCGGCCATCCTGGAGGCGTAGCGACAATTCACTCGAACACCGCCATGTCGGCGCTGCGTCGCCTTGAGCAGCTGACCGCGGAAGCAAGCCAGCAGCCGATGCACGAGGTGATCGGAGAGGCCGTTGACCTGATCATCTCGATCGAGCGGACGGCGCGCGGGCGGCGCGTTCGCGACGTCATCCACGTCGAGCGGTTCGCAGGCGGCCAGTACGAGATCGGATCCGATCAGTTCACGGAAGAACAGGAGGCACGCCATGTCGCGTAACTATGCACTCATCGCCGCCGCGCTCATTGCAGTGCCCGGTCTTTTCGCCTCTGTCGCGCCGGCGCTGGCCAGTTCGGGCGGCAGTCTTCCCTGGGAGGGGCCACTTGAGCAAATTCAGGAATCGATCACTGGCCCGGTTGCCGGCTATATCGCGCTTGCGGCAGTCGCAATCGCAGGTGGTATGTTGATTTTTGGTGGGGAACTGAACGATTTCGCGCGGCGACTTGTGTACGTCGTTCTGGTTGCCGGCATCCTGCTCGGCGCCACCACCATCGTGGGCCTGTTCGGTGCGACGGGCGCCTCGATCGGGCTGACGAACGAGCAGATCATGTCGATTGGTTCGAACGGGGAAGGGGAGGGGGCTCATGGCTGAGTCTCTGTCCGGCCTGCAGCGCAACCGCATCTTCCGCGCCCTTTCCCGCCCGAACCTACTGATGGGCGCGGACCGAGAGCTGGTGTTGATCACGGGTCTTGCGGCCGTGATCCTGATCTTCGTCGTCCTCACGGTCTATTCGGTGCTCTTCGGCGTCGGCGTCTGGATCGTGATCGTCGGGCTGCTCAGGACGATGGCGAAGTCCGATCCGCTCATGCGGCAGGTTTATGTGCGACACATTTCCTACAAGCCATATTATAAGGCGACCACCTCGCCGTGGCGGCGGTTTTGAGGAGGCGGTCGTGGTAGCTCTCAAACGCTTCCGGGCCGCGGGCCCATCCTTCGCCGATCTCGTTCCGTACGCCGGCCTCGTCGACAATGGCGTCCTCCTGCTGAAGGACGGAAGTTTGATGGCCGGCTGGTACTTTGCTGGTCCGGATTCCGAAAGTGCGACGGACCTCGAACGCAACGAGTTGTCGAGGCAGATCAATGCAGTCCTGTCTCGGCTTGGAAGCGGCTGGATGATCCAGGTCGAGGCGATCCGCATTTCAACGGTCGATTATCCGTCGGAAGACCGTTGCCATTTCCCGGACCCGGTCACGCGCGCCATCGATGCCGAGCGCCGGGCGCATTTCGCACGCGAGCAGGGGCACTTCGAGAGCAAGCACGCACTAATCCTGACCTACCGGCCGCTCGAGTCCAAGAAAACTGCGCTCAGTAAATACATCTACTCGGATGCGGAAAGCCGGAAGAAATCCTATGCCGACACGGTGCTCTTTGCTTTCAGGAACGCCATCCGCGAAATCGAGCAGTATTTCGCGAACACGCTTTCGATCAGGCGAATGGAAACTCGAGAAACAGCTGAGAGGGGAGGGGAGCGGATTGCCCGTTATGACGAGCTCCTTCAGTTCGTCCGCTTCTGCATCACCGGGGAAAGCCATCCGATCCGGCTTCCGGATGTTCCCATGTATCTCGATTGGATCGCCACGGCCGAGCTTGAGCACGGACTGACACCGAAGGTTGACAACCGCTTCCTGGGCGTTGTCGCTATCGACGGCTTGCCGGCCGAAAGCTGGCCGGGCATTCTGAACAGTCTGGATCTGATGCCGCTCACCTATCGATGGTCGTCCCGCTTCATTTTTCTCGATGCCGAGGAAGCCCGCCAGAAGCTCGAACGCACGCGCAAAAAGTGGCAACAGAAGGTTCGGCCGTTCTTCGACCAGCTGTTTCAGACGCAGAGCAGAACGGTTGACCAAGACGCGATGACGATGGTGGCTGAGACCGAGGACGCAATCGCGCAAGCCTCGTCGCAGCTTGTGGCCTATGGCTATTACACGCCGGTCGTCGTGCTGTTTGATCATGACCGCGAAGCACTCCAGGAGAAAGCTGAAGCCATCCGGCGACTGATCCAAGCCGAAGGTTTCGGGGCGAGGATTGAGACGCTCAACGCGACCGACGCCTTCCTCGGAAGTCTTCCGGGGAATTGGTATAGCAACATCCGCGAGCCGCTGATCAACACCAGTAATCTCGCTGACCTGATCCCCCTCAACGCGGTCTGGTCGGGAAACCCGGTCGCACCGTGTCCGTTCTACCCACCGAACTCGCCGCCGCTGATGCAGGTCGCAAGCGGTTCCACGCCGTTCCGGCTCAACGTGCATGTGGATGATGTCGGTCACACGCTGATCTTCGGCCCGACCGGCTCCGGCAAATCGACACTCCTGGCGCTGATCGCCGCACAGTTTCGCCGCTACGAAAGTGCGCAGGTCTTCGCTTTTGACAAGGGATGCTCGCTGCTGCCGCTGACGCTCGCCACGGGTGGCGATCACTATGAAATCGGCGGCGACAACGCAGAAGAGGGGAGGGCTTTGACGTTCTGCCCGCTTTCCGACCTCGGAAGCGACGCTGACCGGGCCTGGGCCACGGAATGGATCGAGATGTTGGTCGCCCTGCAGGGCGTTGCCATCACTCCCGATCATCGCAACGCCATTTCCCGCCAGGTCGGTCTGATGGCCAGCGCGGCCGGCCGCTCGATCTCGGATTTCGTCAGCGGCGTGCAGATGCGCGAGATCAAGGATGCGCTGCACCACTACACGGTCGACGGTCCGATGGGCCAGCTCCTCGATGCGGAAGAGGACGGCCTCACGCTCGGCACTTTTCAGACGTTCGAGATCGAGCAGCTCATGAACATGGGCGAGCGCAATCTCGTGCCGGTGCTGACCTACCTGTTCCGCCGGATCGAGAAGCGCCTGAATGGGTCCCCGAGCCTGATCGTGCTCGACGAGGCCTGGCTGATGCTCGGCCATCCGGTATTCCGCAGTAAGATCCGCGAATGGCTGAAGGTGCTGCGCAAGGCGAACTGCGCTGTCGTTCTCGCTACCCAGTCGATCTCGGATGCCGAACGGTCCGGCATCATCGACGTGCTGAAGGAATCCAGCCCGACGAAGATATGCCTTCCGAATGGCGCCGCTCGCGAACCCGGCACGCGAGAATTCTACGAGCGGATTGGCTTCAACGAACGCCAGATCGAGATCGTGTCGAGCGCGATCCCAAAGCGAGAATATTACGTCGCCACGCCCGACGGGCGGCGGCTTTTCGACATGTCGCTTGGACCCGTTGCCCTCAGCTTTGTCGGGGCGTCCGGCAAGGAAGACCTGAAGCGCATCCGCGCGCTGAAATCCGAACACGGTCACGACTGGCCGATCCACTGGATGCAGACGAAAGGAGTCCACGATGCCGCATCGCTTCTCAACTTCGAATAAATGGCTCGCCGGCCTGGCAGCCGCCGCGTTGACGATCATGGCCGTGACGCCGGCACATGCCGGCACGGCCACGGGTGCTGCGACCGAATGGACGCAGGTTCTCAACAACGGCGAACTCATCTCCTTAGTCGGGAAGTCCGGTGAGCAGATCCAGAACCAGATCACGCAGATCAGCCAGCTCTCCGAGCAGATCCAGAATCAGCTGAAGATCTACGAGAACATGCTGCAGAACACCGCCCAGCTTCCAAACCACATCTGGGGACAGGTGGAGAGCGACCTCAATCAACTCCGAAATATTGTCGAGCAGGGACAGAGCATTTCGTTTTCGATGGGGAATTCGGACGATGTGTTGCAACAGCGCTTCAAGAGCTACGCTGACCTCAAGACCAACTTGCCGAGCAATGGGACATTCTCGTCAACCTACCAGTCATGGTCGGACACCAACCGCGACACGATCGCCAGTACGCTGAAGGCGGCGAGCCTCACTTCCGGCCAGTTCGATAGTGAGGAAGACACGATGTCCTCATTGCGATCGATGTCCGAGACGGCTGACGGACAGATGAAGGCCCTGGAGGTCGGGCACCAAATCGCCGCTCAACAAGTCGCGCAGATGCAGAAGCTTCGCGGTCTCGTCTCGCAACAGATGACGATGATGGGGACATGGCTCCAGACCGAACAGACCGACAAGGACCTGGCGCAGGCGCGGCGGGAAAAGTTCTTTAACGCCGGGGTAAAAAGCATTCGGGAGGGTCAGAAAATGGAGCCTCGCTGGTGAGCCGCGTCCTCCTGATTGCTCTGCTGTTGGCTGTTGCGGCTGTATCGGCTGCGGCGGCTATGCTGAGCGTCAACTCCAGAGACAGCGGCAAGCCTGCGCTTCCCGAGGAGCAGCGGGCTGCCCGGGAGAAATTCTTCGGATCTGGGAAGGAGCTGCCGGCGATCAAGCATGGTCAGGAGATGCGGCCGACATGGTGAAGGTAGATGTTGCACGTTCATTCCTGATCGCAGGCTTTCTTTTCATAGCCTATGCCGTACCGGGTTTCGCGCAGGAGGGGCAGGTCCTCACGGAACTGGAAAACCAGGTCTCGTCCGCTGCGAAGGGGTGGGAGACCACCATCATGGATGCGGCGAAATCCCTTTTCTGGATCCTCGCGGCAATCGAGATTGGCATTGCCGCCATCTGGCTCGCGATTCAGGCAGCCTCGCTGGATAGCTGGTTTGCAGAGTTGGTGCGGCGGATCATGTTTGTCGGCTTCTTCGCGTTTGTCCTCGATCAAGGTCCGACCTTTGCGCGAGCCGTGGTCGACAGCCTTTTCCAAATAGGCGCTGGCGGCGGTTCGGCTTCGCCCGCTGAAGTGTTCGACGCGGGCATCCGGGTCGCCTCGCAAATGTCGGAGCAAGCACAGTTCGGTGTATTCGAGGACAATGCACTTGCGATCGCGGCGGTGTTGGCAATGGGCATCGTCGTCGTCTGCTTCTCGCTTGTCGCAGCGATTTTCGTGTCGGTCATGGTCGAGATGTATGTCGGCCTGCTGGCCGGCATGATCATGCTCGGACTCGGCGGCTCGTCCTTCACGAAAGACTTTGCTATTCGCTACCTCGTCTACGCCTTTGGCGTTGGCATGAAACTCATGGCCCTGGTGATGATCGCCAAGATCGGGTCGAACGTCCTGCTGGGCCTCGCCCAAGCGCCCACTGCCTCGTCCGATCAGTTCGTCACGACCTTGGCCATCGCCGGTATTTCCGTCGTGGTCTTCATCATCGCCATGTATGTCCCGAATATTATTCAGGGCGTTGTGCAGGGCGCATCGGTTTCCGGAGGAATGGAAGCGATCCGCCATGGCGGACAAGCCGCCTCTTTCGCTGCAGGTGCGGGCTTCCTCGCCGCAGGCGCGGCCGGCGCGGGCTTTGCGGCGGCGCGAACTGCCCGCGCCGCAGGTTCTTCTGTCGCAGGGGCCGCTCTTCGCGGCATGGGCGCGAGCTTCAGCTCCGGTGCACAGGCGGCGGGGTCGGCGGTAAAGGAAAAAGCGATCGGCTCTCCAGGCGCTTATGCCGGATCAATTCTCGGACTGGCCAACGCCAAGCTCGATGAACAGCGCAGTGGTCACAGCGGACCGAGACCCCGTCCCGAACGCAACGACGAACCGTAATCAGAAAGGGAAGGATAGATGGCAGCGAACCGCGCCCCAGAAAATCCGTATCTTGCCGCCCGCCAGGAATGGACCGAACGCTATGGCTCCCATGTGCAGGCTGCTGCCGCGTGGCGCATCGTCGGCATTCTTGGCCTCGCCATGGCCGTCATCGGCTTCAGCTACGGGTTGTATCTCAGCACCCAGGTCAAGCTGGTGCCCTATATCGTCGAGGTCGACAAGCTCGGAACGTCAGTGACGGCGGGCTTCCCGGAGCAGATTGAATATGCCGATGCCCGCGTGGTGCGCGCGACGCTCGGTAACTTCGTCACCAGCCTCCGTTCGATCACGCCCGATGCAGTGGTGCAAAAGCAATATATCGACCGCACCTACGCGTTGCTCAGGACCTCAGATTCGGCGACCCAGAAGATCAACGCATGGTTCCACGGCAATTCGCCGTTCGAAAAGGCGAAGACATCGACGGTCGCCGTCGAGGTCAACAACATCGTCGCGCTCTCGAAGCAAACCTACCAGATCGACTGGACGGAATATGAGCGCGATCGCAAGGGCAAGGAAACTGGCACGCGCCGATTCCGCGGGATCGCAACGGTGGCGCTGACCGCGCCGCAGGACGAGGCGATCATCCGCCTCAATCCGATTGGCCTCTATGTCCAGGATTTCGACTGGACGGCACAGCTTTAAGGGCAGGGGAATTCACATGCACAAAACAGGATTGATGGCTGCCGGCTGCATGGCCGGACTCTTGCTCGCGGTGGGCGCTCAAGCGCAGAGCATGACAACAAATGAGATGAGGGGCACGAACATTTCGGGGAAATGGCGAGGCACACCGGGCCTCGTCACGAAAGGACCGGACGGGAAGGTGATCTTCCTGTTTGGCGAAACACAGCCGTCCGTCGTCTGCTCGCCACTGCAGGTCTGCGATGTCGAATTGCAGGGAGGTGAAATCGTCCGCGATGTCCTCGTCGGCGACACTGTCCGGTGGAAGGTGGAGCCCGCAACCTCGGGCGCGTCAGGTGGACAGGCAATCCATCTGATCGTCAAACCGTCGGAGCCAGGCCTCGTCACCTCGATGGTCGTCACGACGTCACGCCGGACCTATCACATCCAGCTCAAGTCCCATCCCAGCCAGTATATGGCGCGCGTCGGTTTCGAGTATCCGGAAGACGTCTCGACCAAACTTGCCGATATCAATGCCCGTCTCGAAACTGGCGGCATTCCCGGCACGGCGCCGGACCGACTGAACTTCTCCTACTCGGTCAGAGGAAGCGCCTCATGGAAACCGAAACGGGTCTATTCGGACGGGATGAAAACCTACATCCAGTTCCCGAAGTCGATCTCCGGCCAGGATGCGCCGGTTCTTTTCGCCGTGTCGGGTGGCCAGAACCGCATCGTCAACTACCGGATGAAAAACGACATGATGATCGTCGACTATGCGGTGGACAAGGCGATCCTCGTTTCCGGAGTCGGTTGGCGGCAACAGAAAATCACCATCCGGCGGGGAGGGTGAACGATGCGGAAGCTTCTCATGTTTTTCGCCGCCGCTGCTCTGCTTTCTGGTTGCCAAACGGCTGACGACGCTCTGACCACCAGCTCAACCCCGGTAGCAATCACGGGACCAACCGCAATCGCCATCGCCGGCGACATGGCAAGCCGCCTCGCTGAGCAGACCGGCCCGGCCGGCACGACCACCATCAAAATGGACAAGGACGCTTCGGAATTCGCCGTCGCGCTCGAGGTGGCCCTGAAGGGATGCGGCTACTCTGTGGTCACGGACGGTAAAGTCGCAAATGACGTCAAACCGGTCGAGCTTGCTTATGCGATCGATGGCTTCGAAGGAAAGGTTCTAGCGCGGCTTTCAACGCCTTCCGTCGCGCTTGGCCGTGCTTACACGCCGACTGCAGCCGGCGCCACGCCGGCTAGTCCGCTTTCGATCATGCAGCGCAACTGACGGAGGAGAATATGGTCCAGTCGCTCCAGCTTGGCGCGTCCAACCAGGCCGACGATCAGAAAGGCATGAACCGTCTCAATCGCCTGCCGATCATCGTTGCCGTGATAGTCGTCGCGCTGTTCTTCGGCGTCGTCGTGATTGGCCTGTCATGGCGCGGTCTCTCCTTCAACGTTGGCAAGGACATCGAAAGCGCCTCCAACACCCCCGCAACAAGTTTCGGCGACCAACTTAAACGGGGTGTATCGGATGGAATTATCGGCGAGCCGGTTGAGCGCGAGGCGTTCCAGCCGACGCCTGTCGTTGAGCAAAAGGTCGAGAAAGAGGAACCGGTTATTGCACGCCGGCCCGCAGAACGGGAAGAGCGGCGACCCAGCATCGAATCCGAAGAGGAGTGGAAGACTCGCCTGAAGCGAGAGCAGGATGAGCAATATATGCGCGAGGCCCAGCGCCAGCGGATGGCTCGCCTCCAGGCCCGCGCTACGGCGCTCGATTCGCCGCTGAAGGTAGAAATGTCCGATATCGAAAAGGCCGCGGACCCCACGAACGCCGGCCGACAGACGACAAATGCCGCGGTGAACAGTTCGTCAGACCTTTATGCCGCCGCGACGAAATCCGGCCTGATGGGCCAGACCATCGATCAGAACGGCCAGACTTCGAAGGAGGATTTTTTCAATCGGGATATCAAGGATCTCGGCTACCTGCCCAATCAGGTCGTGCCGCAGATGTCACCCTACGAATTGAAGCGCGGCTCGGTCATTCCGGCGACCTTGATCACCGGTCTCAACTCTGACTTGCCAGGACGCATGACCGCTCAGATCAGCCAGAATGTCTACGACAGTGCGACCGGGTATCGCCTGCTCATCCCGCAAGGGGCAAAGCTGTTCGGCCGTTACGATTCCAAGGTGTTCTTTGGTCAGGAACGTGTTCTCGTCGTCTGGACCGACCTCATTTTCCCGAACGGGTCGACCCTGCAGATTGGCGGAATGGCCGGCACGGACTCGGAAGGCTACGGCGGGATCAAGGACAAGGTGGATCGCCATCTTTGGCGGACCTTCGGGTCGGCCGCGCTGGTCGCGATCATCGGAACCGGGATCGACATGTCGTTGCCTGAAAGCTCGACTCTTACGACGCAGGATACGGCGTCGGATGCTGCGCGACGAAACTTTGCCGAAAGCTTCGGTCGCGTTGCAGAACAAACGATTTCGAAAAACCTCAACGTACAGCCGACGATCCGCATCCGTCCTGGCTATAATTTCAGCGTACTGGTCGATCAGGACATTGTTTTTCCCTCAGCCTACAGCGGCCACTCGTCGGCGATCAGAAATCCCGGTTTGCCGATAATCCGGTGAGGCTGGTGGAACCTAAGCAAAATTTCTCATTTTTGGTTATGTTATAGACTAACTGCACTTGAATGCCCGGAAAACGGGAAGTAGACCTATCGTGCATCGATCGTGGATATGCTTCGCGTAGCAGGGCACCTCATCTTCTCATTGGAAAAGAAGAGGGCGGATAGTTCGCAATCATTGTCCGATGTCCCAAGTGGCCCCGGTCGGCCAAACGTTGGCACCGTGTAACCAACGCCGCGTGAAAGACGCGACGGATGGGAAGGCGCGCAACTGCGCAAGAACATAGGAGTAAAGAATCAGTGGACGGAGACCTTCGCTCTCTCATCGACATGGCAGAAGCCGCGCGCGATGAACGTATGATCAAAAGCGCTCTGAAAAGATTCGCGATCTCTTGGGGCTTTGAGCGTTTCGCCTATCTGCAAACCGAAGGCGCTGAAATCCGTACGTTCAATTCCTATCCCGAGGTATGGCAGGATATTTACCTCCGGCGCCAATATTCCCGCATCGATCCAGTCGTCACCGAAGCCAAGCGTCGCATGGAGATGTTTTCCTGGACAGCCGATGACTGGCCGGCTCGTGGAACATCCGAACTCAAGCGCTTTCGGGACCAAGCGATCGAACACGGTATTCGTAGCGGGGTGACGGTTCCTGTCGAAGGAAGTTTCGGCTCCACGATGATGCTGACGTTTGCCTCCTCGGAGAAGATGGCCGACTGCTCAATATTGCAGGACGGGCAAAAAGCGATACAGGCGGTCATCGCGATCCATTACCGCTTGAAAATCATAGCCGCGGCGACGATCGTCGCCCCGAAACGGCTCCTTTCACCAAGAGAAGCGATGTGCCTCATATGGGCGGCAAAGGGCAAGAGTGCCCCGGAAACCGCGATGCTGACGGGAATCAATCCGAGAACAGTGCAGCACTACCTCACCAGTGCGCGCCGAAAGCTTGAAGCAGCAACCGTTCCGCAACTCGTAGCGATCGCTAAAGATCACGGTCTGGTTTGAGCGTCATTCATCGTCATCCAAGGGAACATCAGGGACATAGCCAAGCGCGTCGATGATGTCCGAAAGTCCCTCCTGCTGGGCTTCGGATTTCTTCTGACGCGCGATATACTCGTCTTGCAGGCTCTTGAGGAGGGCGCTGGAGACCGATGGTTCGGCGGTCGCGCGGGTCCACTCCTCATAGACAGCTTCGTCGGCGGCGAGAAGGCGGCGGTGTTCCCGGATTGCGGAAACTGCCAGTGCCTCCAATTCTGACTTGTGCATCGACCTGTAGCGAGATTCTGTTTCCTTTCCTTGGGCGTTCGCCTCGGATGGGCCCACATCGTTCATCCGTTTCTCCTCTAAGTTCACTCTCTCACTGCTCGATCATAACGCCTTCGTCCGCATTACATGGTGTAATGCCATGACCGCACGGCCTGACTTGCAGACGGTCATACGCCCATATCCGAACGGTGAATGATCATCTGGACGAGCAATAGCATGTGCCGGGAGGAATCGGAACTATCGTTCCTGGAACGATCATTCCTATTCAGGCTCCGCTCGCGTCATGGATCTCAAGGAGGTCATGGCGATCAATTTGCGTCGGATACGTCATGGCAAGCAACTGACGCAGGAAGAACTGGCGCACCGTTCGGGTTTGAGCGCGCGCTATGTCGGGGCGATCGAGCGCGCCGATGTGTCGGCCAGCGTCACTGTCCTCGGCCAGATCGCCGAGGCGCTGGGTGTCGACCCGGCCGAGCTTTTGGCGAAATCACGCTGACTCGCTCATTCTCAGCGCGCGGTCGAGCAGGTTTTTCAGTGCTTGGCTGCGGGTACGCGGCGAACACATAGTTGCGATACGGCAGCAAGGGCGGCCTTCACCATTGCGGTATCGATAGGGGCACGCCGAAGGGGTAACAACCGCTTGGCAGCTTCAAGCCTCCAGGTCCGTATTCCTCGATCCGTCGCAATCCGGAATCGGCTGTTTCGTACACCTGCCCAGTCGCGGGCCGCTACAAATGCAGGACGAAGTCGCTGCCAGTTCTCCCGCAGGTCTGCTCTGTATTTGATCTCGACGAGTTCGGAACGACCGTCGCTCCATTCGACCAGGAAATCCGGCGTATATCGCCGGCTTCTGCCAGCCACCTCAAAACGAATCGTGACAGGCTGGGATAAAATCCGGACGCCAGCATCAAGAAAGCGCGTCAATGTTACAAAATCCCGCTCCAACGCGCTCTCGTGGTGCGTCAGCCCATTGCCCACACGCTGGAATCCAACGATGTGCGATCGTCGACTTGGCGGAATGCGACGCAACCCCATCTCCATTTGGCTTGCGACTCAGTACACTCATTACGCACAATCTGGCGCCAGTTCACAATTAAGGAACAGCCTGAAGTGGAGAAAATCCCCGGAAAGATTCATTCCCGGGGATCCGCCGATTCACGAATTAACGGAAACTGACACTGTCAGTGAGATCGCTGTGAAATCGGTGCACAACGCGATCGACAAGCGGATCATCGCGACTCATCCTTTCAGCAGTGAGCGCCGAGCACTCACGGATGAGGATCTACTCCGCTTGAAGCTCTGGTATGGTGTCGGATCGATCTTGTCCGCCGAGCGCCGCAAACGTCTATTCGATACAATCGACCAGGACCCCGATGCCAATACTATTTGATCGTCGATGTCGCTCGGGCAAGAGAGCAGTTGGCCGCACGCGCCGAAGCACTTCAGGACGCTGAGAAAATCATTCACAGCGTGAAAGGCGTCATTGGCGGCGAACCAGTCTTCAAAGGGACGCGTGTTCCAGTACGGATGATTGCCGCGATGAAAACCCAGGGCGCGAGCACCGAGGAAATTGTCGAGGGCTATCCATCGCTGACCGAGCGAATGGTGGAGCTCGCGGAAATCTGGACAGCGGCACATCCCGCCCGGGGGCGGCCGCGAAAGCTTTTCGATCAGGGACTGAAAGTGAAGTCGGTAAAGCGTTTGAAACTTTCAAATAAAGGCACCCGAAAACCGTCGGGCGCCACTCGTGAAGTTTCTTATCGATGAATGCCTTCATTCGTCTCCCGTGGCCTTGGGCCAAGGTTACGGCCACGATTGTTTCCACGTCAATTGGCTGGGACTGAGCGGCGAAGCTGATTGGGATCTCATGCCTCGAATAATCGAGGGAGATTTCACCTTCATCACGAACAACGCCCGCGACTTTTGCAAAAGCGGAATTGCACGCGGGCCTTGTGATCATCGTCCCGCAAGTCCTGCCTTCGCTGCAGGAGCTGTTTGATCTCATTCTTCATGAAATGGCAGAGGCGCAATCGGTCAACGAGGTCTCGAGGTGACCATCGACGGAGATGAGGGGGCGGTTCTCGCGCGGTATTCGCTTCCGGAAGCTTAGCCGCTTTCGCCGGAAAAAGGGTCATCTTCCTCCGATCCTCGACAGGTCGATCCGCATTTCTGCGGATCCAACGCCGTGGCTTTTCTCGGGCCTTTCAGTGTTCGCATGGTCAGCATGGCTGTCGCTTTTGGCTTCGTCCTCGCCTGAGGGTGACGTCCTATGGGTCGTCACGCTTCCTCCCGGATCAGGAGCTTGAAACACGTTCGCACCCTCGAATTCACCGGTCTTCCATGCGTAGACGGCATCCTCGAAAATCTGAGGGAAGACATCTTCACTCGCGGGGTCCCCGTACCATTTAGCCACGATCCTCAGGATCTTGGCGAACATCGTCGTCCCTTTGCGGAGATTTTCGCAAACATCGACGAGGTCCGGCTTCAAATCGCGATTCTTTCACTCCAACGCCGGCTGGATACTGCGTCAGGCCGACGCGAACGACGGCCCTCCCGGCATATTGGCGCACGATCGCCATCGCCTCGTTGGCTTGATATCGCCTTCGGAACGAGGATCAACCGGTCGCCCGTTTTAACGGTGATGGCGAGGGGATCGGCGGAGCCTGCGGCGGTCACGAATTGCTCGACGATAGCGGGCTTGAGAGTAGGATCGGAGCATTCTTTGATCAGGGCAGCGTCGAGCATGACGTCTCCTCGGGCTTCAGGTGTTGAAGGAAAGAACAAGCGGTTTTGCGAAGAGTTTCGCCCATGCCATTGTACTGGCGCGCTGGATGGCGACTGTAGATGTCCCTTTGGTCCACCATCCGTTTCCAACAGCGACGATAAAATCCGGATCCTGAAACATGGATTGCAGGGCGGGCCAAACGATCAGTTGCTCGTAGCAGATCAATGGTGCGGCCCGATTGGCGCCAATTGCCACGACAGGGTGGGCAAAGAAATGTGCCCGCGCACCGCCGCTCTTACCGATCAGCAACCGCCATGGCTGCCACATCGAGCCTGGGACCGGCATCCGCTCACGATAGAGGAGCCGGCCTCCCTCGGCAGAGAGGGCGAGGAGCACATTGTCGTATCCGCCCGCATCGACGATTGCGGCGCCAGCGACAACGGAGATGCTTGTCCCCTGGAGAGCTCTTGCCCAGAGCCGTTCGGCGGTCGGCGTCCAAAAGCCCAAGGCGCTTTCGGGCAGAACAACGGAGTGGATGCCGCGAGATGCTTGGTCCTTCACCGTTGCAATCAGATCACGGTGGCGCTGCATACTGGCGTCACGGCCCAGCGAAGCTGCCAATTCCAGATCGACGCCCTGCCAACCTTTTGTAGTTTCGGCTCGGTCCAGACTGCGGCGGACCACACCCAAAAGCCTCCTAAGGCGATTGCGACAGCTGGCCATATGCGGGTTACGAGGCTCGCAAGGCCGGCTGTCATGGCCGCAAGTCCCCACCATCCCCATTGCGGAAACAGGACGCCGGCGGCGGTGACAGGATGCGCCCAGCCCGTGATACCGAATGGTGGAATGGCCATAAGGATGGCCGCCAGGAGATAGCGAAAAGAACGAACGCCGTCGTACCTTGTCCAAAGGACCGCATGCACCGTGACAAAGCTGGTAGACGCACACAGCCAGAGCAGTAAGCCCGGCCGGAGATCCGACGAAAAGAAGGTGGCGACGCCTAGCGGCAAACCACGCGACGCCGCCAAAAAATATCCGGCGGAGACAAGCGCCGCCACAAGTCTCGTTCGCGTGATCGACCAGATGATCGGAAACCCCAGCGCGACAGGCAGGAGCAGTACATGGCCGCTCCACCCCACCGCGCCCACGATAATCGAGGCGAAGATTAGCAGCGTCGGTTGAAGGTGATCACGGCGCATAGGTGAGCACCTCCCGCGCCAGACCGAAGATACCGGAAGCGGGGATTGGGCCGAAGTATCGGGAGTCGTAGGAGCCGGCGAACGGGGAATGCAGGAAGACTTGTCCCCGAGGTACGACGCCACTCGGAAATGGCGACAGCGGCCGACCCTTTCCGTCTCGAAGCGCGAGACCCGAAGCAGGAACCACCTGCCCGTCCACGTTTACGCCAGCGCCGATTTCGACATGCTGTCCCGCGACGGCGATGATTGTCTTGATGAGCGGCGCAACGCCGCTTCGGCAAAGACCGGAGCGCAGATAGCCGCGCGATCGCGCCTCCCGCATCCCGGCCGTATCCGGCGGGCAGATGAACACCAGGTCATCGACAGCTGCCAGACGATCAAGTGGAACTATGCGCCAGAGACCGAGCGGCTCGCTCGGTGTCAGATTGATACGGTAGCCGCCCAAGAAGGCGGCCATCGAGAGCAGGACGGTAATCACGGCCACGACGGATAGCATGGTAGCCGTTCGTTTCTGTTGCGCGATTGTCGCCGGACGCGTTCCAGCCCCTGCCGTCATTTCAGCGAGAGCCCTTGGGCTTTCGTCTGACGCAGCGTCTCCGCCTGCTTCAGCGCCTCCGTCGTGCGCTCATGCGCTGCAAATTGCTGGACCGTTCGCATCGAGTTCCAGGCGGATTGAACCTCCGCCTTCTGCCCTGCGGACATGCCAGCAGTCACTGTCTGAAACGCCTGGCTGCTCGTGTCCTTGGCTGCGAGCGGAAGAAAGGTCCGTTCGCCAAAACGCTCCGAAACGGCTCTCGCAAATCCTTCGAGTTCCGCCTTCACCATTTTATCGGCAAGGGCATATTCCAATCCGACCGGGAGATCGTTCCGGTCGATGGCGTCACGGACAACGTTCAAGCGTCTGTCTCGCGGCCGGTGAGAGCGCCGGAATATTCACGGACACCTTCAGACGGACGGCCCGCTCTTCGACCTCATGCTTGCGTTCGGCCTCCGCCCGCTGGCGCATATAGCGTTCAATGTGCGGGCAAGCGCCGGCGCATTGGTGAGTGCTTTCTCGCGACCCTGCTTGTCGGCGCGGCTTGCGAGTATTCCTGTCTTGCCTTTCAGCGCACCGAAGCTTTCCGGTTGCGTGGCGATCCTGGAGATGGTGGACTGCGCGGTGGCTTCGTCCTTCAGCATCGCATCGACGTTGATGGCCTTGAATGCAGTTTCCGGCTGGGCGTAGACAAGGTGGAAGCGGCTTGAAACCTCCTCCCATTGCTTCTCCAGGCCAGGGTCGGTGGCAACTTTGTCCTCGACTGCCTGCTCGCGCGATTTCGCGAAGGTCTCGATGCCGGATACCATGGGCTTTACCTCCTTGATAATTTTGTGGATGGGAGAATTCTTTGCGCTGGTGGAAAGACTGAGCTTTCCCCCGATAGCAGCAAGACGTGCGGCGAGATCGGCGAGCTTTTGTTTCTGCCGAATAGTCCATTCGAGCCGATCGCGGACGAGCATGCGGGCAACGTTGACGAGACGCAGGCCGCGGGCTTCGGCAAAGCGAAGCGCTTGCCTGTAAAAAGGACCCTTCTCGTAATCGAGCGTGGTCTCCTTGGCATTCCTGCGTGAGAGGATCGGGATCAGTCCACCAGATTTTGCGAACGAGCGTCGGCCGTAGTAGACGGCCAGGTCCTCACGATGACGGGTCATGGCGACGTAGGTCAGGTGGCGATCAAGCGATAACGACGCCAGAATTTTCACCCGGTCGACGGTCGCGCCCTGGGATTTGTGGATCGTCGTGGCATAACCGTGGTCAACTTTGTTGTAGAAGCGCTGCTCGACCGTGACCTGGCGACGATGTTCTCCCTCACCGATCTCTGCCACGATGCGGCCAGGTAGCGCTTCCACGACCTTTGCCAGCATACCGTTCTTGACACCGAGCGAACCCTCGTTCTTCAGGAACACGATCTGGTCTCCGGCGGCAAACTTGCGATTGCCATCCTCGGTCTTGAACACAAAACCTTCGGCGAGGATCCCGCGTTCAATGAGGTTGGCACGAGCCATCTCGTTGAGCATCCTGACGTCACGTCGAAGGTGTGCGAGCATCAGAGTGGTCTTTACCGGATCGTAGTCGCCGTTCCAGTCGGCGATCAGATTTTCCACTGCTTGGGCCTTCAGCTCCGACCCTTTGAAGTGCCCATAGGCACGGTAGGCATCGACCGCCTTGCCGACTTTGCCGCGTGCCAGATCGAGCGAGGCATCGCGCATCCACTGCTTGCATTGGCGGTAGATGGTTTCGAGCTCGGCATAGCCGATGCGATCGGCAATCGCCCTGAACGCTGCACCCGCCTCGATCGGCTGGAGCTGTTCCGGATCACCGACCAGAACCAGTTTGGCGCCGGCCTTCGTCGCTGCTTCGACGAAGAGCGCCATCTGTCGTGACGACACCATCCCGGCCTCATCTAGAACGAAGACGGTCTTGTCGTCGAGCTGGTTACGGCCCTCGCTCCAGCGAAGCTCCCAGGAGGCAAGAGTTCGGGAAGTGATGCCCGCTTCTTTCTCCAGACCCTCTGCGGCTTTACCGGCGAGCGCGCCACCAACAACGCGATATCCGGCCGCTTGCCAGGCCTCGCGCGCTGCCTTCATCATCGTGGTCTTGCCGGCGCCAGCGCGGCCGATCACGGCGGCGATCCGTTCTCTGCCAGCGACGTGCACGATCGCGATCTTCTACTCCTCCGATAGGCGGGGATGGCGTGAGAAAGTCGCCTCCAGCACCGCTTCTCGAACACCATGCGACGAACGATGAGATAGCCAGATCGCACGGTTGGCCATCTCGGCTTCGAGTTGGATCACCTCCCGCGTCGTGTGCTTGGCAGATACCCGAACACCCGTGGCGAACTCGATCCGCTCGCTCTCGAGCTGAAGCGTTTCCGGACTTTGCAGTGCCCTCGCCAGGAGGCTTTGAAACAGAACGGCATCATCGATATAGCGATGAAGGACTTTCGCCACATCGCGCTCATCGAAGACGCTCTTCTCCCGCGTGATCAGATCAAGGACAATCTCAGGATGGCGCTGGACCCGGCGAGCGTTCTCGGCGCGACGGTCCTCATGGAGCTCGATGCGTTCGAGCGTGAGCGGTTTCGTCGCCGCCTCGGACTTGCGTTCGATTGCCTTCGTTCCCACGCCGAGATGAATCGTCGGCGTCAGCTTAATTCCCTGCTTCTCGAAGGACCGGCCATCGATGGAGATGTCGAGACCCGCAAGCGCCAGATGCCGGTTCTGGCACGCGAACCAGCCATCGCGGAGCGCATTGAAGTCGTCGGCGCTCCCGGCCCAAAGCTCATAGACGATCTTGCCGGAATCATTGCGCATCGGATTGCCGTCCGGTCCGAGCAAGGCGACCTTCTTGGCCCCGAACCCGTCATCGGTCAGCGGCCGGAGCGTGGTCATCAGATGCACATGAGGGTTACCAGGTGCGTCAATCGGCCACCATGCCCGTCGCGATGATGTGCCTCTCAACGAATTCGCGAACGAGAGCGATGTTCTGCTCGTAGGTCAGCTCGACGGGCAAGGCGATCGTCACGTCCTTAGCAAGCTGCGCATCCGACCGTTTCTCGAAGGCCTCGACCTTGTTCCAGAAGGCTTCGGAGGCGCCCGGGACCGATCGGTCAGCGATAATCGTTCGCAGCCAATCGGGAGCGTCGGCCGGGATGACGAACTCCTCATGGGCCAAGCCCTGCTTGCGCGTGTAGTCGATCGTCCGGGCTTCCCGCTCGTAGTCCATCTTGGCGCAGTGGCGATAAGCCGCCGACAGGACGGCGCTGCGGCCGGAGCCGCGGGCGACGATGCTGACGGAGAAGTGAGGGACGGCCACGGCGGAGTTCTTTCCCGGTTGCGAACGAATCAATGGGTTCGTCGGGAGCGAAAGGCCGGACCGGGCCTCAAGAAGGGGCGTCGCGTCAGCGACGTATAATTGCGCCCTTGATGCCGCTCCTTCGGAACGGCCGGGATCATCCGCGAAAGCATCGGCCTTGGCGATTGTAGAATTCACAGCAGTGCGTTCCGCGCAGGCTTCCGGAAAACTGGAGTCGAAAGACAAGCTTTCTCATCCAAGGAGACGATCGGACATGAAGAAGCCATCCTCGAAAATCCGCGACGAAATCGCCAAGCTCCAGGAACAGCTCACGATTGCCGAGACCCGAGAAGCCGAGCGGATCGGCCGGATCGCACTCAAGGCTGGACTAGCCGAAATCGAGATCGATGAGGCGGAGTTGCAGGCAGCCTTCGAGGACGTGGCGAAACGGTTTCGCGGAGGCAAGGCCGGATCGAACGGAAAGGAGAGGGGAGGGGCTGGCAGCGGTAATCCTGTGGAAACCGCGACGGTCACGCGTGGCGCGCCTCAGGGCAGCGGTAGCGAGGCTTGAGAGGATGCAACGCAACACGGCCTCGGAGGCGCGGAAGAAAGACACGCGCGACAAGATCGAACTCGGAGGCCTGATCGTGAAGGCGGGCCTCCGTTACGAAAAGCGGGCGTTGCTGCTCGGCGCGCTGATCGAACTAGGCCGCCGTCTCAAGGAAGAACCTGGCGAGCGGGCAAGATTGACGGCCATTGGTGCGGAGGCCTTCGGCAAGAACGATGAATAGGGTCCTTCTCGCCATCACCCCCGTCATGCTCATGGTCGGCGTGGCGATCCTCGCAAGTGGCATGGCTCCGTCCCTGGCGGGGTTTGGCAAGACCGAGGCCGCCAAGCTCTTGCTCGGCCGGGCAGGCATTGCGCTCCCCTATGTCCTGGTGTCGTCTTTCTGTTCGCTTCCGTCGGCGCAATTCGCATCCATTTCGCCGGCTGGGGCGTTGTCGCGGGGAGTGCCTCTGCAATCGCGATCGCGGCGTTGCGTGAGGCAACGCGACTTGCCGCAATCGCCGAACAGCTACCGGCGGGGAGATTCATCTTCGCCTATCTCGATCCCGCTACGATGGTCGGGGCGGCCGCCGCATTGATGGCTGGATGTTTCGCCCTGCGGGTTGCGCTCCTCGGCAATGCGGCCTTCGCTCGGTCTGAGCCGACGCGCATTCGCGGAAAACGCGCTATGCACGGAGAGGCCGACTGGATGAAACTGAACGAAGCGGAAAAGCTGTTGCCCGAAGCGGGCGGCATCGTCATCGGCGAACGTTATCGCGTCGACAAGGACAGCACCGCAGCACTTTCGTTCCGCGCCGATAGCCCGGAAACATGGGGCGCCGGTGGCAAGTCGCCGCTGCTTTGTTTCGACGGGTCGTTCGGCTCCTCGCACGGGATCGTCTTTGCCGGTTCGGGCGGTTTCAAGACGACCTCGGTGACGATCCCGACGGCGCTCAAATGGGGTGGAACACTCATCGTGCTGGATCCATCGGATGAGGTGGCGCCGATGGTTTGCAAACGGCGTGAAGATGCTGGGCGCCGGATCAGGATTCTCGATCCCAGGAAACCGCAGACCGGCTTCAATGCGCTCGACTGGATCGGAAATTTGGCGGAACGAAGGAAGAGGATATCGCCGCGGTCGCGTCCTGGATCATGAGCGACAGTGGCCGCGCGAGCGGAGTACGCGAAGATTTCTTCCGAGCTTCTGGCTTGCAGTTGCTGACCGCGATCATCGCCGATGTTTGCCTGTCCGGACACACGGAAAAAAAGCTACATACGCTTCGCCAGGTGCGTGCGAACCTGTCGGAGCCGGAGCCGAAACTTCGCCAGCGCCTGCAGGACATCTACGACAATTCGGTATCGCCCTTTGTGAAGGAAAACGTAGCGGCCTTTGTCAACATGACGCCGGAAACCTTCTCAGGTGTCTACGCAAACGCGATCAAGGAAACGCACTGGCTGTCTTATCCGAACTATGCCGCCCTAGTCTCCGGGTCGACCTTCTTGACCGAAGACATTGCGTCCGGCGAGACCGACGTGTTCATCAACATCGACCTCAAGGCTCTGGAGACTCATGCCGGCCTTGCGCGCGTCATCATCGGCTCGTTTGTGAACGCGATCTACAATCGCGACGGTGTGATGAACGGCCGCGCTCTCTTCCTTCTCGATGAGGTGGCGCGTCTAGGCCATATGCGCATTCTGGAAACTGCGAGAGATGCCGGCCGCAAATACGGCATCACGCTGACGATGATCTATCCGTCGATCGGTCAGATGCGCGAAACCTATGGCGGCCGGGATGCATCGAGCAAGTGGTTCGAGAGCGCGAGTTGGATCTCGTTCGCCGCCATCAATGATCCGGAAACCGCCGATTACATCTCGAGACGATGCGGGATGACCACGGTCGAAATCGATCAGGTCAGCCGCAGTTTCCAGGCGAAAGGCTCGTCTCGCACGCGCTCGAAGCAGCTTACAGCCCGACCGCTGATCCAGCCGCATGAGGTGCTACGAATGCGAGCCGACGAGCAGATCGTCTTCACGGCTGGCAACGCCCCGTTGAGATGTGGCCGCGCGATTTGGTTCCGGCGTCAGGACATGCGGATCTGGGTGGCGGAAAATCGATTTGAGTCACCGTCGACTTAGTGCGACGGAACTCCCTTCTGTGGGAAGTCACAATAGCGATGCCACACCACTTTATTTAGCGAACTGAACGCGCGCGTTCCGATATGTATGCCCTGAATTGCTCTTCGCTCATTTATTTCGTGTCGCGCATCGTAGGCATTCGATTTCATCCTCTTTGCCGGTGAGACAAATGTTCTTGATCAGGGTGCCACGCTTCAGCGTCGCAAAGGTGCCCGTCACCATCAGATCTTTAGCGTGACGGAGTCCCCTTGGAACGGCGTTCTGTTGCAGCATAGGTGATCGCCGTGTGAAATTCCTTTATTCGTCTGAGACGTTGTCAGGTGCTTGCCGGTCTTGACGGCCGCCGCGAACGTCTTGTCGCGCTTGGCGATCACCTTGGGGTGACTATGTTTCTTTTCGACATGCATCCCGACTACAAGAAGCCGCTGGGTCAGGTCGGTGCTGAAACACGCGTCGAACATCCACTGGTCATCGTTCTGCCAGTTGGACGGCCGATCTCCGACTGGCCCATCGGTGCGAGTATCGATCGGAACGGACCAGAGCTGTGAGCCACCTCGATTGCTTGTCTTCGAAGACAATGCTCATTGGCGAGATCACGCAAGTCCGACTCCGGCGGTCGGCAGGATTGTGCCGGCCGTCTGCTTGATGTCTGGCAATCATATTCTTCTAGTAAAGCAGCCGATTGATGGTTCGGCTGGCATACAGACACTCTGTGGATAAAGAGATATGCGGTTCAAGGGCCTTGATCTAAATCCCCTGGTCGTGCTGGACGCGCTGATGACCGAGCGTAACCTCACGGCAGCGGCACGCAGCATCAACTTAAGCCAGCCGGCCATGAGCGCGGCCGTATCCCGGTTACGCGCCTATTTCCAAGATGAGCTGTTTACGATGGCTGGCCGCGAACTTGTCCCAACACCGCGTGCGTCATTGGTTCCGAAGACATAGGACAGAGATTTAGTGATCGGAGCGGACCAGGAGCTCGCGAGAGGATCGTTACCCGAAGAGGTTGAGCCCCTGCGGGCTCCGGTCGCAATCCTTCATCAGCACGCTTTCGCACCCATCACCGTTCTGAATCGAACCACCATGACCGATTCATAAGTCTCGTTGGACGCTTGCGCCGAATTTTCGGATTCTGCGGGCATGATTGCTCAGCCTTATCATCTTTATGTCGAACGCACAGATGCCACCAAGAACATGGCACGCTACTACGTGATGGAGATTTCCGGCACGTTGTTCGGCGCAACCTGCCTCATGAGGACATGGGGTCGGATAGGCAAAAGAGGGCAGAGCAAGGTCCACCTGTTCGAGCGGGAAGAAGAGGCCGTCGATCTCTTTCTCGACATTACGCGCCAGAAGCGAGCGCGTGGATATCGACCGCGTGCGGTGGTACGCTCTCCACGCAATTGATCGCAAGGCCCCGTTCCCCTCGATCTAGAGAAGAGGGGCGTGGAAAGCTACCAAATTTCCAACGGCGCTTCGCATCTTGATTGCATGCGGGTGCCATACCAGGGCGTTCGCACCTGATCGCGCGGCATGATGCGTCGAGGTGACGGAGAAATCGGCGGTGGACGCCATCTCCCACAAGCCTTGCCCCTCGGTCGCGGAACAGTATCGTCTTGGTTTTCAGTGATCGCGATGGTACAGCCAACGACGATGGCAAATGATCCCTTCAAGGTGCCGCGTCAAAGTGAATCTGACTGTGTGCAACTATTCGATTCCCACCCACAAGCGATGTGGGTTTACGACGTTGAGACGCTGCAATTCTTGATGGTAAATGACGCTGCCGTTGCTCTCTATGGGTACTCTCGGCAGGATTTCTCGAAAATGACCATCAGGGACATTCGTCCCCCGGAAGATGTGCCTGCCCTGTTGGAAAGTGCCACACAGGGGCCGCGCGGCATCGAGGAGTCAGGCGTTTGGCGCCATCGACTTAAGGATGGCCGGATTATCTTTGCAGAGATCTCGTCCCATGCCTTCGACTATGAAGGGCGAAATGCGAGGTTGATGATGGCCCAGGATGTCACCGGGCGTCTTGCCGCTGAACAGAAGACTCGCGAGAGCGAGGAGCTGTTCCGGGCAGTTTCAAGCGTTACCACAGACGTAATCTGGGACTGGAATGTTGTCACGGGTAATATTTGGTGGAGCGAAGGTCTCAAGACTGTGTTTGGCCATTCGCCCGAAGAAAGTCGCCGGAATCTTGAATTCTGGAAGGTGCATGTCCATCCGGACGATCTAGAGCGCGTATTAGGCTCCACGCAAGCGGCTATCGATTCCAAGGAACAAAACTGGGGGGATCAGTACAAATTCTTTCGGGGAGATGGCTCGATCGCGCACGTCGAAGATAGTGCATACATCATCTACGACCGACAGAGAAATCCGGTTCGATGCGTCGGTGGAATGACTGACGTTTCGGCGCGTAAAGAAGCCGAAGATAAGCTTGGACAACAGGCGGCGCTTCTCGACATGGCTCGAGATGCGATCATCGTTCATGATATCGACCAAAGAATTCTGTTCTGGAATAAGGGTGCAGAGCGAATCTACGGGTGGACGGCGAAAGAAGCAGTGGGCCAATCGCTTGGACAATTGCTGTATTGCGATGAGTTCAACCTCCTCGCTTATGTTGCCGCTGTCGTGGCAACGGGAGACTGGAGTGGGGAGATCGCGCAAAAGCGCAAGGATGGGAGCCGCATCGCCGTAGAGGTCCGCTGTTCGCTGATGCGTGATGGGGATGGTAGTCCGCGATCCATCCTTTCGATCAACTCAGACATCACAAGGCGCCTCGCGGTCGAGGAGCAACTAAGGCAAGCCCAAAAGCTTGAGGCAGTGGGGCAGTTGACGGGGGGCGTAGCGCATGATTTCAACAATCTTCTAACGGTCATCCTGGGCAATGCAGAGGTTCTCGCCGAACGGCTGAGCGAAGATGAAAGCCTTCGTCGCCTCGCGGAAATGACGTCAGCGGCCGCTCAAAGAGGGGCTGACCTTATTCACCGGCTGCTCGCCTTCGCGCGCCGGCAGGCTCTCGAGCCGCAAGCCGTCGATCTCAATTTACTCCTGAAGGATATCGACGGTCTGCTACGCAGCGCACTTTCCGAAAACATAGAAGTCGAATTCATCCAATCAGCCGGCCTCTGGAATGCGCTCGTCGATCCTTCCCAGCTTGAGACCGCAATCCTAAACCTTTGCATTAATGCGCGCGATGCGATGCCCAGCGGCGGGCGCCTGATGATTGAAACTACAAATATCTCAATCGATAAAGACGACGATGTGGATTGGAACGCGGACATTTCTCCCGGTCAATATGTGATTATGGCCATCTCTGACACGGGGATTGGGATGGAACCCCACGTTCTCACGCGCGCCTTTGAGCCGTTCTTTACAACCAAGGAAGTTGGGAAGGGGAGCGGCTTGGGTCTCAGTATGGTCTTTGGTTTTGCCAAACAATCGAACGGGCACGTCAAGATTTATTCGAAACCCGGCCAGGGGACGACGGTCAAGATGTACCTCCCGAAGGCCATTCAAGCCGAGAAAGTGGTAAAGCCCTATGCGAACCACGCCATTCTCCCCAGAGGCTCCGAGAAGATTCTTCTGGTGGAGGACGATGAGTTGGTCCTAAGTTATGTAGGCGCACAACTCGAAAATCTCGGCTACCAAATTATTTCGGCTCGAAACGGTCAAGAGGGCTTGCACGCTTTACGCGAAGTTGCTGATATCGACCTTCTGTTCACTGATGTAATCATGCCTGGCAACCTAAATGGGTGCCAGCTGGCAGAAGAAGCTCGCAAGATTCAACCAAATATACCTATTTTGCTTACTTCCGGATACGCAGAGAACGCTGTAGTTCATCAAGGGACGCTCGACCTTGGCGTCGACTTTCTCACTAAACCTTACCGACCAAGGGACTTGGCGGCAAAGGTGCGCTTGATACTCGATGGCAATAACGGAAGGCAGTTTATATAGCAGGTTTGGACTTTCAGCTAAGCCGCAACTCCGACGCGATGTAACACAACGGCGATTGCCGAGGCTACTCCTTCAGCCCAAGGGGAGCGCGCGATCTGGTGAGACAGCTCAGAGAGCAGTGGGCATATTACGAGTTGCCCCGCGGCAGAATTCTTTTGGGGAAGCGAACATACGCTGCAAATTCATCAAGGGGCAACGCTGGTGCAAAGAAATAACCCTGCGCGATGTCACATCCGATCTCAGCGAGCGTCGCGGCATCCTCCGGTGTCTCAACCCCTTCGGCAACTGCGTGCGCATTAAAGCCGTGGGCCAACTGTATGGTCGCGACACAGATATTTCTCAGAGCGCGGTCGCCTGAACATCCGTTTACAACAGATCGATCCAACTTGAGTTCCGAGAAGGGTGTATGCCGCAGCCGTTCAAAGGTAGCGTAACCGGATCCGAAATCATCGATTGAAATCTTGAGCCCGTGTAGCACAGCGCGTGTCGCAAACGCTCGGCAGACCGAACTATCACTACGATCACTTTCGGTGATCTCCAAAGTCAGGTCAATGGCACTATCGGCGCAGATCCGCTTGAGCTGAAAAATCAGCCCCGGTTGTTTCATGCTGTGAGTGGAAACGTTTATCGAGAAACGCAGCGGCACACCATCCCGCAAATCAAGTGACGCAGCTTTTGCCGCAGCATCTGCGGCCCTAATGGTGAGTTCATGAAGGTCATCGTCGTCGGCTGTCGGCAAGAACTGGCCGGGAAAGACCAGACCTGCGCTGGGGTGCCTGATCCGGGCCAGGCACTCCGCACCCACTATATGACCAGCTTTGAGATCAACCTGTGGCTGAAACCAGAACTCGATCCAATCCTTCTGAAGCGCCTCGCGCAACGTCGCGTCTGAACCTGGTTTATAAACGCGCGCGATGGTCGACGTACCGTTTGTCGCCTCGTTTAGAACCCGTCTTATGTCTTGCAGCTGGAATGGCTTTTTCAGCGTTGCCTTCGCGTCCAACCCTATGCGAAGCGCAATATCCTTCGCGTGACGAAGTACCATTTCGGGATGACCGCTGACTATAATGACGGGCCCCATAAACCGGACGTCTCGGAGCATATGGAACACATCAATTCCGTCGGCATCGCCGAGAGACAAGTCGACAAACACAATGTCGGGGTTCTCCCGCCTTACGGCGTCGAGCATGTCGCTAATCGTTGTAACCGCGCGCGCCTCAACGCCGATGTGCTGCAGTTGGACTTGCAGCAGATGACAGACCTCGGGATCGTCATCAATTAGTACCGCCTTCACCTTGGATTCCTTGGCTGTGGCGCGTTTGACATATCAGCTCCCTCCGTTGGCGGAACTAAACGATATCCGACCCCGCGTACCGTCTGAATATATTCCACACTCTTCGGGTCCAGTTGCTCGACCTTTCTTCTCACTCTTGCGATGTACACCTCTAGCGTCTTGTCGCGCGGATCATATTCTCTGAAGCAAGCATGCTTTGACAGCTGTGACTTACTGCAGGTTCGCCCGGGGTTTCTGCTGAGCTCTGACAGTAGCCGCGCTTCGAGCTCAGTGAGCGGCAGCGTCTTGCCGTGAAACAGTAGGGTTCTTCTCGTCAGATCGCACCGAACGCTTCCGATCGCCAACTCACACGGCAGAACCTCGGGCCGTATGCTCTCCGATTTTGTCACAGCACGGGTGAGGCGTGCCTGGAGTTCACGAACTGAAAACGGCTTCATCACATAGTCATCGGCGCCGGCGTCCAAAGCTGTCGCCCGGCTTTCCGGGCTTCCCGACCCCGAAATCAAGATCAGAGGGATGTCCGAGTGCCTTCTGACTGTACGAAGTATCTCCAGTCCGTTCCCATCCGGCAAATTTACGTCGACGATCGCACCGTCGAAGAAGTCTATCTCCGCGCTGTGTATCGTCCGCAGGCACTGCTTGTAGTTTGAGATCAGTCGAATATTGTCTCCAGGCACGGGCCAGGACTCGATGATCGTTCTTGCGACCAGATCATCGTCTTCGACGAGGAGGATATCCAACGAATCAGCCTCCCGTGACCTCGGCACTTGTAAATTCCTCTTGCTCGGAAACGTTTCCCGGGTAACAAAGGTAGAGGGCCAAGTTCCAGCGGTTCGCTCGACACGGCCAAACTAAAATGCGGAGTCGCATCGTTAGACCTCGATAACCCTCTTCAGATCGTGAATAGTCGCGAGTGGAAACTCGATGCGGGAAAGAGCGTTAACAAATCGAGTCGGCTGTTCTTTTATGAACTCGACCTCAATTTCGCCCGTTGACCGGCGAAATGCGGTCACTCCTATGTAATACTCGTAGTTCCCCAGCACGATATAAAAATGATCAGGAACCGTGGAACAACTGGTTCGTATCCGGGCGCCGTTTTCAGAGACCTCCACAACCAGTGCCTTAGTCATGGTCAGCTTCCTTAGCGCCCTTGCAGGGTACACGAGCCGTACCATAAAGCGGCAGTTCCTCTTTAATCGCGCGCTTGTCCTCAGATCAGCGGCGAGGCGAGATAGGTATGTCGATTGAACGCGGTCTCGAGGAGCAGTGCTAAGCATGAATTTGAGCCCATTTTGGAGGCACGCTGATCTCATACGCCGTCAGCGGTTAGGAAGAGTTGGCCAGTAGTGTCATGCCCGCGGTTAACTCAGGATTTCGCAATTGTTAAATAAGGTAAATGGCGGCATCTCGGTGAAGGGCATGGATTCTCCAGTAGATCATCGGTTCATCGACGAGCGCACGGGCTCCTTTTCGTCTGGCCGCGCGTAGCCGGTCGCCGACGGCAACGGCACGAGCGGCCGCCTGATCAACCACTATTATGTCGTGGCTCGAATCTTCGCAGCACATCTAATCGGTGTTCGGCATGGCTATACTTCGACAA
Organism: Rhizobium sp. USDA 4016; assembly: GCF_056279705.1. Classification (NCBI taxonomy): domain Bacteria; kingdom Pseudomonadati; phylum Pseudomonadota; class Alphaproteobacteria; order Hyphomicrobiales; family Rhizobiaceae; genus Rhizobium; species Rhizobium sp. USDA 4016. The sequence continues at coordinate 379,479 of NZ_JBWCCY010000003.1, forward strand.
CACGGACGATACGCCAACCTTGGACACGCTGCGCGCTGCCGCAACATCTTCCGATCGGCGTCTCGCCAGAGAATCTGGCCGAGGAAATCCCTTTCACCTTCGCCGATGGAAACAAGGGTCATATGACCAGGGAGGAAAGGCTGACCCATGTTGCCTTGCATGGAGGATGTCACCGCGGCGAGGTGGGGCGGATATTCTGGCAACTCTCGGTCCGCCCGCCTTCGCCGTCTATCTTCGCCAGACCGAGCCGGCGCGGCGACGGCAAGGTATCACGCAGTCCGTTCCGGCTTGAGGATCGGTCGACGAGCGTCTTTCAAAGCTCCTCCTTTGCGGGACTGCGGCGCTCCGGGATGGAGCGCCGCGTCCAGTGGCTGGCCGCCTCAGCGCGACCAGATGAGAGCGTATCCGCCCTCGTTCTCGACGAGGCTCGCGTAGATCGGGGCGGGGAAGCTCGGGTCGTCAAGCTTGATCGAGTGATATTCCCGGCCGGTTTCCTTGGCGGTTTTCTTCCAGCCGGCGCCGATCTCGATGGTGCCTGCGAGGGCGCGAAGGTCGGGCGACTTGTCGTTTTCCTTGTCGGCGACAACGAGGCGGGCCTTGATGTTGAGGTTGAGCGTCTTGATAACTCCGGCGAAAGAGCCGTCTTCGTTGCGGGTGAAAGTGCCGATCTGAGCCATTTGTCTTCTCCTTTGCTGTATCAGGTCGCGACCACCGCGGCCTTGATGGCGATCGGATAACACCGGGCGACCGGCCCGCACCCGAAGGGCTGAAATGGAATGGAGGGCGGCGCAGCGCGGAGCTACTTGTCTCGCGAGGAAGCCGCGCGCAGGCGTCAGCCGAGCACGGCGGGGAAGAAGGTCGGCAATGCGCTGTTGCGGGATCGAGGTCGGGCTGCAAGCCGGACGCGGTGTGAGATACGCCAACAAGAAAGGCCGCAGTGGACGCACCTCACGCAGTTTCATGGAGGAGAAGGCCGTGGCTCACGATGCCAAAAATCCGGACGAGGACGCCCTGCCGAGGTCAGGCGCTACCTTGCATCACGTCCAGCCGTCCAGCCGCTTACTCAGACGAGAAGGAAGGCGAACCTGCCACTTTACTCCTACGAGTCAGCTTATCTGCGCATGGCGACGGAGCCGCGTGGTACGAGCTGGGAATGTCAATGCTCAGCGTCGCGCACAATCCATCTGGTGATCGCAGCGGTGTCGGGCGGCGAAGAGTGTCGACCTCCTTCGTCGGCAGGGCTCATTTGCGGGATGCTGCCCTGAAGGAGCTTATCAGCTTGAAACAAGTGATCAGAAAAGGGAAGAAAGCGGCATGCGGTCGCAACGGCCACCAGTCGGACCATTCAAGTTTCGCCGCCCAGCCACTATGAAGCGATGGCGGTGGCACCCGCAGGGGTCCTGCTGTAAGGTATGGATCGAGGATCCCCAGAAAGAGCGGGCATGGAGCGCCGTCTAGCAGCAGTCCTAATTGCGGATGTCGTTGGCTACAGTCGAATGAGCGAGGTCGACGAAGAGGGAACGCGTGTCTGCTTCCACGCCGACCTGCACGAACTCTTCGAGCAATGCATCACGGCCGCCTGGTAAAGACCATGGGCGACGGCGTGCTCGTCGAGTTCCACAGCGTGGTGGATGCCCTTCACTGCGCGGTGGAACTGCAGCAGGAGAAAGCCCGGCGTAACGCGGCCCTGGCGCCTGAACAGAGGATGGTTTTCCGCATTGGCGTCAATCTCGGTGACATCATCGTCGAAGGCGAAGACATTCACGGCGACGGTGTTAATATCGCCGACCGCATGCAGGTGCTGGCGGAACCCGGCGGCATCGCAATATCCGGAACCACCTACGACCACGTGAAATCGAAGCTCGCCGTCGGCTACCGTGCGCTGGGCCAACGGAAGGTCAAGAGCATTGCCGAGCCTATCCGGGTCTATCGTGGCGCTCGATCCGGCGGTAGAGGGTCAGACCGTCAGCGCGAGCAGAAGCCGGCAGTCCTTAGCTGTTCCTGCAGCCGCCATAGGTATCGCCGGCTTTCTATTTGCGGGATTAGCGTGGTGGCAGCCTTGGCGACCGGGAGACGATGCCTCCGTTGCTACCGCCGATGCCCGGCCCTCGCTCGTCGTGCTGCCTTTTGACAACCTGAGCAACGACACGGAACAGGGTTACCTGGCCGACGGCATCACCGAGGATCTGACAACGGAGTTGGCACGCATTCCCGGCCTGTTCGTAATCTCACGCAATGCCGCATTCACCTTTAAAGACAGATCCAGCCTGCCATCAGAGGTTTCGACCCAATTGGGCGTTCGCTACGTCCTAGAAGGTAGCGTGCGTCGCGCCGGGGACGAAATGCGCATCAACGCAAAACTCATCGACTCGATGACCAATGGCAGCATGTGGGCGGAGCGGTTCGACGGGGAATGGAGCGAAGTGTTCGAGCTGCAGGACAGGATGGTTGGGGAGGTCGCAACGGCGCTCAAGCTTCGCCTGGTCACGAGCCAACAGGCTGCGCGGATCGCTGGTGGAACAAGTAACCCCGCCGCGTACGAGGCATATTTGCGGGGCCGCGAACTGGAACTGAGGGAAAAGCCGGAGGATTGGGTGGAGGCCGTAAAGTACTACGAGCGGGCCTTGTCGTTTGATAGCGCCTTTGGCAATGCTGCGGCGGCACTCGCCTGGATTTATCGGGAAGCACATTGGACCGAGGCACGGTCAAAAGTGTTTGGGCTTTCGCAGGATGAAGCCCGCAGCAAGGCAGACGCCTACTTCATGGAGGCCGCCAAGAATCCCTCTCCGGGGTACTACACACTCCTCGCAGGAAAGTTGAAGATGATGCAAAAATCCGATGAGGCGATCGCCGCCGCGGAGCGGGCCATAGCGCTCGACGCCAGCGACCCTTCCAGTTACGAGTCGCTGAGTAGCGCCATGATTTTTAACGGCAGGGCCGAGAATGGTCTCGGCTACCTTGATGCCGCAGCACGTGTGGATCCCGCTTGGTCGCGCGAGCGTTACTACCTCGCCGGGCTCGCCTACTTCTCGATGGACCGCTTCGAGGAAGCTGTCGTCGCCTTCGAAAAGATCGCTCCGGAATCGAAGGAAACCTCCTATTGGGACTTTTGGGCCAATTACAACGGGCTCGTGTTGCTCATATCCGCCTACGGGCAACTGGATCGACACGGCGACGCTGTCATAGCCCGTGAGTTGTTGAAGCCCTATCTCGCCCAAGCGCAGGTACCTGAATACACAGGGCTGATGGCTGCGGTCGAATTCCCGTTCAAGAATTACGTCGACCTCGAAAAGATGCTCGTGGGCCTGCGCAAGGCAGGTGTGCCGGAACTGCCCGACGGCTTCAGTCCCAAGCCGGAAGATCGCCTCGACGGCGACGAGATAAGGGCTCTGCTCTTCGGTCACGAAATCCAGGGGCGCAATATCGGGACAGGCGAGGCATACCGGCGGGTGACAGCACCAGACGGCACGACACTTATCACCGTCGGCGCATGGTCCGACCAGGGGCGCAGCACAATCGGAGGCGACATGCTCTGTTCCGTCTATCCGACGCGGGGGCGTTTCTGCGGCGCCATTTCCCGCAATCCCGACGGCACCTTCGCGCAAAAAAACGAGTATCTATTCAGTCTCCAATTGGACAGGCACGAATTTTCGGTGGTGAAGTAAGATCAGTCTGTGACTGATGTAGACTTCGGTGGCAGGTGCTACCTAACTGCGGAAGAAAGTATGAGGAGTTGCCGGGGCGCCCAGTCGGCTTCTCTCTCCCCGCTATGTTCGAATTCGACTTTATTGATTCGGCGCGGCTATCCGAGAGGTCTGAGCCGTGTTTTCCGACTTGGCGCCTGCGCGAAGGTGGGACTGAGTCTGGCGTTTGCGACAAGGTTGCTTGTCCAGGATGCGATGAGCGAAAGAGAACGAAGAGCGCCTCGGCGGTCTTGCGCAAGATGGCGATACTGGGGTCGGCGTCGCTGGTTGATATGGCCGAGATCCTCGTCGCTGAGTGTGTGTGCCTAGGCAGATCCGCCTGCGGCAGGCGCCACAGCGCGTCCTTCTGCCGATTGACCGATGAAGACCCGCAAATAACGGCGATGATCAAGCAAAAAACTAGGCGGCCGGCCGATCTTGCCGGCCAACCGGCTGGAGATCGTGCAGGTAGGCCGCCGCACGCTGGGCATGCGCCGCAGCCTGGAAGATGGCGCGCTTGTCGCCGGCGAGGACCGATAACCAGGACTGAAGGTAAGAGGCGTGATCCGGCCGAGGCTCCAGCTCGGGCGCGATCCCCAGATCGTCGCAGAGGAAGCAGCTTCCAAGCTCGGCGATATATCCTGACAGTCAAGCCTGATCAATCGTGGCTGTTGCCATGGCGGAGCGTCAGGCCTCAGCCGCTTTATGTTCCTCGCGGGCCGCTTTCCAGACTTCTCGGGCCGCATCGGCATTCATCGCGGCAACAGCGAGCCCGACAATCAGGTCAGGCCAAGCAGACAAAGTATAAGCCGTCAGGAGACCAGCCCCAATGATCGCGATATTTGCCAGCGCGTCGTTGCGTGCAGAGAGGAATGCGGCCTTCGTGAGACTACCGCTGTGCCGGCGGAAACGCGTCAGCATGATCGCGCAAGTAAGGTTGACCGCAAGCGCGCCGATGCCGGTCAATGACAGCGCGAGCGCCTCGGGTGGGCTCGGCGCTATGAATTTTTCCCACGCGGTCCAGAGCGTTGCCAGACCCGGGATTAGCAGAATGCCGGCTAGCGACATTCCGACCTTGGCGCGGCGACGGGCGGACCATCCGAGTGCCACAAGGATCAGGAAGTTGACGGAGGAATCCTCAAGGAAGTCTACACTATCGGCAAATAGCGAGACAGAGCCGATGGCGCGAGCCACGGCGAACTCAATGCCGAAGTACGCGAGATTGAGAAGGACGACCAGACGGACCACCTGCCGTAAGTCTTGAGCATGTGAGGACTTGTCCATCTAGTCGGCTCCAATTAGCGGTTCTCGTCGTGTGCGTCGAAGACCTGCTGGCCATAGGTGTCGAGCAATGCCTCGCAGGCATGCAGCCGTTCTTCAGCCTCGGCTCCAAGAGCCGCGCCATAGAAGTCGAGTTTACGGATCTTCTCGAACCAGCCCTGGAGTTTCTTCAGATCGACGTCATTCTCCTCAAGCTCGGCGTAGGTGAAGTGGTCCGCTGCCCGTTCCTTGGCGATCTCCGCCTCGAAATCCCCGCACTTGTCGATGAACTCGCGATAGGCCTCGTCCCGGTCAGCCTTGAATCGGGCGATGACTTTCTCTTCTTGGAGCCGATCGAGCGCGACCGTTTCCAAGATCACGGATTCTCCAGCCATCTCGGAGACACCATTCTCGATCATCTTCAGCCCGCGGACGTGGTCGTCGGTCTTGGGGAGCAGGCAGACCCCGTTCTGCAGATACACTGCACCCATTCCCTTCAACCGCCGCCATAATGCGACCCGCTTTGCAGCGGGTTCGGGCGGGACTTTGTAGGTCAGCAGCAGCCAGGATGAAGTAGCCATAGCTGCATTGTGATGTTACGGCCGTTACAAAGCAAGTGTACGGCAGCTTGAAATATCCTTGCGATGAAGATGGTACTGCTCACGCTGCCATCTCCTTCGCCTGGGGCTGCTGCGCATGCATCCAATCAGCCGCTTGCTGCGCCTTGCTCGCGGCGGTGAAGATGGCCTTGGGGTCGTCCTTCAGGACCTTGAGCCACGATGCGACATAGGCGGCATGATCAGGGCGTGGGTGGTGAGCGATGCCCAGATCAGCCAGGACAAGTCCGCTGAGAATTTCCACGCAGCATTCCTCGGCGGCGTAAGCGGCCGATCCGAAACGGCCGGACAGATCGCGGTCAAGCCTGTGCTTGGCGCCGCTGGCGTGGCCGTTCTCGTGCAGCCAGACACCGTAGAATGACGCGGCGTCGCGGAACGCGGTGAACGGCGGCATGAACACTGTATCGGCCGAGGGGCTATAGCAGGCTTCCGACCTGCCGAATTCCGTCTTGATGCCGAGGTTGACGACGAATGCTTCGGCATGGGCGAGACGCTCGCTTTCGGGCAGCACCGGAACAGGCGGGCGCTCGTAGCCGTCCACCTGCGCGACGTTGAAGACGGAGAACGCTCGGGCGAACATGCGCCGACGCCCTTCGTCGTCAGCGTCGTCACCATCCTCCTGCCGGGAGGTCGCAATCTCTCGCCACAGGACGACAGTGGTGGAGCGTTCGCCTTCACGCACCTGCGCGCCGGCCTCGTGCCATTGCTTGTAGGTGCCCCAGAGGCCGTCGCCATAGCCGGCCGCGAAACCGGCGGCCCAGAGCGCTAGGGTGTTGATGCCGCGATAGCGCATGCCGGACGCGATGTTCGTCGGACGGGCGATGCTTGCGCCATTGTGGAACCAGGGCGCGCGCCATTCACCCGTGCCCTGTTCGATTGCCGCGATGATCTCGGCAGTCACTCGGGAATAAACATCCGCGCGCTCGGCTGAAGTGGAAATGAGGGACATGGGAGAATCTCCGCGGCCGGCGGAGCGAGCCTCTCTCATCCCTTCAATCGACCGCCCGACTCCGGCCTTCCTCTTCCTCTCCCGCCGCCCATCTAGGCGGTTGCTTTTGGTTCCTTCTTGTCTCGTCATAATCGCTGCTCCTAATCCGCCGGGCCTGTCCCGGCGTCGGAGCAGCGGATTGCGATGCCTTAGGCGCGGCCGCGCACTCGCAGAGCCGCAGCGCAAGCGGAGGACGGCGACAAGCCGTTGCGCGGACGCGGCCGGGCGTCGCGCGCTCCGACCACGCCGGGATGGAGCCCAGCGCGGCAGGCCAGGCCTGCGCTCTCGTTCTTTGTGCGGGTTGGGATCAGCTACAGAGTTGCGCGGCTAGTGCCGCCACACCTTCACCGCAGAGATCAGAAGGATGATTGCCAAGGCCGGAAGCAATATCGCATTTGGGACGATGCCGAGCAGTAGACCGCCGATAAATGTGCCAATGATCGATCCTGCCGCCATCACCAGCATGAACGTCTTGTTCCGGCCGATCACCGAGAAGCTCTGATCCCGGCTGTATCGGGTGAAGCCCACCAGCATAGTCGGCAGACTGACGGCGAGTGAGAGACTACCGGCGAGCTTGACGTCCGCCCCAAACAGAAGGACAAGCGTTGGGATCAGTAGTTCACCTCCGGCGACGCCGAGCAATGCCGCGACGATGCCGATGATGAAGCCTGCAATCACCCCTGCGACAAGTTGGGCCGCTCCCGTCAACAATGGCTGGCCCGCTGTCGCGGCGTGCCCGAGGACCAGGACGATCGCGATGGCCACGAGCATGATCGCAATGACCTTGTAAAGGGTCTCTGATCGAAGCCTCGTCGCCCAGCCCGCCCCGAACCAGGCGCCGATCAGGCTGCCCGCGAGAAGGTTGACCACGATCGGCCAATTGTCGGCGATAGCACTGAACGGCACGGTTCCAGCGCGAAAGGGCAGCGCGGTGGCGACGACGACGAGGCTCATGGCCTTGTTGAGAATGACCGCCTCAAGGGCCGCGAAATTGAAGAATCCAATCAGGATCGGAAGTCGAAACTCGGCGCCACCGAGGCCGATGAGACCGCCGAGAGCGCCAATAATTGCCCCTCCACCGAAAGCAGCAGCAGAATGACGGGATAAGGATGTATTGGCGGAGTCAGACATGGGCGTTATGTATGCACAGATATTGCGATGGTGGATAGTGGATATGGGGTGTAAGCGCCGCGAATGTCTATGCGTCCGCTGTCGATGCACCGCCGATGTTGTCCAGGATCGTCAATGCTCTCTTGAGTTCCTGGTGCAGAACTGCACGCTGAAGCTGCGACAGCCGCTTCTCCTTCAACAGATTCTTGGCCTCGTCTGCAGCACGAGCCCATGCTGCCCGATGCCTCGCGGTGATGCAGGCATTGGGACAACGGGCCGGCTGGCAAAGTGCGGTCAACGGGCCTTCGGCTCCAGTCGCCTTCTTCAGACAGGCCGCCGTGCCGGGATCGAAGAAGCAATCTGCCACTCCGATATGCAATGTTCGCGCGAGACTTGCGAGCATCGTGCGGAGCCGGGCACGGTCAGCGATCATGGCCGGAAGGGGGGCCGAGGTCCTCCGATACGCTGTCCAGCGTCTTTGCGACACGCGCTGCGGCGGGACCAGACAGTGTGGCTCCGGCCTGGCGCTCATCGAAATAGGTCAGCAGGTCGTCGAGCTGGCCAAGGCTAAGGCGGGACCGAAGCCCCGCCGAAGGTATGGCTCAGTCGAAAGCCGACATCTGCGTCTCGGCTGCCTTGCGGTCGAGCGAGTGGCCCGGGTTGTCGACCGGCCGGTCGAAGGGCTTCCAGACCTCGCCGATGATTTGCTTATAGGCTGCGATGGTGCCTTCGGCTGCCATTCGAAGAGCGTGCGCCTGTACCCCCATGTCGGCTGCGAACTCGCGCTTGCGCTGGGCGGCGCTGTCGTAGCCGACCGGACCGTCAAGGTCCTCATCGCGCGTGTCATTGGCGGCCTTAGCGGTGGCATCCCGTGCCTCGGTGACGGCGCGGGAGTAGAACTGGCCGGCTCCATGCGCGGAGCCGACGAAGGCGCCGACGATGCGTTGGAGATGGATCTGCATCGCCCGTTCTCCGAGCCCCTCGGAGAGACTATCGGCGGTCTCGATGATCAGGCGCTCATGCAGCTCGCGGATGCCATCGCTGTCGATGACCGTGATGCCGAAACTCTCGGCGAGTTTCAGCGCCTGGGCGGTGTCCGGGCAAGTGAGCCGGACCATTTCTAGGGTGGCCCCCTTTCGAAGTTGCATGAGGCGGGCGGATTTGCGGGATTGGGTTGCGGCCTTGGCCATGGGCTCTTCCTTTCATGGTTTTGCTCCCGAAGTGGTTCCGGCCCTTGCCGGCTGCCCTTCGGTGCGGTCAAAAAGAACCGGTGGAAGACGGGCGTTTCAGGGTCCGCGCCCCGGCAAGACGAGCAGAGCCGGGATGCGCGCAAGCAGGTCAGACTGACCTCGCGAGGCGCGCGGACCTGCTTTGCCGAGGACGGCGCGGTCCGGCCGCACCGCGGCGCGAAGCGGCCTTGAAACGAACGGCCGCCGGTTCAGCCGCATCACAACCGAAGGGCAGACCGGCAAGGGTCTGTTCCGAAGGAAGCCATTGAACAGGGCGCCCTGCAGCAGAGCCGCGGTCCTCTCAGCTCGCCGCAAGCGAGCAATTGCTTGAGGGACCCTCACTGGTCCGACCCGGTTCACGCACAACCGTCATGAAGGAGATAGGGGCATTGACGATCGAGGGGCTGGCTCTGGACACGGGAGCGCCGTCCGCCGGATCAGGCTTCTGGCGCGTCAGTCCGATGCCTCGAATCTAATTGTTCGCTGGGCACCGTTTAGGCAAGCGATATGACTGGAGCCAGGATGGGCTATGGGAATTGCGCAGGCAACGCAACATGCCACCATCATCATATGGCAGGCCGCCCCATCCAGACGCGGTAAGAATGCTTTTCCACCGCCGGCCGTGGTTTGCCGCATATGCCTGGAGCGCTGTTCCTCCTCCGCAGTCAATGGCGGCAGTGTTTCGCGTTTGGCCCGCGTCGCGGTCGGCTTGGTTGCTTACATCGGCTTTGCCTCCTTTTCGGCAATCAGCCTATTGAGCTCCGCCATAACGGCCTTCAGGCATTCGGCGCCCTCGAGATGATGGAACTGGATCCAGAATGCTGTCCGTTCTTGGGGCGAGGAGCCGGCACCCGCCCTTCGCTCCAGTCGCCTATCGTGCCCATGAGCATTCCCCCACTCTTGAGGCGCCATCGCCACTTTTTGCCAAATCCAAGGGCAGCCGGTGGCGTGCCCAAAGAGCCGCGATGGCGTTCCAGGAATGCGCCTGGTTCGGGCGCGTTGCGGCGGCGATATCCCGGCTGACGTCGGCCGAGCAGGGAATGATCGCAGTCATTCGACGCGTAAATCGGCCGGTCGATCAGATCGAGCTGATGTTGCGCCTGCCGCCGCGCCGCTCCCATGCGGGACAGCTGCGCTTGTCTTGCGGAACCGGACATTATGCGGCCCTCTGACGCCAACTAGCGATGCTGGAGGGGCCGTCATAGGCAGCATGCCTCGTCTCTTCGATGACAAAGCCAAACCGGCCGACCTCATAGTCATTGCTCGGCACCAGAAAGCGGCGCTGTACCGCCCGTTCATCGCGGTTGCCCCCGAGCGAGGCGATCACCTCGGTCATGCGGGATGATGATCCGAACGAAGCGCGGCGATAACGATCCAATGCCCGGCATGCGCCATCGCAAACTCTTGCCGATCCCTTTCGTAGGATTCGCCGGGCGCCAGAGAGCGACCGAAGATCGCTTCCCAAGCATCCGGCCAGGTGTCGCGGACTGTTTTGTCGGCGCACTTCCGCTCATAGCTTGTGAACAGATCCGGGAAGGTCAGCGCGACGATTGCCCATGCGGCATCTTCTTCGTACCAGCCCCCATCCGCCTGCAGCGTCGGGTGGACCTTGGCGTTGCGCGCGGCCGAGAGCTTGAAGCCGCCATGACCGGCCGTCGTGTGGGATACGATCCCGTCCGCATAGACGGTCGCGCCCTGAGAAGGCCCCAAGGCGTGCTGCAGCTCAGCCGGGCGGTCTGTCGCCCAAGCGAGCCGAGTTCTCGGCAATGTTCAGCTTGCTCGATCATGCGGGCTCGAAACGCCGGTTCGTTCTCGACAGAGCCATGATGCGAATAGAAATCATCGCGCTTGAGGTCGGCGAGGGGCCGCCGCACACGCCAGGCGCTTGCGAGGAAATGGCCGTCACGCCCCGGCACCATGGCGAAGACGAGATCACCGACACGCGCGACAGGCATACCATCAGCGCTCCGGTCGAATTCCACCCCTGAAAGCTCAGGGGTGGAGACCTCGGAGGAGTTCGGGCGGAGCGTAGTCATGCCGCAGCCCTCCCTTCGACGTGATCAGCGGCAACCTCGTCGGCGGTCACCTCTTCGAGCACAGCACCGGGATAGCCGTGCCCGGTCAGCCATTCCTCGGCCGCCTGCCGATGGGCCGCGAGGTGGACGAGCTCGGCGTTCGCGCCGGTGCGATCGAAGACCCGGACGGATCCGACTGTCAGGCGTTCGATCACCTTGAACGTCAGGTCGCTCTCGAGCGAAAACGTCCGGTGGACGCGTATGGCGATCACACCGTTGGCGCCGAAATCGGTCTCATGGAGCGTGAAGCAAGGCGACAGGGTGGTATTGCCGATGCCGCGCTTGCCTTCTTTGCGGATCAGCCGGCCTTGGCTGTTTCGAGTTTGCCAGGCAGACAGTTTTTTATTATGGCGCTCCGGCGGGCGTGGCGTGCCATCCGACCAGGCGACGACGGAACCGATCGGGATGAGATCATAGATCAGGGGATGCGGACATTTTTTCTCTCCTTGATGTTGGCAACTGCTGGAAACAAAACCACCGCCGGTGATGGCCGGCGGCGGAGATCGATCGGAAGAAGAGGGATGGGCTGCTACTCGGCCGCGATCCCGTATGCGGTGTCGTCGTCATCGCCCGAATCGGCGTCGCCCGGCTTCTCGGGCAGACGGGGCTCGGCTCCCGTTTCGTCGTCAGCCGGTTTTTCCGACTCAAGGTGGAACTCGCCGTCGTCGGCGCTCGACGGAGCGGGCACGCCGTCGACCTCATCCTCAATGCCGTGCACCGGCTCTTCGGCGGGTGCGTCGTCGTCCTCGCCGCTACGCACCATGTTCTGGGCGAGCCAGTCGGCCAGTTTCACATCGTCGGGAGCAAAAAGGGCCGCTGGATGGACGAACCGTGCTTCCTTGAAATGTTCGACAAGTGCCGCCCGCGTGTCCTTCACCCGGGAGCGGGGCAGAACATTCAGCGCCGTGCCCGACGCTTCCAGCGATGCCCGCGACAGGCAAGACAGGAACTCTTCCGTGCCCATGCTTCGGAGGTAGCTGTCGGCGCCGATTGTATTGCCAGCGATGCGGGAAACGATTCCGCTATCGGTCCGGTTCGTCCGAACTGAAAGTGCGTCGATCAGGGTCAACCTCGCCACAACGCGAAGTGTATCCATGTCGAATTCAAGCTTTCCAGATTCGCCGATCAGCCGCACCGCGTGACGCGCGAAGCGCCGGGAGCCGTAGACGTGCTGCGACGTTTCCGAGCCCGAGTCGACCGAGACGTTCTGTCCGGCGAAGGCGAGAACCAGCATGGCCATGAGCGTGCCGTCTTCAATCGGCGCCCGGGCGAACGCTTCGTGCAGGGCGTCGGTACGGAAGTCGCCGATCATGTCGATGCCGTTGCGAGTCACGTCGGGGCGCGTCTTCGGTGCGACGCCAATGTTCTCATCCCGGTCGTCGCCGCCGGACGTGGTCGCGTCACCCTTCGTCTTCTTTGCTTCCGGCATACGGTAGTGTGCGGTCTGCACCTTGCCGTCGCGGTCGAGATACATGGCGGTGCAATCGCCCTTTCCTGGCTTGCCGTAGACTTGGCTTGCCTTCGCCGGCAGTTGCGGCTCGCCCCAATTGTTGACCTCGACGATGGTGCCCTTCTTCGGAAGATTGCTGCTCATCCATTCCTGCTGGGCGCCGAGGAACGCCTCGACATTGGTGGTGAAGCGGTTGTCGTCGTCGGCTGGTGCGAACAGGTCTTCCGCCCATTCGATACCGTAGGCCCGCCGAAGGTCGTCGCCGAAGCTTGCGTCCCTGGCATACATGCGGGCCTTGGCGAGACCGTTGGCGATCGCCCCAGGACGCGGCCTCGCCCTTTTTCAGCTTGTGCGCCTTCCAGACTTCCTTCTGTTCGTCGAGCGGGGCCGCCGCGATGGTGCGCAGCTGCTGCTCGTTCGGCAGGTCGCCCTTGGCCATATGGTCGAGCATCGCCGGCAACACCTTGGCGAGAAGGCGACGCTTGCGGATCTGCCGGACGGGGAGGGCGAGAGCGATCGCAATCGCCTCCTCCGTCCAGCCGAGCGCGCCGAGGCGTTCGATTCCCCTCCATTGATCGACAGGGTTCAGGCTTTTGGTTATGCGTCAAGTGTCCTCTGCTCGACTGCATTTATAATCCGAGCGTTTTGGCTGCACGGGCATTTCAGGCTGTACCTTTGGTCTCCGTGCTTTCGCCGGACTTGGGATGTTCATCTTACTTCGGCAAGTCCAGCTTCACCGTGCGGTTTCGAGGTGAACCCGGTTGCTTTCCGTAAGAAGTTCCCGCGCCTGCACAATTCATCTTAAGTCATCCGGAATCGTGCCCAATGTTGCTATTCTTTGCAGTTTTTATACATAATTGGATGAACAATGCCATTCATCAGCCCCGACATTGCCTCTAAAAGTGAGTGTCGGGCTTGCGCTGCTGGTAGCATGAATCGGGATTTTGACCGCTAGTAGGAGAGAATATGCCTTCCATATCTACTCGCCGCGCCCACGCAACGGACGTCGAGACGGTCGCCAGTTTCATTCACGCACTGCTCGATGAACTCTCTGGCGGGAAAGCGCCCACCCCCGACGTCGTCAGACAAAGCGCGGAGACAGTGCTTGCCGATGCTGGCGTGTTCGCTGTGATCGCAATTGCAGATGACGAGCCGGTCGGCATCATGGTGCTGAACGAATGCACGGCGATCTATGCAGGAGGCAAGTTCGGACAGATTTCGGAGCTTTATGTTCGACCGGACATGCGCTCCAAAGGGATTGCCCCTCATCTGCTCGAGGTGGCCTCGCGGGAAAGCCGTGCTCGCGGATGGAAGCGACTTGAGGTTGGAGCGCCCGGGCAACCAAAATGGAAGCGCACTCTCGATTTCTATCTGCGGAACGGCTTTGAGGAGGTCGGCCCTCGGCTTCGTCGAATATTCTAGGCTCAGGGTGTCTGAGGCGCCGGTGCCTATTTGGCATCAGGATTTTGGCTTTGGAGCAAGAGGCACGAGTCTTACCACTTGGTCACGTTCTGCGATGAGGCTGGCATTGTGACGCCGCTGGCGATCGACCTCCGTTTCGGCTTCGAGGATCCGCTTCAGCAGAATGGCATTTTCTGTGACGAGCCGTCGTTCCTCGATCTGTAGAACCTGGATCAGCGATCGCTGCTGGGCGAGCTTGTCCTCCCAGGCTGCGAGTTTCTCGGGCACGACCTTGCGATCGTTGGCGCGGCGCAATTCGTCGATCATCGAGCGGTGCTTGGTGTAGATGGCGTTGCGGCCGACACGCGCTCGCGTGCGAGCGTGGCGACGGTCAAACGGTAGGATCGCTTTTGCAGGTCCGGGTGTGTGGGCAGTCCCTTCACCAGACGCTCCAGAGCCTCCCGCAGCTTGCAGTCGGTGTTGCGCAAGCGCTTTTCCTGTGGCGTCAGCGCCGGTGTTTTGCTGGGTTTAGGCGCCATCACGGCCATCCTTTCCATGATCGAGTTCGCCAAGGATGCGATCGCATTCGGCGATCCGTGTCTCCGCAACCCTGCGGCTGACCGGATCCAGCCCGGGCTGATCGAGAAGATCGGCATTGCGATCGCGGCGCGCCTGCCAGACCGGTCGATGCCTGGCCGTGACGGCAAAGTTGGCGCAGGTGAGACACGTGCTTTCGGTTCTCAGCACGGGGTTGGGGCCACGCTCGTCGCCGAAGCAGGCAGCCGTTTCGACGCGGTAGATGCAATAGCCCCAGTCGCAGACCCCGAGGCGGAGGTCCGTTTCTTCCATCAGGAAACGGACATAGGCCTGGACGTCGCCGTCGCGTGTGCGCCCGCGGAACTGCGAGCGAGCAGCGATCATCCGTCCGCCCTTGCCGGCGAGCGTCGTCGCCGTCAGCACCTCTTCCAGGGCGGCGCGGGTTTCCTCTTGTGTATGCCGGTCGATCAGGTCGTCGAGCGCGAAGTCGGTTCCGACATAGCCACGATCGGTCATGGCCCGGGTCACATGGCCGAAGTGCGCCTGAAGCGCATGCAGGCCGGTGCGGTCGCGTTTGCCGACAAAGCGCGCAAAGGTCTTTCGGCCCTGATGGGTATTCAGATGCCAGGGCTCGCCCTCGTGATCCGGCAGCTCAATGAACGGCGCGAACTGATTGTTCATCCGCGATATGATCGTGGAGACGACGGGCAGATTGATGCGGGCGGCAGGACCGACGAGGCCGGTGCTGGCCATCACCAGGAAGAGATCGGATCGTCCGCTTTGTGCCCGCAGGCGGGCGGTCAGCCGCTCCATGACGAGGATGGCTCGCTCGACCGGCGCCGGAGCAACCCAGCGGTGGGCTTCGCCGCCGACGCCGCGCGCCGTCTTGTAGCTCTGCCCGGCGAGATAGGCGAAGCTCTCGCACCCATCGCCGGAGGTATGCTGCTCGATGCAGCCGGCTTGGAGACCAAGGATCTCCGAGACCCGAGCGCCGATCAGATAGGCGATCACGATAAAGCAGGCATCGTAAATGCGATCGGTGAGATAGCGTATTTGCTTGGTGCTGGTGACGGGTGCGGCATGCCATGGAGCATCCTCCCCGGGCACCGTCGCGAAGATGAACGGTGCGATCGCGTCGGTCACGATGAAGCCGGCCTTCGTCTGGCTGATCCCCCTGGCAAGGTCGTCGTCATAGGCAGCCTGCGCCTGCGTTTGCAAAGCGATGACGTCGTCCGCCGGCTGTTCGATCAGCCGCAAGGCCGCCGAGACCAACGGCACGGCGACCGCGTCTGGCGTATAGGGAAGCCAGCCCCGGTCACGCCGAGCTAACGGGGGCGCGATCCCCGGGAATGGATCGTCGATTGCCACTTCCGGGAACTTCGCTCCTTGAAGATACAGGCGCGTCAGCAGATTGACGTAAGTTTGCAGCGTCGTGGCCTTCAGCATCTTGCCCGGCTTGCTGCCCGGACGTTGCGCCATCGCCGCCAGGAACCGGTCGCAGGCATCACGGTCCAGATCGGCAAAGCGCCGGTTCCCTTGCACTGCCATCCAGCGGATCAGCGTCCGCAGCGCCTTGAAGACGGAGACGATCGTCGATTCGTGGGCATTGCGGCGGCCTGGAGGCGGATCAAGCTTCAGGCTCCACAGGAACAGCTTTGCCGCCTCTCGCCAGTCAGTCCATTGCGGATCGCCGAAGCGGCTGTCGTCGGCAAGGGCAAATCCCCAGTCGTGCGAGAAGTCGCTCCGGTTTGCACCGGGACGATGGCCGTCGAGATGCCAGATCTCATCCGACCACACCGAGCGAGCCGATATCCGAAGGGCCGGCCGTACCTGGGCAGCAAGATCAAGTGCAGCGGACGCTTGCATCGTTCATCCCAGCGCCGGAAGGCTTGGCAGGGACGACATCCGGCGTTCGGCCTCCGCATGCAGCGATTGCGGGAAGTCGGGCAGGATGTCGTCGACCAGGATGCGCAGGCTCGGCGCATACAGAAGCTCGAACCGGCGCGGATCGATACGCTCACGCGCACGCTCCAGTTCGCCGATCGCCCGAAGGATGCGCGCCATGTGCTCCGCATCGATTGGAACGACCAGCCCCGGGCAGCGCAGGCATCCACCGAAGTACCGGCACACCCGACCTGCTATCGATCCAAGCGCTGTGCTCGCGACCGGGTTGAGGCAATCATGACTGAACGGAACCGTCGCATCGCTCGCCAGCGCAATCCGGTCGCGCCGCGCCTGATCCTCGGCGCCCGCTTTTATTCCGATGATCCAACCGAGCATCAACCCCTGCAAGCGGGCGATGGTTTCGCGCTGGATGCGGCGCGTCTCTGGCCCCTTGATGTAGAGCTCGGTCGTGTCGGCGCGGGCGTGATTGAGTACATCCTGTGTCGCGACGATGTCGCCCGACGCGTTGTAATATTCGGTGGCGACACTGCCCCGCAGCAGAACGGCGGCAAAGTCCGGCAAGAACTGACGCGCCCGTTCTGGTGCGGCCTTGTTCCAGATCGCGATCCGGGCATTGGAGCGTTTGATGAACGGCTTCAGAGCGTGCGACAAGGTCGTCTCCGCAATAAGCGTCACCGCGTCCTTCTTCTCGCTCTTCACCAGGAACAGGCGATTGCGGTCCTGCCGGCTGGCCCGGGAGACGAGCGGCGCCGTCATCGCCAGCAACCGGTTGATCTGGTTCGGCGCCGCATGCAGCCGGCGACGATCGAAGGACCGCCGCTGCGCGCGCTTCACCTTCGCGCCGGCCCGCGGCTTGGCCCATTCGACGATGATGCGATGCTCGTCGAGCGGCTGCGTCACCTGGCAATCGCGCGTCATCAGCCGCAGCGCAGCCGCCGGCATGCGGTCCGGCCGGGTCAAGGGCCGGCTCTGCCGGACGAAGCTTCCCTTGACGCGGTCGGCTGGAATGCGGCACGCCTCTGTCTTTCTCTTTCCTCTCCCTCGTTTCCTTCTCCGAAATCTTCAGGGTATCATTCCAGTCCTCCTCGGGCGGGCGCAATCGCATCCAATCGCAGGCGGCCTCGTCGGCGAGCGTCCGCAGCCGCTCCGCAAATATGTCGCCCTGGGGATTGGCATCCGTCGCCGCGACGAGTTGGACGTTGGGACGAGCGGCGAGCACGCGCATTGCCGCATCTGTCGCCGGCGACCAGCCACCTCCGGTGCTGAGGTACATCGTCCCATCTCGCAGACCCTCGATCGCGCCCAGGCTCATCGCGTCGATCGCCGCCTCGGTGACGCAAAGGCGGGACGCATCCATGGCGCCGAGCCGAAAGAGAACCTTGTTACCGCCAGTCGCAAAGCCACGCCATTCGCTGCCGCGTTCTTCCCAGCCGCAAACGTGACCCGCATCGTCCGTATGGCCGGCCCACATGCTCCCGTGTGGTCCTTCGCGAAGAACGCCGTGGGCGATAGCGGAACGAATGACACCGGCGGGGAGAAAGCGCTGCCAGCGAAGAAAGCACCATGTGGTCGATCCGGGCCAAGGCGCCCGTCGGTTCTGCCATTTCTCGAAGATTGGAATCTCGGCGCCTCGATCGCCCTTTGACCCATGCCACGCCGGTACCGATGGTCGGAAGCCGATCAGCGCGGCGATGCGCTGGCAACCCTCAAGAAAGCCGACTCGTTCGAGACGCGAGATCAGGGAAAAGACGTCGCCCTTTTCGTCACCGAGCGGGTCGAACCAACCGCGCCCGTCATGCGTAACAATGATGATCTCACTTGCGCGGCGAAACTTCATCGCCCGCCTGGTGCTTTCTTTGACGTCGACTGCAAAACCCGAGGTCTCCAGCACCGCCCCGCAGCCGACCGTTTTCCGCAATTGCTCGATTTCTTCTCGTTCCATCTCCATTCCGATCGCCGCGCGATCGTCCTTTCATCTATTGTCCTTCCCGAGAATTTCGCAGGACCCGATCCGGACCGGCGCGAAGAGCAAAGGCTGCAAGGGCGTGGCTGGCAATTGTCGGATTCAACAATCCTCGACCCGAGCCACGGCGCAGCCTCCCTTGCGGCCGCCGGCTCGCCAGCGGCAGGCGGAACTGCAAAGGCGATCAATGAGCCGCCTACGGATCATAATCATGGACGATCTCCAGATCGTCGTCGGCGTCGATCTCGTCGGAAGGACGCCGTGCTCTGCGATAGTACCGCTCGACGATTCCTACCTGGGCAGGTTCCCGTCACGGCATTCCCAATGCGCCATGGCGCGGACCCGATGAATGTGAGTGGCCAAAGCGGAGCGTTTACGCACCCAAGCGGGGGCCGCAGATCCGTATCATCGCTGTATGGACGGCTGCCCACTTTTGGCAACTCGACCTGTAGCGCGCGGGCAACACTCGGGTGGGTGACCTGAGCAATCGACAAAAAGCGCTCAACTGTCCGTAGAAGCTTGCGCCTCATCTGACGACTGCAGTTATCAGAAAAACTGAAGCAGGATTCGGCAGCATTTATTCTTGATGAAGCCGCTATCCTTCATCTCTGTCATTCGGCCTTACCCCTTTTCAACGTGCCATTGATTGCCGCAAGCTGTCGTGGCGCAGGTGAGATGGGTATGGTTGTCATTCCGGCTGTCCTCGATGGCTCCGGCTGCTGCGCCGCCCGTCTCACCGCCTTGGCGCATGGGCATCATCGGGCGCGAACACCACGCCCGGAATCTTCGGGCGGGTCAGCTCCGCAGGGTGTTTCTTCACGACAACCGCCCATTGGGAAGGGTCGAGTTTTGCGGCCACCTCTGCCACCCATTTATAAAAATTCTCATATGGCCCGACTTCAGCCCCAAAGTATCTCGTCACCGTGTCGGTTGGGCGCTGCAGCGGCACGAACAGGACCCTTCGGTCCCCGATGCCAAACGCATGCCGCCAATGCTCGGCAGACTTGGGGGCGCCGTTCTTCTCCAGCGTCTCGGCATTCGTTTTCAGCGACCGGATGTAGGAAATGACCGCTTCGCGCTCATCACTCGGCAGCGGAGAATCCCAGTTCTGGCGGTGATAGCTGGAACTGTCGGCATTGAACCCGTTTGGATCGAAGAACCAAGAGTGAGGTAGCGCACCTCTGTCATGGACCCAATAGGGTATGTTGGCGCTGCGCACTGCGTTGTAGAGGCTGAGCCTGTGTTCGTTTCCGTACGGATTTAGGAAGAAGACGTGGTTAAATTCCTCTGCCTCGATCGCATCCAGCAACGCATGTTCATCCGCGAAAACCGTCTCGTCGATGACTGAATATTGGCCGAGAAGGGGGAGGGCTTGTCGCAGCGTTTCCAGCGCCGTGGACGCGGGTCGGCATAGGACCAGAGTTTTTCGGGATACAGCACGATCCGGAAGTGCATTCAACTGCTTTCCCGATTTGTCAAAATCCTTCATCATCTCGCCAACCAGGGTGAAGTTCCGTTCCGTCTGCTTGTAGCTAGCGTTGCTGACGGCTTGGTTGACGCTGTTCACTGCGCGGCGAGGATGCCAGAGGTGAAGATGCCACGGAACGCCACCTCATAGGAGTAGAGCGAGAGATAGGCACGAAACCCGACGTAGTCGTGCATCTGGTTGTTTTTGGTGTTGCGGTAGTAGTCAAGAGGCCTTCGGCCGATGGGTCGGTATGACGCAAGCCGGAGCTTGACCTCGTAGTCCTCGGCGCCATGGCCATGAAAGACGGGGCTCGTCCGGCCAATTGATAGGTAGTGCAGCCGGTTCACGACGATGGTGGACCCTGAATGGGCCATAAACCAGATGAATTGCTTTTCGCCGCGAATGATGTGGTAGTGGAAAAGCGAATCTGCGTCGTACGGTTCATTGGCCGCATGTATTCGGTGGTATTCTTCCACGCCCTCGACCGTTAGGAAGGCTATCGGGATAGCGAAAAAATCATACGCGTTGACGTCGATCCTCCTGGCGCGAGCTTCTTTGTGTATCTTTTCGTACATGTTCGGGCTGGCTAGGCAATCAACATTGTTGAACATGATCACCGGAGATGTAGCATTTTGGGCGCCGACGTTTCGGGCAATACCAGCGCTGAACGGCTCGGCTTCTGAGTCAACGCGCACGAGTTTCGCGTGCTCGAATTGATCTGTGAGGAACGACAATTCGGCCGCCCTCCTAGTTGGGCTGCCGTAGTCAACGACGACGACCTCAAAGCGGTCGGATGGGGCGTTCCGGATGAGCTGTTCCAGCCTTGGCAGCCCTTCAAATAGCGTTTCATTCAAGCGCACTGGCACGATGATTGAAATTTTCATGTCCGCAAACCCGTTCCGCAAATATGACAACCCAGCCGAGTCTCGAAAGTGCGTTGAATGCCATACCGCGCATGATGCAGGAATTCCCCAACCGTTCGGGGAGTATTCTTATCGCATTTACTTTATCCGTTCGCTGCGGCATGACGAGGTGTTAAGCGAAAAAACTGCATTTAGTCCTGCTTAGACGCAGGAAAACGAGCATGGTAGCGCTCGAACGCATCGACGCAGCTCTCCTTGACGCGGTTTTTTTGAAGAATCTACGCCAAATGCATCATGCCGGGTATGCAGGGTAGGGGATCAGCCATATTCACGTAAATGAGCGATGAACACTTCGGCCGGCGTTTTGTAGCCCAAGCACCTTCCTGGCAACGAATTTAGGTGATGGGCGAGATCGACAAGCTGTCGCTGGGTGATAGTGGAGAGCTCCCTGTCGCCAGGCGCGACGGATGCGCTGGTTGGTGTTCTCGACAGCACGTTTTTGACAGGGTAAGTTTGGGTCGCAAAACCAGTTCTTAGCACCGATGCCATCTTCCAGAGCCCTGAATTCGGCGAACTCGGTCCCGCGGTCGAAGGGTAAAGCTTCGGCCGGCAAAAAGACGGCAGAGATGAGCTGCATTGATGATCTTGTCCATGATCGGGCAGGGCGGCGAGCACGTCGAGAGGCGAGACGTTGCATCTAACCGGCCAACTGTCGCATTACTAAATAGCCCCTGTGCGCGCTACCAGCAACAAGTAGAAATTATGGAACTCCTCGTGACCCCTCGAGGGCGTTTCATGGCTCGTCCCACATTGGGTCGTATGATAGTAGCATCCTCTTGGCGCCGAGCCCGTCTTCCAAAGCCCGAAAGCCGGCAAACTCGGTGCCGCGATCAAAGGTAAAGCTGCGGCGTGCAGAGGACGGCAAGGGCGAGAAGGCAGCAATGATCTTGTCCATGATCGGACGCGAGTACCGACTGCGGTTCTTGATCATCACGGTGTAGCGGCTCACGCGTTCGACAAGCGACGTCACATTGTAATGGCCGAGTTTGCGATCGAAGACCAGCAGATCGCCTTTCCAATACCCGAGCTGCGACCGATCATCAATAAAATCAGACCGTTGAGAGATTCGGTGTTCAAACGGGATCAAGCCGTCACGGGGCTTGCGGATCCGCGCGGCCGGCGTCTACGTCGCCGTTCGGGCAGGTGTTGTCGGTCTCCATGATTTGGAGATCATGATGACGGGTGCATCAATCGAGACGACGCTGGAACTGTGCTGCGTGACGTGAAGGCCCGCATGCGCAGATTGTTTACGCAGGAGCAATCGGTCCGTCGCATCCCATCCGCGCCCTATGCCGTCATGCAGCGTTAGCCATAATAATGCCAGGATAGCGTCGTCGATCTTGTCCTCATCGGTCTCCGCAATGATACATGCCAGCGACCCAATATCTTGCGGCCTTCGCGTATGTATACCGCTCGCAGCGTGAAGGTGCGACTGCTTGTGTCACTTTTGGCTTGACTGGAAAGGCCCCGTTGCCGAAGTCCTGACCCTAGTCAAGTCGCCCGCCAATTCAGTATTTCCCGCACCGGATAGGCAGTCTTATATTTTACCTGCTTAAGAGCAAAGCTCGAGCGGATGTTGGCAACACCGTCGATTTTCGATAGCCGCTGGACGATAAACTCCTGCAGCGCTCCCAGATCGGGCACTATGATCCGGAGGAGATAATCAGCTTCGCCGGTCATGAGGTAGCACTCCATTACCTCTGCAAAGCCAATCATCGCTTCTTCAAAGGCACCGAGTTCGCGGATGGCTTGACGCTCGAGACGAACCTGGATGAACACGCTCATCAGGCCTCCGAGCGACTCCGGATCGAGCAACGCGACGTAATGGGATATGAGCCCAATATCCTCGAGCGCACGAACGCGCGCGAGGCAGGGAGACGGCGAGAGCCCCACAAGCCTGGAAAGCTCAACGTTTGTCAGCTTTCCGTCGGCCTGTAGTGTTTCCAAAATCCGCACATCCAGTGCGTCGAGCTTTGGCATGAGAATCTACCTTCTCGACACTTATCGCGTCGCCACCGTTATCTGATGGGCCAATCGCTGACCGGCAGGCATTCAGGATAGTGCGCCTCCTCTTTGTATCCATGTGAGGTGGCGATCAGTACAACGCGTGCATCCGCCCCGATTTTCTTTTCTCTCATCAAATGATGCAAACCTGTCAGCGTAGCTACGCTTGAAAGTTCGAGGTAAAGACCCTCGCTACCAAGAATTGCCTGATCCGCCGCAACTTCGGTATCCTGGACCGCGACCGCGTAGCCTTCGGACATCTTGAGCGCCCGCAAGGTCTGCTGTGTAACGGTAGTGCCGCTTATTGAGCCCATGTTGGTCTCGGCAGAGAAATCACCGACCATACCGTGCCCAGACACCGCTGCGCCAATACGGGGATACGGCTCGACTGCATGGACCCTCGGTTTTGACTTGATGAGACCTGCCTCCCGAAGGTCCTCGTACCCTTTTGCGATACCCCACAGCAGGTCGCCCCGCGCGGTCGGAACAACGATATCAGTCGGTGCCGCTTCGCCAAAGTGTAAGTGGAGTTCGAAAGCGATGGCACGATAACCGTCGACTCCAAAGGAATTGCTCCCAACAGGAGGAATTGTATAGTTAGTGGCTGGGTACCAGTTGCCCTTTTTCACTTGGCTCGCGATCAGTAACCAGCGGTCATCATCGGTTTCGGTGGCGATAATGCGAGCGCCGTGCATTTCGATCGCGCGGCGCCAGTTGGCATTTATATGCGGCGTTGTTACAACGATGCATTCGAGCCCGTTACGCGCAGAATAGGCCGCCATTGACGCGCCCGCGTTTCCGCTTGAAGCGATTGCGACCGTCCTTATTCCAACATCAGCGGCTCTTTGAGCAATGAGAGACCCCATTCTGTCTTTGTGGGAGCCCGTTGGATTAGTGAACTCGTTTTTCGTATGTAAGCTGGTCAAGCCGAGAGACGCGGCCAAGCGTGGCAGACTTGACAACGACGTCTTGCCTTCGGCGAGGTCGGACACCGGATAGGAGAGCCAATCGCTTACCGTGTTACCGTCCAGTCTCGATGGCCATTCAGCGTAATGAGGCGCCACGCTAGCAGGTGTCCCGGCACTTAAACATGAGCGGCAGCCTTCAAAGTAGTCTTCGACCGGATAAATAGTCCCACACTGGACGCACTTCATACCAGCAATTCTTGGATTGATCCGACTTGGCACAGGATTATCCTTGCAGATGCGGAGGCGTCAAATCCTCCATGAGTTCGAACAAGCAATCCCCACGCGTCACCAAGATCGGAGAGCGCCTGCAGGCAACAAACCCGCTCCTGGCAAAGCGGATTTCTTCAGGCTCATCGTAAGGCCGGTCGATCGAGTGAAGCAGTGCAGCAACTTCCCCCTCCTTTACCTCATCTCCGAGGTTAACCAATGGTTCGTAGAGGCCGTCGGCGTCGGCATAGATAAACAGATCCGTGCCAGAGCCATTCATCAGGCGGACGGGGCCGGGAGCGGCGACGTCGTACGATGGCAAAATCCCGATATGTTTGAGGAGCCTTACTACGCCCTGTTCTGCGAGCTCCAAACCCTGACGGTTTAGGGCTGCGGCCCCACCCAATTCCGCAGTGATGACAAGTGCGTCGCTATTTTCGGCTGCTGCTGGAAGGGTAGTGTTTCCGCCGCCTCCGCTGCCGTCTGAGATAAAGCCAATCGGCGCTCCAAAGACGTCCAACAACTCAAGCAACTTTTCATGTTGCGTTGCTGTTCTTCCAGGCCGGATCAGCGCAGAGGGGAGATAGTCAAGTGAACGGCCACCCGCATGCAGGTCAACCACCAAATCGGTCATAGGAAGGAAAACTTCCGTCACGTAATGCGCAATCATTTCCGTTGCGGTCCCGTGCGCCCGACCCGGGTAGAGACGGTTAAGATTGCCCTCATCGATAGGCGAAACACGTCGTCCGGCTTTCACCGCTGGGAAATTGAGGGCTGGCAGTATTATGACGCGCCCTTTGATATCGCTTAGCTTCAACTTCCGGGAAAGTCGCATCAACGCGATTTGGCCCTCGTATTCATCGCCATGTGTGCCGGCAATCAATAGCGCAGTAGGTCCGTCTCCGTTCTTAAGGCAAACCGCCGGGATGGGTATCCAGCCATACGCGGATAAATCGGTTGAGATAGGAAGGCGCAGGCAATCGGTCTGTTTGCCGTCCTTATCGAAATCGATGGAAGACCAGATGCGTGTAGAATTTGACATTGTAGGCTCTTTTTGGAGAGTTGACTATCGGATTACCGGCACAGTCTCGGGCGAGAGTTCGCTGAGGAATTCAACCCCGCTGTCGGTGACGAAGACGACCTCCTCAAATTGGAAGACCGCACCGTCGCGCTCTAGCTTAGGTTCGAGATGAAAGATCATCCCCGGTTGGATGACAGTGAAATCGGTTTTGGAAATGGATGGCGGCTCTGTCAGATCCAGTCCGCCGCCGTGGCCAATCCGAGAGACGTGGCTGTACAGTTTCCCTAAGGCTGCTTCACTCCACATCATTTCAAAGATAGCGTAGACGTGCGCGCAAGTCATTCCCGCGCGGATCTGCTGCGCAAGCTCGATCGTGAGTGATCGCACCGCGGTGTACGTCTTAACCTCCCATTCGCATGGATCGCCGACTCGGGCGATGCGATTGCGGTCCGCCGGATAGCCGCCGTACGTTGCTCGGAAATCGGTCCAGACGTAGTGACCTTCTTCGAGCTCGCGTTCCTTTGCCGTTCGACCATAAGAAAAGTCGCCTTTTGAAAAGAGCATGGCAATCTGGTCTGTGCTCTCGGCGCCATTGAGATAGGTTTGCGCCTGCATCAGGCAGAAGAGTTCGTACTCCGTCATGCCGATGCGCGCGCGGGCGATGGTTTGATCAAAGGCCGTGTTGACAATCTCAAATGCTGTTCGTTTGAGGTCAGCCTCAAATCTGGATTTGATCAGACGAACCCTCCAAATTGCATCGGTAGCGGTCTGTACCTTTCCGCATGATGAGAACGAGTTCAGAGCGTCAAGCAGAGCCAATGAGCCACGGCCAAACATGTCCTGTCCGTAGTCTACCGCCGTGTGACGGACGCCGGTTGTATTTTCGCGGATCCAGTTGGAAATTGCGCCGACAGCCTCAGCCAGGTAGCCGTCGTAATAAAGGGGCTCGAAAATTCGAGGCGTCATGTCGATCGTCGGCGCCTCGCCGAGGCTTCCCACCACCATGAAATCCTGCGCAGTCACGATCGCAAACAGAGGGCGGGTTTTGCTGTCCCAGGATAGTTCTTGATAATCGGTGAAATAATCGACGTTCTTCTTGTCTGTCAGGACGATAACATCGATCTCGCAATTAGCCATTTCCCGTCGAATATTCTCCAGACGGTGGCGTAGCTCGTTTTCAGGGACAGCCGGGGCCGGCAGGCGGAAGATAGATGGGATTTGTAGAACAGATGAGTTCACTTTGGAGGCTCCCTAATAGTGCGCTTGAGATTTCCGGAAAGACTTACTGAGCAAGAGAGTCTATCGAACGGAGCTTGAACTACTCCGAAGAGAGTAATCCTCGGATCACTCGTTCGTATTTTATAGAGACGACGCAGCATTGGGTAACCGGTTGGTATCCCAAATATTTCCTCTACATTTCCGGAAGCGGGTGCCGCGTCGATAATCAGATCTGTATTGACGACATGAATATCATGGCGATCAAGGGCATCAGTCACGAATCTCTTGCCAAACTCGTCAATGACCTCGCCATCTACATCCGATGAGAGAAATGTGGCGTCGTAGAGGAAGGGCTCGTCATCGGCGAAGATGATCTTCCGCACACAAAGCATCGCCTCCTCGGGAGGGCTGAAGGTGCGCAGTGTAGGATCGGAGATTTTCTCGCGAGTAATGGAGATCAGCTGAAGGGCAGCCTCGTCTATTGACGACAGCCACACATCGAGTTCGCGTAGGACACGCCGGTGCTTTTTAACATATGTGCCTTTTCCCGCGACCGAAATCAACGCCCCGGCCGAGTGAAGATCTCGCAACGCTCGCTTCACCGTGATCGGACTGACGCCAAACTCCTCCGTCAGCATGGCCGCCGAAGGAATAGGCTCCTTTGGCCTATAGACGCCATTCCGTATGCGAGTGAGGATTTCCTCGCGCACAGTTTCATGCAGAGACAACGTGCTTCGTAAATGCGTTCTAACCACGGATGCGCTCCATTCCTATTGGGTCGAAAATTTTGTGCGGGATCATCCATAACGCTTAGTATTGCACTAGAAAACGAGCCAGACTTTTGATTTCTGTTGACATATCTGGTATACCTAGTATAGATCGACGGTGTCGTCAACCGTTGGGGAACGAAAATGAAAGGAAATCACATGTTGAGACGAGCAGTGTTGATCGGCGGCGCCGCGCTGGCGCTCCTGGGCACCGGCATCTCCGCCGCGAATTCGCAGTCGATCAAGGATCGGGTTTTTGGCGAAGGCAAGATTACGATCGGCATCGAAAATCAGGCGCCGTGGGGGTTCAAGGGAGAGGACGGCAGCGTCACCGGTGTGCATCCAGACATGCTCAAGGCCGTCCTTGAGCCTCTTGGCGTCAAGCAGGTCGACTACGTCGTCATGGAATGGGGCGCCCTTATTCCGAGCCTGATCTCAAGGCGGATCGACGTTGTTGCGGCCGGCATGGCGATTACGCCGATCCGGTGTGAGCAGGTCATTTTCAGCGATCCCGATCTCGCGATTGGCGATGGAGTGATGGTGCTGTCTGGTAACCCCAACAATATCCATAGCTACGAGGATATTGCCAAAAACCCGGATCTAATTATTGGCGGGGGTCGAGGCAGCGTTAACCCAGAAAACGCTATCAAAGCAGGTATTCCAAAAGAGCGCGTCCTACTTTTCGATACCGTGCAGGCTTCCGTTGCAGCACTTCTGGCCGGCCGAATTCAGGCAGATACAGAATCCAGCGCCACGGTCATCAATACCCTTAAGGATCCGGCGTTGAAAGGAAAGCTTGAGCGGGCAACGCCGTTTCAGGGGCTGGTGGAAAATGGCCGAGAGGTCAAGAATTACGCAGCGATTGTATTTCGGCCAGACGACGTCGAACTACGCAATCTCTATAATGAGAGCCTCGCAAAGCGAAAAGCTGAGGGAACCGTTAAAAAAATCTTTGCGAAGTACGGCTTTACCGACGCTGAGATTGCACCTGAGGATGTAACGGCGAAAAGTATCTGCCCCGATAATTTCCGGTGAGACAGGCATAAAAGAGGAGAGCAGAGCGAATGAGTTTTCTCGATATCATGGCGGGTATCTTCCAAGGGTTCGGTGTCACCGCCAAGGTCGCCATCTACGGACTGCTTTACGCGATACCATTCGCTCTGTTTGCCGGGGTTCTGCAGCACTTTTCGTCCGGTGTCGTCCGCTGGTGTGTCACCTCAGTTATTGAGTTCTGGCGAAGTTCACCGGTGATCGTGCTACTATACGCCTTCTATTACTCGTTGCCGGCGTTTGGCATTTATCTGTCAGCGGTTACCGTTGGTGCAATGGCACTCGGACTGAATGCCGGCGGTTATGCAAGTCAATCGGTTCGTGCAGCACTCCAAGCTCTCGATCGCGGGCAGTGTGAAGCTGGCTTAGCGTTGGGTTTAAGCCGCTTCACGGTGCTTAGGCTAATCGAGTTGCCTCAGGCGATCAGGGCCATGATTCCAACATTCATCAATGAGGGTATACAGCTGATCAAGGGCACAGCGCTCGTGTCGCTCATCACGCTCACGGATATGACCTTTCGAGCAAAGGAAATCGCACAGTTGAGCTACAATCCGGTAGGAATATATTCGGGACTTTTGCTGGCATATCTTATCGTGTGCTATCCCGTAACAATCCTTGGACGCTACTTGGAGGCCTCGAACGGAGGGCGTGTCAATGAGCTTTGATTTGGCCTTCGCTCTTGAGATCGTTCCAGCGATATTGGAGGGAGTCGGTAACACAATCTTAGTCGCAATCTTAAGCTTCGCTGGGGCTACGATGCTAGGTTTCTTTTGGGAGATGCTTAGGCGCTCTCACTGGCTGGTGCGTCCGATCGTTCAGTTTATTATCGATTCAATCCGTTCTACACCCTCTCTGGTGCAGATTTACTTCCTCTTTTTCGTGTTGCCCTATTACGGAATCGTGTTGCCCGCTATGTTTGTTGGCGTCTTTGGCATCAGCTTTTACTACTCGGGTTACATATCAGAGGTTTTTAAAGCCGGAATCGACGCTGTTCCGCGGGGGCAAAGCGAAGCTGCGCAAAGTCTCGGGCTCGGCTGGGCTGACACCGTTACCTTTGTCATAGCGCCACAGATGTTGCGCAACATCGCAGCGCCGCTCGGAGCGTATTCGATCGCCATTCTCAAGACCACGCCCTTGCTCGCGGTTATCGCAGTTCCCGAGATGCTGGGCAGCGCATTCGATGTCGCGTCGGAGACCTACCGTTACGCCGAACCGATGTTCGTGGTCGGTATTCTGTTTCTGATCCTGGCGCTGATCGCGGTCGCGCTGGTCACCCGTCTTGAGCGGCGCCTCGGTGTTGTCGCGCCGTCGCATTGAGCGGGCCTAAAAAGGTAGTCGTGGAGGAAGAAATGATATCTGTAATGGCGGAAAAAGGCACCTCAACGCATTCGCTCAGCGTCCTAAAGTCTCCTGCAGTGCAGATCGAGAATGTTTCGAAATGGTTTGGAGCGTTCCAGGTTTTGCATGATGTCAATCTCGACGTGGCAATCGGAGAGCGTGTGGTGGTGTGTGGCCCCTCAGGCTCGGGTAAATCCACCCTAATCCGGTGCATAAATCAGCTGGAAATACATCAGAAGGGGCGAATAATCGTAAATGGTACGGAATTGCTCCCTGGAATGAAGGGGCTCGCGGAGGTGCGACGTGAAGCCGGGATGGTCTTCCAGCAATTTAATCTCTTCCCACATCTCACGGTGCTAGAGAACTGTACCCTGGCTTTGATCCGCGCGAGAAAAATGACTCGAGCAACAGCGGAAGCTCTCGCGACGGAAAACCTCGAACGCGTTCGTATCGCCGAGCAGGCCAGAAAATACCCACGTCAGCTTTCCGGGGGGCAACAGCAGCGGGTGGCTATTGCCCGCGCCCTCTGCATGAAGCCGAAAATCATGTTGTTCGACGAGCCAACGTCAGCACTGGATCCGGAAATGGTCAAAGAGGTGCTTGATGTGATGACCGGTCTCGCAAACGACGGCATGACGATGATTTGCGTCACCCACGAGATGGGATTTGCGCGAGAAGTCGCGGACAGGATCGTGTTTATGGATGGCGGCGAAATTATTGAGCAGGCCAAACCCGCACAATTTTTCAGCCATGCAGAGCATGCTCGCACCAGGAAGTTCCTAAGTCAGATTTTGCATTAACAGAAGGACGGGCGCGCTCGAGCCTGGCTCGCACGCCATGGAGAGACGGAGCCAATGAAGAGTAGTGAACCGAAGAGTGGTGGCGTGCGGAAGAGTGATCTTGCACTCTTGAGTGCCATTGAACGCAAGGTGCTCTGGCTCTCGTGCTGGATGATCGATCAGGCAAACCGTCGGGAAAAGGTCGACGGAGTCAAGGTCGGCGGCCATCAAGCTTCGTCTGCTTCTATGGTGTCGATCATGACGGCGCTCTACTGTTCCGTCCTGCGACCGGAGGATCGCGTTGCGGTTAAGCCGCATGCCTCACCTGTTTTCCATGCTCTTCAATACTTGGCCGGTAATCAAACGCGCGAGAAATTGGAGAACTTTCGCGGATTCGGGGGGGCACAGTCTTATCCGAGCCGCACGAAGGATATCGACGACGTCGATTTTTCTACCGGTTCTGTCGGATTAGGGGTGGGGATAACGACATTTGCCTCAATCGTACAAGACTATGTGCATGCGAAGAGTTGGGCAGCAGCAAGCAGACCGCAAGGACGGATGGTGGCGCTCGTCGGTGATGCGGAGCTCGACGAGGGCAATGTCTACGAGTGCCTGCAAGAGGGATGGAAGCACGATCTGCGTAACACGTGGTGGGTCATCGACTACAACCGACAGAGTCTAGATGGGGTGGTGCGTGAAGGTCTCTACGACCGCATCGAGACTGTCTTCCGCGCTTTCGGCTGGGATGTCGTCACCCTGAAGTATGGTGCTCTCCAGCGTGCGGCCTTCAATGAGCCGGGCGGAGCCGCTCTGAAGAGGTGGATCGACGCATGTCCGAACCAGCTCTATTCAGCGCTGACATTCCAAGGTGGTGCAGCCTGGCGAAAGAAGCTGATGGACGAAATCGGCGATCAGGGCGGCGTGAGCTCGCTGCTGGAAAAGCGCAGCGATGGAGAACTATCCCATTTAATGGCGAATTTGGGCGGTCATTGTATTCGAACCCTCACGGAAACGTTTGCTGCAATCGACCATGACCGCCCCACCGTGTTTATTGCTTATACGGTCAAGGGATGGGGTACGCCGCTCGCTGGGCATAAAGACAACCATGCGGGCCTGATGACCGTGGCGCAGATGGATGCGTTTAAACAACAAATGAACATTCGTCCGGAACACGAATGGGATTTGGCTGAGGGGCTGGATCTAGATGACGAGGAAGTAAAGGGCTTTATCGCAGCAACTCCCTTTTTCGCCGCCGGGCGTCGACGTCACGCCGCCTCGTCTGTTGCAATTGCGTCTGAGGTATCGTTATCCCCCACGACGCCAGGTGACAAAATTTCGACGCAAGCTGCATTCGGCAAGATCATGGACACAATCGCCAAGTCCGACAGTGATCTCGCAAGCCGCATAGTCACGACATCGCCGGATGTTACTGTCTCGACCAATCTCGGGCCATGGGTCAACCGGCGCCAGTTGTTCGCGCGCACCATGTTGGCCGACACCTTCCGCAACGAACGGGTGCCGAGCGCGCAGAGATGGAGTTTCACGCCTGAGGGGCAGCACGTCGAGCTCGGCATCGCGGAGATGAACCTGTTCTTGCTCCTCGGTGCGTTCGGGTTGTCTCATTCATTATTTGCCGAGAGGCTGATCCCGATTGGCACGGTCTATGATCCGTTCATTTCGCGGGGACTCGATGCGCTCAATTATGCATGCTATCAGGATGCACGCTTCATGATCATCGGCACTCCGTCCGGCGTTACCCTTGCGCCGGAAGGCGGAGCGCACCAGTCCATCGCCGCGCCCTTGATCGGCATGAGCCAGGACGGCTTAGCGAGCTTCGAGCCTGCATTTGCAGACGAGTTGGCGATCATCATGGCGTGGGCATTCGACTACATGCAGCGAAACGGCGAGGGGAATCCGGACGAGAGAACATGGCTGCGCGACGAGACCGGCGGGGCGGTGTACCTTCGGCTGTCTACTCGCCAACTCGAACAGCCCTTCAGAGCACCCACCATTGCTTTCGAGCAAGGAGTTATAGACGGTGCGTATTGGCTGCGGGAGCCCGGACCAAGTTGCGAGATTGTCCTCGCCTATCAGGGAACGGTAGCAAGCGAAGCAATCGCTGCTGCAGGCATATTGGCAGATATGCGCCGCGACATCGGTGTACTGTCCATTACGTCGGCCGACCGGCTCAATGCCGGTTGGCAGGCGGCCACACGAGCGCGTGCTCGAGGCCATGCTAACGCCACAGGCCACATTGAGCGCCTGCTGTCGCCAGTTCCGCGCCACGCGTCGATTGTCACCGTTATCGACGGCCACCCCGCCACACTTTCATGGCTCGGTGGCGTCCTGGGTCACCGTACTCACAGCCTCGGCGTGGAGCATTTCGGACAGACCGGCACCATCACGGACATTTATCGGCACTTCGGTTTAGATGCCATGAACATTGCTCAAATTGCAGTGAATCTAACGCCGGGACAAAAATTCCCTCGAGTGGCCTAAAACGTTGTCGCCTCCTCCCAGGGCGAAGCCCGGCCGGTGGATCCTATTGTTTCAAATCCACCGGCCGGTGACGAGAGCCTTCAGATCGACGCAGCTGACGCCGTTCTCGCTCAAGAGCCATCTCATCACTCCCTTTTCTAAATGATGTTCGCGGTAGGTATCGATGGGGCTCATGCAAGATTCTATCCTATTCGAAGCGCTGGTTCTGCACAACGCGGTTAAAATGCACTTGCCTGACCTCACGCTCACTGACTAGACAAGAAGACAGCGCGGCCGACGTCCTTAGAGGACAGCGCCCCGCAGCTTTTCTGCTTCCAGCAATGCTCCCAATCGCCATGGCGAGTTCAAATATTCATCTTGACATACAAGGTATACCAGGTCTACCTTAAGCGTCTGTGAACGTTGCTCTTTCAGACTGCAGAAGGATGCCGTCTGTTGCGCTCGAGATGTAACCACAGAGGATAGGATGATTAGTTTCCGAACACGGTCTGAACATCGGCAGTGGTGCAACGCGGCGTATGACGTTGATGCTGGCGTTGGGAGGTCGAGCGCATCTCGGAATGGTCGTCTTCGACTGTGATCAGACGCTGTCGCACGAAGCCAGGGCGCTGTTGCACGACATTTGCAAGGAGGAATACCGCTAGGTTCGGGCAGCGCTGAGGCGACCCTTCTCCTGAAACAATCGGACTTGAGCGGTTTGTCACGACAGACCGCTCGAGCTCTAAGGCCATTGCGGTCGCAATGCCCAGAACACTATCACTTTCAGCCGGTTAGGAAGAACTAATGCCAAATGGAACGTCGACTCTCGAAGCTGATGGCGCCGCCGCATCTCTCTCCTTCGAGCACATACTTTTTCCCCGTAGTCCGATCCATGGCGATGCGGGTTTGCTCGCGCGTTTCCTCGCGGATCTCAGGTACGAGGATATTCCCACTGATGTGATTGAGACGGCCAAGCTAATCACGCTTGACACGCTTGGTTGCATTGTAGCGGGCACGGTTACTCCGCTCGGCGAGAAGGTTTTGGCGGCATACAGTGGTGGATCAGGTCCGAATGGCTGCTGCGTCCCAGGCGCACCGCTAAAGCTTGCGCCGTCTTTGGCTGCTAAGGTCAATGCATGGTTGGCAGATGTGCTCGATTACGAGGATGATGCATCTGGTCACCCAAGCGCGACAGTTGTACCGGCGACCTTAGCCATGGCAGAGCACGTTGGCGCAACACCGCAGAAGTTTTTAGCCGGCGTGGTGGCTGGCTACGAAGCAGGTTTGCGAGTGCACGACGCCACCCAGGCCAGTCCGGAGGTGTATAGGCGTTTTGCTGTTTATCACGCCTGGCACGGTATCGCGGCAGGTGCAGCTGCAATGACTGTTGCCGGGGGTACTGAAGAGCAGTTTCGTTCTGCGTTGGGGCATGCTGGGGCGAACACGAATGTTCCTCTTTGGTATGTCCAATATGGCCGACCAGCGCATGCACTGAAAGCGAATTATGGTCAGATGGCGTTGGGAGGACTCGATGCCGCAATTTGCGCTCGGCACAACATTGTCGGTCCTTTTGCGATGTTAAGCGATGCCGAGAGGGGCTTCGCGATGATCATCGGATCCGACAAGTTCCAGCCTAAACATCTGTCGGAGAACTTATCTACCGTGTGGCGGACTCGGGAATCGAGCCTCAAGGCATACCCGTGCTGCGCCTTTCTTCATACGACTATTGAAGCGGTTTCGAAGCTCGTCGCGGCTCACAACATCGATTGGGAAAACGTCGCTAAACTGAAAATCTGCACGTTCAAAAGAATTCCAGAATGGTTCTCAGACGCCGCTCCCGCTTCTGATATCGATGCCCAACTCTCAGTGCAGTACGTTTCAGCGATGGCGTTGCTTTCAATTGAGGTGGGAAGGGAGTGGTATTCGCCAGCAATGATGCGGGATCCAGTCGTTGCGGATTTGATGCAGAGAATCGAAATTGAGGTGGATCCGATCGCTGAAAAAGCCTTCTGGGATATTGGTCAGAATATTTCTTCGGCGACTATTGTCACGAAGAGCGACCAGTGCTTCAGTCTGACGGTTGATTGGCCAGACGGTGATTGGAAAAAGCCTCGTAAGCTATCCCAGAGCGAGAATAAGTTTCGGCGAAATGTACGGGGGACCCCGCTTGAGGGGCGGGGTGATGACATCATCGAGCTTGTAACGAATGTCGATAGGAAAGATTCTTTGGGCGCACTTTGGCGTTTATTGACATTCCCGGCGTAGGCCCGTTGACCGCCTTGGCGGTCGAAGCCTTTGCCTCTCCGATGGAGACCTTTCGCTGCGGTCGCGACTTCGCCGCGTGGCTTGGCCTTGTCCCACGCCAGTTCTCCGGCGGTAAAGAAAGGCTCGGCGGCGTTTCCAAGGCTGGGCAGTCTGACATCCGCAGACTGCTTATTATCGGCGCGATGTCGCGCCTGAACTGGCTTGGCAGCAAATCAATTCCGGAGGGTTTGTGGCTCGCGCGGATGGTAGTCCGAAAACCCCGTATGCTGGTCGCAATTGCACTCGCGAACAAGATGGCGCGGACGATTTTAAAAAGGAGATTATCGAATTCCGGCGCAGGTGGCAGCGGCATGATGCATGTGATGCAAAATCTGCCTGACGCCAACGAAGGGTGACAGAAGGCGACGACCCGAATGGGCAAAATGATCGAACAAATCTGGATCAGGAAAACCAGCATTATGACGCGAGCATTAAAGCTCGACAAAGAGATTTGGACCTGGCCCGCAGATCACCACACCGGCCAGCGGCTGCTGGAAAATGCCGCACCCAAAGGCCTTGCCGAAGACCGCACTCGATCACTCGCAATTTTAGATCAGAATCTTCTTGCACTCCGGGCGGCAACTACAGAAGTCATAATCTCTGCGGAACGCTACTAGTTGATGTCCGATTTCGCCTCGCTACGGATCCACGATCGCACCGCTGGCGCATTGAGCTTTCAGATAGGAGTGGCGTCGCCGGCCGAACGTAGTATTACCCCGCCGGCGACGGACGCACATTGAGTGTCGGGAATCGACACTTGCTGTCTGACTTGTCGGATCCTCCACGTGTTCAAATCATTCCGGCAAGCTTCTGATTGGGCAGAGCTTAGTCATTGAATATCATGCGGAATTGGTTTCCGGGTGGGCCTGCTACACAGTTGGCACGGCTCTTGCGGAGCCCTCAAGCACCGGCAGCGGCTTGCCCGCCACCTTGCCGAGCAGGAAGCGCCGATCGTTGTTCAACAGCGATTCCAACCGGCGTAAGCTAGGAGGTTCGCCATGCAGGTAACAGGAGGGCGCGGTGAGGCCATCGGACACCACGGAGAGCTTCTACAGGGTATTTTTGAGGATAAGGGTGCTCGGTTGCGCCGTGGCCTAGTTTCCTTGCCTTGTCCCCACCTCACCTCAAAGGCAGAGTTCCAGCCGACGAGTGAAGAGGGGGTGTCGGTTTTTCCACAATGTTGTGAAAAGGCCAAGCGTGCTGCGGAGCTCGCGCTCCAGAGGTTCGCACATGCTGGAATCGGTGGACATTTGACGGTTGACAGCAACATCCCTGTCGGACGCGGGATGGGATCATCTACCGCTGACGTCTTGGCCAGTATCTTAGCCGTTCTTGACTATCTGGGGAAACAGGCATCGCCTGATTGTATAATGCAACTTGCCGTGGCCGCCGAGACGGCATGTGATTCCACCCTGTTTTTTGGACCGGCAGTGCTCTTTGCACATCGAGAGGCGACGGTAATAGAGTCTTTTAAAAATTCACTTCCGCCCATCGATTTTGTCAGCATAGATACAAGGCCCGGCAAAACTGTCGACACACTCCAATTCGAACCGGCTCAGTATACCCGTGCGGAGATCGAATTATTTCGGCCGCTCCGGGCGCTCCTGCGCCATGCGATTAACGCTAACGATCTTAACTTGCTTGGCCGCGTCGCTACAGCAAGCGCTCGGATCAACGAGAGATTCCTGCAAAAGCCGCGTTTGCGCGATATCGAGGCCATTGGCGTTCGGCATAGTGCGTTGGGCGTGCAGGTTGCTCACAGTGGGACAGTAGTCGGGTTGATGTTCGATCCGGCGAGCGAAAGCGCTGCTGAGAAGTTGGAACTGGCTGCCTTCGACCTAAGAAATAAGGGCTTTGAGGCCTCTGTCGTGACTCAGTAAATTAATTGGAGAGTGG
Organism: Rhizobium sp. USDA 4016; assembly: GCF_056279705.1. Classification (NCBI taxonomy): domain Bacteria; kingdom Pseudomonadati; phylum Pseudomonadota; class Alphaproteobacteria; order Hyphomicrobiales; family Rhizobiaceae; genus Rhizobium; species Rhizobium sp. USDA 4016. The sequence goes on from NZ_JBWCCY010000003.1 coordinate 416,118, forward strand.
CAAGTGGCTAAGCTAATGCGCAAGCTTGAGGACTTCGAAAATCCTCGGATCGTTGAAATGAGGGATGGTCTATATGGCGCTAGTTTCTTCCTTATGAAGCTCCTACCTGCACGCTTCATGCTGGAACAGGCCGTGGAGCAAGGATTGCTAACTTCGGGTGCTACTATCTGCGAGACCTCATCCGGTACATTTGGCCTCGCATTGGCGATGCTTGCAGTACAGCATGGATACAAACTTGTACTGGTGAGTGACTGGTCGATTGACCGACATCTTCACAGGCGCCTTGTCGAGCTTGGCGCAAAGGTGGAGATTGTCGAGGAGGCCCACCCCAGCGGCGGATTCCAACAAGCGCGGTTAAATAGGCTTGCTGAATATTTAAAAGAGATACCTGACAGCTATTGGCCTTCACAATACTCAAACTCTGACAATCCGCTCGCTTACGCAAAATTTGCGGAACTGCTAATCGATAGAATGGGCCAGATCGACTGCTTGGTTGGTAGCGTTGGATCAGGGGGCTCCATGTGCGGCACCGCTAAATACCTACGGACACTGTTCCCGGATTTATATACGATCGGAGTCGATACACCGAATTCTGTTCTGTTTGGGCAGCCTAGCGGAACCTTGGTCGATCTTAGCGGTCTAGGTGGTGAGATCGTTCCTTCCAACATCGATCACAGACAATTCGATGAGGTTCACTGGCTGACGTCAGCCGAGGTATTTCGTGCAACTCACCAATTGCACCGGAATTATGGTATGTTTATGGGGCTCACGAGTGGCGCTGCTTTCAAAGTGGCGGACTGGTGGTCTCGCAAAAACTCAGGCAGCAAAGTCGTTACGATCTTTCCCGATGAGGGGCACCGCTACGTTGAAACTGTATATGACAAAGATTGGCTCTCATCAGTACCAGGATGGTCTGACCCGGTGCGCGAAGAGCCGTTGGTGGTCAAAGCGCCAACCAAGAAGTTGACAGGCTGGTCCTCATATGTCTGGGGCAGACGAACACTCGATGAAGTCCTTTCTAGCCTCATTGACGAGACGTCAAGCAATGTGACCACGTCTCCGCGGCAATCGTTGAGCTCACATTCAACCGGACCCAATTCGGAGAGGCAGCCCGAAGCCGTGAGTTTTGCTGATGGAACGTGCGGTGCGACCCTGGAGCCTCTGTCGCACATCGATATCGCTGCAGTCAAACATTTGCAAATTCGGCCCGAGCAAGGGCATTTTGTCGATCCGTTGTATGTGGTGTTCTCTGAGCTTCGAAATAGTTCACATCCGGAACATGAGCATCCGTTCGCGGTTGCGGTCGGAAACGAAATCGTCGGCTTTTTAGTCCTTCGAGAAAAAGAAGCGTTGCCAGAATGGGCACCGCCAGATGCTTTTACGCTGCACAATCTTCGTATCGGCGGAGCATATCAAGGTAATGGATACGGTAAGGCTGTGACCGGCCTGGCCGCTCGATGGATATCGACAAACCGAAGGCGTATCAACCGTCTCATGCTAGCCGTAAATGTACGCAATGTGCCAGCTAGACACGTGTATCTGAACTCCGGATTTCGGGAAACGGGTAGTATTTACTGCGGGTCAGCAGGACTACAAGACATACTTGAATATAGAATCGGATCCGGGGAGCACGTTTGACTGGATGATCAGGCGGAGGGTAGGTGGCGCGGTGGCAAATCCTTGCAGTGGCTTCAAGTCTGTAGAGTTCTTCGAGGGGTCGACGAAGTATTTCGAAGCAATTGTGGCAAGGAACATGAATTTAATTTAGCGTGTTTGCATTTAATTGGGCACGCGGAACGCTGGTCTGGTCCTCTCCACCGAGCGCACTCGCCTACGATCGGGATAGCTTTTTGGGAGTTTACTTATGTCCAGGACAGTTCGACGTGCGTTGCATGAAAAAATTCGACAAGAAATCATGCGGCGCGTAGCCGAAAACGAATACACGCCAGGGCAGCTTCTGCCATCCACCGCTGAATTTGCAGACGAGTTCAGCGTAAGCATAATAACTGTACAACGCGTACTTCGGGATCTGCAACCCATAGGAATCCTTCGCACCGTACCTGGCCTGGGAACTTTTGTACGAGAGACACGAAGATTTATTTGTGACCTCGATTTTACGTCTAGTTCCTCTGAAGGTGGCAACCAATCTGCAATTACAGCCCCCGTACAGGTGACTTCAGTGACAAGGGAAAGGATCTCTAACCCCGCCTTTGACGAGCTTGGCGCACCAACTGACACAATGCACTGTGTACGAAGCGTAATAACCGCAGATGGAATGCCAATCTCGCTTGACACCTCATACGTGCCGCTTTGTTTGGGTAGCGACGTTATTGAAGAACTAGAAGACAAGTCGGTAGGTGACTTACTTTGGGAACGAGGAATACGGTTCAACAAGATAAGTCTTCTCGTAGATGCCAGGCCAGCCTCTCAGGAGGTGCAGCATGTATTTGAGATTCCTAATGGCTTCCCAACGCTCCGGCGCGTCTATCAGTTAGCGACCGAAGATCCCTTCTTCTCAGTTTATGGAATTGCCGAGTCTCCATTTGACCGGCTGTCATATAGGGCGGAGTTAGCAATCTCTGATAACGAGCGCTTGGTGAATTCTCACCCAAGGGCTTGAGACGGTCGATCTTGGTGTTGGCGATCGTCATGAAGGCGACAGTGACACCATTCTCGGGGAGAAACTGCGGCTCGGAGACCTTCGCCGCGAAACTATCGGGATAGCATGCAACGGCGGTTTCGAGCCACCGCAAGGGCCACGTGGTTAACCCATATCCGGGATTCATGCATTGCGCAGCCTTCCCTCTGTGAGATCGAGCACCGCGCGGGCCGCATCGACGACATTCGTGCCAGGCCCGAACACAGCGGCGACCCCGTTCTCGTACAGGAACTCGTAGTCCTTGCGGGGGATCACACCGCCGCATACGACGATGATGTTGCCGGCACCCTTGGCCTTCAAGCGACCAACAAGCTCAGGCATGAGCGTCTTGTGGCCCGCGGCGAGCGACGAAACGCCGATGACATCGACCTTTTCACCCATGGCGAGATCCACCGCCTCGTCAGGGGTCTGAAAAAGTGGCCCGGCCACGACATCAAAACCGATGTCACCAAAAGCCGAGGCAATCACTTTAGCTCCTCGGTCATGGCCGTCTTGACCAAGCTTGGCGACGAGGATTTTCGGTGCCCGTCCCGACGTGCGGACCTGTTCTGAGAGTCTCCCTTTCAGGGTCTGATATTCCGGATCGTTCTCGCTTGCCGGACCATATATGTTACCGGCGACTTCAGGCACAGCCGAGTGGTCTCCAAAGGCTTCGCGCAGGGCATCAGAGATCTCGCCCACACTAGCCCGCGCGCGGGCTGCTTCGATGGTCGCTCCCAAAAGGTTGCCCTGACCCGCTCGCGCAACATTCTTCAGGGCTACAATCGCTTCAGCCCATTTCTGGGGATTCCGGAGCTGGCGTATCTTCGCGAGCCGCTTGACTTGGGCGTCACGAACCGCCTTGTTGTCGATGTCCAGAGTCTCGATCTGATCCTCTTCAGCCAACCGGTACTTGTTGACGCCGACAATTACCTCTTTACCCTGGTCGATCGCTGCTTGTCGGCGCGTGGCCGCTTCTTCGATCAAACGTTTCGGCAGACCGGCTTTGATTGCCTTCGTCATGCCGCCGAGTGCCTCGACCTCCTCGATCAGAGCCCATGCCTTGTCTGCGAGTTCACGCGTCAGGCTCTCGACATAATAGGAGCCGGCGAGTGGGTCGACGACCTTGGTGACACCTGTCTCATGGCTCAGGATGAGTTGCGTGTTGCGGGCGATGCGCGCGGAAAATTCCGTCGGCAACGCGATCGCCTCGTCGAAGGAATTGGTGTGCAGCGACTGCGTGCCACCCAGCACCGCCGACATCGCTTCGAAGGCAGTGCGGATGATATTGTTATAGGGATCCTGCTCCTGGAGCGACACGCCCGAGGTCTGGCAATGGGTGCGCAGCATCAATGAGGACGATTTCTTCGGCTCGAACTCCTCCATGATCCGCGCCCAGAGCAGCCGGGCCGCGCGCAGCTTCGCCGCCTCCATGAAGAAGTTCATGCCGATCCCAAAGAAGAAGGAAAGACGTCCGGCAAAGTCGTCCACATTGAGGCCCTTGGCGATCGCCGCCCTGACATATTCGCGACCGTCGGCAAGCGTGAAGGCCAATTCTTGGACCAGTGTCGCACCCGCCTCCTGCATGTGGTAGCCGGAGATCGAGATGGAATTGAACTTCGGCATCTCCTTCGCCGTATACTCAATGATGTCTGCGACGATCCGCATCGAAGGTTCAGGCGGATAAATATAGGTATTGCGGACCATGAACTCCTTGAGGATGTCGTTCTGTATGGTTCCGGAAAGCGCAGCACGCGGGACACCCTGCTCCTCGCCTGCAACGATGAATGAGGCAAGGATCGGGATGACGGCGCCGTTCATGGTCATTGACACCGACATCTCATTCAAAGGGATGCCGTCGAAGAGGATCTTCATGTCTTCGACGCTGTCAATCGCAACGCCCGCCTTGCCCACATCGCCTTCGACGCGTGGATGGTCGCTGTCATAGCCGCGATGAGTGGCGAGATCGAAGGCGACGGAGAGGCCCTTCTGGCCAGCGGCGAGGTTGCGACGGTAAAAGGCGTTGGATTCTTCCGCGGTCGAAAAGCCCGCATATTGTCGGATCGTCCAGGGCCGGCCTGCATACATGGTGGCTCGCGGGCCGCGCACGAATGGCTCGAAGCCGGGCAGGGAGCCTAGATGGTCCACCTTCGCCAGGTCGTTGCCGGTATAGATCGGCTTCACCGCTATTCCTTCTGGCGTTTTCCAGGTGAGTTTGTCGGGTGAGTCCTTCAGCTCCTTCTCGGCAAGGGCTTGCCAGTCCCTGATCGTCTCGTCGTTCATCACTCGAACTCCATGATCACTTCATCCACGGCGAACGACTGGCCCGGTGCGGCGTTCACCGTCTTAACCATGGCCCTGCGTTCGGCCTTCAGCACGTTCTCCATCTTCATCGCCTCCACCGTGGCCAGCGTCTGGCCAGCCTCGACGGCGTCGCCGGCCTTGACCAACACCTGTGTGATCATGCCGGGCATGGGGCAGAGGAGTTGCTTGGAGGTGTCGGCGACCTTCTTCACCGGCATGAACTGTGACAGTTCGAAGACGCGTGGCGTTATCACCTGATGAACGAGGTCGACTCCGCGGAAGCGCAGGCGCCAACCGACCAAGGCCTTGGCGAGTTTGACACCGAGCGATTGGCCGTCGACGAGGAAGCGCCCGTGCTGGTTGCCTGGCGTCCAGTCGGAGGCGACCTCGACCTTGACGTCGTCCTCGAAATCCACGGTAAGCCGGCTGTCCGAAAGCCTCGCTCCGATGGTCCAGGCACGTTTGCCGCCGGTGACGACGTGAGCGGAGCCGAACTTGCGGGCGTGGTTAGCGAGCGCGCCGGAGATTTGCGCCTTTCTTGTCTCGTCGGTGAGATGGGCGAAGGTGGCCACCGCGGCCAACATACGTGCCTGGTCCATGTTGGGTTCCACGCCCTGAAAGCCTCCCGGCCATTCCTCGGAGATGAAGGCGGTGGTGATGTTCCCGGAATAGAAGCGCGGATGCGCCATGACGGCGGAGAGGAAGGGCAGGTTGTGGCCGATGCCCTCGACTTCGAAATCATCGAGCGCCCCCGCCATGGCCTCGATCGCCTCCTTGCGCGTCGGCGCCCAGGTGCAGAGCTTGGCGATCATCGGATCGTAATACATCGAGATCTCGCCGCCCTCATAGACGCCCGTGTCGTTGCGGGTAATCGTGCCGTCGGGCAAGAAGCCCTCCCGCGGCGTTCGGAAGCGGGTCAGCCGCCCGATAGAGGGAAGGAAGCCTCGATAAGGGTCTTCGGCGTAGAGGCGGCTTTCGATCGCCCAGCCGTTAAGCTCGACGTCGCCCTGCGCGAAGCTCAGATGCTCGCCGTTCGCCACGCGGATCATCTCCTCGACAAGGTCGACGCCGGTGATGAGTTCGGTGACCGGATGCTCCACCTGCAGGCGGGTGTTCATTTCGAGGAAATAGAAGTTCCGCTTGCCGTCGACGATAAACTCCACCGTGCCCGCGGAGTGATAGCCCACGGCTTTCGCGAGTGCGACCGCCTGCTCGCCCATGGCCTTCCGCGTCGCTTCGTCGAGAAAAGAGGACGGCGCCTCTTCGACGACCTTCTGATTGCGACGCTGGATCGAGCATTCGCGCTCACCGAGGTAGATGACGTGTCCGTGCTTGTCGCCTAAAACCTGGATTTCGATATGGCGCGGCTGCTCGACGAATTTCTCGATGAAGATGCGGTCGTCGCCGAAGGAGTTCTTCGCTTCGTTCTTAGACGACTGGAAGCCCTCGCGCGTCTCGGCCTCGTTCCAGGCGATGCGCATGCCCTTGCCGCCGCCGCCGGCGGAGGCCTTGATCATCACCGGATAACCGATTTCGTTGGAAATCTTCACCGCCTCGTCGGCGTCAGCGATCAACCCCATATAGCCGGGCACGGTGGAAACGCCGGCTTCGGCGGCGATCTTTTTCGAGGTGATCTTGTCCCCCATCGCCTCAATCGCGCCCACCGGCGGGCCGATGAAGATCACACCCTCCTTCTCCAGCCGCTCGGCAAAGGCGCGGTTTTCGGAGAGGAAACCATAGCCGGGATGCACCGCTTCAGCTCCGGTCTCCTTGATCGCCTCGATGATCCTGTCGATCACCAGATAGGATTGGGCCGATGGCGAGGGACCGATATGCACCGATTCGTCGGCCTGTTTCACATGCATCGCATCGCGGTCGGCGTCTGAATAAACCGCCACGGTCGCGATCCCCAGCTTGCGGGCGGTGCGGATCACGCGGCAGGCGATTTCGCCGCGATTGGCGATCAGAATTTTTGTGATAGTCATCTCAAATCTCGGTTTCAGAGCGGCATCGTGTCGTGCTTGCGCCAATGGCTCTCCTGCTTCTTCGAGCGCAGCATGGCGAAGGCGCGCGCGATGCGCTTACGGGAGGAGTGCGGCATGATCACCTCGTCGATGAAGCCGCGCTCGGCAGCGACGAACGGGTTGGCGAAACGCTTCTCATACGCGCGAGTGCGCGCGGCGATCTTTTCGGGGTCGCCCAATTCTAAGCGGTATAGGATCTCGGTCGCGCCCTTGGCGCCCATGACGGCGATCTCGGCGGTCGGCCAAGCGTAGTTGACGTCGGCGCCGATATGCTTGGAGGCCATGACGTCATAGGCGCCGCCATAAGCCTTGCGGGTGATGAGCGTCACCATTGGCACGGTGGCCTGGGAATAGGCGAAGAGCAGCTTGGCTCCATGCTTGATGATGCCGTTATATTCCTGCGCGGTGCCGGGCAGGAAGCCGGGCACGTCGACCAGCGTCAGGATCGGGATGTTGAACGCATCGCAAAAGCGGACGAATTTCGCGCTCTTGCGCGAGGAGTCGATGTCGAGGCAGCCGGCTAAAACCATCGGCTGGTTGGCAACGACGCCTATCGTTTCACCCTCGATGCGGATGAAGCCGGTGAGTATGTTGCGGGCGAAGCTCTCCGAAATTTCGAAGCAATCACCCTCGTCTGCAATCGCGAGGATCAGCTCGCGCATGTCGTAGGGCTTGTTGGCGCTGTCCGGGATCAATGAGTCCAGGCGATTCTCGAGGCGATCCGGGCTGTCGTAGAATGGCCGGACCGGCGGCTTGGCACGGTTGTTGAGCGGTAGGAAATCGAAGAGATCGCGGACGCGGAGCAGCGCCTCGATGTCATTGTCGAAGGCGCCGTCGGCGACCGAGGATTTAGTCGTATGGGTCTTGGCGCCGCCGAGGTCTTCGGCTGAGACGATCTCGTTCGTTACCGTCTTCACGACGTCGGGGCCGGTAACGAACATGTAGGAGCTATCACGCACCATAAAGATGAAATCGGTCATGGCGGGCGAATAGACCGCGCCGCCGGCGCAGGGACCCATGATGATCGATATCTGCGGGATGACGCCCGAGACTTCGGCATTGCGGCGGAAGACCTCGGCATAGCCGGCAAGCGAGGCGACGCCTTCCTGGATTCGGGCGCCGCCCGAATCGTTGAGGCCGATGACAGGCGCGCCATTTCGAACCGCCATATCCATGACCTTGCAGATCTTCTGGGCGTGCGTCTCTGACAGCGAGCCGCCGAGCACGGTGAAGTCCTGGGAAAAGACATACGTCAGGCGGCCGTTGATGGTGCCCCATCCGGTCACCACGCCATCGCCCGGCACTTTGTTTTCGGCCATGCCGAAATCGGTGCAGCGATGGGTGACATACATGTCGTATTCTTCGAAGGAGCCTTCGTCGAGGAGGACATCGAAGCGCTCGCGCGCGGTCAGCTTGCCCTTCGAATGTTGGCTCGAAATGCGAGTTTCGCCACCGCCAAGCCGGGCAGCCCGCCGGCGAATTTCGAGTTGATCCAGTATTTCGCGCATCGTCCTCGCCTTTTCATTCTGTCGACTCCTTACACGCAGCTCTTGCCTTGCAAAACCACGGAAGGTGTGAACATGTGCAAACCACAAAATCCAATGTTGCTGTTTGTGAATTTGTGAAATGGCGGTAGGAAAGCTCTATATTGGCCGAAAGGTGCGCGATCTGCGCCTTTCCAACCAGGCAACGCAGGCCCAGTTTGCCGAGCGACTTGGTATTTCTGTCAGCTATCTTAACCAGATCGAGAGCAATCAAAGACCGGTATCCGCTGCGGTGCTGCTTTCACTCGCGGACAAGTTCAAGATCGACCTTTCCGATCTTTCGGGAGGAGAAGCCGATCGATTGCTATCGGCATTGGCTGAGACCCTTACAGATCCTTTGTTCGGCGCCTACCGCGCCAACCTGCAAGAACTAAAGATGGTAGTTCACAACGCGCCCGGTATCGCCCACGCACTTATTGCCGCACATCAAGCCTACCGGCACAATTCCGAGCGCTTGGCGGGCATTGACGATACCTTGGGCCGCGCATCGGCTGCTGTGGAGCAGACGCCATACGAGGAAGTGCGCGACTTCTTTCATTTCATGGACAATTACATCCATGAAATTGACGTAATGGCTGAAAAACTTGCTAACGAAATCGGAATTGGTGATCAGGACGCCTACTCAGTTCTGTCGTCTCACCTCGCAAATGCTTTTCAAGTTGGTATCATCCGAGCCGTTGACAACGAAGATCTTATGCGGAGATTTGACGAGGTAGGGCGAGCGTTGAAGCTCAGCCCGTATCTCACTCCGGCAACTCGCGATTTCCAGATTGCGTTGCAAATTGCGCAGCTTGCGGCAGGCGCGGTCATCGACCAGATATTGAGTAGCGCGGCGTTTCGAACCAGCGAAGCAACCGAAATCTGTCGCATCGGCCTTCACAATTACTTCGCAGGCGCGCTCATCCTGCCGTATCGCAAGTTCATGGAAGCGGCACGTGAAGTGCGCCACGATCTTGATTTGTTATCAGTGAGATTCGGCGCAAGTCTTGAGCAGGTCTGCCACAGACTATCAACATTGCAGCGGCCCGGTCAAAAAGGAACTCCAATCTTCTTTGCTCGCATTGATCGCGCGGGCAATATTACCAAACGGCACAGTGCGGCGAGATTGCAATTCGCCCGCTTCGGTGCCGCCTGCCCGCTCTGGAACGCACACCAAGCCTTTGAGGCACCAGGAAAGATCATCCGCCAGCTTGCTGAAACACCCGATGGGGTACGATATCTTTGTGTCGCGACCCAGATCACGAAGGGAGGTCGCGGGTTTCACGCTCCCCGCCAACACTATGCGCTCGCCCTTGGCTGTGAGGTTTCTTACGCAGATCAGTTCATCTATGCAGACGACCTGGAGCTTGGGAACCGAGCGGCGTTCGATCCTATCGGCATTTCCTGCCGGATTTGCGAGCGCACGGATTGCGCAAGCCGAGCCATTCCTCCGATTAAGAGCCAACTAATTGTTGATCACCACAGCCGTGGCCCCCTGCCATATAAGATTCGCTCGATCACGGATGAGCGCTTCGGCACCTGAGCCAATTCTATTTCGTTGAGAACACAGGCGGCCCAACATAAGGTATCTCAAGTTCCCAAGCGTAACAGGACCTACTTGTGTGACGACCAGCAGATGCTGCCGCAAACCATCGGCAACCTCCGCAGATAGTTCCGATCCATGTCTCGCAGGCAGTAGATACGGTATGAAGCACTTTTTCATGAGTGCTAAGTCTCAACGCACGACCAGTTTAGGAAGGGCGTTGAGAAATGAGTGGAAATGCAGCGAACCGCATCGCAGATGAAATCGAGACCGCTGAATGGTTAACATCGCTTGAGGCGGTGACGGCATATGCCGGCGAAGAAAGAGCGCGCGAACTCCTTGAAGCTCTTGAAAAGAGGGCGCGCGAGCTCGGGATCTATCCCCAGTCGCTGCCTTATGTGCCGTACCGCAATTCAATCGCGCTCTCCAAGCAGCCTCCATTTCCTGGCGATCTCGATCTAGAGGAGCGCATCACCTCCATGATTCGCTGGAATGCCCTGGCAATGGTCGTGCGCGCCAACAAGGCGTATGGCGAACTTGGTGGCCACGTCGCGAGCTATGCTTCCGCGGCGGAAATATTTGAGGTCGGCTTCAATCACTTCTTCAAGGGGGCGGGAGAAGGCGGTGGTGACCTTGTCTACTTCCAGCCCCATTCCGCCCCCGGCGTCTACGCGCGCGCCTTCCTGGAGGGCCGACTTACGGAAGATCATCTGAAGAACTACCGGCAGGAAATCGGTGGCGCCGGTCTGTGTTCCTACCCACATCCGTGGCTGATGCCGGACTTCTGGCAGTTGCCCACGGGATCGATGGGTATCGGTCCTATCAATGCGGTCTACCAGGCGCGCTTCATGCGCTATCTGCGCGACCGCGGACTTGCGAAAACCGACAATCAGCATGTTTGGGGCGTGTTCGGAGACGGCGAGATGGACGAGCCGGAATCGATCGCCGGTCTGTCGCTGGCAAGCCGTGAATCGCTCGACAACCTGACCTTCATCGTGAACTGTAATCTCCAGCGCCTCGACGGGCCGGTGCGCGGCAACGGCCAGATCATCCAGGAACTGGAAAACCTGTTCCTGGGCGCTGGCTGGAATGTCATCAAGGTGCTCTGGGGGTCGGAGTGGGACGCGATCTTCGCCGCCGACAAAAACCACGCCCTGCTGCGCCGGTTCGCGGCGACCGTGGATGGTAAATACCAGTCGCTCGGCGCCCATGACGGTGCGTATAACCTCGTGAACTTCTTCAATGAGGATCCGGAGGTCCGCAAGCTGGTTTCGCACATGTCGGAACGCGAAATTGATGCGCTCAGGCGCGGCGGGCATGACTTCCGCAAGCTTTATGCCGCGTTTAAGGCAGCAAAGGAAGCAAAGAGTCGCCCCACCGTCATCCTTGCAAAGACCAAGAAGGGCTATGGCATGGGCGGCGCGGGCGAATCCCGCATGACCGCGCACCAGGCGAAGAAGCTCGACGTCGATGCTCTGAAGGCATTTCGCGACAAGTTCTCGCTGCCGCTTTCGGACGACCAGGTTGAAAAGCTGGAATTCTATCGTCCGGCCGACGAGTCGCCCGAAATCGCCTATCTGCGCGCGCGCCGCAGCGAACTCGGCGGTTATGTCCCACAGCGTCGGCAGAAAGCCGAGCCGCTGACGGTGCCGCCGATCGACAGCTATGCCGCGTTCGCGCTTTCGAGCAACGGGCGCGAGAATTCGACGACGACCGCGGCTGTCCGTCTTTTCAGCAATTTGATCAAGGATCCTGGCATCGGTCAGCGCGTCGTGCCAATCGTCGCCGACGAGGCGCGGACCTTCGGCATGGCGAACCTCTTCCGGCAGGTCGGCATCTATTCGCCCGTCGGACAGCTCTACGAGCCGGAGGATGCCGGCTCGATGCTCTACTACAAGGAAGCCGTCAACGGACAGCTTCTCGAGGAAGGCATTACGGAGGCGGGAGCAATCTCGTCCTGGGTGGCGGCGGCAACGTCATACAGCGTGCATGGCGTGCCCATGCTGCCGTTCTACATCTACTACTCCATGTTCGGCTTTCAGCGTGTCGGCGACCTCATTTGGGCGGCCGCCGACCAGCGTGCGCGCGGCTTCCTGATCGGGGCGACGGCAGGACGCACGACGCTTGGCGGGGAAGGATTGCAGCATCAGGACGGCTCCAGTCACCTCGTTGCCTCGACCATCCCGAACTGCCGCGCCTACGATCCCGCTTATGCCTATGAAATGGCGGTGATCATCGACGAGGGTGCGCGGCGGATGCTGGAGCAGAACCGCGACGAATTCTTCTACATCACCGCGATGAACGAGAACTACGCGCAGCCGCCGATGCCAGAGGGCTCGCGCGACGGCATCCTCAAGGGGATGTATCGCCTCGGCTCCGCCGAGCAGCCGGATACTAAAGTCCGTCTCGTCGGTGCCGGCGCGATCCTGCCTGAAGTGGTCGCCGCAAGCGAGCTGCTGAAAAGCGACTGGAACATTGAAGCCTCAGTCTTCAGTGCGACGAGCTTCAGCGAGCTTGCCCGCGAAGCTGCTGAGATCGAGCGCGAAAATCGCCTTTCGCCGGAAAAGGAACCCCGCCGCAGCTACGTCGAAACCCTACTTGCGGGAGAGGCTCCGATTATCGTGGCGACGGACTATGTCCGCGCGTTACCGCAACTGATCAGCCCTTATGTGAAGGCACGCTTCGTCGCGCTCGGTACGGATGGGTTCGGGCGAAGTGATACCCGTGCGGCGTTGCGCAACTTCTTCGAGGTTGACAAGCACAGCATCGTTGTCTCGGCGCTCGCCGCCCTGGCGAGAGAAGGTGCCATCGACGCGAAAACCGTTGCAGCAGCAATCAGCACGTACGGCATCAACGCCGGTGCTCCTGCGCCCTGGACCGTCTGATCCTCCGAGTTCAAGTTTATAGAAAGGTAGCACAATGAGTGTCGTCCAGAAGATATATCTGCCCGACATCGGAGACTATAAGGATGTTCCGATCGTCGAAGTCACCGTGAAACCCGGCGACGTCATTGCGATAGAGGACCCGATCATCACGCTCGAGACCGACAAGGCGACGATGGAGGTTCCTTCCCCGTCCGCTGGCCGCATCGTTTCTGTTCTCGTGGAAATCGGCGCGAAGGTCTCGCAGGGAGCCCCCATTGCCGAGATCGAGGCCATCGGCGCTGAAACGCCGGCTGCGGCGAGCCAGCCTCCCGCGAGGGAGCAGCCGACAGTTGCTTCCACTGTCGGGCCCGAGATCAAGGCCGTCACGCCTCCGGTCATGCCGATGCAAAACAATGTCGCCGCGGTCGGGACATTGCTGCACGCTACACCGTCCGTCAGGGCCTACGCCCGCGAGTTGGGCGTCGATCTTGCCCGTGTGATGGCGAGCGGCCCCAAGGGACGGATATTGCGCGAGGATGTGCAAAGTTTCGTGAAGACGGAACTCAGCGGTACGCAGCCATCGGCCGCCGGCACAAGCACGGTGTTTGCCGGTCTGCCGCCATGGCCGCAGATCGATTTCGCGAAATTCGGCGAAATTGAGAAGAAGCCGCTCACCCGAATCCAGGAGATTTCCGGCGCGAGCCTCAGCCGGAATTATCTCACCATTCCGCATGTGACGAATTTCGACAATGCGGATGTCACGGATCTCGAAAGCTTCCGCACACAGCTCAACGGAGAAAAGCGCAAGCCACCCGTCAAATTGACGATGGTCGCCTTCCTGATGAAGGCCTCCGCCCTGGCCCTGAAAGCCTACCCGCAGTTCAATTCGTCGCTCGTCGGCAACGAATTGATCCTGAAGAAGTATGTGAACATCGGTTTTGCCGTCGACACGCCAAAGGGGCTGATGGTGCCGGTGATCAGGGATTGCGACAGGAAGGGGCTTGTCGACATCGGCCAGGAAATGTCCGTGCTGGCGGAGAAGGCGCGGGACGGTGCGCTGTCTCCGGCAGATATGCAGGGCGGCTGTTTTTCGGTTTCCTCACTTGGTGGCATCGGCGGTACGGGTTTCACGCCCATCATCAACGCCCCCGAGGTGGCCATTCTGGGTGCTGCGCGCTCGGCCATGCAGGCGGTCTGGGACGGCAAGGAATTCGAGCCGCGCCTCATCATGCCGATCAGCCTGTCCTGGGATCACCGAGTGGTGGACGGCGTCGCCGCGGCACGCTTCCTCGGCCACATCTCCTCGATCCTCGGCGACTTCCGTCGCGCAATCCTGTGAGGTGCGGACATGACAATTGTTGAAATCCGCGTCCCCCCGCTGGGTGACCTCAAGGAAGTGCCCGTTGTCGAGCTGTTCCTGAGCAAGGGCCTCTCCGTTCAGCCTGAGCAATCGATGATCACTGTCGAGAGCGACAAGGCGACGATGGATGTGCCTTCGCCGATCGCCGGTACGATCGTTGAGGTGCTTGTGGCCGTCGGCGACAAGGTGAGCGAGGGTACACTGCTGGCAGAGGCCGAAGTGTCGGACAACAAGGAGACGACCGCCTCTTCGACCCCGGCGACAAGGTCTGCGGCGCGACTGTCGGCCGAGCCGCCCGCAGATGCCGTGGATGTCGTTGTGATCGGCGGAGGACCTGGCGGCTATTCCGCAGCGTTCCGTGCCGCCGACCTCGGCTTGAAGACCATGATCGTTGAGCGCTACGAAACGCTGGGCGGCGTTTGCCTCAACGTCGGCTGCATTCCGTCGAAGGCTCTGCTGCATCTGGCGGCGGTGAAGGAGGAGGCCGAAACGCTTGCCGATCATGGCATTGCCTTCGGTGAGGCCAAGATTGATATCGCGAAGGTGCGCGACTACAAGTCCTCCGTGGTCAAGCGGCTGACGGATGGCCTTGCAGGCATGGCGCGCGCGCGCAAGGTAGATGTTGTGGTCGGCACCGCCACCTTTGCCGGCCCCAACACGCTGCGCGTTGCCGGCAACGAAAAGACGACGCAGATCACATTCCGCAACTGCATCATCGCAGCCGGTTCGTCGGCGGTGAAATTGCCGATGCTGCCGGACGATCCCAGGGTGGTGACGTCGACGGGGGCGCTCCAGCTGGAGGCCATACCGAAGCGGATGCTGGTGGTGGGTGGCGGCATCATCGGCTTGGAAATGGCGACGGTCTACGGTGCCCTAGGCACCCGCGTCGATGTCGTCGAACGTCTGGATGGTCTGCTTCCCGGCGTGGACCGGGATCTCGTTGCGATCTGGCTGAAACAGAACGGCCACCGCTTCGACCGAATCATGACCGAAACGACGGTCGATGTCGCAGTTGGCGGAAAGAACGGCATCGAGGTGGGCTTCACCGGCAAGACCAACGAGAAGTTCAGCTATGATCTGGTCCTCCAGGCGCCCGGACGCAGGCCGAATGGTGACCAGCTAAATCTTTCTGCTGCCGGACTTGCGGCGCAGAACGACTTCATTGCGGTTAACCAGGAAATGCGCACGTGCGTCAGCCATATCTTCGCCATCGGCGACATCGTTGGGCAGCCGATGCTTGCGCACAAGGCGGTGCATCAGGGGCATGTCGCCGCTGAAGTGGCGGCCGGCCACAAGGCAGTTTTCGACACCGACATCGTGCCGTCTGTTTGCTATACGAGTCCAGAGATCGCTTGGGTCGGCATGACGGAAGAGCGGGCGGAAAGGGACGGGCTGAGGGTGACGGTCGCCCAGTTCCCATGGGTCGCATCGGGCAGGGCTATCGCCAACGGTGCTGAATACGGCATGACGAAGCTGATCTTCTCGGAAGAAACGCGAAGGATCATCGGGGGCGCCATTATCGGTCCGAGCGCTGGCGACTTGATTGGGGAGCTATGTTTGGCCATAGAATTGGGCGCAGACGCGGTCGACATCGCGAGGACGATCCATCCGCATCCCACATTAGGCGAAACAATCGGCTTCACGGCCGAGGTGGCGTTGGGTGCATGCACCGATCTGCCGCCCCAGCGCCGCGCTAAAACCCGATGAGCTTGGGTGCGTGGACCTTTCGATGGAAAGCTCCGCCACCCCTACGCTCGAGCGTCATGCGTCGAAGGTGATCGGCCCAAAAGACCAGGTTTTAATGGACCATCAACGTTGAGGGGATCCGCGACATGGTGCTGACTCGCGAGGCTGCCAGCGAAGCGCTGGAGCAGGCGCGCCAGCAACTTCAGTCTTACTTATTGCCTCACGGCCGCGTCGATACCGGCCGCAAACCGTGAAGAACGTTGGCGTCCCTACGCTCAGGTAGAGAAATTGCTCTCCGAAAAGTTGATCGCGAATTCGAAGGTCATGGACATCATCAAATTCGGTCGATCAATACTCAAATTTATTCCTGCATCGTGAAACCTCAATAATCTGAAGCACGCTATGCTGCCGCTTTTTACACAGCGCTTCGCTGCGGTTAGCCAGTAGTCCATGAACCCTAATAACCGGCCTTGGCATACCGTGAATCTGTGCCAGCGTGTGATTCCGCGCTTTGGCTTCTGAAGGAGCGCCGAGCGCGGATCCTAAGCTGCTTACCGGTGCACGACTGCACTGGTCACCGCACGTCCGCCAACGGATTGGGCAATTGGTGTTCCACCCGGAATTCGCGATAGCATTTCAGGTGCAAACGCAAGACTGAGTGGCTCGGCCAAGGCTGTTCGAGAAAGGCCCGTCGCTCTTCAGCCCAGAAGGCGTCCGACAGCATGCGCGGGCGCAACGCCTCGAAAACTTTTTCGGTCTCTTCCCGCAGGATGCGCCACAGGCTGTCGCCCGCGACGGAATATTGATCGGTTAGACGGAGAGCGATCTCGTGGAGATGGCAGACGAAGCACGAGGTGATGACGAAAGAGCGCACGGGGCTGATGTCGTCATCGAAAATCGTCGGCAAAATGCCCTTGAGGCTGAGCCCCTGCAAATCGTAGCCGCGCTCTTTAAAGAGCGGGGGAAAACTGCGGACATCGCTGAGGTCGCGGATCAGCAGCTTCCGCGGCTGCCCGTGACTGTCGAACAGGATGATGCTGTTCTGCTGATGCGCCTCGAAAGCAATCCCATAGAGTAAGTATATGGTGAGTGCCGGGCGCACGACCGTGCGGGCATAGACACGGAAGAAGGCTTCGACGGTTCCCTGGCTCTCGGCGCCCTGTCTGGCGATGAGCTCGCAGATCAGCGGCCGGCCGTCCAGCGGACTTGCCGTCAGTAGCGCTGCGACGGTGACCGGTAGCAGGCCATCGCGGCGTGCCAGGGCATCGACGTTGCGATAGATGACCGACAAGAATTGACCAGTATGCTCGTCGGCCGTTTCGGGGTGATGCAAGATAGCGCCCAACTCTTCGGTGAAGATTTCCAATTCGTCTCGAAGATCATCCTCTTTGGACAGGATGTCGGAGACCAGCGTGCTGAGGCGCGGCCCCATGCGGACCGACTTTGCATCAAGGGTGCGCTGTGCGCTCGTCATCCAGATGGCGACCGGCAGTTTGACAAAGGGTCTCGGCTCCTCCGACTCCGGCAGCACCGTGCGGAACGACATGGAGGGTAGCGTCAATATCTCCGGGCCGTCCAGATCGAGAACACCGGCCTCGATCTCGGGCGCGAATTCGCGGCATACGAAATTTTCTAGGTGCCAGGCATGAATAGGCAGAGGCAACCAGTCCGCGGTCAACTTGCCGCGCGCCGTCATGCCATTCGCCCAGTCGCGCCAGAGATCGGGAAAGTTCCGGGCGAACCATTCCGAGTAGCCGCCCACATGCGGCATCTTTTCCACATAGGCCCAATCGCTGCAGAGCGCAGCGATGCGCAGGCGCACCCGAGCGCCGAACTCGGGCGATAGTCCAACAACGTCTTCGGGCGGCAAGCCGGGTTTGGCTTTCCATGTTGGATAGAATGGATGGCCTTCCAGCGCGCCCCATTGGTCGAGAATCATTGCCGCGCGGTGCGACGGCAGGTTCGTTTCAAGATAGGCAAGGAATCCGGGCGCACCGGCTTGAGCGATTTGGCCGTTAAGTGCAGAGCTCCACTGCTCACGATAGCGCCGCGCGAGGATGTCGTTGCGCACGCTGTTGTCGACGTCGCGAAGCAGATGCGCGAGTCCGTCGGGGGCTGGCGCAATCGCAAGAGACGCAGCCACCTCGCTTATCAGAGCGGCGGGATCGTTGATCCTTTGCCGACCACCCTTACCGTCAAGCACTTCGACCCGCCCGCGGTTTTGTAATGTTCCGGCAGGCCTGCGGCGCAGGTCAGTGAACCGCAGCACGCGCTGCGAAGTCCTCAGGGGGAACCAAGCCCTGCGGTTATCCTTCGCCCACTGCAATTCATCCGGGTCGAGCAGACGCTCAGCGAACAGGCAGCGAACCAGCCGATTAATTGCATTGCGCGATGAATTCGTCAAAAGCACGCAATCCTCGCCCTGGATGGGGGGTGCCGCGCAAGAGATTTTCTTATCCATTCGTGAGCCTCCGTTCGTTTCTGTAGCCACATCGTCCGGGAGTCGTCGGCCAGCTGTGGTCCTGGGGCTTAACTGCAAATGAGCGACTGCAGTTTTTTCGAAGTGAGACCAAAGTTTCTGGCATCGCCCGCATGAAAATCTCCGTACCGACAATGGTTTCAAGCCACTGTTGAAGAGTGAATAAACATCACTATCGGCGGACAGTTCCTTCCTGCTCGCAACGAGGAATCAGCAAAAATCGTGCCAACCGGCAGAAAAGCCATTAGAAGTCATCTTTGGCCTTTTGTTCGATGGCTTAAATGAGAGTGCAAGCAAAAAAGACACGGAGGCAACACCGTGTTCCAACCTCACAAAGCCGACAACCGGCGTTGGGTTAGACCGTTTCCCAGGAATGGCGGATAGGACTTTCTTGCGGCTAACGGCGTGACCCGTCATTCAATGGACGCTCAGCTGCGAATGCTGCTTTTTCGTTAGCGGCCGTGGCAAAGTCGATGCCTTCGCTAATAGTGTAAACCCCGTCTCAACGTCAACTATGAAGATACCACACTCGAGAGTTACCAATTTGGATTTTTTGGAGAATCTACGCCAAGTGCATCATTGCCGTTGTCAGGGTAGGGGCTCAGCCGCTTTCGCGCAAATGGGCGACGAAGACTTCGGCCGGTGTTTTGAAGCCGAGGCACTTGCGCGGCTGCGAATTCAACTGATGGGCGAGGTGAACGAGCTGCTGCTGGCTGACGAGTGACAGGTCCGTATCGCCAGGCATGAAGCGTCGGATTCGCTTGTTGGTGTTCTCGACGGTGCCTTTTGCCACGGCGAGTTGGGGTCGCAGAACCAACTCTTGGCGCCGAGCCCGTCTTCCAAAGCCCGAAAGCCGGCAAACTCGGTGCCGCGATCAAACGTAAAGCTGCGACGTGCAGAGGACGGCAAGGGCGAGAAGGCAGCAATGATCTTGTCCATGATCGGACGCGAGTGCCGACTGCGGTTCTTGATCATCACGGTGTAGCGGCTCACGCGTTCGACAAGCGACGTCACATTGTAATGGCCGAGTTTGCGATCGAAGATCAGCAGATCGCCTTCCCAATGCCCGAGCTGCGACCGATCATCAATAAAATCAGATCGTTGGGAGATCCGGTGTTCAAACGGGATCAAGCCGTCACGGGGCTTGCGGGATCCGCGCGGCCGGCGTCTGCGTCGCCGTTCGGGCAGGTGTTCGTAGAGGCCGAGCGGATAGTCTTGCTTGCAATAGATGAAGCGATAGATGGTCTCGGGGCAAACGCTGATGACGCTGACACCGTCGGCAGACAGACGGCCGGCGATCTGTTCCGGCGACCAATGCGCCTTCAACCGATCGATGACAAGCTGGCGCAGCGCTGGATGGCGTGTGAGCTTGCGCAGCCGTCGACGCCGCTCCTTGCTGATGTCGTCGGCAATGGTCCCGAAGAAGTAACCCTGTACTCGGGAAACTCGCGGTCGTGGAACGTGTTGCGCTTCAGTTCGCGGTAGATCGTCGAGCGGTGGCGCCCAAGCTGGCGAGCGATCTCACCAACCGGGAGTTTGCGTTCCTTCATCTGATAAAGACGTCGACGATCGGACAGGGTGAGCTGCAAATAGCAATGCGACATGCCAAAATCTCCAAAGTGAAGCCATTGAAATCATTGGCATGTCGCACTTGGAAATAGAATGTACCCCGGCTATGTGAGTTCATGGTGAACCGCGACCTGCGGGCTTTGAGAAGCTAACCGGTGCGCCGGATTTGCGCGAGGAGTTTCTGGCGGAAGACTTCGGCGGGCGTTCGATAGCCGAGGCATTTGCGCGGCGTTGCGTTGAGCTGGTCGCAAATGTCCTTCAGGTCGCGGTCGGTGATCGACAGTGGATCCACCTCTCTCGAAAGCCATTTCCTGACCCGGCCATTGGTGTTCTCGACCGTGCCTTTCTGCCAGGGCGACTGCGGGTCGCAGAACCATGTCTGCGTTCCGATGCCGGCCTGAAGATAGGGCCATTCGCTGAACTCAGTGCCTCGGTCGAAGGTGATGGAGCGTCGAGCGGCGTGGGGTAGGGGCTGAGCACCTCAATCAGCCCGTCCATGATCGGCTTCGATTGCCGGTCGTTGTTGCGCAGCTTGGCTCTGCGTTCACGTGCCATCTCGTTGGCGGTCACGCAATAGTAGCCGCTCAGATCCGGCATCTGCGAATCCTCAAACGCATTCCGCTTGAGCTCGCGGAAAATCGTCGAACGATGCCGTCCAAGCTTCTCGGCAATGACCGTGGCGCTCAGGCCGGCCGCTCGCCAGCGAGCGATCTTACGACGTTCATCCATATCGATCTGGGAGTAGGTGCGTCTCATGAGCGTTCCTTGCGCGTGATAACCCATTGGTATCTATCGCAAGTCGCACTTCATCCTTGAACCCACCCCCCTTACAATGAATGTCAAAGCATTTTATAGATGAGACATCGTCAGCAATATAGAAATGCAACAATGGCCAATTATGATTACTTGGAGGGTCGAAGGATATTCTTCTCGTAAAGCAGCAACGCCAGCCGCCGACCGGGCGCAGCGGGTACGGGTTGCGCAGCCCGGGCGGTGGCGGATAGGATCGTTGCGCGCAATACGTGAGCTTTGACACCTTGATCGCATCAGTCATTCCGCCGCCTTCATGCGCGCCAGTGCTTGCTCGCGACGGGCAATGACAGCGGGATCGTTCATATAATCCGTCCGTGGTTTGCGCCCGCGCTTCTGATAGCCATTGCTCTGGCTGCCGTCGGGAATGGCGAACATGTGGCTGGTCTGGCCCGTGCGGCGCGGTCCATGCTGGCTGCGCCCCAGCTCGCGCTCAGCCTGCCTGTCGGCAACAAAGGCAAGCACCTCGTCAAGGCGCTTGTTCTCGACAACTTCCGACCGCTGCACCGAGCGCAGTTTGTCGAAGGTCCGGTAGGGCAGGGTGATCCCGTCGTGCATGACCTCGAGACGGCCATCCGGGTAGTCGCAGACGATAACCTTCTGACCGGCCAGCCGCTTGGCCGCCGCCGTCGGCTCGAGGATGAACAGCACCTTGTCGTAGCGCAGCGTCAGTGTCTGCGACAGCTTGCGCATTTCCTTCCTGCACAGGGCGCCGTCGAGATTCTCGTGCGCGGCAAGCGGGCGGTGCATATTCTTGGCATTGCGCGGCTCCTTGCCAAAGCGCGCATTGAAATCACCCATGAACTGCGCTGCATAGGCGTTGGCTGCCTCGATCGTGCTGATATCATGCAGACGCAGTTCCTTGACCAGCCGGTCCTGCAGGGTCTGGTTGGCGCGCTCAACCCGGCCCTTGGCCTGCGGAGTGTTGGCGCAGATGATGTCGATGTTGAGCTCGTGCAGCGCACGGCCGAACTGCGTCAGGCCACTCGTTCGATCCAGGTTGGAGGGGTGGGTCGTGCGGAAGATGCCATGCTTGTCACTGTAAAAGGCCAGCGGCTTGCCCCAATCCTGCAGATAGGTCTTGGCGGCATGGAAATAGTCGAACGTGTTCTCCGACCGGGCAAAGCGTAAGTGAAGGAGCTTGCCGGTCGCATCATCGATGAAAACCAAAAGCGCGCATTTGGGACCGCGATCCTCGAACCACCAATGATGCGAGCCGTCGATCTGCACCAGTTCGCCGAAGCATTCGCGGCGATTGCGGGGCTGATGCAAACGCTTCCTGCGCTCCTGACGCGAGGTCCACAGACCGGCCTGCGTCATCCATTGCCGCAAGGTCTCCTTGCTGATCCCGATCCCGTGACGCTCGGCCAGCTTCTCGCAGGCAAGCGTCGGGCCGAAGTCATGATAGTGTTCACGCACGATATCCAGAACCGTATTGCGAAAGGCTTCCGGATAACGCCGGTTGCTCGGACGGCCGCGCTTCCTCGACACAAGCCCATCCTCACCGTCACGATCATAAGCCTGCAGCAGGCGGTGCATATGGCTGCGGCTGATCGACAGAAGCCTGGCAGCGTTGCTGACACTCAACCGATCGTCTTTGACTTTTTGAACCGCCTCCAGGCGGTGAAGCTCTTTCTGGGACATCGTAACAAGACAAGGCATGGCAGCTCCAAAATCGGATGGATGAAAACGCCAAACCTTCCTTTCCTGAAGTTCGTGTGGATCGGAGGGCAGAGGCGCTGTCGCACCTCTAATTTGCCCATATGTCTCATTACTAAATTGCTGCTACAATGAAAAAATGCATAAGCTTTATTATGGAACGTCAGAGCGGTTTCGTGGCTGTTGCTTTTTGCGCCCAAACCGCATTTTCCACGACTGTGGAAAACCGGGCATCCTGCGGTTTGCAGTGTTGCGTCGGCGCGAACCGATGGCATGGTTGCGTTCATTGAAGAACGCGAGTCACCATGCCGATCATCAATATAAGAGATGCAGAGCTGCGCGATCCGCAGCTTGCCGAGCTTGATGCAGGCGAAGTCGAAAGCGTTTGGGTCTCCGAGCAGCTCGGCCGACCTGTCATCAAGGCGTTCAACAATATCCTTTCGCATTCGCTGGCGGAACTCGGTCAACCAGAAGGGACGCCGGATCGCTTGGCCGTTGCGGTCGCCGGGGATGACGACGCAGCGAAGCAGCTTGTTATGGAGATTGTGAGCGAAGTCGGATTCGATCCGGTTGATGGCGGACCGCTTTCAGAGTCTTGGCGGCAGCAGCCCTCGACGCCAGGATACTGCTGCGACTACGACGCGCCCACCATGCGTAAGGCGCTCGATGCGGCGGTAAAAGGTGAACCGTCCAAGACGCGTGACCAGCTCATGAGCAAATTTGCAACGCTCGGGCCGAACCCCACCCACGATGATATCGTGGCAATGAATCTTTCGCTGAATCCTTTGCAATAAAAGCAACGGTGCCCCTCTCTCGATCTGCAACACAGGCCGTACGTGTTGCAGACCGATGCCTCCTCAAAAGCAACAAATGCGGTCTAAACGGCTGTGCAACACCTTGCTTTGGATCGAGCAGCACGGAAGCCTTGTAGGAGAGAGCCTTAGCTTCACTCACTCACCCAGCTTCAATGCCGAAACCGCACTCTTTGAAACCGGCAGCATTTGACCTGCGCTGCCGGCCATCCATTCTTGTTAAGCGGACACCTTGGCTAACGACCTATCGATGGCATCGGTGATGCGATCGATGTCGTCGGACGTGGCGATGAGAGCGGGCGACAGGCAAAGCGTATTGTTGAGTCCGCCATCCAAAGAGCGGTTCGTGGCACCGATGATAACTCCTTGAGTGAGGCAGTCGGCGACCACGCCCGTACGATTTGCAACACACGGATTGGACTTGGAGTTTGCAACGATTGTATCAAATAGTGCAGCCCGGTGGTCGCAAAGACATCTCTTTATTGGCAGATCGATATTCAGCGATCTACTCAAATCCCCCGCGTGAACGGGGATCGCGATGTTGGAAGGCCCGGCGCCAGACGCAATCGGGTTGCACGTCCACTTTGTGCAACGGTCGCAAAACTGCAGCTTCTCAAATGCCAAGTCTCGAATTCATCGCCTTACCATAGTCAGTCGGAAAATCCGAATGGAGCGTCAGTGCGACGATAGTGGTCGGGCAGAATCTGTCGGCCGATCGGCGGTTCCGACCGGTGTCTGCAATTGTCGCGATGGCAGAGGCGACAGGTGATCCCAATTGGCGTTGGCATGACGGGTTGTCGATAATAGACAAGTCGTTCGGCATGCCTGGCCTCACAAACCAATGCCACGGCCCGATCGACCCTCGGAAGTCCGTAGGTCCCGCCTCCGGAGCTTACGGTTCGTGCGATCGAGAAAAACTGCTGGCCGTCCGGCAACTCGAGCCACTGCGTTACGACCGTTCTCTGCGTGGAAAATACCTGATGCAACGTCCAAACCGGGCATCCGCCCCCGTGCCGGGCAAAAGGAAAGTTGGCGCTGTCGAGACGCTTCGACACATTTCCCGCAGCATCCACCCGAATGAAGAAGAACGGGATTCGCTCCTGCCCGGGCTTTTGTAGCGTTGTCAGCCGATGGGCGGTCTGTTCGAAACTGGTTCCAAATTGTCGTGCGATCGCCTCAACGTCGTAGCGACGCGCCTCAACCGCTTTGGCGAACGGCTTGTAAGGCATAACGACAGCAGCGGCGAAGTAACCTGCAAGCGCCCGGTGGGCCAGCCGCCGCGCGCTCTCTGTCGAGAAACTACCTTCCTGAACGACTTTGCCAATCTCGTCGTCGAACTCGACGTAGGCGAGTTGCTGTGCGAGCTGGAAATTCTGGCTTGCTGTGTCCAGACAGTCGTCGAGCAGAACCTCGCGTCGATGACGATCGAGCCGGCGCACCGAGCCTGACATGATCTCCGTCGGGATCCGTCTGACACGAAGGGCATGACGCTGCATAAAATAAGATGAAAGGCAGCCGCCGGCATCATTCACCGCACCTGCCAGTTTCTCAGCCGCCGCATCGAGGCCGGGAAAACAGTTTCGCCTGGCGGCCAGGAACCGCCGCACGTCCGCAACAGGATCTGACCCCTCGTCACTCCCTCGGTCGAGGGCTACCTGCCGCTGATCGGCAAGGGCGAACTGCTCCTCCTTGTACGCCGTGTATAGCCGGAGCATGGCTTGGGCAAAGCCCGGAAAGCTGCTCAAAACATCGGCTGCTTCGAGCGGCGAGATATCAATGTCTGCAAAGATCGGATCCTTGATGGTCGATTGCAGCCGATCGAGAAGTTCGGGCGTGCTGTCGTCCGCCAGCACCGACATATCGATCTTATAGGTTCTCGCAAGGCGCAGCAGCAGCTCGGCTGTCAAGGGGCGCTGATTGCCCTCCATCAGCGCTACGTATGACGGCGACACCTCGAGGTCCGACGCCATCATTGCCTGAGTCAGGCCAAGATCTTTTCGCAGCCGCCGAAGACGGGGGCCCAAGTAAACGCCATGCTTTTCCATGATGAGCATTACAACATTACAGCAGGAGCTTGTAAAGTTTGACAATATGACTCCGCTATGGCTTCAGCTTTTCGTCCAGGGAAGTTATTGCATTGCACACTTCAAACAGTGCTGGAGAAATCGATGTCGTATGTAGCCTATCTCGAAGACGCCAACCGGCTGATCGCGGGCAAAGCCGAATGGAACGGACTGACGGGTGAAGCTGTCGCTCGCATGTGTCTACAGAACCGATTCAAGACGGGCCTCGATGTCGCGCGCTACACGGCCGCGATCATGCGTCGCGACATGGCCGGCTATGACAAGGACCCGAGCAAATACACGCAGTCCCTCGGTTGCTGGCATGGCTTCATCGCTCAGCAGAAAGTAATCTCGCTGAAGAAGCATTTCGGGTCGACCGAGCGGCGATACCTCTATCTCTCTGGATGGATGGTTGCAGCGCTCCGGTCCGGATTCGGTCCCCTGCCCGACCAGTCCATGCACGAAAAGACCAGTGTGCCGGCGCTTGTGGAGGAACTCTACAGGTTCCTGCGCCAGGCAGACGCCCGCGAACTCGGCATGTTGTTCAGGGAAATCGACAAGGCTCGGGCGGACGGCGATCAAGCGCACGAACAGCAGCTGCTTCAGGCCGTCGACAATTACCAGACGCATGTCATCCCGATCATTGCCGATATCGACGCAGGATTCGGAAATGCCGAAGCAACCTACCTGCTGGCGAAAAGGATGATCGAAGCCGGCGCCTGCGCCCTGCAGATCGAAAACCAGGTTTCCGATGAAAAGCAGTGCGGCCATCAGGACGGAAAGGTGACCATCCCGCACGAGGAATTCGTCGCCAAGATCCGCGCATGCCGCTATGCCTTTCTCGAGCTCGGCATCGACGACGGCATCATCGTTGCCCGAACGGATTCTCTTGGTGCAGGCCTCACGAAACAGATCGCCTTCAGCGCCAGCGAAGGCGATATCGGCGACCAGTACAATGCCTTCCTGGATTGCGAAGAGATCACCGGTCAACAGCCCTCGAACGGCGATGTCCTGATCACGCGCGGCTCCAAGGTCCTGCGGCCGAAGCGGCTGCGGTCCAATCTCTTCCAGTTCCGTGAAGGCACCGGGGCCGACCGTTGCGTCCTCGACTGCATCAATGCGCTGAACAATGGCGCCGACCTGCTTTGGATCGAGACCGAAAAGCCTCATGTCGAGCAGATCGCGAGCATGATGGACCGCGTCCGCGAGGTCATTCCGAACGCAAAGCTGGTCTACAACAACTCGCCCTCGTTCAACTGGACGCTGAACTTCCGGCAGCAGGTCTTCGATGCCTGGGAAAAGGAAGGCATGGACGTCTCCGGGTTCGACCGCGCGAAGCTGATGAGCGAGCAATATGACGATACCGACCTGGCCCGCGAAGCCGATGAAAAGATCAGGACGTTCCAGCAGGATGCTTCCAAGCGCGCCGGCATCTTCCATCACCTGATCACGTTGCCGACCTATCACACGGCGGCGCTTTCGACCGACAATCTCGCCAAGGAGTATTTCGGCGAGCAGGGCATGCTCGGTTACGTCGCCAACGTCCAGCGCAAGGAAATCCGCCAGGGCATCGCCTGCGTGAAGCACCAGAACATGGCAGGCTCCGACATGGGCGACGATCACAAGGAATATTTCGCGGGCGAAGCCGCTCTCAAGGCCGGTGGCACTCACAATACCATGAACCAGTTCGCCGCCTGATTTGCGGGCGACCGGGCAAGGGGCGGCAACAAACGCTCCTTGCCTCACGGAGGAAAGATGATGTCGGAACAAATCGAAGAAGAAAAAATCGTCCAGCCTGAGCGGTCACGTGCCGTCTTTTCGCAACAGGATTTTGAGCTCATTCGGGTCGCCATCGCTTACTATCTGCAAGAGGTGAAGGACAAGCCGGAAGCCGTGAAGTATTCGAACCTGTACCATCGGCTAGGGCGCATATCGTAGAGCGCGACCGCAATGTCTCGTTGGACGACGGCGAGACAACCGGCGGGCGGAAGGTTATTTCTCGACCGCCTGCCTGTAGAACCGATCAGCATCTTGCGAAGGTTCGCTTTGTTTTCCGGATTTTTAGGGGAAGAAACATGCTTGCAAAAAACGCCTTTGTCGCGGTCGACGGTCAAAGCGCCGAACTGCAGCTTCGAACGGGGACGATTGGACCGCAGGTCGTCGACATTGGTTCACTCTACAAGCAGACGCAGATGTTCACCTACGACCCGGGCTTCACGTCGACGGCGTCGTGCGAATCCAAGATCACTTATATCGACGGTGACAAAGGGGTCCTCCTGCACCGCGGCTATCCGATCGAACAACTCGCCGAGCACGGTGACTTCCTCGAAGT
>NZ_JBWCCY010000004.1:0-100000 GCF_056279705.1 Rhizobium sp. USDA 4016
AGGCCTGGCCGCAAATGGCGAACTTCATCCGGTTCAGGCCGCCTTCAAGGAGCATCACGGGCTCCAGTGCGGATTCTGCACGCCCGGCATGGTGATGACCGCGGTCGACATGATCAATCGTCACGGCGGGCAACTGGATGAACAGACGGTTCGCCAGGAGCTCGAAGGCAACATCTGTCGCTGCACCGGTTATCACAACATCGTCAAGGCCGTGCTTTCCGCCAATGCGGAGATGCATGGCGGCGCCAAGCAGGCTGCCGAGTAACATCTTTCCGGAATTGTCTGGCTGACTGCCGCACACGATGCTCTTTGGCGGAGGGCCAGGCCAAAACCCCATTGGGAGGACATCATGGGTGTCGAAGGAGTTGGTGCACGCGTCGCACGCAAGGAAGACAAGCGGTTCTTAACCGGCAAGGGCCGCTATACGGACGATATGGTCGTGCCCGGCATGAAATACGGCTATTTCGTTCGCAGTCCGCATGCGCATGCCAAAATCAAGAGCATCGATATTTCCGCTGCGAAAGCCATGCCTGGCGTCATCGACGCGCTGGACGGCAAGCAATTGCTCGCTGACGGCATCGGCAACCTCATCTGCGGCTGGATGATCCATTCGAAGGACGGTTCGGCGATGAAAATGGGCGCGTGGCGCCCGTTGGCGGTGGAGACGGTGCGCTATGTGGGCGATGCTGTTGCGATCGTCATAGCGGACTCGCTCGACGAAGCGCGCGACGCGGCAGAAGCGGTCGTTGTCGACTACGAGGAACTGCCGGCTGTGATCAAGGCGGTCGATGCTCTGGAACCCGGTGCGCCGCAAATCCATCCGGAAGCGGCCAATAATCTGATTTTCGACTGGGAGATCGGCGACGCTGCCGCTGCCGACCAGGCAATTGCGCAAGCAGCACATGTGATCGAGGTCGATATCGTCAATAACCGTCTCTCCCCCAATGCGATGGAGCCGCGCGCCGCGCTCGGCATCTACGATGCGGGCGACGACCATTATACCTGCTACACCACCAGCCAGAATCCGCATCTGGCGCGGCTGGTCATGAGCGCTTTCTACAACGTGGCCCCGGAAAACAAGCTGCGGGTCATCGCGCCGGATGTCGGCGGCGGCTTCGGCTCCAAGATCTACATCTATCCGGAGGAGATCGTCTGTCTCTGGGCATCCAAGAAGACCGGCGTGCCGGTGAAATGGACTGCAGACCGCACGGAGGCCTTTCTCACGGATGCGCACGGCCGCGATCATGTCTCCAAGGTCAGGATGGCCTTCGATGCAGACAATCGCATCACGGCACTGAAGGTCGACACGATCGCCAATCTCGGCGCCTACATGTCGCTGTTTTCGTCCTGCGTGCCGACCTACCTCTACGCGACGCTGCTTTCCGGCCAGTACGATATACCGGCAATCCACGCCAATGTGCGTACGGTCTATACCAACACCGCGCCTGTCGACGCCTATCGCGGCGCGGGGCGGCCGGAGGCGACCTATCTCCTCGAGAGGACCATGGAAACGGCGGCGCGCGAGCTCGGCATCTCGCCTGCTGAACTCAGGCGGAAGAATTTCATCCGCTCGTTCCCCCACCAGACGCCGGTCATTTTGAACTACGACGCAGGCGATTATGAAGCTTCGCTCAATGCGGCGATGCAGGCGGCCGATTGGAACGGCTTTGCCGCGCGCAAGGAGGAGGCTAGCCGGCGTGGCATGAAGCGCGGCATCGGCATGAGTTGCTATATAGAGGCATGCGGGCTTGCTCCGTCGCAGGCGGTCGGCTCCCTCGGCGCCGGTGTTGGCCTTTGGGAGTCCGCCGAGGTGCGGGTCAATGCCGTCGGTACCGTGGAGGTCCTGACCGGGTCGCACAGCCACGGGCAGGGACATGAAACGACGTTCGCACAGCTCGTTGCGGGCCGGCTCGGCGTGCCGATCGATAGCATTTCCATCGTTCACGGCGATACCGACAAGGTGCAGATGGGCATGGGTACCTATGGTTCGCGCTCTGGTGCCGTTGGCATGTCGGCCGTCGCCAAGGCGCTCGACAAGGTCGAGGCCAAGGCGAAAAAGATTGCCGCGCACCTCATGGAGGCGGATGAGAGCGATATTGTGATCGAAAACGGCGAGCTGAAGGTGGCGGGCACGGACAAGACGCTGCCGTGGTTCCAGGTAGCGCTTGCCGCCTACACCGCCCACAATCTGCCTGCCGGGATGGAGCCGGGGCTGAAGGAGACGGCCTTCTATGATCCGTCGAACTTCACGTTCCCGGCAGGCTGCTACATCTGCGAGGTCGAAGTCGATCCCGAAACGGGCACGACGAAGATCGTGCAGTTCGTCGCTGCCGACGACTTCGGCAATATCATCAACCCGATGATTGTCGAAGGCCAGGTCCACGGTGGCCTTGCCCAAGGCATCGGCCAGGCGCTGCTTGAAGGCGTTCACTACGACGAGAACGGCCAGCTTTTGACCGCGAGCTATATGGATTACGCCATGCCGCGAGCCGACGACCTGCCATCCTTCGATCTGTCGCATCAAAACACCCCGTGTCCGAGCAACCCGCTGGGCGTCAAGGGCTGCGGCGAGGCGGGCGCGATCGGCTCGCCGCCGGCGCTGATAAACGCGATCACGGATGCGATCGGCAACAACATGCTGACGATGCCCGCCACGCCGCAGAAGGTGTGGACGGCTGCGCAAGCAACCCACTGAGGAGGAACGGCCATGTATCAGACGAATTATCACCGCGCCTCGACAGTCGATGAGGCCGTGAGCATGATCACGGGCGCATCGGAGGGCAAATATGTCTCCGGGGGCATGACTTTGATCGCAACGATGAAGCAACGGCTTGCCGCGCCAAGCGACCTGGTGGATCTACGCCACATTGAGTCGATGAAAGGTATCCAGGTCGAAGGCCGCAAGGTGCGGATCGGCGCGGCATTGACACATGCGGAAGTGGCGTCTTCTGCCGCAATCGGCGCAATCTGCCCCGCCTTGTGCGAACTCGCCGGACGGATCGGCGATCCGCATGTGCGGCATATGGGTACCATCGGCGGTTCAATCGCCAATAACGATCCTGCTGCCGATTATCCGGCTGCGATGCTGGCACTGAATGCCCGTATCGTCACGAATAAACGCGAGATCGCAGCCGACGATTTCTTCACCGGTCTTTTCGAAACGGCGCTTGAGGAGGGTGAACTGATCGCAGCGATCAGCTTCGAGGCGCCGGAGAGGGCCGGCTACGCCAAGTTTCCGAATCCGGCTTCTCGCTATGCCATGACCGGCGTCTTCGTTGCGAAGGGATCGGGCGGCGTGCGCGTCGCCGTCACCGGTGCAGGCTCCAGCGGTGTTTTTCGCCAATCTGCGATGGAGCAGGCGCTGGGCGCCAACTGGTCGCCGGATGCGGTCACGAGCGTCAATGTCGATCCGGCCGCGTTGATGTCGGACCTGCATGCCAGCGCGGAATATCGCGCCAATCTGGTGAAGGTGATGGCGAAGCGCGCCGTTGCCGCAGCGGGCTAACATATCGAGCGGAGCCGGCTTGCCGGCTCCATCAATTGTGCAAGAACGCGCTCCGGATCAGCGAGGTTCGCGCAATTTTTTATCTGGAATCATTCAAAAATATGGGCCATTTGCCGCAGTTGATGCTAAAGCGTGAAGTAAGGGTTGACGCGCGATCGTCCGCTCAGCAAAACCGTCGCGCGATACTGGAGCACATGCATGGATTTCGAAGGATTTTTTAGGAGCGAGCTGGACGGGCTTCACAAGGAAGGTCGCTATCGGGTTTTCGCCGATCTCGAGCGTCATCGCGGCAGCTTTCCACGCGCCACGCGCCACACGGCGGACGGTCAGAAGGACGTCACCGTCTGGTGTTCCAACGACTATCTCGGCATGGGCCAGAACCCGAAGGTGATCGAGGCGATGAAGAACGCCATCGACCACTGTGGCGCGGGTGCGGGAGGCACCCGGAATATCTCTGGCACCAACCACTACCACGTGCTGCTCGAGCGCGAGCTGGCCGACCTGCACGGCAAGGAAGCAGCGCTGATCTTCACCTCCGGCTATGTCTCCAACTGGGCGTCGCTCGGCACGCTCGGCGCCAGGATCCCCGGGCTGATCATCTTCTCCGACGCCCTGAACCATGCCTCGATGATCGAAGGCATCCGCCATGCGAAATGCGGCAAGGTGATCTGGAAGCACAACGACGTCGCCGATCTCGAAGCCAAGCTTGCAGCCGCCGATCCGAAGGCGCCGAAGCTGATCGCCTTCGAATCCGTCTATTCGATGGATGGCGATATCGCGCCGATCAAGGAGATCTGCGATCTCGCCGACAAATATGGCGCGATGACCTATCTCGACGAAGTGCATGCCGTCGGCATGTATGGTCCGCGCGGCGGCGGCATTGCCGAGCGCGAGGGCCTGATGGACCGGCTGACCATCATCGAAGGCACGCTCGGCAAGGCCTTCGGCGTCATGGGCGGCTATATCGCCGCCTCAACGGCGCTGTGCGATTTCATCCGTTCGTTTGCCTCCGGCTTCATCTTCACGACGGCGCTGCCGCCGGCGCTTGCTGCCGGTGCGGTGGCCTCGATCCAGCACCTGAAAGTCAGCCAGTTCGAGCGCGCCCGCCATCAGGACCGGGTGCGCAAACTGAGATCACTGCTTGACCAGCGCGGCATCCCGCATATGCCGAACCCGAGCCACATCGTGCCGGTCTTGGTCGGCGATGCGGCGAAGTGCAAATGGATCTCGGATCTGCTGCTCGACAATTTCGGCGTCTATGTCCAGCCGATCAACTATCCGACGGTGCCGAAGAAGACTGAACGGCTGCGCATCACTCCGACGCCGCTGCATTCCGATGCCGACATCGAACAGCTGGTCGCAGCACTCCATTCCCTCTGGTCGCGCTGCGCGCTCGCAAGGCAGGTCGCGTAAAGTCGATTGGCTTCGTGGTCATCGGGAAGAACAACGCGAGGTCGCCGTCCGGCCGTGGGATAGGATAGGAACGCCGACCGCAACGGGCCGCTCCGTTTCGCCTTTGCTGGCCTTGCTGCCTCCGGCGATACGGATAGCGGATGACCGCTATCGGCATACGCAATTGACAGCCGTTTCGAATTCGGCCAGCAGCGCTTCCGACATGGTGCCATTGCAGTCGCTGCGCTCGTCGTTGCGATTGTGCGCCTGCGGTCGCGCTGGTCGGGAAGAAAGGACCGCCAATCGGCGGCCTGCCGTCAGGCGGCTTTTTCGTTGAGCGCAACCAGTTCGGCAGCAAGCCTGCGGGCTTCAGCGTCGGCGGCAAAGACGTCATCCATCGTGTGCGCGCCGCCCGTGCCGGCCATCCTGTCCATAACGGCTTCGACAATATCGGCCATTTGCAGGAAGCCGATCCGTTCGTCGACGAAGGCATGAAAGGCCACTTCCTCAGCAGCATTCATGATCGCCCCCTGCAAGCCGCCTCGCTCCAATGCCGTGCGCGCAAGCCTGAGAGCGGGGAAACGCATTTCGTCCGGCGCTTCGAAGTCCAGACGAGAGAGCTTTGCGAAATCCAGGCGCTCGACATTCAGCTTCGGCCGGCGCGGATACTCCAACGCATAGCCGATCGCCGTTCGCATATCCGGGCTGCCGAGTTGGGCGATGATGGATCCATCGGTATAACCGACCATGGAATGGACGATAGATTGCGGATGCACGACCACCTCGATCTGGTCCGGGCGGACACTGAAGAGGTGCTTAGCCTCGATCATCTCCAGTGCCTTGTTGAACATCGAGGCACTGCCGATGGAGATTTTCAAGCCCATCGACCAATTCGGATGGGCGCGTGCGGTTGCCGCAGTCACATTCGCCATCTCGGCGCGCGACCAGGTGCGGAATGGGCCGCCTGATGCCGTCAGGATGATCCGTTCGACGGCGTGCCGCTGATTTTCGTCAAGCGACTGGAAGATGGCGCTATGCTCGCTATCGACGGGGATCAACGGCCCGCCGCCCTTCAGCACCGCTTCGACAAAGAGATCGCCTGCTGAAACAAGGCACTCCTTGTTTGCCAGCGCGATCGCCGCACCCTTGCGCGCTGCCGCCAGTGTCGGCACCAGCCCCGCCGTGCCGACGATGGCGGCCATGACCCAGTCCGCTTCGATGTCGGCGGCTTCCGCCAGTCCTTGAGCACCGGCTGCGACCGCGATACCGCTGCCCGAGAGCTCGGCCTTCAGCGATCTGTATTTGCTGTCGCTTGCGGTGACTGCGAGCCGGGCGCCGGTCGATCTTGCCTGCTGCGCAAGAAGCTCAATATTTTCATTTCCGGTCACCACGGAAATTTCATAGCTCTCACGGCCGCCCAGCTGCTGGATGACATCGAGCGTATTTTGTCCGATCGAGCCCGTTGAACCAAAGATGCTGAGGCGCCGCGGCGCGTTTGTGCCGGTCGTCATGCGGTTTTTTTGCCGAAGATTTCCCATTAGCCTCTGGCTCTACAAGGCTTTGAAATGGGCGGCAAGTGTGCAGTGCAGCACTTTTCTACCGTTGAGTGGTTTACACGATGAGCTTGGGATGTGATCCTTATAACAATTCCTGCGGGATTTTAACTCCGCAGTTGTTCTGCAGTCGCCGACGACTGATGTCGCGCTGCATGGCACACGGCATCAGATGCCGGGCCAGTTCACAAATCGGGAGGAGTTGAAAGGATGCGTGGAAGCGCATCAGCGGGTTTTTGCGCGGTGCGCGCTGAGTGTGATTGGATTTGATGACGACGTTGAAGAAAATACTATTGTCGGGCGTATGCCTTCTGGGGGCCCTTCCGGCCAAGGCGGACAATCTTTTGATCTGGGCACCAGTGCGGGTTTCCGAGCAGTCCTACAAGGCGACGATGGGGTTTCGCCTTCCTTTCGAATGGGAAACGAGCGCCGGCGCCGACCTGGCGCTCGCGTCGACCGATGGCGAGGCCATCCAGCCCGGCTCCGAACAGGCGACGTTTTGGGGAAAGATCACAAAGGCGAGCGTCACGCCGGCAGGCAAAGCGCAACAGGATGCAAGCCTCCGGATCGATACGTTGCGCGGCAGTGGTTCGCTGATGCTGAGCCGCTCGCGCAGTTTTATTCTCTCTGACTCGCTCGACCTGCAGACAAGCCGGGCTGTCAGCGTCGGCTACGCTGCCGTCGAAACACGTCAGACGTCGGTGACGGCAACCCAGGCGCTGAAACTGATCTATCCGTGGACTGGAACGTCAATTTCGGCAGGAAGCAGCGTGACGGATTTCGGCAAGGATTTTTCGAGTTCAGTCGGCGTCAGCCAGACTGTTCTTCCGAACCTCAATCTCAATGCTTCGGTCACCGATCCGCTTTCATCGGGACGTTCAGCCAGCGTCAATGTCAACTACCGGGTAAGCTGGTAGGCGATCACGAGACCGACGGCTGCAACAAAGCCGGTTGCCTTTGCGTTTCTCCGCAATCCAACAAGGAGGAACGATCATGGTTTTCAAGAAGGCTACATTCCACGGGAAGCAGCCTGGAATCGAAGCGGTGTCGGTCGATCATGCATCGCTTGAAAGGGCAGTGGCTGGCGCGCTTGCGACAGCTGGCGGCATCGACGCTTCGGACGTCGAAGTAACGGCCGAAGGCGACGACATCGTACTCACCGGCTCGGTTGGTACTGTCGATGAAATCGAACGCGCGACGGCCGTCGCGCGAGACGTTGAGGGCGTAGGTTCTGTTCGGAACCGGATCCTGATTGGTTGAATGCACACGCAGCACCATAAACCAAGACGAAAGATTGGCACTCCGCAGTTGGACTGCTGGAAAGCGGGGCCCACATTGCTTTGAGCTGATTCAGCCGGCAAAGCGCTCGCTAAGGAATACCGAGCCATCGTCTGCGCCGCCAGCGCGGTCGGTCTTTTCTGTGGTGACTGGGCCGGACGACTGATAAGCGATTGCAAGCAACAGGCCACTGATCGCGACGTAAGCAATCACCAGGATGGTCATCTTTGTACGCATGACGAAACACTCCCTGTTTAGCCTTCAACGCCAGCCCTATTTCAAAGTTCCCCATGACGATATCGGGAGCCATTTGCTCGCTGTCGCTTTTCCGCCACTTGTTGGGAGAAAAGCACGCCGACCCGGGCCGATTTAGGCTGCGCCTTCGAAATGTCCGTTTGCGATGTGAGCAGTGTTGGCTGTCCGCAACATGCAACCAAGGCACGGCGCCATGACATGCAGATAGGTGGAGACAGCTTGGATCATTCTTCGATGACGCACGTTATGTGTTTCAGAGTTTGTTCTTCGCCGGCTGAAACCCAATGCCATCACCATAATTTGAGTAAGGAGACCATGATGAAAAAGTCCATTGCGATGATAGTTGCCGCAGCGTCACTGGCTCAAGCCTGCGTGACGGCTGCAAACGCAGCAGACACGATCCGGCGCTACCAAGAGCCAGACGCACGCGGCTACCAGGAGCCGGACGTACGCGGTGGGGTCAAGATTGGCCTTCTGACATGCGATGTCGGTGGAGGCCTCGGCTACGTGCTGGGTTCAGCGAAGGAGGCCGACTGCGTTTTTTCTTCGAGTGTTGGTCAGGAGATTTCCGATCACTATACCGGTGATATCAGGAAACTCGGTGTGGATCTCGGCTTCACGACGCGCAGCCGCCTCATTTGGGCCGTCTTTGCGCCGACTGCCGGCTATCATCGCGGCTCGCTCGGTGGCCTTTATGTCGGCGCCGTGGCTGAAGCCACGCTTGGCGCCGGTGTCGGTGCGAATGTCTTGGTCGGTGGTACCGCTGGGTCGATCCATCTCCAGCCTCTCAGCGTAACAGGCCAGCTCGGTCTCAATATTGCAGCGGCCGGCGCGTCGATGACGCTCACCCCGGCCTGACAAGTTGCGCGCCCCTTTCGTGATGTCGGAAGGGGCGCCAAGCTCGGATGAGGAGTTTGATGTTTGGTTCGGCAAATATAGCAAAAGCGTCCGCTGGAGCATGTAAGGCTCGCGGTCCCGCGCTGTTTATGTCGGCTCGTGGGAAAATCAAAATCGTAAGCGCAACTGGCCAAGCGTGGAATCTTTCGATTTTCCGCGCGCGGGAATCAGCAGCAGCGGCATTAGAAGCCCTTTGCGGCTTCATGTCACGTCCTCAAATGTGCTGATATCGCACTGGCGCCTTACGAATTAGGATATAGTATAGTTAGTTTGATTGGAGCCAAATCGACCGGTGGATGCACATTTTTGTGCATTGCTATAGACGGCCGACAGGTGTCCAATCAATTCACGAAACATATTGATTCTCAACGAAATGTTGTTTCCATTGCGGTGGTACGGCTATTTCGGGAGCCTGTGGCATAAACCTTGAATGGAGGGCCCATGCTGAATGAATCCGTGTTCGATGCGTTTACGCGTAACTATGAAACGCGACGCGAAACTGAGATGTCCATCACAGAATACTTGTCGCTCTGCAAGCAGGAGCCGCTTGCCTATGCCAACGCGACGGAGCGTCTCCTTGCAGCGATAGGCGAACCGGAGGTATTGGACACCGCCAAGGATCTGCGCCTCGGCCGGGTCTTCATGAACAGGACGATCCGGACCTACCCGGCCTTCGCTGGCTTTTACGGCATGGAGGAGACGATCGAGCGTATCGTTTCCTTCTTCACACATGCCGCCCAGGGGCTCGAGGAGCGTAAGCAGATTCTTTATCTGCTCGGTCCGGTCGGCGGCGGCAAGTCGTCGCTAGCTGAACGATTAAAGCAGTTGATGGAAGTCCATCCGATCTTTGTGCTGAAGGCGGGCGAGGAGGTCAGTCCGGTCTTTGAAAGTCCGCTCAGCCTCTTTGATCCAGCCACAATGGGGTCGCTGCTCCTTGAGGAATACGGCATTCCGACGCGGCGGCTGACCGGGCTAATGAGCCCTTGGTGCCTGAAGCGGCTTGACGAGTTCGGTGGCGATATTTCCCAATTCCGCGTCGTCAGAATGCAGCCTTCGCGGTTGCGCCAGATCGCGATCGCCAAGACCGAGCCGGGCGACGAGAACAATCAGGATATTTCTTCGTTGGCGGGCAAGGTCGATATCCGCAAGCTTGAGACCTATTCCCAGAACGATCCGGACGCCTACAGCTATTCCGGCGCGCTCAACCGCGCCAACCAGGGCCTGCTGGAATTCGTCGAGATGTTCAAGGCGCCGATCAAGATGCTGCATCCGCTGCTGACAGCGACGCAGGAGGGAAATTACATTGGTACCGAAAATATCGGCGCCATTCCTTTTTCGGGCATTGTTCTTGCGCATTCCAACGAGGCCGAATGGCAGAGTTTCAAGGCGAACAAGAACAATGAAGCTTTCATCGACCGCATCTGCGTCATCAAGGTGCCGTATTGCCTCCGGGTCACCGAGGAGCAGAAGATCTACGAGAAACTGATCGAAGGGTCGGAACTCGCGGATGCTCCTTGTGCACCGGGGACGCTTAAAATGCTGGCGCGCTTTTCGGTGCTTTCGCGCTTGCGAAAGCATGAAAACTCGACATATTTTTCCAAGATGCGCACCTATGACGGCGAAAGCCTCAAGGAGACCGATCCGCGCGCCCGTAGTGTCCAGGAATATCGGGATGCGGGCGGCGTTGACGAGGGAATGGACGGAATATCGACACGTTTCGCCTTCAAAGTGCTCGCTTCGACCTTTAATCATCACACGAGCGAAGTGGGGGCCGATCCGGTTCATCTGATGTACGTTCTGGAACAGGCGATCCGCCGCGAGCAGTTTCCTGACGAGACCGAGAAACGCTACATGGAGTTCATCAAGGCCGAACTCGCGCCGCGCTATGCGGAGTTCATCGGCAACGAGATTCAGAAAGCCTATCTGGAATCCTATGCGGATTACGGACAGAATCTTTTCGATCGCTACGTGGACT
Organism: Rhizobium sp. USDA 4016; assembly: GCF_056279705.1. NCBI lineage: Bacteria > Pseudomonadati > Pseudomonadota > Alphaproteobacteria > Hyphomicrobiales > Rhizobiaceae > Rhizobium > Rhizobium sp. USDA 4016. The sequence goes on from NZ_JBWCCY010000004.1 coordinate 10,856, forward strand.
ATGCCGATGCCTGGATCGAGGATGTGGACTTCAAGGATCCGGATACCGGCCAGCTTCTCGACCGGGAACTGCTCAATCAGGAGCTGACGAAGATTGAAAAGCCGGCGGGTATCGCCAACCCGAAGGACTTCCGCAACGAAATCGTCAAGTTCTGCTTGAGGTCGCGGGCAAACAACAGCGGGAAAAACCCGTCCTGGACGAGCTATGAAAAGATCAGGGAGGTGATCGAGAAACGCATGTTCTCGCAAGTCGAGGACCTGCTACCAGTTATTTCGTTCGGCACGAAGAAGGACGGCGAAGCCGAAAAGAAACACAGTGAATTCGTTTCGCGCATGACCACGCGCGGCTACACCGAAAGACAGGTTCGGCGCCTAGTGGAATGGTACATGCGCGTTAAGCAGGCAAGTTAACGCTCACGCGGGAGCTATCATGCACATTGTCGACCGCCGGCTGAATCCGCGCGGTAAAAGCTTGGAAAATCGTCAACGGTTTCTTCGGCGCGCGAAAAGCGCCGTGCAGCAGGCGGTGAAACGTTCTCTGCAAAGCCGTAATATTCGGGACGTGCTCGACGGTGGCGAAATCACCCTGCCGATTGACGGCCTGACAGAGCCGGGTTTCCGCCGGGGCGAGGGCGGCATCAGCGATCAAATTCTGCCGGGAAACAGAGCGTTCGTTGAGGGGGACATCATCCCGCGGCCGCCTGGCAGGAGCGGTGGCAGGCCGAAGGAGGCAGGTGAAGGCGACGGCGAGGATGGTTTCCGCTTCGTGCTGACGCGCGAGGAGTTCCTCGACGTCTTTCTTGATGATCTCGAACTGCCCGATCTCGCCAAGCGGCGGCTGACGGAAACCGAGGAAGAAAGCCCTGTGCGGGCCGGTTATTCGGTATCCGGTTCACCGTCCAACATTGCTGTCGGCCGCACGACGCGGATGGCGATGATGCGACGGATCGCGCTTCGCCGCCCGCGCATCCAGGAGATGGAGGCACTTCGGCGCGAGATCGGGGAATGCGAAGACGACGAGAAGCGCCTGGCTCTTGAGGCTAAACTCAAAGCGTTGACGGAAAAAAGCCGGCGCATTCCTTATATCGATCCGCTCGATGTGCGCTATCGCCGCTTCGAAAGCGAGCCGAAACCGGTGGCGAAGGCCGTCATGTTCTGCCTGATGGACGTCTCCGGCTCTATGTCGGAGCATATGAAGGATCTTGCGAAGCGGTTCTACCTGCTGCTCTACCTTTTCCTGTCGCAGCGCTACAAGAAGGTCGAGATCGTCTTCATCCGCCATACGGACAAAGCCGAAGAAGTCGACGAGGAAACCTTCTTCTATGGTCCGGCGACGGGCGGGACGCTGGTATCAAGCGCACTTGCGGCGATGCGCACGATTGTCGCGGCGCGTTTCGATCCGGCAGAGTGGAACATCTATGCCGCCCAGGCTTCCGATGGTGACAACTCCTATTCGGACGGCACCATGACAGGGCAACTGCTGCGTCATGAAATTTTGCCGCTGTGCCAGTATTTCGCCTATATCGAGGTCGGCGAGGAAGACAGCGATTCCTCCGTGTCGCGCTCACCGCTCTGGACGCTTTACGAAGGGATCCGTGCCGAACAGGTGCCCCTGTCCATGCGCAAGGTGTGCCGGCGCAACGAAATATTCCCGGTCTTCCACGATCTCTTCCAGAAACGCGATGCACAGTCGAAGGTGGCGCCATGACGACCACGTCGATGTCAAAGGAGCGGTTGCTGTTTAACGGCGCCGACTGGGATTTTCCAACGCTCCAGCGCGTTCACGACGCCTGCGAGGAGATCGCGCTCGGCGAACTCGGCCTGGATGTCTACCCAAATCAGATCGAGGTCATCACTTCGGAACAGATGCTGGATGCCTACTCATCGACCGGCATGCCGCTCTTCTATCGCCATTGGTCCTTCGGCAAGCATTTCGCCCATCACGAGGCTTTCTACCGTCGCGGCATGCGCGACCTTGCCTATGAAATCGTCATCAACAGTTCGCCCTGCATCTCCTATCTGATGGAGGAAAACTCGGCGACGATGCAGACCTTGGTCATCGCGCACGCCGCTTTCGGACATAATCACTTCTTCAAGAACAACTATCTCTTCCAGCTCTGGACGGATGCCGATGGCATCCTCGACTACCTCAATTTCGCCAAGAGCTACATCGCCCGCTGCGAGGAGCGCTACGGCGAAGTCGAGGTCGAGCGTACGCTCGATGCCGCGCACGCGCTGATGTCGCATGGCGTGCATCGGCACGCCGGCAAGACGAAGGTCGACCTTCGAGACGAGGAGCGGCGGGAGCAGGAGCGCCGCGTCCACGAAGAGCAGGTGTTCAACGATCTTTGGCGCACTGTTCCCGCCGGCAAGAAGCGCACGGCAGCCGATGTCGGCCTGGAGAAGCGGCGCCTCGCCCTTGGCCTTCCTCAGGACAACATCCTCTATTTCCTCGAAAAATCAGCGCCATTGCTGCAGCCATGGCAGCGTGAGATTTTGCGCATCGTCCGCCATGTCGCGCAGTATTTTCACCCGCAGCGCCAGACCAAGGTGATGAACGAGGGAACGGCCACCTACGTCCACTACCGGATCATGAACAGGCTTCATGAGCGCGGGCAGATCAGCGACGGAAACTTCCTCGAATTCCTGAAATCACATGCCAATGTCGTGTTCCAGCCCAACTACGACGATCGTCGTTTCTCGGGCTTCAATCCCTATGCGCTGGGTTTTGCAATGATGCAGGATATCGAGCGGATCGTGACGGCACCGACGGAAGAGGACAGGGCGTGGTTCCCGGACATTGCCGGAAAAGGCGATGCAATGTCCGTGCTGCGTGACATCTGGGCCGATTATCGGGACGAGAGTTTCATCAATCAGTTCCTGAGCCCCAACCTGATCCGCCAGTTGCGCCTTTTCCATCTTTACGACGACCCTGAGCAGGAAGAAGGAATTCTGGTTTCGGCAATCCACGACGAACGCGGCTATCGGCGCATCCGCCGTCAGCTTTCCCGCGAATACGACATCGGCTGGATCGACCCGGGAATAGACATCGTCGATGTCGATCTTGCCGGTGACCGCCGCCTTCTCTTGCGCCACAATGTCACGAACGATTGGTTTCTTCAGGAGGCCGATACGAAGCTTGTCCTGCAGCATCTCGCCAATCTTTGGGGCTATGAGGTCTTGCTTCAGGAAATCGATAGTTCAAATGAAGTGGTGAAGGAACACACCGCCAGCCCTCGCAAGCCCCTTCAGTGAGGCACTATCCGCATTGAGGGCTTCCTCGGAATGTTTTGGTGATCCCGGCGCGATTCGAACGCGCGACCCCCAGATTAGGAATCTGATGCTCTATCCTGCTGAGCTACGGGACCACTCCGTGCCATGCATACAAAAGGCTTGGCGGGAAGCCAAGCTTTTTTGAGACTCTTATCGAGTATAGATTTTCACGCGCCCAAACGCTGTTCGGCAAGGCGGACCCAATAAGAGATGCCGTGGGCAATGACTTCGTCGTTAAAATCATAGGCCGGATTATGAAGGCCTGCGCTGTCGCCGTTGCCGATGAAGATGAAAGCGCCGGGACGGGCGTTGAGCATGTAGGAGAAATCCTCGCCTCCCATCATCGGATCGATTTCAGAATTGACGTTTGCGGCGCCCGCTATGTCGCTGGCGATGGCAATCGCATGGGTGGTCTCCGTGGCATGGTTGACGGTGACGGGATAGTTGCGGTGGAAACTGATATCGGCCTGCGCGCCATGGGCAGCGGCTAGGCCGTTGATGATCTGCTTCAGGCGTGTTTCCGCCAGATCACGGACTTCGGCGTCGAGCGTGCGGATCGTGCCGGCGATCTGCGCATCATTCGGAATGACGTTGTGGGCGAAACCCGCATTGAACTTGGTAACCGAGACGACGACAGAACGCAGGGGATCGGCGCTGCGCGAAGCGATCATCTGCAGGTTGGTGACGATCTGCGCACCGATCGCGATCGGGTCGATCGTCCGGTGCGGCTGGGCGGCATGACCGCCGAGGCCCTTGATCGTCACCGTGAACTCGTCCGTTGCCGCCATGATCGCGCCTTGGCGGATGGCGAACTGCCCGACGGGAAGGCCCGGCAGATTATGCATCCCGTAGACCTCCTCGATACTGAAGCGCTCCATCATGCCGTCCTGGACCATCAGGTTGCCGCCACCGCCGCCCTCTTCGGCCGGCTGGAAGATTACGGCGATGTTGCCGTTGAAGTTGCGGGTCTCGGCAAGATATTTCGCGGCGCCGAGCAGCATTGCCGTGTGGCCGTCATGTCCGCAGGCATGCATCTTTCCGGGCGTCGTCGAGGCCCAGGGCTTGCCGGTGATCTCCGTCAGCGGCAGGGCGTCCATGTCGGCGCGGAGGCCGATCGTACGGCTGCCCTCTCCCTTGCCCTTGATCAGGCCGACCACGCCGGTGCGGCCGATGCCGGTCACAATTTCGTCAACGCCGAACTCCCTGAGCTTGCCGGCAACGAAGGCCGCCGTGTTTTCGACCGCGAAAAGAAGCTCCGGCCGGGCGTGGATATAGCGGCGCCATTCGGCCACTTCGGCTTGCATTTCAGCGGCTCTGTTCAAAATCGGCATACGTAGCTTCCTGTCGCGAAATCGGGTTGTCCGGCGGCTTGCGCAATGCTGCGCCGCGGAAATAACTTATTCAATGACCTTTGCCATGTCATGGCCATATAAGCTAAATAGGTGAAGCTTTCGAGATTTCCGGACATCTTAGGGACGAACCGTGTCAACGCGCCAGAAACGTTTGATTTCACTCGCAGCCACCGCTACCGCCGCTTTTTTCTTCTCGGTTCCGCTGGCGCAGGCCAATCCGCATATCCTCGTCGATGTCCAAAGTGGCCGCGTGCTGGAGCATGAGGAAGCCTTTCGCAAATGGTACCCGGCATCGCTGACGAAGCTGATGACGGCCTATACGGTGTTCAACGCAATCCGCGCCGGCGAGATCAGCCTCGAAACGCCGATCGTCATCAGCAAGCAGGCGGCTGCCCAGCCGGCTGCGAAAATGTATTACAAGCCGGGGCAGAAGCTGACGCTCGACAGCGCGTTGAAGATCCTCATGATCAAGTCGGCGAATGACGTCGCGGTTGCCGTGGCAGAGGCCGTCGCTGGTACCCAGAATGCCTTTGTCCTGCGCATGAATTCCGATGCAGCAAAGCTCGGCATGTCGGATTCGCATTTTGTCAATCCGAACGGCCTGCCAGGCAGGGGCCAATATACGACGGCGCGCGATCTCGCAGTCCTGACGGTCGCGTTACGGCGTGACTTCCCGCAATATGCGGGCTATTTCGCTCTTGAAGGCTTTACCAACGGCAAGACGAACACGCCGAATATCAATCTGCTGATCGGCCGTTTCGCCGGTGCGGACGGCATGAAGACCGGTTTCATCTGCGCGTCGGGCTTCAACCAGATCGGTTCGGCGACCCGTAACGGCCGCACCATCATTTCGGTCGTTCTGGGCACAGACAGCCTCGCGGCGCGTGCGGATGCGACGGCGAACCTGTTGCAGAAGGGCTTTACGGCACAGTTTCCCGCAGTCGATACCTTGGGTTCGTTGAAACCCTACGGACTGGGGCAGGATCAGGTCACCGACGTGAGCGCCGATATCTGCAGCGCCAAGGGTGCCAAGGTGCGCAGCGAAACGCGCGACGAGGTCGGCCGCATGAAAGTGCAGTCGCCCTATATCCAGGAAATGGATCACGAGCCGCGTTACGTCTTTGCCGGCCTCATTCCCGGCCAGGAAGTCCAGCCGGACAAGATGGCAAAGGCCGAGGCAATCGGCGACCTTGCCAATGTGCCGGTACCGCTGCCGCGCCCGACGTCCTTCTAAGGCAAAGAAAATGAGCAGTCATCACGACACAATCCCGGTCACGATCCTGACCGGCTTTCTTGGCGCCGGTAAGTCAACCTTGCTGAACCGCATCCTCAAGGATCCGGCGATGAAGGATGCCGCAGTTATCATCAACGAATTCGGCGATGTCGGCATCGACCATCTGCTCGTCGAAAGCTCGGGCGATGCGATCATCGAGCTTTCTGACGGCTGCCTTTGCTGCACGGTGCGCGGCGAGCTCGTCGATACGCTGGCGAACCTCATGGATGCGGTGCAGACCGGCCGGGTCAAGCCCGTGAAACGTGTCGTGATCGAGACTACCGGCCTTGCCGATCCGGCGCCGGTCATGCAGGCGATCATGGGCAACCCGATTATCGCCACCAATTTTGAGCTCGACGGCGTTGTCACGGTCGTTGACGCAGTCAATGGTCTTCAGACGCTCACCAATCATGAGGAGGCGCGCCGGCAAGTCGCAGTCGCCGATCGCCTCATCGTGTCGAAGCAGGCGATGGCATCCGCCGAGCTGTTGCCGGTGCTGGAGGCTCGGCTGCGTCACCTCAATCCGCGCGCGGTGCCGATGGATGCTGACAGCGCGCCCGCCGGTAGCGCGGAGATTTTCGTAAACGGTCTATACAACCCGGCAACGAAGATCGCCGACGTCAGCCGCTGGCTTCGCGACGAAGACGAGCATGATGACCATCACCATCATGGCCACGATCACCACCACCATCATGGTCATGACCACCAAGATCCCCATGATGTGAACCGTCACGATGCGTCGATCCGGTCCTTCTCGATTGTCGAAGACAAGCCGATCGAGCCGATGGCGCTCGAGATGTTCATCGACCTGTTGCGCTCCGCGCATGGCGAAAAGCTGCTGCGCATGAAGGCCATCGTTGCCGTTTCGGACAGGCCGGAGAGGCCTCTGGTCCTGCATGGCGTGCAGAATATCTTTCACCCGCCGGTGCGCCTTGCGGCCTGGCCGGATCCGGTCGACCGGCGCACGCGCATGGTACTGATCACCAAGGATCTGCCGGAAGATTTCGTGAAGAACCTCTTCGATGCATTCCTCGGGAAGCCGCGGATCGACACGCCCGATCGCGCGGCTCTCAACGACAATCCGCTCGCCATTCCTGGCATGAAGATCTGAGATTATCGCTTGCGGATCAGGAAACGGTGACCGGTTTCGGTTTTCACCGTTTCCAGTAACGCGTGGCCGTCTTCCTTACAGAAATGAGGGATGTCGATCCCAGCCAGCGGGTCGGTCGTTTCTACCCGAATCAGCGCGCCGCTTGTCATGGAAGAAAGCTTGCGGCGGGTCTTCAGCACGGGTAGGGGGCATTTCAGGCCGCGCAGGTCATAGGAAAAGGCGTCCAAGCCGCTCAGTTCCTGGCCCAGAATTTCCAGAACGGCTTCTTGGTGGCTTCTGCCGTTTCCTGCGGAGGCGGTTCCGGCGCGAAGGCCAGAGGATTCTGCGTCGGAACGGGGACATTGGCAGGTACAACCGCTGCAACAGCCGTCGCATTGTTTTGAGCAGGTGCTGCTGCCGGTGCCGGTGTTGCAGCAGCGGTCGCCGTCGCATTTGCCGCGGGTGCAGCGGGCTTCGACATCATTTCCTCAAGTTCGGCTACCTTGACCATGCGGCCTGCCTCCAGCGACGTGCCGGTCGGAGCATACGCGAGTTCACGGCCCTTGCGCTGCTTGGCGACGACGGCTTTACGCTCGGCTTCGGTTGGGTCGTACCAAGCCATGCCGTCGAATTTCCTTTCGGCCCTGGCGAAGTCGGTAGCGTATGTTTTGTTATAGGCAGCAAGTGCTGACGCCAGCGCTGGAGGCGTGGACATCGCTGGGCACTGGCCTGCCGGATTGAATGCGGCGCTGCCCTGCGCTAACTGCTGGTTGAAGACATATTTCTTCTCGCAGACATTCACTTCCGGCGGACGCTTGGTGACCTCGAAATTGTCGTAGCCGACCTTCAGCATCTTCCAGAAGTCATAGTTCTGGTTCAGGCGATGCTTGAACATGTTTTCCGCCGTCATGCGGAAGGGAAAAGCCTGCAGTTGAACGGTTGCCTGGCCGCCCTTGAAGGCATCACGCGCGAAAGCGTAGATTTCCAGAACCTGCTCGTCGGTCATCGAATAGCAGCCGGAAGACGAACATGCGCCGTGGATCATCAAGTCGGAGCCTGTGCGGCCATTGATGACGTCGTATCGGTTCGGAAAGCCGGTGTTGATCGCCAGATAATATTTGGAGTTCGGGTTCAGGTTCGCCCGTGTCAGGTTGTAGAAGCCCTCCGGCGCCTGCCGGTCGCCAGTCTTGACCTTCGGGCCCAGCCGGCCGGACCACGCGCAGATCTTGTAATCCGCGATCTTGTCGAAGCGGTTGTCCGTCTTTGCCTTCCAAACTTCGAGAGCGCCTTCTTCCTTGAAGATACGGATCATGATCGGGGAATTGCGGTCCATGCCTTTCGTTCTCATATCGGCGAGGATACGTGCCGGCAGAGGTTGCTCAACCTTGTTCTTGACCTTCGACAGATCAGTATGGGTGACGTCCAAAGCGTCGTTGCAGCCGGCAAGAACCAGCGCCATCAGAGAAACATAGGCAAAATGACGAATGCGCATTTCCCAACAAGCCCATTAAATCGATACGACCCGATCCGCGTCCATGGAGTCCGGGCGATCCCAGAATCATAGGCGGCTTATACTTCACAATTCCTTACCAGCCTATGACTTGCCCAAGGATATCCCGCAAGCGCGACTGTTACAGATAACATTATTGTGGCCAAGGTTTGGCCGCAATCCGGTCACGTATGCTGGGAGTTATGCGAGATTCCGGCCCATGGCGAGGAATTTCTGGCGGCGGTCGTTGCGCAGCTGTTCACCGGAACGCGGCGAAAGTTCGGCAAGGGCGCTGGCGATGACATCGCCGGTGGCGGCGATGACGCTTCCCGGATCGCGATGCGCGCCGCCGAGCGGTTCGGGAATGATGCCGTCAATGATGCTAAGCGACTTCAGGTCCTCGGCGGTGATCTTCATGTTGGTGGCTGCTTCCCTGGCGCGGGTCGAATCTCGCCATAGAATGGAGGCCGCGCCTTCCGGCGAGATCACGCTGTAGATCGAATGCTCGAGCATATAGACCTTGTTTCCGGTCGCGATCGCGATTGCGCCGCCGGAGCCCCCTTCGCCGATGATGACGGAGATGATCGGCACTTTCACGCCAAGGCACATTTCCGTCGAGCGCGCGATTGCCTCAGCCTGGCCGCGCTCTTCAGCGCCCACGCCTGGATAAGCGCCAGCGGTATCGACGAGGGTGACGACCGGAAGGCCGAAACGGTCAGCCATTTCAAGAATGCGGATCGCCTTGCGATAGCCTTCAGGGCGGGCGCTGCCGAAATTGTGCTTCAGTCGGCTCTTGGTATCGCTGCCCTTTTCCTGGCCTATGACGGCAATCGGCTGGCCGCGAAAGCGTGCAAGGCCTGCCTGGATCGCCGCGTCCTCGGAGAACTTGCGGTCGCCGGCGAGCGGCGTGAACTCCTGGAAGAGAATTTTTGCATAATCGACGAAGTGCGGGCGCTGCGGATGGCGAGCAACCTGCGTCTTTTGCCAGGCGTTGAGCTTGGAATAGATATCGACCATCGCTTCGCGAACGCGAACCTCCAGCCTGCCGACCTCATCGGACGTATCGATGCTCTCGTCTTCGGAAGCGAGCTTCTTCAGTTCGATGATCTTGCCTTCGAGGTCGGAGATCGGCTTTTCGAAGTCGAGATAGTTGTGCATGAGGTGCGTTTCCGTTCCTTGTGCCCGGGGCATCTTGCTGGCCTTGCCCCATGTCGCCGGTCCTATTCGTGCTTTTTCGCCTGTTTGGCAAGGGGGTGATGCGTCTGAACCAGTTGCTGCAGCCTTTCTTCAAGGACATGCGTATAGATCTGTGTCGTCGAAATGTCGGAATGTCCGAGGAGTTCTTGAACTACGCGAAGGTCGGCACCGTTAGCAAGAAGATGGCTTGCAAAGGCGTGACGCATGACGTGCGGCGAGATCATTGATGGCGTCAATCCGGCACGGATCGCGAGGTTTTTCAGCTCCCGGGCAAAAACCTGGCGGGGCAGATAGCCTTCCTTGGAGGCTGCCGGAAAAAGCCATGGACTATCAACCGGATCCTTCGTCTTGGCGTTCTCTTCTGCGAGCGACCGGCCATAGGCCTTGAGTGCAGCGATTGCCGATTGAGATAGAGGTACGAGCCGCTCCTTGTTGCCTTTACCGCGAATGATCAGGAAACGCCCTTCTTGGTCGAGAACGCGTGCCGGCAGCGAAACGAGCTCGCTGACGCGCATTCCTGTCGCGTAAAGCAGCTCCAGAAGCGCCAACATCCGCCGGCGCTGCAATTGGCCGTCCGCGGGATTGTTGGCTTCGGTTTCGGCTTGTGTCAGTAGTCGCGTCACCTCCTCGACGCCCATTGTCTTTGGCAGAGCTCGCGCCTTCTTCGGCGCGTCGAGAACGCCCGTCGGGTCATCTACCCGCAGGCCTTCGGCATAAAGGAACTTGTAGAATTGCCGCATGGCTGCCAGCCGGCGGGCCTGGGACGAGGACTTGAAGCCCCGTTTCGAGAGCGAGGAGAGGTAGGCAGCGAGATCGCCGGAGGCCGCTTCGGTCAGCCGCACGCTTTTGCCGTTCAGGAATGCATGGAGGTCGTCCAGATCGCGCTCGTAGGACTGCAGCGTGTTCACGGCAGCACCTCGCTCTGCACTCATCATCTCGAGAAAGGCTTCCACGTGGACGCGGCTCAGATCCTTCATCGGATCACTTCTTCGCCGGTTTGATCGTGCCAGTTGCCGGCGGGTTGATCCGTTCCGACGGGATGCGGATCGTCACGTCGCGCGGCTGTGGCTCCACGAAGGTCACGAGCGCCACCATCCCGCCATAAATCGCCCCAGCGATCATCGCCAGGACAGCCAATAGACGCAAGAGGGTCGGCATTTCGCAACTCCATGAGCTCTGCCTCTTTTATGAAGAAGCGGGTTTGCGTGCAAGAAGCGGCTTTTGAACCATGTTTCCCTGGTCCGCGACTTGACGCTACACCCGCATTTGTCGATACCGTTTGCAAACAAAATGTGAATGGACCGATGAGTGACCCAGTTCTGAAAGTGGGAGACAGCCTGAAAGACAGAGCTCGCGCCACGCTCGGGTCCCGCAATCTGATCCTCGTCGGCCTCATGGGGGCCGGCAAATCCTCCGTCGGCCGTATCGTCGCCCATCAGCTGGGTATTCCTTTCATCGACAGCGACGTAGAGATCGAGCGCGTCTCCCGAATGACCATCTCGGAGCTTTTCGCAGCTTATGGCGAAGATGAGTTCCGTGCGCTGGAAACACGCGTGATGAAGCGGTTGCTGAAAAATGGGCCGCGCGTGGTATCTACCGGAGGTGGCGCTTTCATCAATGATCGGACGCGCAAGCACATCAAGAAGAGCGGCCTTTCCGTCTGGCTGAAGGCCGATCTCGACGTGCTGTGGGAGCGGGTCAGCAAGCGCGACACGCGCCCGCTCCTGAAGACCGAGAATCCAAAGCAGACGCTCGAAAACCTGATGAACGCGCGATACCCGATCTATGCCGAAGCCGACATCACCGTGTTGTCGCGCGATGTGCGTAAGGAAGTCATGGCTGACGAAGTGTTGAAAGCCGTGATCGAAGCCCAAACCGAAAGTACCGAACCATGAATGCGATCACCTCCTCCGCCGAACGAAAGGTTCACGTACCGCTCGGTGAGCGCGCCTACGATATATTGATCGGGCCGGGCCTGATCGCGCGTGCTGGAGCGGAAATAGCGTCCCGGCTGAAGGGTCGCAAAGCTGCGATCATCACGGATGAGCATGTGGCGCCACTCTATCTCGAAGCTCTCGCAAAAAGCCTCGAAGGCTCGGGTATCATGTGCGCGCAGCTTGTGCTGCCCGCCGGCGAGAAGACGAAGAGCTTCGAGCATCTCATGATCGTCTGCGACAAGATCCTGGAGGCGCGCGTCGAGCGGAATGATTACGTCATTGCGCTTGGCGGCGGCGTTATAGGCGATCTTGCCGGCTTTGCCGCCGGCATCGTGCGTCGCGGCGTGCGCTTCGTGCAGGTGCCGACGTCGCTGCTTTCGCAGGTGGATTCTTCCGTCGGCGGCAAGACGGGCATCAACAGCCGACACGGCAAGAACCTTATCGGCGTCTTCCATCAGCCGGATCTGGTCCTTGCCGATACGGATGTTCTTAACTCTCTCAGCGAGCGCGAATTCCGTGCCGGCTATGCAGAAGTCGCGAAATACGGGCTTATCGACAAGCCGGATTTTTTCGCTTGGCTTGAAACAAACTGGAGCGCCGTCTTTGCCGGCGGCTCTGCGCGTATCGAGGCGATTGCCACAAGCTGTCAGGCGAAATCCGATGTCGTGGTCGCTGACGAGCGCGAGAACGGTCCGCGGGCGCTTCTCAATCTCGGCCATACTTTTGGGCACGCTCTGGAGGCGGCCACCGCCTATGAGAGTGCACGCCTGGTGCACGGTGAAGGCGTTTCGATCGGCATGGTCCTCGCGCATGAATTTTCCGCGCGCATGAATCTCGCAAGCCCTGATGACGCGAAGCGGGTTGAGAAACATCTGAAAGAGGTCGGCCTGCCGACGCGCATGTCCGATATTCCGGGCGCTCTTCCGCCGGCTGAAACGCTGCTCGACGCGATGGCGCAGGACAAGAAAGTGAAAAACGGCAAGTTCACCTTCATCCTGACGCACGGCATTGGCCGGTCGTTCATCGCCGATGACGTGCCGGCTTCCGAAGTGTTGGGCTTCCTCAAGCAAAAGCAGCCGCAATGACACTCGAAGGCACGCTGGCATTTCTTGCGGTTTACTGGCCGGAAATCGTTTCCATCGTGGCCCTCGTGCTGGTATCAGCCTTCTTCGTTGGTTCGGAGACTGCACTGACGGCGGTCTCTCGCAGCCGCATGCATACGCTCGAAGCCAACGGCGAAATGCGCGCCGGTCTTGTGCGCCAGCTGATCGAGCGGCGCGACCGGCTGATCGGGGCGCTGCTGATCGGCAACAACCTTGCAAACATCCTGTCTTCGTCTCTGGCGACTAGCTTGTTTCTCAGTCTCTTCGGCAGCCCGGGCGTGGCGCTTGCAACGCTTGCGATGACTGTGATCCTCGTCATTTTCGCGGAAGTTTTGCCGAAGAGCTGGGCGATCTCGTCGCCTGACCGTTTTGCATTGAGCGCGGCATTGCCAATCAAGCTCTTTGTCGCTGTCGTCGGCCCGATCTCATCTCTCGTCAATGCCGTCGTCCGCCGGATCCTGGGGAGCTTCGGCATCACACTATCGCGTGAAATCCCGATGCTGACGGCGCACGAGGAACTGCGCGGTACCGTCGATCTGTTGCATCGCGAGGGGGCGGTGGTGAAGGCTGACCGGGATCGTCTTGGCGGAATACTCGATCTTAGCCAGCTCGAACTCTCCGACATCATGGTCCACCGCACGGCGATGCGGGCGATCAATGCAGATGACGCGCCTGAGGTAGTGGTTCGCACGATCCTCGAGAGCCCCTATACCCGGATGCCGCTGTGGCGCGGCACGATCGACAACATCATCGGCGTCGTCCACGCAAAAGACTTGCTGCGCGCGCTGGCCGAGCCGAACGTGGAGCCGGAGAATCTCGATATCGTCAAGATTGCCCAGAAACCGTGGTTCGTGCCGGACAGCACAAATCTCGAAGATCAGCTCAATGCGTTCCTGCGCCGCAAGCAGCACTTCGCCGTCGTCGTCGATGAGTATGGTGAGGTGCAGGGCATCGTGACGCTCGAGGACATCCTGGAAGAGATCGTCGGCGATATTTCCGATGAGCACGACATCGATATGCAGGGCGTGCGCCAGGAATCCGACGGCTCGATCGTTGTCGATGGCAGTGTGCCGATCCGGGACCTGAACCGCGCGCTCGATTGGCAGTTGCCCGACGAAGAGGCGACGACGATCGCCGGCCTCGTCATCCATGAATCGATGACGATCCCGGAAGAGCGGCAGGCCTTCACTTTTTACGGCAAGCGCTTCATCGTCATGAAGCGCGAGAAGAACCGCATCACCAGGCTACGCATCCGTCCTGCTGCGGAGAACGAGACCAAACCGCTGTGAATCTTATCCGGTCGCTCCGTGGCTGGTGAGCAGACGCAGGATTTGCACTTCTTTCGGCAGTTCGATCAAAAATTCGCTGTCGCGTTCGAGGTGATGGATCTTCGTGGGATCGGTGCCGGCAAAGGTGCTCATCGCCTCGATATTCTCCCAATAAGATATCGTCACGAATTCGCTTTCCGTGTCGCGGTCTTCGCGAAAAGTCTGGACGCCAAGTGCTTTCTCAATCAGCGGCTTGATGCCCGCTTCGTAGTTATAGGCTTCGTACTCGTCAGCCTTGGCTCTTGGCGTACGTCCGCGCCAGATGCGGGCAATCGTCGGCTTCGTCATCCCTGTTTCCTCCTTGGTGAAAGGAGGGCAAACGCTTATTTGAGGGACGTGTTCCTACCAGCTGGTTGCTTCGCCGGGTGCGGCGAGCTCTACGGCGAGCGCATGCAGCCCTGCGTCAAGTTCCGGCTTCAGCAGTTCGGTGACGGCGCGGTGGCGGGCGAGCCTCGTCATTCCTGCAAACTTGGCTGAGACGATGCGCACGCGCATGTGCGTTTCACCGGTGCCGGTGAAACCCGGCTGATGGCCGGCATGCAGGCGGCTTTCGTTGATGACGCTCAGGCGCTCGGGCGCAAAAGCTTCGGTCAGTTTTTCTTCGATGCGGGTCTCAAGGGTCACGATTTCGTCCAGTTGCTTCGCAAAAAGGGGGTTCCCACCAAGCCAGCAACATTCGTGTTTGTCAATTCTTGTCGTCGCTTCGCGGCAGGCCCATAATTAGCGCCGTCATGAGACTCGATTCCAAATATTTCGATCGCATCCGCACCCGCCGCAAACGCGAGCAGGAAACCGAGCAGGCTCCTCCGACCTGCCAGTGGGACGGCTGTGATAAAAAAGGCGTGCATCGCGCGCCTGTCGGACGCAATGCCGAAGGGCAGTTCTTTCTTTTCTGCTTCGAGCACGTCAAGGAATACAACAAGGGCTACAATTATTTTTCCGGCCTCTCGGACGGCGAAATCGCCCGCTACCAGAAGGAGGCGGTCACCGGGCATCGTCCGACCTGGACCGTCGGCGTCAACAAGGCGGCGAAGGACAGCCCGCTGCATTCGGACATCCGCTCCGGCGCCTATAGCCGTGTGCGCGATCCCTTCGGTTTCGTCAGCGGCGCCAAGGGCAGCGGTCCGCGTTTTCCCGAGCAACGCAAGTTGAAGAGCCTGGAGGCCAAGGCCTTCGATACGATGGGGCTGCAGGCAAGTGCCACCTCTGCCGAGATCAAGACCCGCTACAAGGAATTGGTCAAGAAGCATCATCCCGATGCCAACGGCGGCGACCGCGGTTCCGAAGAGCGCTTCCGCGCCGTCATCCAGGCCTATCAATTGTTGAAGCAGAACGGTTTTTGTTAATTCCTGTCCTTGCTCTCCGCCTTCAATCGGGTATGGTCCAAATCGGCTGAGGCCGCAGGCAACCGCGGCATGCATCTGTGCGTTTTGCCAACGCCGCCTTTGCCAACCTTCCGGACGCGGCGTTTCTTGTCCGGGACTTTGTTCCAGAATGCTCGCAAGCGGTCATTATCCCGCCGAGGTTTCGCTTCAGTCCCGGAGAGGTATCGCCGACGTTCCCACCTTGAACGGGCGCAGAACAAAGCTGCGGCGTCATGGTTGCGAAATGGCCTGAGATAGTATGGCCGGGTGGAAGCACCCGCCTTGGAGACATGATGAGCAAGATTGACCTTGATATTTCCGAGCTTCCAGACACTACCGTTTCGGTCAGGGAGGTCTTCGGGATCGATTCCGATATCCGCGTGCCGGCTTACAGCAAGGGCGATGCCTACGTTCCGGACCTGGATAACGACTATCTTTTCGACCGCGAGACGACGCTCGCCATTCTTGCAGGTTTTGCCCACAACCGCCGCGTCATGATCTCCGGCTACCACGGCACCGGTAAATCCTCTCACATCGAGCAGGTCGCTGCCCGCCTCAATTGGCCCTGCGTGCGCATCAACCTCGACAGCCACGTCAGCCGTATCGATCTCGTCGGCAAGGACGCGATCGTCGTCAAGGACGGCCTTCAGGTCACGGAATTCAAGGACGGCATCCTGCCCTGGGCCTATCAGCACAATGTCGCGCTCGTCTTCGATGAATATGACGCCGGTCGTCCGGACGTCATGTTCGTCATCCAGCGCGTGCTGGAATCTTCAGGCCGCCTGACGCTGCTCGATCAGAGCCGAGTCATTCGTCCGCATCCGGCCTTCCGCCTCTTTGCGACGGCAAACACCATCGGCCTCGGCGATACCACCGGCCTCTATCATGGCACGCAGCAGATCAACCAGGCGCAGATGGACCGCTGGTCGATCGTCACCACGTTGAACTACCTGCCGCACGACCATGAAGTGAACATCGTCACCGCCAAGGTGAAAAGCTTCCAGAAGGACAAGAACGGCCGCGATACCGTTTCCAAGATGGTCCGCGTCGCCGATCTGACACGCGCTTCCTTCATGAACGGCGATCTGTCGACTGTCATGAGCCCGCGTACGGTCATCACCTGGGCCGAAAACGCCGATATCTTCGGCGACCTCGCCTTCGCCTTCCGCGTCACCTTCCTCAACAAGTGCGACGAGCTGGAGCGTCCGCTGGTCGCCGAGCACTATCAGCGCGCCTTTGGTGTCGAGCTCAAGGAGAGCGCAGCCAACATCGTGCTGGAGGCTTAAGGCCCGTCGATCATGGCATCACGTGGTGACAATTCGAAAGCAAGACCAAACGGCCCGGTCGACGTCGAGCCCTTGCGGCGCGCGATAACCGGCTGCGTGCGCGCGATTGCAGGCGACGGCGAGGTCGAGGTGACTTTTGCCAACGAGCGCCCCGGCATGACGGCTGAGCGTATTCGGCTACCCGAGCTTTCCAAGCGGCCAACGGCGCATGAGCTGGCGGTGACGCGCGGTCTAGGCGACTCCATGGCGCTTCGGCTTGCCTGCCACGATGAAAAAGTGCACGCGACGATGGCGCCGCAGGGCTCGGACGCGCGTGCGATCTTCGATGCCGTCGAGCAGGCTCGAGTCGAATCGATCGGCACGCTGCGCATGGAGGGGGTGGCTTCGAACCTGCGTTCGATGACCGAGGAGAAGTACTCCAAGGCGAATTTCACCGGCATCGAGCGGCAGGAGGATGCGCCGATCGGCGAGGCCGTCGCCATGATGGTGCGTGAGAAGCTGACCGGCCAGAAGCCGCCCGCCTCCGCGGGAAAGGTTCTCGATCTCTGGCGGTCCTTCATAGAGGAGAAGGCGGGTTCCGAACTCGATGACCTTACAAGCGTCATCAACGACCAGCAGGCTTTCTCGAAGGTGATCCGCCACCTGCTCTCCGCTATGGAAATGGCGGAAGAATACGGCGACGACGACAGCGAACCCGATGAGGACAACGAGCAGGATCAGGAAGACCAGCCGAACGGCGACGAGTCAAATCAGGACGAGGTCGATGATGACGCAGGCACCGATGCCGCGCCGGTCGAAGATAGCGAAGTTGCCGACGAGCAGATGGAGGACGGCGAGACCGAAGGCGCCGAGATCTCCGACGACGACATGATGGAAGAGGGCGAGGACGATTCGGAAACACCGGGCGAAACCCGTCGTCCAAACACGCCCTTTGCCGATTTCAACGAGAAGGTCGACTATCACGTCTTTACCGAAGAGTTCGACGAGATCATCACCGCCGAGGAGCTTTGCGACGCTGCCGAGCTGGAGCGCCTGCGCGCCTTCCTCGACAAGCAGCTCGCGCACCTGCAGGGCGCTGTCGGCCGGCTCGCAAATCGATTGCAGCGTCGCCTGATGGCGCAACAGAACCGCTCCTGGGACTTCGATCTGGAAGAGGGCTATCTCGATACCGCCCGCCTGCAGCGCATCATCATCGATCCGATGCAGCCGCTTTCCTTCAAGATGGAGCGGGACACGCAGTTCCGCGACACGGTCGTGACGCTGCTGATCGACAATTCTGGCTCCATGCGCGGGCGCCCGATCACCGTTGCTGCCACCTGCGCCGATATTCTGGCCCGCACGCTGGAGCGTTGCGGCGTCAAGGTCGAGATCCTTGGCTTCACGACCAAGGCCTGGAAGGGCGGGCAGGCGCGCGAGAGCTGGCTTGCCGGCGGCAAGCCGCAGACGCCCGGCCGCCTCAACGACCTGCGTCACATCATCTACAAGTCCGCAGACGCGCCGTGGCGCCGTGCGCGCACCAATCTCGGCCTGATGATGCGCGAAGGGCTGCTGAAGGAAAATATCGACGGCGAGGCGCTGATCTGGGCGCATAATCGTCTTCTTGCTCGCCGCGAACAGCGCCGCATCCTGATGATGATCTCCGACGGTGCGCCGGTCGACGACTCTACGCTTTCGGTCAATCCCGGCAATTACCTCGAGCGTCATCTGCGCGCCGTGATCGAGCAGATCGAGACCCGGTCGCCGGTCGAACTGCTTGCGATCGGCATCGGCCACGACGTGACGCGCTATTATCGCCGCGCCGTGACCATCGTCGACGCGGATGAGCTTGCGGGCGCGATGACCGAGCAGCTTGCCTCGCTCTTCGAAGATCAGGCAGCGCAGCCGCGTGGCGCCCGTTTGCGACGCGCAAGCTGATGGCGAAAGGAACCGGCGCTTAATGATCCGTCTGTCCCGCTCGGCTTTGCTTGTTCTTTTCCTCGCTGGGGATGCTTCGATCGCGGTTGCGCGCGAGAGCGTGGATATCAGCAGCCGCGTCATCTCGACCTTCAAGATTGGTTCCAGCGAGACGAGATTCGGGCCGCTGGAATTCCTTGGCGGGCTGGAAATGGTGTCCGGCAACCGGCTTTTTGGGTCTTGGTCGGCGATCCGTTTCGTGCCGGACCGGAGGCATTTCGTTGGTGTGCTTGATACCGGCCACTGGCTGACCGGCAGCATCGAGCGCGACCAGCAGGGAAGGCTTTCCGGTTTGTCCGGTGTTGAAATCACGCCTATGAAAAACCGGAGCGGGACCACTTTCGAGGGGAAGGGGCGCATGGATGCCGAGGGTCTTGCCCTCAAGGGCGACCAGGTTCTGGTTTCCTTCGAACAAGACCATCGGGTCGAAGCCTACCCCGATCCTGGGTTCGAGACCTCGTCATCGGTTGGCTCGATCCCCATTCTCGTGCCGATACGGTCGTTGCGAAGCGGCCGCGGCTTCGAGACGCTAGCGGTGGCTCCACCCGAGAGCGCTTTGAAGGGCGCTGCCGTCATCATTTCGGAAGAGAGCCGGGATCAGAAGGGGAATATCTACGGCGCAATCCTATCCGGGCCGCTCAAGGGCCGCTTCGCGGTCACGCGCAACGGTGATTTCGATCCGACCGATGGTGCGTTTCTGCCGGACGGCGATCTTTTGCTTCTGGAGCGTCGTTTCAACATCGCCAACGGCATCGCTATGCGGATCCGGCGCATCACTGCGGCAGAGATCAGGCCGGACGCCGTCGCCGATGGCGACATTTTGTTGACGGCCGATTTCGGTTACCAGATCGACAACATGGAAGGCCTGGACAGTTTTCAGGCGCCGGATGGCAGCACGCATGTGATCATCGTTTCCGATGACAACCACTCCATTTTGGAGCGGAACCTCATGCTGGAATTTCGTCTCACTGAGTAAATGGCTTTTTCGAAGGCCGCCCGCTGCCGATCAGCTTGCGCGGGCCGGCTGCATCGGCCGCAGCACGTTCATGAGTGCACCGTAGGGCAGCAGCATGACGAGGCCCATGATCATCTTCACCGAGAAATCGCTGATCGCCCAGGAAATCCAGCGCGGCGCCTGAGCGGCCATTGCACCGAGGATCGGGGCCCGCTCCAACGCAAACGGATCGTTCGGGCCGAGGAAGACGAAGAATGCGGCAAAGGCGAAGGAGAAGAAGATCGCCGTGTCGAGCGCCGAGCCGATCAGCGAGCCGACGAGCGGCGCACGCCACCAGGTCTGGCGGCGAAGGCGATTGAAGACAGCGATATCGAGCAGCTGGCCGGCGAGGTAAGCAGAACCGGAGGCGATCGCGATGCGCGGCACTGATGTGAAGAAGGAAAGCCCGATGCCGACGACAAAGCCGGCGAGCACGACCTTTCGCGCTACCTGAGGACCGAACTGGCGATTCGTGAGATCGGTGATCAGGAAAGCGACCGGATAGCTGAACGCACCCCAGGTCAGGATATCGGCGAGGTTGATGCCGGCGACTTCCGCGTTCACGGGAAACTGGACGAGGAAGTTGGAAGCCACGACGACGAGCGTCATCAGAGCGATGTAGAGGAGGGTATAGCGGGTCTTCAGCATTTTTTTATCCTGGGTGATGCCACCAGTTGGGTTATCGGGCCGGCAAAGCAAAAGGCTTGTCCGGTATTAGCCGTGCAAGCCTTTGAAGCCGTATGGAAGAAGGTGTCGAAGCTTATGCGGCTTCGGCGGTCTTCTTGACAATCTGACGGCGCAGAAGACGGGCGCGCATCGACAGTTCGTTTTCGCTTGCCTTGATCAGGAAGGCATCGAGGCCACCACGATGCTCGACGGAGCGCAGCGCAGCAGCTGAAACACGCAGACGGTAGCGCTGGCCGAGAGCGTCGGAGATCAGCGTAACCTGGCACAGGTTCGGCAGGAACCGGCGCTTGGTCTTGTTGTTGGCATGGCTGACATTGTTACCAGTCAGGACGGCCTTGCCGGTCAATTCGCACACGCGGGACATTGAACACCTATTCTTGTTTTTCTAGGCCATCGAATTACCATGCCCCGGCAAACGCGGGTCTGCAATCCAACAGGCCATAATTGGAAAGTTGCGGTTCTATAGTCAGACCGGCCGCCCGCGTCAAGCCAAACCTTGGCCTTTCCCGCAATTCTGTCAAAAAGCTCGTGTTTGCTTCTATGCGCGGCAGGAGTATAGACCGCTTGTGCAGGGCATTGTCTGCCCTTGAAAAAGGCTCTCTTCATGGCTCATCTGGGCAGGCGGATTTTCCTATCGTCAATTGCAGCGCTGATGTCCATCCCGGCCGGCGCAAGCGAGATCCGTCATCGTACGGAATATAGAGTTGCTCTTGGAATCCTGCCAATTGCGCGCGCCGCCTTCGTTACCCAGATCGACGATGATCAGCGCTACCAGGTTTCAGGCAATATCAGTTCGGCGGGCCTTGCCGATCTTGTGACGAACATTGCTGCGAAAACCAACGTCACCGGTGTCCTGCGCAACGACCGACTGCAAGCGCAGCGCTACTACCTCTATTACAAGAGTGGCAAACGCGCGCGTACCTACGAAGTCCGCTACAGAAACGGCGATATCGTCTCCACGACCGTGAAGCCGGAACGGCGCCAGCCACGCAACTGGGTCGATGTCAAGCCAGGCGATATGCGCTCCGTGCTTGATCCCATCTCCGGGTTGATCTTCCCGGCGGATACGAAACTCTGCTCGCAGCGCCTGCCGATCTATGACGGCGAGATGCGCATGGACCTTGTGCTTTCGCCAAAGGGATCCCAGGATTTCAAGACGGATGGGTTTTCCGGCAAGGCAACGGTCTGCGGCGTGCGTTTCGTGCCCAGGTCTGGCTACAGGAAAGGCCGCAAGGATATCGATTATCTGAGCAGAAGCGGCAACATGGAAATCTGGTTTGCAAAGGCGGATACGGCCAACGTATATGCTCCGGTCTATGTTCGCATTCCGACGCAGTACGGAACGGTGACGATTACCGCGGTGAAATACCGTGCAAACTGACGGAGCTGGTCTGCGTGAAGGGGGACAGGTGAAGCTTCGGGCGACATTGATCGGGTTCACGGCCATTCTGATGTGGTCGTTTCTGGCGCTCTTCACCGCTGCATCCGGCAAGATGCCGCCGTTCCAGCTTTCGGCGATCTGCTTTGCGATCGGCAGCATCCCGGGCATTGCCGTTTTGATCCTCAACCCGTCTCGCGTGGCGCTCCTGAGGCAGCCGGCAAAGGTCTGGATCATCGGCATCGCCGGCCTCTTCGGCTATCACTTCCTCTATTTCACCGCGCTTCGGAACGCGCCGGCCGTGGAGGCCGGCTTGATTGCCTATCTCTGGCCGCTGCTGATTGTCGTCGGCTCGGCGCTGCTGCCGGGCGAGCGGTTGCGCTGGTATCATGTGGCAGGCGCGCTCGCCGGGCTCTGCGGCACTTTCCTAATCGTCGGCCGCAACGGCATCGATTTCGACGGTGCCTATGCGATCGGCTACGGCGCTGCCTTCCTTTGCGCCTTCACCTGGTCCGGCTATTCGCTCCTGACGCGGCGCTTCGATGCGGTCTCGACCGATGTCGTTACCGGCTTCTGCCTTGCGACATCCATTCTGTCGTTCTTCTGCCATCTCGGGTTGGAAACAACCCTTTGGCCGGAAACGGCTTTCGAATGGATCGCCGTTGGCGGGCTCGGTCTCTTCCCGGTCGGCGCTGCGTTCTATGCCTGGGATTACGGCGTCAAGAACGGCGACATCCAGATCCTCGGCGCGGCAAGTTATGCAGCGCCGTTGCTTTCGACGCTCATCCTGACGATATTCGGCTTTGCCGAGCCAAGCTGGCGCATTGCGCTTGCCTGTCTGCTGGTCACCGGCGGTGCAGTGCTTGCGGCTCAGGAAATGTTCCGCCGTAAAAGCGTCGCAAAACAGGTTGCGGCGGCGGCTGAATAGGTCTCAGCCGCCCGGTTTCCAATCCATCGGTGCCATTTCGAATTTCGAGAACTCGAAGCCCGGCGCCACCGTACAGCCAACGAGCGTGTATTCGCCAAGCGTTTCTGCCGATTGCCACCAGTTTGCCGGAATGATTGCTTGCGGACGCTCACCATTTGCCAGGTCGATGCCGAGCATCAAGGTTTCGCTTTCCGCGCCGTCTGCGGACCTGTGGAGTGCCAAGGGCGCACCGGCGTAATAATGCCAGACCTCCGCCGCATCGTGAACGCGATGCCAGTGCGAACGTTGCCCGGCTTTCAGCAGATAGTAGATTGCCGTCGAGTGCCCTCGATCCTTGCCATTGCCATCGCGAAACGTCTGCACGTACCAGCCGCCTTCCGGATGCGGCTGCATCGAAAGCGCCTCTATAATATCGTCGGGAGACATCAGAAATTGTCCTTGCGCCTGCGGATCTCCGCAAAGACTTCCTCGTTCGTCTTGCTTTCCATCAGGAGATTGCGGCGGATGGCGGGATCGGCAGCGCGAAGAAAAGGGTTGGTTTCCTTTTCCAGGCCCAGCGTCGTCGGGATCGTGAACCTGCCTTCGGCGCGCAGAGCCTCGATCTCCGCAGCACGCGTCTTCAGCCGCTCGTTGTCCGGATCGATCGTCAAAGCGAAACGAGCGTTCGAAAGCGTATATTCATGGCCGAAATAGATCGCCGTCTCGTCTGGCAGCACGGCCAGCTTCTGCAGCGAATGCCACATATCCGCGGCCGGGCGCTCCAAGAGGCGGCCGCAGCCCAGTGCAAAGAGCGTATCGGCGGCAAAAAGCAGCTTGTCGTCAGCGAAATGGTAACAGATATGGCCGACGGTATGGCCCGGCGTTTCGATGACGTTGACCATATGGTCGCCGAAGGGAAAGCTATCGCCATCGGCCATCGATTTGTCGAGGCCGGGAATTGCCACGGCTTCGTTGACCGGACCGATGATCTCGCAGCCGAATTGCTCCTTCAACGCCAGATTGCCTTCGACGTGGTCGGTGTGGTGATGCGTGGCGAAGATGTGCGAAATCTTCCAGCCGCGCCGTTTAGCAGCCGCTGCCACGGCCGCCTCTTCCGGCGCGTCGATCGATGCCGTCAGCCCGGACTCCGGATCATGCACGAGAACGCCGAAATTATCGGATCGGCAAAGAAAAACTTCTAATTCCAAAGGTTTCATTGTCCAAGCGGCCTCTTTCCCACGAACATGTCCGGAATGTAGAGGCTCCGGCCTTGAAGTCCAATCGCCCGCTGATAACATTTATTGCGATGCACACGGATATTGTCGATCTGCGCCAGTTCTATCACTCCGAGCTCGGCCGCCTTGCCGAGCACTCGATTGCCGTGGCGCTGTCGTCGCTTTGGGTGCGCCTGCCGCAGGAGCGGCTCGTCGGCATCGGCTATGCCGTTCCCTTCCTCGACCGGTTCAGCGCCGATACCGAGCGCACCTTCGCCTTCATGCCAGCCGGGCAGGGCGCCGTGAACTGGCCGGTGGGGTCGTTGTCGTCGACAGCACTGATCTTCGACGAAGAACTGCCGCTTCCCGATTCGTCCATTGATCGTGTGCTGATGGTCCATTCGCTGGAATTCGCCGAAAGCCCGCGGGAGACCTTGAAGGAGCTCTGGCGCGTGCTTGCGCCCGGCGGACGCCTCGTCATCGTGGTGCCGAACCGGCGCGGCGTCTGGGCGCGCATGGAACATACGCCTTTCGGCTCCGGGCGCCCCTATTCGCGGGGTCAACTCACGCATCTGCTGCGCGAGACGAATTTCACGCCCGGCGCGACCGCCGAGGCGCTGTTCTTCCCGCCGTCGAAGCTTCGCACGGTTCTCAGCCTTCGCCGCGCCTTCGAACGCATTGGCCGCACACTCTGGCCGGCCTTTTCAGGCGTCATCATCGTCGAGGCACAGAAGCGGCTCTATCAGGGCCTGCCGGTAGCCGCACGGGCTTCGCGCCGCGTCTTCGTGCCGGTTCTTGCGCCGCATGGTGTTCCGACGACACGCAGCCGTTAAGTCTCACTCGACAAAGGCCGCTTTCCGCTTTATTGCCACAGGGCAATTTCCGGCCGGAATTTCCGGCGTTTTTTCAAGGTCGATCCCATGAGCGTTGAGATGAGCAAGCCTGTTCCGCGTCCCGGTATCCTCGATATTGCAGCCTATGTGCCGGGCAAGGAACATGCACCGGGCGTCGCCCGCGTCTACAAGCTCTCCTCCAACGAAACGCCGCTTGGTGCGAGCCCGAAGGCCATAGAAGCCTTCCGTTCGGCCGCCGGCCATCTCGAGCGCTATCCGGACGGGCAGGCGATCGAATTGCGCGAGGCGATCGCTGCGGTTCATGGCCTGAATCCGGCTAACATCATGTGTGGCAACGGCTCGGACGAACTGCTCGGCTTGCTCTGCCACGTTTATCTCAGCCCCGGTGACGAAGGCATCATCACCGAGCACGGCTTCCTCGTTTACAAGATTCAGATCATGGGCGCGGGCGCAGCGCCTGTCGTGGTGAAGGAAACGGATCATACCGTCGATGTCGACGCGATCCTTGCCGCCGTGACAGACAAGACGAAGATCGTCTTCATCGCCAATCCTGGCAATCCAACCGGTACCTATATCCCGGTCAGCGAAGTCCGCCGCCTGCAGGCCGGTCTGCCGAAGCATGTCGTCCTGGTGCTCGATGCGGCCTATGCCGAATATGTCCGGCGCAATGACTATGAATCCGGCATCGAGGTCGTCTCCTCGAACGCGAACGTCGTCATGACCCGCACCTTCTCGAAGGTCTATGGGCTTGCCGCGCTCCGCGTCGGCTGGATGTATGCGCCTGCCGAGATCATCGATGCGCTGAACCGCGTGCGCGGCCCGTTCAACATGAATACGCCGGCGATCGCGGCCGGCGCCGCGGCGATCCGCGATCAGGCCTTCGTTCAAGAGGCGACCTCCTTCAACCAAATGTGGATCGAGAAGGTTACCGGAGCGCTCGAAACGATCGGTCTCAAGGTTACGCCGTCGGTGACCAATTTCGTCCTCATCCATTTTCCGGATGTCGACGGCAAGCGCGCTGCCGATGCCGACGATTTTCTGACGAGCCGTGGCTATATCCTGCGGGCGGTTCGCAGCTACGGCTTCCCCAATTCACTCCGCATGAGCATTGGCCCCGAAGAAGCCAATCGCGGCGTCATCGAAGCGCTCGGCGAATTCATGGGACGCCCGGCATGACAGCGCAGTTTGATCGCATCGCGCTGATCGGCATCGGGCTGATCGGCTCCTCGATCGCCCACGACATCAAGCGACTGGGGCTCGCCAACGAAGTCGTCGTGGCAACGCGCAGTGCCGAAACGCTGAAGCGTGCCGAGGAATTGCAGCTCGGCAGCCGTTATACGACTTCGTCGGCCGAGGCCGCCGAGAATGCCGATCTCGTCATCGTGTCCGTGCCGGTCGGCGCCTCGGAAAGTGTTGCCAAGGAAATCGCAGGAAGCGTGAAGCCGGGGGCGATCGTCACCGACGTCGGATCCACCAAGGCGTCGGTCATCGCGCAGATGCAGCCGCATATGCCACCGCATGTGCACTTCATCCCCGGCCATCCGCTGGCCGGTACGGAAAAATCCGGTCCCGACGCCGGCTTCCCAGGCCTTTTCGAAGGCCGCTGGTGCATCTTCACGCCGATTGCAGGCACGGATGAGGGTGCGCTCAAGAAGCTTCGTAAATTCTGGGAAAGCCTTGGTTCCAAGGTCGATGAGATGGACGCCGACCACCACGACAAGGTGCTCGCCATCGTCTCGCACCTGCCGCACATCATTGCCTACAATATTGTCGGCACGGCCGACGATCTGGAAACCGTGACGGAATCGGAAGTCATCAAATACTCCGCCTCCGGCTTTCGCGACTTTACGCGCCTTGCGGCCTCCGATCCGACGATGTGGCGCGACGTCTGCCTGCACAACAAGGATGCGATCCTTGAAATGCTGGCGCGCTTTTCGGAAGATCTTGCCTATCTGCAGCGCGCGATCCGCTGGGGCGAGGGCGACAAGCTTTTCGAGCTCTTCAGCCGCACTCGCGCAATCCGCCGCTCGATCGTCCAGGCGGGACAGGATGTGGACACGCCAGACTTTGGCCGCCCACATGCGCAGGACACGAAGACGAACTGAGCCTCAGATCGGCGGAATCGTGCCGAGCGGGATGAAGCCGCCTACGGTGGCATTGCCGTGCTGGACGACGAGGTCGACCGAAACCCTGTCGCCGCCGACCGCGAGCGCCTTTAGAAGCTTGGCGGCGGTATCGACGGTCTTGGCGATTTCCGGGAGGGCCTGTTTCAGGCTGTCGCGCCAAGGGCCGAGTTGCTCGATCTCCAGCTTGAACTTTCCGGACAAAAAGCCTTGCTCATCGAAGGAGAAGGGGCCCGTCAAACTCATCACCTTGCCGTCGCCGATATCGGCCACGGCCTTGCGCAGCTCTCCGCTTGCCCCATAAAGCCCTTGCTGATCGCTTCCGTCGATCATTCCGCCTTTGCCTGCAAGGGTGATATCGGCGCTCGCCGAGAATTTCGGGAAGACCTGCGGCCAGTCCTTGATGACGGCATTTGCATCCTGGAGTGAGAAGGCACCGTCGAGATCGCCTGCATTCTGGCGGAGGTGGACTTCCGTGCGTCCTGCATCGACATTGACCGTTTGCCCGGTATAGGAGGAAACAGCGGTCGCCTTCAGGCCGTCGATGATCATGGAGGTGCGATCGATCCCCTTCAGCCTCGTCACCAGGCTGGATTGCAGGTTTGCCCACTGCGCCGAGATCGAAAGGCCGTTTGCCGTGCGGATTTCAGCCGGCGAATCGAGTTCCCAGACGATATGGCCCGGCGCGTAAACCTGGGCTGCGGAACGAAGTTCGCCAAAGGAAGCGGAGACGCCGTTCGTGTTGTCATCCATACCCACTTTCGAGCAATAGAGGCCAATGCGGAACGGATAGCCGCGAAAGTCGATATCGGCGCATTCGCCGCTGACGCCCGCCGTGCTGCGCGGGCGCAATAACCTTGAGCACGGTCTCCTTGAGGTGGGCGGCTGCGTAAAACCAGCCGCCGGTATAGACCGCGATCACCAGAACGATGCCCAAGCCGAGCAACCAGAATTTTCTTCCGCTGCCGGATTGGCTTGACGCTGCCATGATGGTTCTCCAATGGTGAATCGCGAATGGGAATTTCGGTCTGGCCTGCGATATGGACGAATTTTGGGTATTTGGCTACGGATCGCTGATGTGGAATCCGGGCTTCGAGTTTCTTGAGCGCTCTCAGGCTCTCGTTTACGGCTACCGGCGATCACTATGCGTCCATTCCTGGGTTCACCGCGGCACGCAGCAAAACCCGGGTCTCGTGCTAGGCCTCGATCGCGGCGGCTCCTGCCGCGGCATAGCGTTTCGCGTGGCCTTGGAAAGGCGCGACGAGGTGATGGACTATCTGCGCGCCCGCGAGCTCGTCACCAACGTCTATCTCGAGCGGCATGTGCCGCTATCGCTTCCCGGCCGACGCAACATCAAGGCAATTGCCTACATCGTTGATCGCGACCACGCCCAATATGCCGGCGCACTCGATGCCTCTGTAGCTGCGCGCACGGTGCACGCGGCAAAGGGTCAGTCAGGTTCGAACGACGCCTATGTTTTCAATACGCTCTCGCATCTTAAGGAGATGGGCATTCGCGACCACTGGCTAGAACGGGTCGCCGGCGAGGTCGAGCGGCTGCGGGCCGCTTAGGCAGAAGCGGCCGTTGCCTTCCGCAATTGCGCCAGTCTCTCTACGGCGGTCGGCGGCAGTGGCAAGTGCGGATTGCGCGCCACCGTATCGACCAGCAGTTCGTCGCTCGCCTTCTCGGTCACATCGATTAGATGCTCGAAGAACGCATCCGGATCCATGCCCGGCGGAATGGCAGGCAGGATGCGAACCTTGAAATGGCCGGGACGGCGCACGGCGCTGCGGCGCGGCCAGAAAAGGCCGGGATGCATGGCCACCGGCACGACCGGAATGCCGAGATCCCGATACATGCGGGCAATGCCGTATTTGTAGAGCGGTTCTGCGCCCGGAGGCCGGCGCGTGCCTTCCGGATAGATGATCAGCTGACGGCCTGTCGCAAGCTCTGCCTTTGTGCGCTTCAGCACCTCGACCATGACCTTGCCGCGTGCGCCGCGATCGACCGGGATCATGCGCTGTTTTTTCGCATACCAGCCGAAAAGCGGGATCCACATCAATTCGCGCTTGAGGATGTAAACCGGGTCCTTCAACCAGGGCAGCAGTGCATAGGTGTCCCAGAAGGACTGGTGCTTAGGGGCGAGGATGTAGCTGCCGTCCGGCAGGTTCTCTATGCCATCGATCTCGAAGGTCGTCCCGATGATCTTTTCCATCAGCCAATGGTTCGAAAGCGCCCAGTTCTTGGGGATCGCATAGGCGGTCTTGCGGGGCACGACGAAATAATAGGGCGAAAGCACGATCATCCGGATGATGAGGTTGGCGTAGAAGAGCGTGTTGAAGAGAACGGAACGCAGGGCGATCATGAAATTTTCCAAAGCCAGTATCCGCGCAAACGGCGGGCTGGCCCTGCCTACACGATAATGGCTCTCATAAAAAGCGCTCGATGGAAATCAGCTCGGACCGGTGATGCTTGCCGAGCGAAGGCCCGGATGGCGCCCGAAGCCGGTGATGTTGCGCGCGCCTGCCAGAAGCACCTTGGCATATTCGGCGAGCATGACGCGAAGCGCATTTGGATCGGTGAACCAGGCCCTGGTCTTCAGGTCGGAATTGACGACCGGGTAGGGGATGAACTGCGTATCGGCATCGACGTAGGCGAGTTCGGCGAGACTGCGTGGCATGTGGTAGTTGTTGGTGACGACCAGAACGCTCTTGTAGCCTTTCGCATGGATCCAGTTTGCGGCTTCCTGCGCATTGCCGATCGTGTCGATTGCGTCATAGCCGATGTCGACGCAGCAATCGAAAAGATCAGCAGACGCCGATGTGGTTTTGCGTATCTGCCCCGGCGTTGTCGACGGATGAACGCCCGATATGAGCAGCCGCTTGCCCGCACCTTTCTCCAGCAGTTCGACGGCCTGATCGATGCGCTGATAGCCGCCTGTCAAAACGACGATGGCATCGGCCTTCGGTTCGGCCGGAGGTTTCAAGGTGGTGACGGAATCGGCGAACCGCAGGAAGCCGACGAAAAGCAGCGCGGTCGCCAGGACGAAGGCGAATCCGCCCCATCGCAACATCCGGCGTAGGGGACCACGACGCAAGGTTTCGACACCGTAGCTGGCTAGCGCCGGGTCGGGACGAATCGGAGTGCGTCTAGTATGGCCCATGGTCATAAATCGTGAATATATGCAGATTGCGGCAGGGAACAGACACTTTCGTGGCAAAAAGACTGAGCCGTTCAATTCGCGATGCCATCGCTTCGGGTCGGGTCGGAGCGCAGCGTATCGATTTCATAGATCGTGCGCATCACGGTGAGCCGCGCTGTGAGCGTCGTCAGCAATGCAATGACGATCATCGTCGCAAAAATGCCGAGGTAGCCAAGGGCTCCGACCGAGAAGGTGCCGAAGAGAGCCGTGGCTTGATCGGTCTGCGGCGTCGCAATCGTACGGCTCTGCAGGAAGCCTGCCGCTAAGAAAAAGAGAGCTGCCAAAGCGCTGCCGATTGCCGATCCCTTGAGACTGATCTTCAGGAAATGCTTCTGGAATTCAGTCGCGACGAAGGAACTTTCGGCGCCCACGAAATGCAAGACCTCGACGATATGGCGGTTGCCGGAAAGCGCGCCACGTGTCGCAAAGACGACCGTCAGCACCATGGCGATGAAGACGAGCAGCAGCACGCCGGTGCCGAGCATCACCGTTGTATGCGCCATTGAAACGAGGCGATCGACCCATGTGCGGTGATCGTCCAGCGACGCCTGAGGGATGCTCTCCTTCAAAAGTGAGCGCATCGCGTCAAAATCGGGGGGGTTCGTCTCGTCAATGGTTATAATCACGAGGCGGGGGACGGGAAGCTCCTTGATGTCTAGGCCGCTGCCGAGCCATGGCTCCAGCAGACGGGCCGTTGCCGCCTCATCGACGATCTGGCCGCTTTTGGTGCCGACAAAGGTCATGGCGATATCGCGTGCCTGCGTCAGCGCCTTTTCCATATCGAGGCCGTCGTCCGGCTTGATCTGGATGGTGATCTCGCGGGAAATCTGGCTCTCCCAGCTGGCCGCTGTCGAACGCACCATGCTGACGCCGCCAAGCGTCAGGCAGGCGAGGAAGGCCATGATGGCGATGACCACCGTCAGCGCGTTGCCCTGGATATTCGAGGGCGGAAGGATCGGCGCCGTTGGCCGCACGCGCATCTCCGCCCGCTTCTGCTGTGCTTGGGCGGCGCTTTGCGCGCGGTTCTTTGATGCGGGCTCAATCATAGACGTCAAGATGCCCTTCCGAAAGGATCATGCGGCGGGCTTCCACCTGGTCCATCAATGTCAGATCGTGAGTTGCGATCACGACAGCTGTACCAAGGCGGTTGAGTTCGAGAAAGAGGTTCAACAGGCGGCGTGCCATCGGCGGATCGACGTTGCCGGTCGGCTCGTCGGCAAGCAGAACCTCGGGCCGGTCGATCAGCGCGCGGGCGATCGCCGCGCGCTGTTTCTCGCCGCCGGAAAGCACCGGCGGAAGCACATTGATACGCTCGCCGAGCCCCACCCATTTCAGCAGTTCGAGCACGTCTGTCTTGTAAGAGCTCTCGTCCTTGCCGCGTACACGAAGCGGCAGTGCGACATTCTCATAGGTCGTGAGATGATCGAGCAGGCGGAAATCCTGGAAGACGATACCCACGCGGCGGCGAAGCAGCGGCAGCTCCGGCCGCGGGATGTCGGAAATGTCGCGTCCGAACATGCGGATCAAGCCGCGCGTCGGCTGCAGCGACATAAAAAGCAGGCGCAGAAGCGTCGTCTTGCCGGCGCCAGAGGGGCCGGTCAGGAACTGAAAGGACTTTTTCGGAATATCGAAGGTGAGGTCCCGGAGAATCTCCGGGCCCATGCCGTAACGCAAACCGACATTCTCGAAATGGATCAACGGGCAGCCCAGTCTTTCATGGTTTCACGCCATCGACTTGTTAACCAACACCGTTAACAATCAGTGAATTTCGTCGGAAAGATGCCTGTTTGAAGGCAAGCTTAGCGAAGCATTAACCATTAAAATTTACGACTGGGCAGGATTCGTTTCAATGCCGGATTTTAACCGTGCACTGAAACCATGTGGAGATGGGAGAGACCGTCAACATGGAAGCATCCGCCTTCAGGCGCCGCGCGCCGAGCAACGCCTACGATTTCTTGCCGCCGGAGCCTGCCGCGCGTCAGCCCCGCTATCCTGGCCGTCCGACTGATGTCGCCGATGCCGAATTCGTCGTTATCGGCAACCGGAGCCAAGGCTTCAACGCCAAAAGTTTCAATGACAATCGTAAGCGCGCCGCTGCCGCTGCCAAGTTACCTGCGACGCCTGCGGCTTTCTCGAAGGCGACTATGTTTCTCGCGATCGCAGAAGAATGGCTGCAGCAGGCGTCGCTCAAGAGCTTTATAGCCCTGGTCTTCATGCTTTTCGTTCTCGTTTTCGGCCTGACGGGCGGTTTCTCCGGCCTGGCGGGGAGCGATACTGCTGCCTTGACCTCGCCGCTTCACTTCACGCATGTCACGGTGGCGCCGCGCGAGGCAAATGGTATGCGCATCCTGGTTATCAACGGCATCATCGAAAACGGCAGTGGTACCACACAGACCGTGCGGCCGATCCGCGCCGATCTGATGAGCGGCGAGCGGCTGGTGACCAGCATGGTCATCAATCCGCCAGCAGACGTCATCTATGGTGGCGAGAGCCGCGGCTTTTCGGCACGCGTGCAGCACTCTGGCGGAAAAATGCCGGAAGTCCGGCTTTCGTTCATGCCTTAGGGTGTTTCTGGCCTTCTAATGTGCTAACGGCTTACCCTTCGTTTCATGGAGCTAGCCGTATGCCTGTCGTGCGCGGAAAAATTATCGAACCGCTTTTCACTGCTGAGCAGATTGCCGAACGCAATCACGCGATGGCAAAGCACATTGCTGCGGGTCCGACAAAGGACCTGCTCGTCATTGCCGTGTTAAAGGGGTCGTTCATTTTCGCCGCAGACCTCATCCGCGCGCTACACGACAGCGGGCTTGCGCCTGAAGTCGAATTCATCACGCTTTCCAGCTACGGCACGGGAACGGTTTCTCAGGGCGTCCGCATCGTCAAGGATATCGACAGCGACGTGAAAGATCGCGACGTGTTGCTGATCGACGACATCCTCGAATCCGGCCGCACGCTGCTTTTCGCCAAGGAACTGCTCTACGAACGCGGCGCGCGCAACGTCAGCATCGCCGTGCTGCTCGACAAGAGCGTCAAGCGCAAAGAAAAGCTCGAGGCAGACTATGTCGGCTTCGAATGCCCGGATTATTTCGTCGTCGGCTACGGCATGGACGTCGCCTATGCCTTCCGTGAGCTGCCCTACGTCGGCGTGGTTACCGGCGACGCCTGACCTCATCGAGGATAAGACGGGTTGTTAACCATCCCTTCCATCGCCTTCTTTCGTTTACCGATCGAAAAGGAACGCCGTGCAATTTCCGTTCCGGGGCATGAAGACGGAGCGATGCACATCATGGCAAAAATTCTGATCACGGAAGACGAAGATTCGCTTCGCTCTTTCGTCGCCCGGGCCTTGCGCCTTGACGGTCATGAGACCGACGAAGCCGCCGATGGCGCCGAGGGACTGGAGAAGCTGAAGGACGGGATCTACGATCTACTGCTTTCGGATATCCGCATGCCGGTCATGGACGGCATCGAGCTTGCGCATCAGGCGAAATCCGCCTTTCCGGCGCTCAAAATCCTGCTGATGACGGGCTATGCCGAGCAGCGCGAACGGGCCGATGACCTTGCAGAAAAGATCGTCGACGTCGTGTCGAAGCCGTTTGCACTTCCAGACATCCGAAAAGCGGTTGCCCGGGCGCTGGCTGCGTGAGACGGGTTGGCGGCACCTTCCCCTGCTCCCCATTCCTGTCCTTGT
Organism: Rhizobium sp. USDA 4016; assembly: GCF_056279705.1. NCBI lineage: Bacteria > Pseudomonadati > Pseudomonadota > Alphaproteobacteria > Hyphomicrobiales > Rhizobiaceae > Rhizobium > Rhizobium sp. USDA 4016. The sequence goes on from NZ_JBWCCY010000004.1 coordinate 44,550, forward strand.
GACAGGAATCCCGCCACGATGCGTCAGCGCCGTGAGCGAATCATCGTTTGAAAGAGAATCGTCTGCACCCAAGGAGTTGGATGGCGCATTGCGATCCAAGTTCAGCTACTGAATATCCAGCAGCCGTTCCAGATAGCGCCGCTCCATCTCCTGCGGCGGGTTGTTGCCGAGCTTCTCGCGGATCGCATCGAGAATTTCGCGTGCGCGCTGCACGTCGATTTCGTCGGGTACCTTCACTTGCTCGCCGAAATCGGGACCCTCTGCGCGACGCGGACGACCGAGCGGATCGCGGCCGTTCTGGTTGCCCTGGCCAACCTGACCTTGTGGCCCTTGGCCTTGCTGGCCCTGTTGCGCCTGCATCATCTGGTTCATCATGTCCCGGGCGCCCTGGCGCAACGCTTCCAGCGCGCGGCCCTGGCCCTGGAGGGCCGGTTCGCCGCGGCCCTGGCCGAGTTCGCGCCCGGCACCTTCCATTTCGCGCTGTGCCTGACCAAAGCCCGGGCCGGGCTTCATACCCATCTCGCCAAGGCCCTTCTGCAGTTCGCCGAGCTGCTTGCCAAGCGCATCCTGCTGTGCTCGGAGCTGTTTCAACGCGTCGCGCAATTGCTCCTCAGTCATCTGCTCCGACGGTGACTGCCCCTGTTCGCCGTTCTGCCCCTGCTGCTGATCCTGCGGCTGGCCATCCTGGCCTGGCATCATCTGGTCAAGCAGCGGATCGTTCATACCCATATTCGGGTCGCCGCGCTGCATACGGTCCTTCAACTGTTGGTCCAGCTTGAAGGTCTGCTCCATCAGCTTCTGCTGGTCGCGGAGGATCTGGCCAAGCTTGTCCATCTGCTGGCGCATCTGGCTGTTGTCGCCCTGCTGTTGCTGGCCCTGTTGCGGCCTGCCTGCCTGCAGGTTGTTCATCATGCGCTGCAATTCTGAAAGCATCTGCTGAGCGGCATCGCGGTTGCCTGAACGGGCCAGATTCTCGATCTGGTCCATCATGCGCTCCAGATCCTGCTGGCGGATGACGTTCTGCGCGTTCTGATTCGGTTGCATCGGCGCATTCTGCATGCGCTGAGCCAGTTCCTTCATGTATTCGTTCATCGCCTTGCGAAGCTCGTCCATGAGCTTCTCGATCTCCGGGTCCGGCGCATTGCGCTGAAGCGCGTCGGCGAGATTCTGCTGGGCGTTGCGCAGGTTGCGTTCCGCAAGCGAAAGGTCGCCGTCCTCCATGCCGATCGCGATATCCCAGAGATAGTCGGCCGTATCCTTCAACTGCTCGTCGCCCTTGGCGAGCTTCATGCGCGTGTGCGCCGATTGCAGCAGCAGATAGTTGGTGAGCCTAGGAATCGTTTCTTCAGGACGGATCGTCAGCGCCTCGTTGAGAGCGATCGCTTCCGGCATCTTGCGGGTATCGAGTGCGAAAACCTGGCGTTCTTCCGCAACGGCTGCGGCCAGCGGTTCGTTGAACGGCCGTGACGGCAGCGTCATTTCATGCGGCGGGCTCCGGCCGGTCTGGCCGGCCGCATCCTTGGCAACCAGCGTAACGCGTACGCGCTTTCCGGCCAGCGGGTGTTCGGTCAGGTTTTTGCTGGTCACGGCCTTGGCATCACGCGCGTTGCGGCGCGGAATGTCGAGCCGGAAATCGGGGAGTGGATAAAGCGGCTTTGCCTCCGGATCGGATTGGGCCGGCAGGATTTCCGCACGCGCTTCCTGCACGCCGTAATCATCCTTTACCGTGAAGCCGATTTCCAGCGCGCCGTTTACGCTGGGTTTGGGCAATCCGTCGAAAGCAATCTCGGGTGCCTTGTCGGGAATGACATTGAAGTTCCACCTGCGGCCATTGACGAGCAGCGCACCGTTTTCCTCAAGCTTCATCGAATGTGTCTGTGCGGCAAGTGCTGGCGTGGCAGGAGTCTGTGGCTTCGCCTGCGGTGCAGCACCAGGCTGCTGATTTGCCTTTGCCTCGGCTGCGATTTCCCGCACCTCGCCGCTCTCTTTCCTGAATACGACCTTTTCGTCCGTCTGCCCGCCGCTGACGCGAACGGTCAGGTTCGAGAACTGCGGAATGTTGATCGCCTGCTCAGTGCCGGTTGCCGTCAGATAGACCGGAGCGCGGCTGGTATAGGAGGGCGGGGTGACCCATGCGTCGATACGCACAGCCGGATTGGTCGCTGCCGGCGCGACGGGTGGCTGCAGCGCGTCGGTGATTGAGCCGCCGTTGGTCGAAAGCGAGTAACCGAAGGCCGTGACGAGAAGGAGGGCCGGGATGGCACGCAGCGCGAAACGGTCGTGGGTTGCGATGTCCGGGCGGGGGAAGCCAGTGTCGAGGGCTGCTATCGTCTTCGCCATCCGCGTCTGATGTTCGCGCCAAAGCGCCTTTGCGAAGGGCGTGTCGAAGGCCGGTTCATCTTCCTGCACCGTCACCGGCTGATGCGGTAGGCCGTTGCGCTCCTCAAGCAGGTGGTCGGCTTCGGCGGTATTGGGCCAGCGGAGATTGCGAAATGGGATGAGCGCGGCGAGGAAGGCGATGGCGAAGGCAATCAGCAGCCCGACACGCATGAAGTCAGGAACGGAGCGGAAGAGGCCGAACCAGGACGCTGCCAGATAGAAGGCAACGACGGAAAGAACCGGGACAAGCGGTGGCAGGACCTGCTCGGATACAAGTACCAGGCGCGCAAAGAACCGCTTTACCGCTACGAGCCTCGCGAGAGAGGGCCGAAGGGCATACGTGCCATGGCTTTGCCTGCGGGGGCTGTTCGTCAATCCGGTCTCCGCCATTTGATGCTGGAGTAATGGAGGGCGCTTCCGGCGCTTGCTAGGCAATATGCTCGCATGGAGAAAAGATAACACTCTTTGTGGCGAAGGCGAGGGCAGGCGGTCGGCAAAGCCGTTTTTTCACCTCTATTCGCCAAAAAGTGATGAGGCTGTCACTCGATCCAGGCAGGTACGGAGTCGAGGCCGATCAGTTCTTCATAGGTTCGGCGAGGCCGAACTACATGGAAATCGGCGCCCTTCACCAGAACTTCTGGCACCAGCAGGCGGCTGTTGTAGGTGCCTGCCTGCACTGCGCCATAGGCGCCGCCGGAACTGACCGCAAAGAGATCGCCCGGCTTCGGCATCGCCATCTCTCGATCGAGCGCCAGATAGTCCCCGGTCTCGCAAACCGGCCCCACGATATCGGCCTTGATGCGCGGAGCATTTGCCGCCGAGATCACGACTGGCCGGATTTCGTGCCAGGCGTCGTAAAGCGTCGGGCGGATCAGGTCGTTCATTGCCGCATCGACAATGACGAAGGTCTTTTCGCCACCGTCCTTTACATAGATAACTTCGGTAACGAGAATGCCGGCGTTGCCGACGATCAGGCGGCCCGGTTCAGTCACGATCTTGCAGTTCAGCCCGCGGAGCTGGTTCTTGACGATGGCCGCGTAGGCATCCGGCAGCGGCGGCGGCTCGTTGTCTTCCTTGTAAGGAATGCCGAGGCCGCCGCCAATATCGACATGGTGGATGTCGTGGCCGTCGGCACGCAGGGTGTCGACCAGTTCGCGCAACAGCTTGAAGGCATCGTCGAAGGGCTGCAGCTCGGTGATCTGGCTGCCGATATGCATGTCGATGCCGGTGACTTCGATACCGGGCAGCTTGGCGGCTTGCGCATAGACGGCGCGAGCGCGTTCCCAGGAAATGCCGAACTTGTTTTCCTTCTTGCCGGTCGAGATCTTCGAATGCGTCTTCGCATCGACGTCCGGATTGATGCGGAAGGAGACCGGCGCCTTCCTGCCGGCCTTGACCGCGCGCTGATTGAGGATTTCGAGTTCCGGTTCGGATTCGACATTGAAGCAGTAGATGCCGGCCTCGAGCGCGAAGTCCATCTCACGGGGCGTCTTGCCGACGCCGGAGAACATGATGCGGCTTGCCGGGATGCCGGCAGCAAGTGCGCGGCGTAATTCGCCTTCGGACACGACGTCGATGCCGGCGCCGAGCTTGCCGAGAGTCTTCAACACAGCCTGGTTCGAATTCGCCTTCATCGCATAGCAGACCATGGAGTCGATATCGCTGAAGGCTTCGGCGAAGACCCGGTAGTGGCGCTCAAGCGTTGCGGTCGAATAGCAATAGAAAGGCGTGCCGACGGCCTTGGCGATCTCCGGAACGGGGACGTTCTCGGCGTAAAGGATGCCGTCGCGATATTCGAAGTGGTTCACGGGACGTGCCTATCAAAGCAAAGGATCGAGAAGGAATGGCCTGTCGACGGCGCCCGGCTGTTTCGTCGGCTTCGATACGTCGCCTTCCTTCGTTGCCATCGCGCTCGGCGGATCGAGATCGCCTTTGCGTCCACATCCGGCAACGGCAAGGCCGATGACGGCAAAGACAACCGTCAGGCGGATGAGGTGCGGCAAGCTGGTCTGCATGGGATTCCTCTTGGAGCGGCGCTGGTGGACATCTTCATAGCGAAGTTTATCCGCCTTGTGCACCCTGATTGTTTTCTCAGTTGCGAGCCCGCCAAAAGGCGATCTGCTTCCTCACTTCGGAGGGTGCCGTGCCGCCGAAACTCTTGCGGCTTGCAACCGAAGCCTCGACAGTCAAGACGTCGTAGACCTTGCCGGTGATTGCCGGGTTGATGGACTGGAGATCGGCAAGCGGCAGTTCGGCGAGGTCGCAGCCCTTGCTTTCGGCAAGCGCCACGGCACGGCCGGTCACATGATGTGCGTCGCGGAACGGAAGTCCCGCCTCGCGCACCAGCCAGTCGGCGAGATCGGTGGCCGTCGAATAGCCGGAACCGGCTGCGGCTTTCATGCGCTGCGTATTGACCGTCATGTCGCGGACCATGCCGGTCATGGCGGCGATCGCAAGTTCCAGGCTCTCGGCCGCGTCGAACACCTGTTCCTTGTCTTCCTGCATGTCCTTGGAATAGGCGAGCGGCAGGCCCTTCATGATCGTCAGCAGCGCAATCAGCGAGCCGTTGATGCGGCCGGTCTTGGCACGCACGAGTTCGGCGGCGTCGGGGTTCTTCTTCTGTGGCATGATCGAGGAGCCGGTCGAAAATGCATCGGAAAGCCGCACGAAACCAAATTGCGGCGTCGACCAGATGACGATCTCTTCGGCCAAGCGTGACAGATGCATGCCGCAGATCGCGGCGATCGACAGGAACTCGATGGCGAAGTCGCGGTCGGAGACGGTATCGATCGAGTTGCGCGTAGGTTCCCGGAAGCCGAGCGCCTTTGCCGTCATGTGGCGGTCGATCGGGTAGCCGGTCCCGGCCAGCGCTGCAGCGCCAATGGGGCTTTCGTCCAGATGCTCGATGGCGTGGCGTACGCGCGAACGGTCGCGGCCGAACATTTCGACATAGGCCATGCAATGGTGGCCGAAGGTGACGGGCTGAGCGGTCTGCAGGTGCGTAAAGCCCGGCATGACGCTTTCGGCATGCTCTTCAGCGCGGTCGAGGAAGGCTGCGATGAGGTTCGTCAGCATCGCTTCAGTCTTCTGCAGCTCTTCCTTCACCCAGAGGCGGAAGTCGAGCGCTACCTGGTCATTGCGTGAACGGGCGGTGTGCAGGCGGCCGGCGGCCTGGCCGATCAGCGCGGCAAGGCGGGCTTCGATATTCATGTGAATATCTTCGAGCTGGCGGGAGAATTCGAAATTGCCGCTTTCGATTTCTGACAGGATCGTGCTTAGTCCGTGAACGATCTTGTCCTTATCGTCCACGGAAATGATGCCCTGATGGGCAAGCATCGTCGCGTGGGCAATCGATCCACGGATGTCCTGGGCAAAGAGCTTCTTGTCGAAACCGATCGAGGCATTTATCTCCTCCATGATCGCGTCGGGGCCGGATGCGAAACGTCCGCCCCACATCTGGTTGGAGGATTTGGTGTCCTTTGTGCCGTCGGCCATGAAAGATGCCTGTCTTAAGGGTGCATGCCCTGGAGAATGAAATGACGACAAGAAAGCTGTTCGGGCTGCCATCCTTGAAATTGATCGCGGTAGCCGCCGTCGCAGGCGTAATTGCCGGTGCGGCAGCGGTTTACATTAAGGAGGCCGGGTATGGCAATGCCGGCGGTGAAACGGCCTCTGCCGAATGCACCGCGGCCAAGGATCTCGTCCAGAAGGTTACGCCGCTCGCCAAAGGCGCGGTGGCGGCGATGGTTGCTGTCAACGCGCCACGAAAGCTCACGTCCGTCGCCTTCAACGGTCCGGACGGCAATCCGGTGACGCTCGAGAATTTCGCGGGCAAGACCGTGCTTCTCAATCTCTGGGCCACATGGTGCGTGCCCTGCCGCGAGGAAATGCCGGCGCTGAACGCGCTGGAGAAGGAGATGGGCAGTGACAAATTCCAGGTCGTCGCGGTCAATATCGACACTGGAGATGAAGAGAAACCGAAGGCTTTCCTAAGCGAAATCGGCGTCGATTCCCTGCAGTTCTATCGCGACAATACGATCGGCGTCTTCAACAGCCTGAAGAAAGAGGGGGTTGCTTTCGGCCTGCCGGTGACGTTGCTCATCGACGACAAAGGGTGCCTGGTTTCGGCGATGAACGGCCCTGCCGCATGGGATAGCGGCGATGCAAAGGCGCTGATCCAGGGTGCAACAGGGTCTTAGCGCTACCGCGTCGGGACGGGCGTGTCGCCGCGATAATCGTAGAAGCCGCGGCCGGACTTGCGGCCGAGCCAGCCGGCTTCGACATACTTTACCAGCAGCGGGCAGGGGCGGTACTTGGAATCGGCTAGGCCGTCGTGCAGCACCTGCATGATCGAGAGGCAGGTGTCGAGGCCGATGAAATCGGCAAGCTGAAGCGGGCCCATCGGGTGGTTGGCGCCGAGCTTCATCGCCGTGTCGATGGCATCGACAGTGCCGACGCCTTCGTAGAGCGTGTAGATCGCCTCATTGATCATCGGCAGCAGGATGCGGTTGACGATGAAGGCCGGAAAATCCTCAGCTACCGTGACGGTCTTTTCCAGCGAGGCGACAAATTCCTTTGCGGTCGAAAACGTAACCTCGTCCGTTGCGATGCCGCGCACCAGTTCCACCAGTTTCATCACCGGGACGGGGTTCATGAAATGAATGCCCATGAAGTGCTCAGGCCGGTCCGTTGCCGATGCCAGGCGGGTAATGGAGAGCGAGGACGTGTTCGTCGCAAGCAGCGCGCCCGGCTTCAGCACTGGACAGACCTGCGCATAGATCTTGCGCTTTACCGCTTCCTCTTCGGTTGCCGCCTCGATAACGAGGTCGGAGGGAGCAAGGTCATTGAGGTTGGCGGAGCCGGAGATGCGGGAAAGAGTTGCTTTGCGCTCCTCATCCGTCATCTTGCCGCTCGTTACCTGCCGGGCAAGGTTGCCATTGATGGTCGCGAGACCGGATTCGATGCGCTCCTGCGTCAGGTCGTAGAGCTGGACCTTATAGCCCGCAGCTGCTGAAACATGGGCGATGCCGCAGCCCATCTGGCCCGCGCCGACAATACCGATCGTTTTCAACACCGCACTCATCTCCAAACCCCCGTGGCAGCCGCCCGCTCCGCCCGTATTTTTCTTCTAATGAAACTGCCGGGCAAAATGATCGCCCGGCAGCAGTAGTAGCCCCATAAGAGATAATTTTCCAGTCATTCGCAAGTGCGAAAAGCTGGCATTCTGCCCGTTTAAAGAGCTTTCTGCAGTTCCGGCAGGGCCTCGAAGAGATCGGCGACGAGGCCGTAGTCTGCGACCTGGAAGATCGGGGCCTCCTCGTCCTTGTTGATGGCGACGATGACCTTCGAGTCCTTCATGCCGGCAAGGTGCTGGATGGCGCCGGAAATGCCGCAGGCGATGTAGAGTTCCGGGGCGACGACCTTGCCGGTCTGGCCAACCTGCCAGTCGTTCGGCGCATAGCCGGCATCGACGGCCGCACGGCTTGCGCCGACGGCGGCTCCCAGCTTGTCGGCGAGCGGCAGGATGACTTGCCTGAACTTCTCGGCCGAGCCGAGTGCGCGGCCGCCGGAGATGATGATCTTTGCCGACGTCAGCTCCGGGCGGTCGGAAGCCGACAGCGCGTCCTTGACGAAGGTCGAAAGACCCGGATCGGAAACGGCCGGGATTGCCTCGACCGGAGCCGAACCGCCGGTCTCGGCAACAGCGAAGGAGGCGGTGCGCACGGTGATGACTTGTCTGGCGTCGGTTGCCTGCACCGTCTGGATGGCGTTGCCGGCATAGATCGGCCGCTTGAAGGTGTCGGGCGCGACGACTTCGATGATTTCCGACACCTGCGCCACGTCGAGAAGGGCTGCAACGCGCGGAGCGACGTTCTTGCCGGTCGAGGTCGCAGCCGCAATGATCGTGTCGTAGCTGCCGGCGAGCGAAACGATCAGGTCGGCCAGCGGCTCGGCCAGATTGTTGGCAAGCGTGTCGCTTTCGGCCAGCAGCACCTTGGAGACGCCGGAAAGCTTGGCAGCGGCATCGGCGGCAGCCTTGGCACCCTTGCCGGCAACCAGCACGGTGACATCGCCGCCGATCTGGCGAGCTGCGGTCAGCGCCTTGGCGGTCTGGTCGGAAAGGCTTGCATTGTCGTGGTCAGCCAGAAGCAGAATGGCCATGGTCGTATTTCCTTTCTCGCCTTAGAGGACGCCGGCTTCGTTCTTGAGTTTCTCGACGAGCTCGGCGACCGACTTGACCTTGACGCCCGCCTTGCGGCCACTTGGCTCTTCGGTCTTCAGCACCTTCAGGCGCGGAGCGGTGGAAACGCCGAAGTCGGAAGGCGCTTGTCTGTCGAGCGGCTTCTTCTTCGCCTTCATGATGTTCGGCAGTGAAGCATAGCGTGGTTCGTTCAAGCGCAGGTCGGTGGTGACGACGGCCGGCAGCTTGATGTCGATCGTCTGCAGGCCGCCATCGACTTCGCGGGTGACGGTCGCTTTACCGTCGGTAATCTCGATCTTCGAGGCGAAGGTTGCCTGGGCAGAGCCCAAGAGCGCGGCGAGCATCTGGCCGGTCTGATTGCTGTCGTCGTCGATCGCCTGCTTGCCGACGATGATCAGACCCGGCTGTTCGGCGTCTGCCACGCCCTTGAGGATCTTGGCAACGGCAAGCGGCTCGAGCGTCTCGTCGGTCTCGACCAGGATGGCGCGATCGGCACCCATGGCGAGCGCCGTCCTCAGCGTCTCTTCGGCCTTGGCCGGACCGATCGACACGACGACCACTTCCGCAGCCTTGCCGGCTTCCTTCAGCCGCAGCGCCTCTTCCACCGAGATCTCGTCGAACGGGTTCATCGACATCTTGACGTTGGCAAGCTCGACGCCCGTGCCATCCGGCTTGACGCGGATCTTCACATTGTAATCAACCACCCGCTTCACGGGGACGAGAATTTTCATGGGGTCCTTCCTTCAACTCTTTCGCCAAGAAAATGCGCGCTTCGGCGTCGCTCCGATTGTCGAATGGCGACATGGATACGCGTTTTTCCTCCAAATACAACGCTTGCCGGTCGCAGACAGACAAATTGCGTCTGCAAATATATGACGTTTACGTTCACGTCAATATTCGAGACGGCGCGATATTTCTTTTCAGTGTCCAGGCGCCCCATCGTCAGCGGCGACGACCGCCCGCCTCACAGCCGGCGTGCTGAAAACGGCGCGGGGCGTGACGATCTCGCGGTCGAACAGCGGCACACCCTTGCGGCGCATGAAGAAGACTAGAACGGCGCCGGCGACGATGCCGCCGGCATGGGCGCCCCAGGAAACATTGCCGTCCGGATCGACAAGCAGCATGAAGAACTGCTGGCCGATCCAAAGCAGCAGCGGCACGAAGGCAGGAAGCGGCAACGGAACGCGGAAGAAGACCAGCACCCAGATTTTCACGCGCGGGTGAAGGACGACATAAGCAGCAACCACCCCTGAGATCGCGCCTGAGGCGCCGACCAGCGGCGCCTGCGATTCCGACACGAGCAGGCCATGGCAAAGCGCGCCGAAGGCGGCGCAAACGAGATAAAAGATCAGGAAGCGGACATGCCCCATGGCATCCTCGACATTATCGCCGAAGACCCAGAGGAAGATCATGTTGGAAACGAGGTGCCAGAAGCCGGCATGCACAAAGGCATGGGTGATGTAGGTCAGCGGCTCCGGAACAATCGCGAGGCCGGGTGCAAGTGTTGCATAGTCAAAGGAGACCGCCGGTATGTAGCCCAGGCCGACTGATGTCGCCTGAGCCGTCTGTTCCGGAGCGAAGAAGCCGGTGAAAAGCCAGACGGCGATATTCATGCCGATCAAGCCCAGCGTCACCCACTGGACCTTGATGTGTTTCAGCGTATTGGCGTCGTGCAGCGGTATGAACATAAAGCCTGCCCCTGGCTATCGTGACCGCGAGAAGCCTATCTGTTTTTTCCAGGAACCCAAAGCACATCCGCGTTGCCGCGGTCATTCGCGTGGCGCGCGGCAACGAAGAGGAAGTCCGAAAGCCGGTTAACATATTTCAGGGCCGCTCCGCTGACGATTTCGCCCTCCGTGCGGGCGAGTTCCACCATCAGCCTTTCTGCGCGGCGCGCGATTGTGCGCGCTAAATGAAGATAGGCAGCTGCCGAATGACCGCCGGGCAGAACGAAGGATTTCAAGGGTTGCAGATCGGCATTCAGTTCATCGATCTCGCTCTCGATCCGCGCCACCTGCGTATCGATGATGCGCAACGGCTCGTGCGCCGGCGGCTTGCCGTCGTCGGGTGTCGCAAGGTCAGCGCCGAGGTCGAAAAGGTCGTTCTGGATCAGCGTCAGCATTCTTTCGAGAACCGGCATGCCCTGCATGTGCAGTCTTGCGACGCCGATTGCGGAGTTGACCTCGTCGATCGTGCCATAGGCTTCCACGCGCAGGTCGTATTTGAGACGGCGCGGTCCGCAAACGAGGGCAGTCGTGCCGTCGTCGCCGGTCTTCGTATAGATCTTGTTGAGTGTTACCATGCCTATCCCCTCTCTTCCCGGCGTTAACTAGGGCGGCCACCGCCTGTCAGCCAGAGCGTCAGCATGATCAGGATCACAGCGATCGCCTGCAGCAATACGCGGAGCTGCATCAGCTTGTTGGAAGTGTTCGCGTCGCCGCCCTTCATCATGTTGAAGAGGCCGCGGACCAACACGATCGCGACGAGGCCCATGATGATGATCGCGAGAATATAAGTGGCCGTGGACATGGAAGTCGGCTTTCTTGATTAATCGGTCCAGCGCATCAGGCGATAAAAAAGGTCCGCCGGAATCAGCCTCTTCAGGAACATGCCCTGTTTTGCCGGTGTCGTTACAGGATAATGTGGCTTCGGATTGTTCGAGTTCAATGCGTGTTTCAACACAGTATAGACGGCGTCGGGTTGAAGCTTATGTCGATTCTTCGGGCCAGTCCCGTCAAGACGCGCGAGCTGTCGGCGGTAATCTGCCGCATGCACGGAATTGCGGATGTCGACATGTTCTTTGAACTTCGCGAGCGCGTTGGCGGTAAAGCGCGAGGCAATCGGACCTGGTTCGATCAGGCACACGTGGATGCCGCTGCCCTGAAGTTCCATGCGCAGCGTGATGCTCAGCCCCTCGAGCGCAAACTTCGAAGCGGTGTAGGCGCCGCGAAAACGATAGGGCACGACGCCGAGAATGGACGAGCATTGTACGATGCGGCCCGAGCCGCGCCTTCGCATCAGCGGCAGTATTTGCCGTGTCAATTCATGCCAGCCGAAGAAATTCGTTTCGAACTGCGCACGCAGCACGTCGGTCGTTAAATCCTCGACCGCGCCGGGCTGGCCGTAGGCGCCGTTGTTGAAAACTGCGTCGATGCGCCCGCCGCTTGCCTCTGCTACATCGCGAACGAAATCAGTGATCGTATCCGACCGCGTATAGTCCATCAGGAAGGCATCGATGCCCTCCTCCTGCAGCGGTCCGAGGTCGGCGTGTTTTCTGACCGTTGCAAAGACGCGCCAGCCGTCGGTCTTCAGGGCTCGTGCGCAATAGGCACCGATGCCGGATGAGCATCCGGTCACGATGATGGTGCGCTGCTCCGCCATGGAATGATTCCTGTACAAATTGGGACTCGTTTCCCATATTCGAACCGACGATACAATGACGAAGCCCGGGGGTGGAATGCCGAAGATAGTGCGTACGCTCTATGATGTGGCATACGACGCGATCTGCCACCTAATCGAGGATGACGGTTTCGCGATGGCGAGCCATGTCGCATTGTCGATCCTGCTGGCGGTTTTTCCTTTTTTGATCTTCGGCACGACGCTCGCAAACTTCCTCGGAGCCGACCAGTTCTCCTCCACGGCCGTTCATCTCATTTTCGATACCTGGCCGGAAGCGATCGCCAAACCTGTGGCCGACCAGGTGCTGCAGGTGCTGACGATTCCGCGCGGCGGACTGCTGACGGTCTCGGTGCTGGCGGCCGCCTATTTCGCCTCGAACGGTGTCGAGGCGCTGCGCATATCGCTCAACCGCGCCTATCGCGTACAGGAGACGAGGCCTTGGTATTTCACGCGCCTGGCCAGCCTCGGTTACGTGCTGATTGCGGTGATCATTTTTGCCGCCATCAGCATCCTGCTCGTCGCCGTGCCGCTCGCTCTCGATTACGCGCGGCAGTGGTTTCCGCTCTTTGCCGATACGCTCGAAATCGTTTTCAGCTGGCGAATCTACGGAACGCTTTTCGTGCTGACGGTCGGTCTGCTCGTCGTTCACCTCTGGCTGCCTGCCGGCCGCAGGCGGGTTTACGACGTTATCCCTGGGGTTTTGCTGACACTGCTTTTCTGGCTCGCGGGCGCGCTGATCTTCGCCTTTTACCTCGCCACCTTCGCGAATTACACAGCGACCTATGCGGGTCTGGCATCGGTGATGGTCGTGCTGATCTTCCTCTACATGGTCGGCGTGATCTTCATCATTGGCGCGGAAATCAATGCGGCACTGATGAAATTTAGGGTGCGCGCCATCTTCGCCCGCAATTTTTTGAGCGGGCAGGGCAGCAAGCTTTCAAAGACCGACAAGATTCCGGATATCGGCCGCCGATAGCCCCTTGCCACGCAAATCCGCAAGCCCGGTATCGCCATCGCTTTTCGAGAGCTTGCGTCCCTTTGCATCCGTCACCAGCCGATGATGGTGGTAGACCGGCTGAGGCAGGTCGAGCAGCACCTGCAGCAGCCGGTGGACCGATGTTGCGTGAAAGAGGTCGAGCCCGCGCACGATATGAGTGACGGCCTGCAGCGCATCGTCGATAACCACCGAAAGGTGGTAGCTTGAGGGGGCATCCGAGCGCGAAAGAACGACGTCCCCCCACACCGATGGATCGGCGGCAATCCCCCCGGTCTCGCCGTCGCCGGTCTCGCTCCAGGATAAAACACGATCGGCACCCTGCAGTGCCCGCCCCATGTCCAGACGCCAAGCGTGTTTCAGGCCTGAAGCAAGCATCTTGCGCCGCTCGCCTTCACTTCGGTCGCGATCGTCGGAAGGATAGTGCGGCGAACCGTCCGGATCGCGCGGCCAGGGGTTGCCGCCGGCTTCGGAAGCGGACACTCTGGCTTTCACCTCGCCGCGCGTCAGAAACGAAGGATAGACCAATCCGCGCTCGATCAGACCATGCAATGCTGTCTGATATTCCGCGAAATGGTCGGATTGTCGCCGGACGGGCTTCTCCCAGTCGATTCCCAGCCATTCGAGATCGGCATAGATGCCTGCTTCGAATTCGGGTGTACAACGTGTCTGGTCGATGTCTTCGATGCGCAGCAGCAGGCGTCCGTCCATTGCTGCGGCCATATCCTGGTTGAGGAAGGCCGAAAGCGCGTGGCCGAGATGCAGCGGGCCGTTGGGACTGGGCGCAAAACGGAAGATGGGCTTTTGACGCTGAGTCGTGGTCATGCTTTCTTCTGCCACGAATTCGAAACCATCGCGAGGCAACGTGCAGATCATTCGAAGCGAAGAGGATATCCGCGAGGGACTGAAGCATTTGTTTCGCCTCGACCCGCGGCTCGCCGATATTGCGAAGGAGGCGGGTCCGATCCCGCTGCGCCTTCACGAGCCGGGTTTTGCTGGCCTTGCCCATATCATTGTTTCGCAGATGGTTTCGCGCGCAAGCGCCGATGCTATTTGGCGGCGCATGTCGCTTGCTGAAGAAGGTGTGCTGACGGCCGAACGCTATGTCGCACTGCGACCGGATGCCTGGCGGGAATTCGGTCTGTCGCGTGCCAAGGCGACGACACTGTCGGGCATCGCCGAAGCAGTCGTATCGGGCCGCCTTGATCTCGCTCTGCTTTCCTCGAGGCCGCCGGTGGAGGCGCTTGCCGAGTTGACGGCGTTGAAGGGCGTTGGTCCGTGGACCGCGGAAGTCTATCTGATGTTTTGCGGCGGGCACGCCGATGTCTTCCCATCAGGAGACGTCGCACTGCAGAACGCCGTCGCTGCTGCCTTTGGTCTCGCACAGCGTCCGCACGCGAAAGTGCTCGCCTCGCTTGCCATGGTCTGGTCGCCCTGGAGATCGGTCGCAGCAAGGCTTTTCTGGGCTTACTATGCTCAGAAACTGGGTCGCGGGTTCCTGCCGGTCGGCTGATGGGCAACGCTCATCGAATTGCCGTTATTGACTGAATTTATTGGGCTTCACAAGGCTGTCACAACCGGCCTAATATAAGGATGCAGATGCCGAATCGCTCAGGAGAGTACCTTGACGATTGCAGTCTCCCCCCAGGCCCTGCCGGCGCTCGTCCTGAACGCTGACTACCGGCCTTTGAGTTATTATCCCTTGTCGCTCTGGTCCTGGCAGGACGCGATCAAGGCGGTTTTCCTTGACCGTGTGAATATCATTGCGGAATACGAACATTCGGTTTCTTCGCCGAGCTTCTCGATGCGGCTTCCGAGTGTCGTCTGCCTCAAGACCTACGTTCAGCCTTCGCGGAACCCGGCCTTTACCCGGTTCAATGTCTTTCTCCGCGACAAATTCGAATGTCAGTATTGCGGCGAGCATGACGATCTGACCTTCGACCACGTCGTCCCGCGCGCCCATGGCGGCGAGACGACCTGGCAAAATGTCGTGGCGGCCTGCTCTCCCTGCAATCTCAAAAAGGGCAGCAAGCTGCCGAAGCAGGCAGGCATGTTCCCCTCGCAGAAGCCGTATCAGCCGACCGTGCAGGACCTGCACAACAACGGCCGGCTCTTTCCGCCGAACTATCTGCACGACAGCTGGCTCGACTATCTCTACTGGGATACCGAACTGCAGCCCTGATTGCCGCTATTTCCTTATGCCGATTTGCGGACGCCGACGAAAGCGAAAGCGGCAAGGATCAGGCTCGCAATCACATTCCAGCCCGCAAAGGAAAGACCGAGAACGCGCAGCGCCGCATCGGTGCAGGAGGGGCCGGTAATTGTGTTGAGTTCCGTCAGCAGGTCGCCGGCATTCTGCGTCATGGCGCCTGCACTCGTCGAGCAGGTCGCTGGCCCTGCCCAGAAATGCCATTCGACGCCCGCGTGATAGACACCCATGCCGGCACCGACCACCATCAGCATGCCTGCCGCCAGAAGCAGGGCACGGGCGACCCAGTTCGGCAGACCGAAAAACGATGCGAGCGCGCCGAGGATCGCGATCGGAATGCCGTAGTAATAGGGCTCGCGCTGCAGCAGGCAGAGCGCACAGGGAATGTAGCCGCCGATATACTGGAAGCCGAGTGCAGTTCCGACGACCACCGCCATGCCGAGGGCCAGCAGCAGCGAATAGAGAACGACCGGGCGGGAAAGAGGCGAGGCAATGGCAGTCATGGCGGAACTCCGCGAGCTTGGCTCAGTGGGCAAGGTAGCGATAGACAATATAAAGCACGATGGCGACCACTGCACCGATGCTGACAATATGCCCCAAGCGCTTTTCAATGAAATGGCGAATCGGCTCGCCGTAGCGGCGAAGCAGCCAGGCCAGGAATAGGAAGCGCGCGCCGCGGGCAACGATCGCCGAGATGACGAACAGCCATATGTTGACGTGAATCACCCCGGACAGGATCGTCACGATTTTGATCGGCGGCAGGTGCGCCCAGTCCCGACGTCACCAGCAAAAGCAGGATCGTCTCGTAAGTGACGTAAGATTTCATCTGCTCGAAGGCATCGAGCTTTCCGTAGAATTCCAGCACCGGCCGCGCCACGGTCTCGTAGGCATAGAAGCCGAGCGCCCAGCCGGCGATGCCGCCGAGAACCGAGGCGGCCGTGGCAACGATCGCATATCGATATGAACGCTCGGGCTTGGCGAGTGCCATGGGAAGAAAAAGGACATCGGCCGGGACGAGAAAGACGGAGCTTTCGACGAAGGCGATAACGGCGAGCCAGACTTCGGCCGATCTGCGGGCGGCGAGAGACATGGTCCAGTCGTAAAGTCTGCGGAGCATTCCATTCCTTTCGTGCTGCGGTGCAAAAGCTTTAGGGGGGCAGTCTGACGCTGTAAATGCCTAGTGTGGCAATGATGCCAGCGTGCCACGAAAATTTTCGTGATCCGTATCGCGGCTGTGCTCCCAGGTTTTCGGGAGATTGCAAATCGGTGAATCTTCTGCAAGCTGGTTTCCGATTGGTTCTTGCAGGTGGCTATGAATGAAATTGAGGGTGATTGAGGGCGGGCTCGGCGAAGCGGCCGATGCGCGCGAAACCGTAGCTTCAGCTCGAAGGCCGAGCAGGGAGGATGTACGGCGGGAAGCCGTCAGGCGGCTTCGGGAAAGCGGCTATCATTCGTCTTATGTGAGAGAGTTTGCGACGGGTGTTCCTGCGCCGGAAGCGCTCAGATATCTGAAGATGCAGCTCGATTTTGCGGCCGAGACGCTGTCGCGGCTCGATCCGATCCCCCACGACTTCTCCGCGGATGCCTATTGGCCTTCCGCCGACACTTCGCGTTGATCCGGCTGCTCTTTGCGCTTCGCGTTTAGTGCGTTCATCTGCGAGCGCTCTCGCGCCATTTCGCTGACGGCGGCCCTTAGCGCCGGGTGGCGGGCGGTGAACATATTGAAGTCACGGCGTTCCAGCACCAGGAATTGGCAGAAATCGATGGCAATGACATCGGCGGTTCGCCGTCCGCCGCTCAGCAGAGCCATTTCACCGAAAAATGCACCCGGTTCGAGACGGACGGCGCCGCCGGGAAGACGGACTTCCACGGCTCCGGACGAGAGAAAATACATGCCGTCCCCGCGGTCCCCCTTGCGCATGACGCGTTCGCCCGGCAGCGCGGATTTGGGACGGAAGAGAAGGAGCAGTTCCTCCTGCGAGTGCTCATCGACCTTGGCGAAAAGCGGGAAAGTCTCGATCAGTTGCTGCATCTCCAGCTGATGCTGGCGCTCCCGCGCTTCGGTAAGTGCCCTGATCTTTTCAAGCTCGCGTCCGAGCGCCTCATGCCGGCGGCGGCCGTAATGATTGCTGAGCACCGGCCATCGGGCGTGCACATAGGTATGCAGCGCCTCGGCGCCGGCGCAGACGAGCGGATTGAGCGTGATCGAAATGATCGCGGACGCAAGGATGACATCCTGCCCGTCAGTCGGTAGCAATCCGAGGGAAACGCCGAGGCCGGCAAGAATGAAGGAAAATTCGCCGATCTGCGCCAGTCCGCCTGCGACGGTCAGCGCCATTCCGATCGGATATCGAAGCAGGATGACGATCAGAAAGGAGATAATCGCCTTGCCGACGATGATCAACGTCAGCGCGCTGATGACGGCCATTGGCTGGCGGGCCAGGATCGATGGATCGAACAGCATGCCGACCGACACGAAGAACAGGACTGAAAAGGCGTTCTGAAGCGGCAGAGAATCGGCAGCGGCCCGGTGGCTGAGATTGGACTCGCTCATCACGACGCCCGCGAAAAAAGCGCCGAGTGCGAAGGAAACGCCGAAGATCTCGGCGGAGCCGAAAGCGATGCCGAGGGCGATGGCAAGGACCGTCAATGTGAAGAGTTCGCGCGAGCCGGTTCGGGCGACGAGCGTCAGGAGCCAGGGAACAATCTTCGGGCCGACAAAGATCGCCATGACCGCAAAGGCGCCGACCTTCAGCAGCGTCAGCGCGATCGCCAGCGACAGCGGCAGCCCAGCGCCCTGTGCAGCATCGCTGGCGGCGTGGCCGCCGAGCAATTCCGCAAGGGCAGGCAGCAAGACCAGCGCCAGAACCATCGCCAAGTCTTCGACGATCAGCCAGCCGACCGCGACGCGGCCGCTTGCTGAATTCAGGAGGTTTCGTTCCTCAAGGACCTTCAGCAGCACGACGGTGCTTGCCACCGACAGGCTGAGGCCGAAGACGATCCCGGCGCCGAGCCCCCAGCCCCACCATTTCGCGAGGCCAATTCCGAGCAGCGTAGCGATGATGATCCGGATGATCGCGCCCGGCACGGCGATACCGCGCACGGCAAGCAGGTCAGCGGCGGAAAAATGCAGCCCGACGCCGAACATCAGCAGGATGACACCCATCTCCGCCAACTGTCCGGCAAGCCCTGTATCGGCGACGAAGCCCGGCGTGAACGGTCCCATGAGTATGCCTGCCACGAGATAGCCGACCAGCGGCGGCAGCCGCAGCCTGTCGGCCACATATCCCAGCACCGCCGCAAAGACGAAGCTGACGGCGACTGTGGCAATAAGCGTTACTTCCTGATGCACATCCGTCCCTTGATATTCGTTGGCGACCGCCACTTTGACCGAAGCGTGAGTGAAATTAAATACTTGATTTGAGTTTCCGTATCACCGGCAAATGCTGAGCTCCAGCGATACTGGAGCGTTCTCGTGGCGACACCAGTTTGGCGTCAGTTTCGCAGATCAATATAAGCGCGCACTAAAACAGAAGTCGCTGTCTCATTGGAGATTTCCATGCGAGAAATAGAAGCTGTTGATGTCGCGTTCAAACGATCTTTCGAAGCCGTCGAATTCGGGTATGTCCGAGAGGTATTTCTTGAGGACGAAGCCTGCTGGGGTCTGTTCGATTCCGAAGGTGATGTGATCTTCGTCGGCGACGACCTAGACGAATGCCGCTCCTTCGCTGCAAAGGAAGAGATCAGGATTCAGCTGATCCAGTAGGAGTCGTCGCGTGTGGTCCCGCACTTCTTGCAGTTCTTTCGCAAACCCCGCCGCGGTAACGACGTCAGCGCGATAAGGATTGGATGTAGTCGTAACTGACGATGGCTTCCTCGCTTGTGCCCTCGTCGTAGATCTTGGCAAGGGTCGCGTGCAGGTCAGGGGAGTAAAGAACGCTCCAGAGCTCAACCCGCTCGCCGCCTCTTTTGGTTTCCTCTCTGATCCTGAAAACCTCGTATTTGCACCGGCCAACTGCAACTGTCTCGCGTTTAGTTACCGTCAGCTCCAGCGTCCACTTGTCACTGGATTGTTGAGGATCCAAGGGGACAAACGGGATGACGTGATTCCCATCCTTCTTGATGGGCAGAAGCTTGTCCAAGCCATCGAGTGGATAGATGGCGTAACGCTCATCGCTGCTGGAGCGCGACAGATCGAAAAGCCCCTGGTACGAATAAACCGTCTGCTTCTCTGATCATTGTCGGCGAAGGCCGCATCTCCGCCTTCGTCAGCCCGGTCGGGGACGACAAGACGGTAATGATGGTCGGCGTCGTTCGCATGGCCGGAACATCTTGCGTCGACGTCTCGAAAGGACAGGCGGCATGACGCAGCTCGCACTCGATGGCAGCATCGGTCTAATGAAAAAGGCCGCCGTCATTTCCCATTGCGGCCGATTTCGCTACGAGCTGACGCGTGTGTGGGAGAAGGGCAGGCCGCTGCTCGTCACCTGCATGCTGAACCCTTCGACGGCCGATGCCGACAACGATGATCCGACGATCCGCGCGCTGATCCATTTTGGCAAGGCGTGGGGCTATGGCGGCCTGCTGGTCGTCAACCTCTTCGCCTTCCGCTCGTCGAGCCCGATCGTGATGATGTCGACGCACTATCCGCGCGGTTCGAAGAACGTCCAGTTCATCGATACCGCCTTGACGCTCGCCCGCTCGCAGAACACGCCGGCTCTTGCCGCATGGGGCGCCAACGGCGCGCACCACGCAGGTCTGAACGATGGGGAAGGTGGACAGGACTGGTTCTGCGGCCGCGCCCGCCACCACACCGTCGATCTCGTCTGCCTCGGGCTGACGAAGGACGGATTTCCGAAACACCCGATGGCACGTGGCGTCCATCGCATTGATCGGAACCAGCAGCCGGTCATGTTCCGGCGCGCAACGCAGGCTGCGTAAACGTCAAAAGCAATCGACGATGTGATCGCCGAGCGCCGTCGTATATTCTTTCACTCTGGCGTGCGAGTTGGTCGCCTGAACCGGTTTAAGCCGAAGGGTCGTGCCAGCGACGGAGTTCGGCAAGCCGTTCACGGTCGACGGCCCCGGCAACAAGATGCGTGACTGGTGCGACCAGGCCGAGCTGTTCCACTGCACCCGGCCCCCCGCAAGGCGGGAGCGACGATCGCCGCTGAGAACACTGCGACCGACGAAGAACTGATGGCGATCTTCGGCTGGACGACGAAGAGCCAGACGACGACCTATACGAATTATCGGATCGTTTTTCGTCGGTGGTGCCCCATGCCGGGGTCGAACCAGCACTTCTTTCGAAACTCGATTTTGAGTCGAGCGCGTCTACCAATTCCGCCAATGGGGCAACGGATACCGACGAGCCGGGTGTCTAACATGCGACCCCCGACCGCGCAAGACGGCGGGCGGGCTTATCAGGCTGATTTGATACGGCTTCCGGCTTGGCGTTCCGTGGAAAGCCTTTTGCAATCAGTGTGCGGTAGCCGGTGCCGGTTCGGTCAAGCCGGACTTCTTCAACGTGATGGCGAGGATCGAGGCGAGCAGGCAGAAGGCGCCGGCAACGAAGAAGGCCGGCAGGTAGCTCGACAGCTCGGTGCGTGAAAGGCCGGCACCATAAGCAGCGGTTGCCGCGCCCAGCTGATGGCCGGCAAAGACCCACCCGAAGACCAGACCGGCCTTCTCCCGGCCGAAGCGGTCGGCGGCAATCTTTACGGTCGGCGGAACGGTGGCGATCCAGTCGAGGCCGTAGAACACCGCGAAGATCGAAAGACCGTAGAAGCTGAAATCGCTGAAGGGCAGGAAAAGCAAGGAAAGCCCGCGCAGACCGTAATACCAGAAGAGGAGCCAGCGGTTGTCGAAGCGGTCCGACAACCAGCCGGAGCCGATCGTGCCGAAGAAATCGAAGATACCCATTACGGCTAGAACGCTGGCCGCCGCGACAGGCAGGATGCCGAAGTCGCCGCAAAGCGTGACGAAATGAGTCTGGATCAGGCCGTTGGTGCTGAGGCCGCAGATAAAGAAGGTGGCGAACAAGATCCAGAAGGTCGAAGTTCCGGAGATCTCTTTCAGGATCGTGATCGGCGTCTTCAGCGCGCCGACCAACGTGCCGCGTGCCGGCGGCGGCGTGACATGAGCTTCGCCGAGCGAGGGCAGGTTTAAGTCGGAGGGCCGGTCGCGCATGAAGGCAAGCACGGCAAGTGCGGCGACCATGATCATGGCGCAGACGAAGAAGACCGTGGAGCGCCAGCCGTAGCGTTCTGTTAGTTCCGCCATCAGCGGCAGGAAAACGAGCTGACCGGTGGCCGAGCTTGCCGAAAGCATCCCGACGACGAGGCCGCGGTGCTTCGTGAACCAGCGGGCAGATATGGTCGCTGCAAGAACCATGGCCGTCAGGCCCGTGCCGAAACCGACGACGATGCCCCAGAGCAGCAGAAGCTGCCAAAGCGATGTCATGAAGAGCGAGCCAACGAAGCCCGCGCCGATCAGCGCAAGCGCGAAGACGATGACCTTGCGCACACCGAAATAGTTCATGAAAGCCGCCGCGAAGGGACCCATCAGGCCGAAGAGGACCAGGCGGATCGCAAGTGCGGAGGAAATCTGAGAAGTTTCCCAGCCGAACTCGTCCTGCAGCGGCTTGATCAGCACGCCCGGCGCGCCCATGGCGCCGGCGGTGACCAGCATGGTCAGGAAAGTCGCGCCGACAACGATCCATCCGTAATGGATGTTGCGGCGTGCAAGGGTGGAGGCAAGCGCAGTGGAAACCATGGGGCAAGTTCCATTCGTGGGAATGATCGATACATCACTGATTTAGATGATGGTCATCATGTTTCTTGCGTATTGATGATAGGCGTCATATAATTTGTCAAGGGACTATTCTCCGGAGCCGGATCATGCGCGTCAGCCGCGAAAAATTTGCAGAAAACCGCCAGAAGATCCTGGAAGTCGCGGGCGTAATGTTCCGCGAAAACGGGTTTGATGGCGTAGGGGTCGCCGATATCATGAAAGCCTGCGGGCTGACGCATGGAGGGTTCTATGGCCACTTCCAATCAAAGGAAGAGCTGCAGCTGGAGGTCAGCCGTGCGCTGATCGCCAGGGTGGAAGTGCGATGGAAGGCTCTTATCGCCGACGCTCCGGATCGCCCCCTGGAAGCGCTCCTCGACCACTATGTTTCCTGGTGTTCCGTCGACAATCCAGGCTCGAGCTGTGTCTTCGTGGCGCTGATGGAAGAGGTGAGCCGCAGCAGCGGTGCGGTGCGGGAAACCTTCAACGACGGGCTTTCCACGCTTGTCGATATCCTGGCGGAGATCGTTCCGGGTGAGACGCTCGAGGAGCGCCGCAAGAATGGCTTTACGACGCTCTCATCAATGATGGGGGCCGTCAGTCTGGCGCGCGCGGTCGAAAATCGCGAATTGGCCGGTCAGTTCCTTTCGACGATGCGGGAGAAGCTGGCACCGGCAAAATTTGTCGGCGCCTGAGTGCCCGTCGGCATGTGTCTGCTTTATTTGAAGCCTTCCACGTGGTGCGGAACATAAGGCTCTTCGAGAGCGGCGACGTCCTCGGCGCTGAGCTTGACAGCCAATGCCCCAACGGCGTCCGAAAGATGGTGCGGCTTCGATGCGCCAATGATCGGTGCGGTCACCGCGCTCTTCTGCAAGATCCAAGCAGTGGCGATCTGGGCTCGGGAGACGTCATGTGTCTTCGCCAATCGGCCGACCGTGTCGATGATTTTGCGGTCGGCATCTTCGGCCTGCCTGTAGAGCGTCTTGCCGAATTCATCCGTTTCCGTGCGGGCGGTCTTTTCGTCCCAGTCGCGCGCCAGGCGGCCACGGGCAAGCGGGCTCCACGGAATGACAGCGATCTTCTGGTCCTCGCAGAAAGGCAGCATCTCGCGCTCCTCCTCGCGATAGAGAAGGTTGACATGGTCCTGCATGCTCACGAACTGAGTCCAGCCGTTCAGCCGCGAGGTGTAGAGCATCTTGGCGAATTGCCAAGCGTACATGGAGGAGGCGCCGATATAGCGCGCCTTGCCGGCCTTCACGACGTCGTGCAACGCCTCCAGCGTTTCCTCGATCGGCGTCGTGTAGTCGAAGCGATGGATCTGGAAGAGGTCGACGTAATCCGTGCCGAGTCGGCGCAGGCTGTTGTCGATTTCGTCAAAGATCGCCTTGCGGGAAAGACCAGAGCCGTTCGGACCAGGGCGCATGCGGTTGAAGACCTTGGTCGCGAGTACGATATCCTCGCGCTTCAAGTCCTTGATTGCCCGTCCGACGATTTCCTCGGACGAGCCGTCGGAATAGGTATTCGCCGTGTCCAGGAAATTGATGCCAAGATCGAGTGCCTGCCTGATGATCGCGCTGCTTTCCTCCTCGCCGAGCGTCCAGGCGTGATTGCCGCGGCCCGGATCGCCGAAGGTCATGCAGCCGAGGCAGATCTTCGAAACTTCAAGGCCAGTGCCTCCGAATTTGACATAGTCCATGAATTGACTCCGTGAATGAATCTCAATCCCCCGAGACACCTCGGGGTGATGTAGGGCGCAATCGGTGAGAATGTCAGCAATCCGGCGAAAGAATATTTCAGGCGCATCCGTGCGATCATGAGGTGGAGCTTTGAAACACGCGATCAAGCGAACTTGGACTCGATCGCCGCAAGGTGTTAGCTGGTGCAGCATTCACTGGATTTCGAGTATGAGACTTCCCGCCCGCGACCGCTATGACGGTCTTTATCGCGATTTTTCGTGGGAGATTCCGGAAGACTTCAATATCGGGCGTGCCGTCAGCGACGAATGGGCGGCGCAGGCACCGGAACGCATCTGCCTCGAACATTTCAGCCCGGATGGCCGTCATTTGTCGATGACCTACGGCGCGCTGGCGGAGCGCTCGTCGTCTTTTGCCAATGCATTGACGTCGCTCGGCATTCGCCGCGGCGATCGCGTCGCGTTGCTTCTGCCGCAATGTTTCGAGACGGCGATCGCCCATGTGGCGATCTACAAGATGGGTGCGATTGCGCTGCCGCTCGCGCTGCTCTTTGGCGTCGAGGCACTGGAATACCGGCTGAGAACGTCAGGCGCGGCTGCGATCGTCACCAACTCGTTCGGACTGGAGCGGGTGAACCAGATTCGTGAAAACCTGCCGGAACTCAGCACGGTCATCAGCATCGATGGCGGCGACGCGATTGCTTTCGGAGCGCTCGTCGAGGCGCATCCGCCGCTTTTAGACGTTGCTGCGACCAGCCCGGAAGATCCGGCGTTGATGATCTTCACATCAGGCACGACGGGGCCGCCCAAGGGCGCGTTGCATGGCCATCGCGTTCTAGCGGGCCACATTCCCGGTATGCAACTCGCGCATGAAGGTTTTGCGCAGCCCGGCGACAAGGTCTGGACGCCTTCGGACTGGGCCTGGGCGGGCGGGCTGCTGAATGCGCTGCTGCCAAGCCTCCTGCTTGGCGTTCCTGTCGTTTCCTCTCCGGCGCAGAAGTTCGACGCCGATATGGCTTATCGCATCATGGCCGAGATGAAGGTGCGGAATGCCTTCATTCCGCCGACAGCGCTCCGCCTGCTGAAATCGATCAGTGATCCCCGCGCGAAATACGATCTCAATCTGCGCACCATCGGCTCCGCCGGTGAATCGCTCGGTCGCGAAACCTATGAGTGGGCGCGCCAGGCGTTCGGCATCACCGTCAATGAGTTTTATGGCCAGACGGAGTGCAATTTCGTACTCTCCTCCAGTGCAGGCTATGGTGTCACGAAGGCAGGCGCGATCGGCCGCGCGGTTCCCGGTCACCGGGTTGCTATCATCGGCGAGAGCGGCGATGAAGTGTCCCCCGGCGAGACAGGCCAGATCGCTATCAAGGCGCCCGATCCGGTCATGTTCCTCGGCTATTGGAACGACGGCGAGGCAACCAGGAAGAAGTTCATCAAAGGCTGGCTGCTAACCGGCGATCTCGGTCATCAGGATGACGAGGGCTACGTCATTTTCGAAGGCCGGGATGATGACGTCATCACCTCGTCAGGCTATCGCATTGGTCCTGCCGAAATCGAGGACTGTCTGTGCGGCCACCCGGCCGTGCAGCTCGCTGCCGTCGTCGGCAAGCCGGATCCGGTGCGCACCGAGATCGTCAAGGCCTATATCGTGCTTTCACCTGGCTGCACGCCCAGCGATGCGCTCGGCGCTGAAATCCGCGATTGGGTGAAGATGCGGCTTTCGATGCACGAATATCCGCGCGAGGTAGAATTCGTGGACGCGCTGCCGCTGACGACGACCGGCAAGGTCATCCGCAGACTTCTGCGCGAAAAGGCGGCCAGCGAGGGGCCTAACCGCGCCGCGTAAGCGATATGATCTTCTCGCGCAGCATCTTCGCCATATTCCGGGTGCTGCGATACATATGCAACTGAGCGGCGGCCTGCCGAACATCGCGGTCGCCGTTCTGCGTCAGGCCGATTACCAGCGTTCCCATTTCCTCGCGCTCCTGCCAGAAACGGCTCATGATCGGATGATCCGGCACCGCGCAGGAATCGGAACGCACGATATTCGCATCGTCGAGATGCCACTCCGTCAGTTCGGCCATCAGCAGCTTGCCCGGAGAATAGCGGGCATAGGCCTCGTCGTAGGCCGTCTTCCAAGTATAGGCATCGCCGCCCATCATCAACACGACTGTTGCCGCGATCGCCTTGCCGTTCAGGTCGATCGTGTGAATGCGCACCGCGTCGATCGCCGCAAGGTTCGAGACGGCTTCGCGGGCAAAGGCCGTGTGGTAGCGGTCGGTTGCCAGCGCGCTTCGTCTCTTGCCTTTCCAGCCGCCGGCTTCCATTGCTAAGAATTCTTCAAACCGCGCATGAATATCGCGGGGCTGGCGCGCGACGCCATAGACAGCTGTTCCGAGCTCTTCGAGCTGCCGCCATTGACGGCGCATTTCCCTTTTATGCGAAGAAGAGATGGTACGGCCAAGATAGGCCATAGCGTCGTCCTCGCTCTGCAGCATAGGCCGCTGCGATGGATTGGTGACCGTGACCGGCAGGTTGCGGCTCAGCGCGACCGCCTTTGCCATGCGAGCAAAGATGCCGTTCAGGCGAATATCCGGCAGCACCAACGTTGCGGGAAGGTTCAGATCGCGCGCCGTCAAGCCTTCAAAAAGATTGTCCAGCGTCTCAGCCGCATCTTCGGCATCCACCAGGGGGGTGCCGAGCGGCGCGAAGCTGTTCGACCATGCGCGGATGATCGAGGGGCCGACGGCAAAGCCGGGTCTTTCGACAGAGAACGGCATCAGGAAACGCAAGCGGCTGCGCCGGCCGTTCTCATCGCGGATCAGTGCGAAATTCACTTGCCGGTCTTCAAGCCGCGGCATGGCGGGCGCAAGGAAGCGGCCGGTGAAGAAAACATTCGGCTCCATCGCACGGTTCGAAAGGAAATCCAGTTCGTCCTGCAATTCATAGCCGAGCCTGCCCGGATAGAGGCAGAGCTCCCGGCCCGGACGTCCGATCTCGACGCGCGCTTCGGCCTGCGGCAAGTCGAAGTTTATCGAGGCAAGCTCGTGAACCATGCGATTGGCATTGGTATCGGTGCTTTCGGTAACGGGGGGGACACGCACCATTATCAGGCTCTCGTTTCTATCGTTGCCGGAGGGCGGCTGAATGCAAAAAGGACAATGCCGAGCGCCCGGCGCACGGCGATGTGCAGCAGGATCGCTTCCACACCCATTGCCGATGCCGTCGCGATCGCAGTGCCGACGGTGCCAAGGTGCGGGATCAAGGCGATATTCAAGGAGACGTTTGCCGTGAGCGCCGCCGCATAGAGGGCGACGCAGAGGTTCTGCTTTCCGGCCATCATCAGCAGCGTTTCGGCCGGACCGACGAGGGCCTTGGCGAGGATGCCCGCAAGCAGGATCGCCATCAGAACATAACCTGCCGTAAAGGCTCCGCCGAAAAGCGACAGCAGCAAGTGACCGGCCGCAACGACTGCGAGCCCGAGGGCCAGCGCCGGCCAGAAGGTCCAGCGCGCAGCGTCGATTGCTGCTGCGGCAAGCTGCTCGCGGGTGCCTTCTGCGATGAGGCTGGAGAAGCGTGGACCGGATGCTGCCTTTACCGAGAACATGATGAAATGCACCAGCGCCATCGTCTTTGCGGCGGCAAAATAGATCGCCACGTCATGCGGCTCGAGGAAGATGCCGACGACAACCACATCCGAATTGGTCAAGAGGAAGCTCACGCCTTCGACCAGGAATATCGGGAAGGCGATGTTCAGCCAGTTGAGGAAATCGACCCTGCGCGGTCCCTCGCTGTAGTGGCGGCGCAGGCGGAGGAGTGTCGCGATGTATTGGCCGATGGCGGTGACATAGGTTGCGGCCAGCGCGGCTTTCATGGCGGTGACGGCAGAATGCTCCGCATCGGCTCCGATCGCTGCCAGCATGAAGAGAATTATGAGGACAGGCCGGATGATGTAGACCGGGCTCAGCGCCATGACCGGCCAGTGATTGGCACGCGAGGTGCCTTCCAGAATGTCGCCGAGCGCGATCATCGGCATGGCGAGAAGGCCAAGGAAGACAGGAATGAGATAATAGGACTCAATCCTGTCGCCCAGGAAATGGAGTCCCGCCATACCGGAAGCCATCACCAGCGTTCCGGAAAGCATGGCGAAGGTACGGGCCGTTCCCGTCAGGCCGCGAATCTCCTCCAAGGCACCTGCAGCCTTGTATTGCGGCAGGAAACGAACGATCGCGGTGTGAAAGCCGAGGCAGGAGAGATCGCCGAACAGGACGATCAGAACCCAGACAAACACGAAAATCCCGTATTCATATTCGCCCATGAGGCGCGCGAGGATGATCTGGGAAATGAAGGCGAGGGCGGCGCTCACTATGCGGATCGAAAAGGCGGTAAGTGCCATCCGCTGTGCGGTTGCCTTGTCGCCGTGCCCGGTCAGAACTGCGGCAAGCACGCGCAGCAGACGGCTTCCCGCTGGACGCAGGCCCGCAGGCAGTAGTCTTTCCGCTGTTTCAATGACCGCCATTACGAACACGCAACACTCTGAACTCAGGCAAATCGTGTCAGAACTCTTGTCAGATCAGGATTAAGAAACGGTTGTGGCGAGCAGATTATCCTTAACCGCCAGTCTAATTCGCGCAAAAAGAAATGCCGCCCGAAGGCGGCATTCTTCAGCTGCCTGCCGTCGCTCAGGCTTCGGCAAACGCACCGTGGCAGTGCTTGAATTTTTTGCCAGAACCGCAGGGGCACGGCTCGTTGCGGC
The DNA here is from genome assembly GCF_056279705.1 of Rhizobium sp. USDA 4016. Lineage (NCBI taxonomy): Bacteria > Pseudomonadati > Pseudomonadota > Alphaproteobacteria > Hyphomicrobiales > Rhizobiaceae > Rhizobium > Rhizobium sp. USDA 4016. The sequence continues at coordinate 72,977 of NZ_JBWCCY010000004.1, forward strand.
CGACCTTGCCCCAGGTGGACGGGTTGTTCGGATCCCGGTTTTCCGGCGAGACGATCACTTCGGATGCCTGGTAGATCGGCGCGAAATCATTCTCGCCCGTGTCGGGGTCCAGGTGCTGGGCTTGCATGACCGGCAGTTCCGGCTCGGCGGGCGCCTGCTGCACCAACTCGACGCGCATCAACTGCGCCGTCACAGCCTCGCGCAGGCTGTTCAGCAGGGTCTGGAAGAGCTCGAAGGCTTCGGACTTGTATTCCTGCAGCGGATCGCGCTGGGCATAGCCGCGGAAGCCGATGACGGAGCGCAGGTGATCGAGGTTGACGATGTGCTCGCGCCAGAGATGGTCCAATGTCTGCATCACGATCGAACGCTCGACATAGTGCATGATATCCGGGCCGAAACGCTCTGCTTTTTCGGTGAAGGCAGCGTTGGACGCTTCCGTCAGACGTTCGCGAATATCGTCTTCACCAATGCCTTCTTCTTTCACCCAGTCCTCGATTGGCAGATCGAGGTTGAGAAGCGTGCCAACCTGCTCCTTCAATCCGGCAGCATCCCATTGCTCGGCATAGGCGCGCTCGGGAATATGCTTCTCGACGAGGTCCTCGATGACCTCGCGGCGCATATCCGAAACGGTCTCGGAGATGTTCGTAGCTTCCATCAGTTCGAGGCGCTGTTCGAAGATCACCTTGCGCTGATCGTTCAACACGTCGTCGTATTTCAGCAGGTTCTTGCGGATATCGAAGTTGCGGGCCTCGACCTTCTTCTGGGCGCGCTCCAGAGCTTTGTTGATCCAGGGATGGACGATTGCCTCGCCTTCCTTGAGACCAAGCTTCTGGAGCATGCCGTCCATGCGATCGGAGCCGAAGATGCGCATCAGGTCGTCCTGAAGCGACAGATAGAACTTGGAGCGGCCCGGGTCGCCCTGACGGCCGGAACGGCCACGGAGCTGATTGTCGATGCGGCGGCTTTCATGGCGTTCCGTCGCGATGACATAGAGACCACCGGCGGCGATCGCCTGCTCCTTGAGCTTCTGGATCTCCTCGGCGATCGCTGCAATCTTGGCGTCGCGTTCCGGGCCAGGCTCGGCCTCGCCAAGCTCGCGCTCGATGCGCATGTCGAGGTTGCCGCCGAGCTGGATGTCGGTACCGCGGCCCGCCATGTTCGTGGCGATCGTGACCGCGCCCGGCACGCCTGCTTGCGCAACGATATACGCTTCCTGCTCGTGATAGCGGGCGTTCAGGACCTGGAAGTCCTTGAAGCCCTGCTTGCGCATCAGCTCAGCCAGAAGTTCGGATTTCTCGATGGAGGTCGTGCCGACGAGCACCGGCTGGCCGCGCTTCTGGGCGTCTGCGATCTCGGCGATGATCGCTTTGTACTTCTCCTCGAAGGTGCGGTAGACCTCGTCGTCTTCGTCGATACGCTGGATCGGCAGGTTGGTCGGCACTTCGATGACATCGAGGCCGTAGATGTTGCCGAATTCTTCCGCTTCCGTCTGCGCCGTACCGGTCATGCCGGCGAGCTTTCCGTACATGCGGAAATAGTTCTGGAAGGTGATCTGCGCCAGCGTCTGGTTTTCCGGCTGGATCTGCACCTTTTCCTTGGCTTCCAGCGCTTGGTGCTGGCCCTCCGAATAGCGGCGGCCCGGCATCATGCGGCCGGTGAATTCGTCGATAATGACGATTTCACCATTGCGCACGATGTAGTCCTTGTCGCGCTGGAAGAGTTTGTGGGCCTTCAGCGCATTATTGATGTGATGGACGATCGCGACGTTTTCTATGTCGTAGAGCGCGCTGCCTTTCAGGAGGCCGGCCTGTTTTAGGAGGCCTTCGAGCTTTTCAGTACCAACTTCAGAGAAGTTCGCCGAACGTTGCTTCTCGTCGATCTCGTAATCTTCTCCCGACAAGAGCGGAATGAAAGCGTCAATCGTGTTATAGAGATCGGAGCGGTCGTCGAGCGGACCGGAGATGATCAGCGGCGTGCGTGCTTCGTCAACCAGGATCGAGTCCACTTCGTCGACGATCGCGAAGTTGTGGCCGCGCTGGACCATCTGGCCCTTCTCATACTTCATATTGTCGCGAAGATAATCGAAGCCGAGTTCGTTGTTCGTGGCGTAGGTGATGTCGCAATTGTAAGCGGCAGCCCGCTCCTCATCCGACAGTCCATGGACGATGACGCCCGTGGTGAGCCCGAGGAAGTTGTAGATCCGTCCCATGTTGGCGGCGTCGCGGCGGGCAAGGTAGTCGTTCACAGTAACGACGTGGACACCCTTGCCGGCAAGCGCATTCAGGTAAACCGGAAGTGTCGCAACGAGCGTCTTACCTTCACCGGTCTTCATTTCGGCGATGGCGTTCGAATGGAGGATCATGCCGCCGACAAGCTGCACGTCAAAAGGCCGCAGGCCGAGTACGCGGCGCGAGGCTTCGCGCACGACGGCGAATGCCGGAACGAGAATGTCGTCGAGCGTCTTCCCGTTCGCCAGCATCTTGCGGAACTCGACCGTCTGGGCGGCGAGCTGTTCGTCGCTCAGGGCCTTCGTCTTCTCTTCGATCGAGTTGATGGCGGCGACTTTCGGCTGGAAGGACCGCACGCGGCGATCATTGGCAGAGCCAAATATTTTGCGGGCGAGACCGCCGAAGCTGACCATATGACTGGTCCTTTCTCAATATTCTTCCCCGGCTTTTCTTATACGCACACCCAGCCGAAAATCAGGCACACGTCTCGAAACGCCAGGAAACTTTTCTGGACGCGAGGTTGCGTGACAGATAAGAGGGGGGTCGAATGATGTCAACGGATTTGGCTGATATAGAAAGGCCACATTCCAGTGTTGATGGCTGTTTTGGGCTGGATTCACGAATGCTGAAGCCGGTGATGTAACTCTGAAAGGTTATTCGATGTTGAGCTACAACAAACTCGCCGTGATGGCGCTTGCAACTTTCGTTGCGCTCCAGGCGCCGGTCTATGCGGAAGACAAGCCGGATGCAGTCGTTGCCAAGGTCGGCGACCTTGAGATCCATCAGTCGGAACTCGATCTGGCCGTCGCCAACCTCGATCCCCAGCTCGCGCAGCTCCCGGACGATCAGAAGAAGGTTGCCGCGCTTTCGGCCGCGATCGACGTCAAGCTGCTCGCCGGCAATGCGGCTGCCGAGAAGCTCGATCAGACCAGCGAATTCAAGAAGCGCATACAGTATCTCTCGGATCGCGAACTGCATAATGCCTATTTCAAGAAGCATGTCGTCGATACCGTTACCGACGATGAAGTGAAGGCGCGCTACGACAAGGAAGTCGCAGCCCTTCCGAAGCAGGAAGAAGTCCATGCTCGCCACATCCTCGTGAAGAGCGAGGAAGAGGCCAAGGATGTCATCAAGCAGCTGGATGGCGGCAAGGACTTTGCAGAACTTGCCAAGGAAAAGTCCACCGACCCGAACAAGGCTGACGGCGGCGATCTCGGCTACTTTACCAAGGGTCGCATGGTCAAGGAATTCGAGGACGCAGCCTTCTCTCTCGAAAAGGGCACCTATTCCAAGACGCCTGTGAAGACCGATTTCGGCTTCCACGTCATTAAGGTCGAGGACAAGCGCGACGCTCCGCCGCCGCCGCTTGATCAGGTCAAGGACCAGGTTCGTCAGCTTGTCATGCGCGATAAGTACCTTGCACTCCTTGCCAAGGCGAAGGAAACGTCCAAGGTCGACATCATGGACGAAACGCTCCGCAAGGGTTACGACGACGCGAACAAGCAGCAGGCGCCAGCAACGCAGCCGCAGCAGTAATTTCCATCCAGGGCCCGGTTCTTCCGGGCCCTTCACTATCCTCTGTTGTCGCATTTCCGGACGGCGAACCGTTTTCCAAGTCGCCTGGAAATGCCTATAGCCAGGTCGATCCTCATGTCCGGTTCCGTTTCCCCGCTCGCTCCGAAAACCTTTGCCACGATGCCGGCGCTGCGCGGCGTGCGCATGGCGACCGCTTCCGCAGGCATCAAGTATAAGAACCGGACGGACGTGCTGATGATGGTCTTCGACAAGCCGGCCGCCGTTGCGGGGGTTTTCACGCGATCGAAGTGCCCGTCGGCGCCCGTCGACTTCTGTCGTGGCAATCTGCCGCATGGCGTGGCGCGCGCCGTCGTCGTCAACTCTGGCAACGCCAATGCCTTTACCGGCCTGAAGGGACGCCAGGCGACCGCCTTGACGGCAAAGTCGGCTGCCGCTGCCGTCGGCTGCGCCGAGAATGAAGTCTATCTGGCGTCGACCGGCGTGATCGGCGAGCCGCTGGATGCGACGAAATTCGCAGGTGTTCTCGACAGGATGCATGCCGAGGCGACTGGCGATTTATGGTTCGAAGCTGCCAAGGCGATCATGACCACGGACACGTATCCGAAGGTTTCGACCCGCAGTGCCGAAATCGGCGGCGTGAAAGTGACGATCAACGGCATTGCCAAGGGCGCCGGCATGATCGCACCCGACATGGCGACCATGCTCTCCTTCGTCGTCACGGATGCCGATATCGCGCCCACCGCTCTGCAGGCACTGCTTTCGGACGGCGTCGGCCCGACGTTCAATTCGATGACGGTGGATAGCGATACGTCTACCTCCGATACGCTGATGCTGTTTGCGACGGCCGCCGCCGCCGAGGACGGTCAGGTCCGCATCGAGCGTGCCGACGATCAGCGCCTTGCCGCCTTCCGCGCGGCGCTCAATGAAGTGTTGAAGGATTTGTCGCTGCAAGTTTGCCGTGATGGCGAAGGCGCCACCAAGATGCTCGAAATCAACGTGACCGGCGCAGAGAGCGATGCGGCTGCCAAGCGCATTGCGCTTTCGATCGCGAATTCGCCCCTGGTGAAGACGGCTGCCGCCGGCGAAGACGCGAATTGGGGCCGCATCGTGATGGCCGTCGGTAAGGCCGGCGAGATGGCCGATCGTGATCGGCTCGCCATCTGGTTCGGCGATGTACGTGTCGCGGTTAACGGTGAGCGCGACCCTGATTACTCGGAGGATGCCGCCTCGAATGTAATGAAGAAGCAGGATATTCCGATTAAAGTCGATATTGGGCTCGGCTCGGGTGCGGCTACGGTCTGGACCTGCGACCTCACAAAAGAGTATGTGGCGATCAACGGCGACTACCGGAGCTGATCGTTCATTGACTGAAACATTGTCCCAAAAGGCAAATTTGCCGCTCGTACGCAGGCTGGAAGCTGTCGGTTTCCGGGCGTGGCCGGCTTCTTCCGTGCAATATGACGGCAGCTGGCAGGTACGGCTGACGGCGGGCCATCCGTCGAACCGGCTGAATTCCATCGTGCCGCTCGACCCTTCCGATCATCGCGACGTCGAAGTCCGGCTGGAGAAGGCCAGCCGCAAATTCGAGGCTTATGGCCGCCCGGCCGTTCTTCGCCAGACACCGCTTGCGTCGCCGGTTCTGATCGATCTCGTCAAAGAGCGGCAATGGACGCATTTCGACGAGACAATCGTCATGACCTGCGACCTGGCGCATGCCGAACTGCCGGACACGCTCGATCACCTGCCGACGCATGACATCGGCCGCTTCGTCGATGCCAATCTCGCGACGGATCAAGTCTCCCCGAAGCTGAAGCCGGCGCTTGCGGAGATCATTAACGCGATCGGACCGCCGTGCGGTCTCTTCATGATCGAGGACCCGGAAACCGGCCCGCTTGCAACCGTGCTTTGCGTTCAGGACAACGATCTTGCCGGCATCATGTCGCTTTCGGTGGCTAAGAAGCGGCGGCGGGAGGGTCTCGGCCTCGAAATCCTGACGTCTGCCCTTCGCTGGGCACGCATGCGCAGCGCCCGCTCGGCCTGGCTGCAGGTCAAGGCTGCAAACGTGCCAGCTCTGGCGCTCTATGGCCGTCTCGGTTTCCGCGAAGCTTACCGCTATAGCTACTGGCGCCGGGAACAGGCGCAATGAGCGAAACCGGCAAGAATATTCTGCTGGTTGCCGCCTGCGCTTTGATCGATTCCGACGGCCGTATCCTTCTGGCACAACGTCCGGAGGGAAAGTCGCTCGCCGGCCTGTGGGAGTTTCCCGGCGGCAAGGTCGAACCTGGCGAGACGCCGGAGGAGACCTTGGTGCGCGAACTCGAGGAAGAACTTGGCGTCAAGACCAAGGTTGCCTGCCTCGCGCCGCTGACATTTGCCAGCCACAGCTACGACACATTTCACCTCCTGATGCCACTTTATGTCTGCCGCCGCTATGAGGGCATTCCCCAGGGCAGGGAGGGCCAGGCTTTGAAATGGGTAAAACCCATGGCTCTCAGGGATTATCCGATGCCGCCAGCCGACGAGCCGTTGATCCCTATGCTTCAGGATCTACTCTAGCGAATTATCGCTTTCTTGCGGCAAAGTGCCGGTTTCGGCCGGAGTTATTAATCGATCGTTTATCACCTTCTGCCAAAGTTCGGCCTCACTCAAGCAACTGGCGTGTGAGTAAAAGGCTTGACGCATGGACGACGATTTCTGGAAAGCTGTCCGAGAGAAAGAACAGAGCTCGAATGCTTCGCGCAGGACGGGCGCGCTCAATCTCGTTTTGCTTTTCGGCACCGCGGTCGTTGCCCTGACGCTCATCCTCACGCCGATGCTCGCCGACAAGTCCAAGTCGAGCGTTTTCGCCAGTGTTCCGGCCGAGTTCGATACGATCACGACCGGATCGATCCCGAGAACGGAAAACGGCAAGCGCTACACGATACGACGTAGCGTCCTGCAGGAGACGCCCGGCTCGGTCTGCGTTGTCCAGGGGTACGGTTCAGGAGCCGGCTGCTGAGGAAATCGGATATCCGCCTTGGCGGGAAAGGTTGGGCATGCGTATTCTGAAAGCTTTCCTTGCAGATGTTCGCGGCGCGACAGCCGTCGAATACGGTCTGCTGGCCGCCCTGATATCAGCCGCCCTTGTCGGCGGACTGACGACCTTCGGCAACAGCCTGCAAAACACCTTCAATACGGTGTCCAACAACCTCGACAACCACTAGGCGCTCAACTGGCTCGCCTCCATTCACTGCTTCAGCTTGTGCTCTTCCACGCGCAAAGCATCGGCAAGCCGCGCTTTCGCCGATCCCGGCTGCAACGGCTTCTGCTGGCTTTCATGCGGTGCCCATCCTGAAACATAGATGATCGAGAATGTCGCCCTGATACGCCCGTCCGGATCGGAATAGCGCTCGGCATAGATTTCTGCCGCGCGCAGAAAGAATGCGCGGGTGGGCGGCTTGCGGCTGCGGGCGGCGAGCGGATTGGTCATGCCCATGGCGCGCAGATCTTTCATCAGCGAGAAGAGGGAATCGTAGCGGACCGTATAGGTCTCGGCGTCGATCACCGGCAGCGCGAAGCCGGCGCGCTGGAGGAGGCCGCCCACATCGCGGACGTCGGCGAACGGGATCACGCGCGGGCTCGCGCCTCCGGTCATCTCCGCTTCCGTTGCAAGCAGAACATCCCTGAGTTCCTGGAGAGTACCTGCTCCGGGGATTGCCGCAAGAAACAGGCCGTCGGGCTTGAGAGCGCGGCGAATCTGGATGAAGACGCCGGGCGTGTCGTTGGTGAGATGCAGACACAGCGGCGCAAGAACGAGGTTGGCCGACTGCGGCTCGATCGGCACGTCCTCAAGCGGCGCCATGGCCAGCACTTCATTCGGCGCGGCAAATGCCTGTTCCGCCTCGACCCGGGTCATCGCACCGATCTTGCCTGTTGCGACTGCCGCCCGCGCAGCTGCTCCTGTCATCCCGTGCAGTTCCACGGCGGTCTCGAAATGGCGTTCGACGACAGCCAGCCGATCGGCAAGTTCCGCGGCGGCGATATCCAGGAGAAAGGCAGCTTTCGGATCGGCGTTTTTCAGTGCGCGACGGCGGTTTGCAGCGATCGCGGTCCGGTCGAAGATCATATCCATGCGCATGTCCATAGTCCTGCGCGCGAAGGGCGGCAAGGCGGATTTTCCTTTCCTGCGGAAAGCGCCGATCTTCGCAAATGGGGCTCATCAATTTCGAACGACCGGGGCGCTGCGATTAACGCAATGCGTGCGGCCCTTCGCCATGTTCGCCGATCGGCTCTATCCGCCGGCCCGCGTCTCCTGCGGCATTGTTGCCGCTGGCCACCGCCGATTATGTCCGAAATGCTGGTCCGGCGTGCACTTCACCGAGCTGCCTTATGGTGAAGTGCTGGGTCTGCCATTAGCGCCGAGGCGATCGCCAATCCACCTCCCTTTGACCGGCTTCGCTCGGTCGCCGCGCACGATCACGCCGTCGGCGATCTCGCCCACGGTCTCAAATATCGCGACCGCACCGATCTGGCGCCGATGATGGCGGGCTGGATGCTTCGCGCCAGCGACGGCATGATCGGGGCCTGCGATGTATTGGTTCCGATTCCGCTCCATCGCTCCCGTATGCTGTCACGCAAGTTCAATCAGACAGCAGAGCTTGCCCGCAAGGCGCGTTCTTTCGGCGGGCGGGCACCGTGGTCATCACGGTTTTAACCTTTGCAAGGGCTTTCTCGGAACCTATATGAGAAAAAGAAACCGGCATCCGTCTGGAGATAAAATATGGCACCAGTCATCATCTATACGCGGCAGTTCTGCGGCTATTGCGCTCGCGCAAAATCTCTTCTCGAAGAGAAAGGGATCGATTATGTCGAACACGATGCGACCTTTTCGCCGGACCTTCGCCAGGAGATGATTGGCAGGTCAAATGGCAGGACCACATTCCCGCAGATATTCATAGGCGGGCAGCATGTTGGCGGATGCGATGACCTTTATGCGTTGGACCGGGCCGGCGGGCTCGATCCCATGCTGGTAGCCTGAGGGGAGACCGATGACGTTCAAGGCCGCTGCCGTTCAGATGTGTTCCGGAGTCGGTCCCGCGAAGAACGCAGCCTCGATGATGCACTTGGTGCGTGAAGCAGCAGCCCAAGGCGCGATCTATGTGCAGACGCCGGAAATGACCGGCATGCTGCAGCGCGACCGGATTGCCGCGAAACTGGCGTTGCGCGAAGAGACGGACGACATCATCGTCAGAACGGCGTCCGCACTCGCTGCCGAACTCGGTATCTACCTGCATGTCGGCTCTACGGCGATCGCACTCGACGACGGCAAAATCGCCAATCGCGGCTTTCTCTTCGGCCCGGAAGGCAAAATCCTCAATCGCTACGATAAGATCCATATGTTCGACGTCGATCTCGATAACGGCGAAAGCTGGCGGGAGAGTGCCGCCTATCGTCCGGGCTCGGAAGCGCGCGTCTTGTCGCTGCCATTTGCGGAAATGGGTTTTACGATTTGCTACGATGTTCGGTTTCCTGCGCTTTTCCGCGCCCAGGCGATCGCCGGAGCGGAAGTCATGACGGTGCCTGCCGCATTCACGAGGCAGACGGGTCAGGCGCATTGGGAAATCCTGCTTCGTGCCCGCGCCATCGAAAACGGGGTTTTCGTCATTGCTGCGGCGCAGGCCGGGCTTCATGAGGACGGCCGCGAGACCTACGGGCATTCGATGATCATCGATCCCTGGGGCAGGGTGCTGGCCTCGGCCGGCGGTACCGGCGAGGCGGTGATTGTCGCGGACATCGATCGAACGGCGGTCAAGGCCGCGCGTGACAAGATTCCGAATCTGAAGAACGGCCGTGAATTCTCGATCGAAAAAATTACAGGGGCTGTCGTGGGAGGCGTCGCCACTTGATCCGTTATTCCCTCAGTTGCGAGAATGCCCACGAATTCGAAGCATGGTTTTCCGAAAGTGCCGATTTCGACCGCCAGGTTGCGTCCGGTTACCTCACCTGTCCGGTCTGTAATTCCACATCCATCTCCAAGGCGTTGATGGCGCCATCCGTCTCGACCGCCCGCAAGAAGGACGAGATGAAGACGCTGGCGATGGATACCGCGCGCCGCGACGCCTTTGAGAAGCTGAAGGCGGCCGTCGCTCACATCAAGGCGAACGCCGAGGATGTCGGCGCGCAGTTTCCCGAAGAAGCTCGCAAGATTCACTATGGCGAGGCCGACGCCCGTGGCATCATCGGACAGGCGACGACCGACGAGGCCCAGGCGCTGCTCGAAGAAGGCATCGAAATTGCAGCGCTTCCGGTCCTGCCCGAAGACGTGAACTGATCGCTATTCGGGCCGCTTCGCCAGCAGCATGTAGTTCACGTCCATGTCCTTGGACAGGTTCCACTGGTTCGACAGCGGATTGAAGAAGACGCCGGTGCGCTCGATGATCGTCATGCCGCTCGCCGCAAGCGGCTTTTCCAGCTCTTCAGGGCGGACCAGCTTTTCATATTGATGCGTGCCGCGCGGTAGCCAGCGCAGGATGTTCTCGGCGGCGAAGATCGCGAGTGCGGCGGCCTTCATCGTGCGGTTGATGGTGGCGACGAACATCAGCCCGCCGGGGCGCACCATTCCGGCGCAGGTCGTCATGAAGAAATTGACGTCGGCGACATGTTCGACGACTTCCATGTTCAGCACGATATCGAAGGTCTCGCCGGCTTCCGCAAGCTGTTCGGCGGTGACTGCGCGGTAATCGACTGTGACGCCAGACGCTTGCGCGTGTGTCGAGGCAATGCCGATGTTCTTCTCCGAGGGATCGGCACCGACAACACTTGCGCCCATTCGGGCGACGGGCTCCGAAAGCAGGCCGCCGCCGCAGCCGATGTCAAGCACGCGCAGGCCTTCCAGCGGACGCGGGCTCTTCTGGTCACGGCCGAAGTTTTCGGCTGCCTTGTCGCGGATATAGGTGAGGCGCACCGGGTTGAACTTGTGCAGCGGTCTGAACTTGCCGGTCGGGCTCCACCATTCCGCCGCCATTGCGGAAAAGCGGTCCACCTCGCTCTGGTCGATCGTGCTTTTTGCCGCGTCGCTCATGACCCTGCTCCTTGCGTTCGTCGTGAGTGAAGTCGGACGATCAGCAGCATAAGTCAAGAGGAAGGAAAACGGGGAACGGCAAGACGCGCCTCGAGCGCCGCGCCTATCGCCAGGACGTCTTCGTCGGCAAAGCGGCGTCCGACGATCTGCAGCCCGACCGGCATGCCATTTGCTGCAGGACCGACCGGCAGTGAAAGCGCGGGCAGTTGCGGCAGCATGTTGAAAGGGCAGGTCATGTCGAGCCCGGCGAAACGGCCGTCCGGACAGGTCGCGACATAGTCGTCGTCAGTTTCGCTGGCGAGCGGAGCGGTGATGGCGCAGGTGGGGCAGAGCAGGGCGTCGTAGCTCTCGAAGAGCTTTGCCATATCGCGCCACATTGCGGTGCGCAGCAGTTCCACGCGCTTGTAGGCGGTGGCATTCATTGAAAAGCCGCGCTCGATGATCGCAACGACGGCGGAATCCATTTTCTCCCGGTATTCGGTAATTGTCTCGCCGAAGAAGCCAGACATGAAGACGCACCAGAGATCGAACCATTCATCGTTAACCGAGCGGGTCCAATGCATCGGGACTTCATCGACGGCGGCGCCGGCGCGACGCAATTCCTCGACAGCAACGCGTATCGCCTGCTCGACCTCGGGCTGGATACGATAGTAACCGAGGTCCATTGAGAGTGCGAAACGCTTGCCTTCCAACTGGCCGTCTCGTGCCGCATGTGACATGAAGCCGATAGGCAGCGAAGAAATGTCCTCGTCGCTCGGACCGCAGGCCGCTTCCATGAAGGCGATGGCGTCTCCCACCGTGCGCGCCAGCGGACCGAAATGCGAGATGTTGTCGAAAACGCTTGGCAGGATCGTCATCGGAATTCGTCCGAGGCTCGGTTTCAGGCCGACCGTGCCGCAGAATGCGGACGGAATACGCACAGAGCCGCCCATATCCGTGCCCTCCGCGAAGGGCACGACGCCGGTCGCGACCGCAACGGCCGACCCACCGGAGGAGCCGCCGGAGGTGCGCTCCGGATCCCACGGGTTGCGGGTCACGCCCCAGCGCGGGCTTTCGGTGAAGCTCGCAAAGGCGAATTCCGGCGTTGTCGTTTTTCCCATCAAAATGGCACCCGCGGCTTGAAGACGGCGGATGCAGAGCGCTGTTTCGGCAGGCACCCAGTCGCCCTTTGTCCATGAGCCCAGCGTCGTCAAATCGCCTGCGGTCGGCGTCATGTCCTTGGCGGCGAACGGTACACCGTGTAGTGGACCGGTTGCTTCGCCGCGGGCGGCGGCGCGATCCGCCTCGCGGGCCGCTTCGAGCGCCTGCTCCTCACGGAGGACGGTGAACGGATTCAGCGTTTCGCGCACCGCCTTGGCGCGGCGGATCGATTCCGCCACCACGTTTTCGGAGGCGAACCGGCCCTGGCAGATACCGCTTGCGATGTCCATTGCAGGAAGGTCCAGCGGATGTGGTGTGGCGGTTTCCAGTGGCTTACTCATCGTGGCTTCTGCCGGCGTGAAGGAGTGCGTGCGTTCTTATGCGGCTCTAGTTTCAACGGATATAGTGAAGCATCCTCGATCAACCACGTGCTTGCTGCAAAAAGTCATCCGTTGCCATCAGCTCGAGCTGAAAGGAGAAGCGATTTCTCAGGAATTCCAGCGAGGCATCGGAGGTTTGGTCGTCGCTGCTGCAGACCGCATCTTCGACAAGGATGACGCGGTAGCCGAGATCAATCGCTCCGAGTGTCGTCGCCATCACGCACACGTCGGTTTCGCCGCCTGCAATCACCAGTGTTTCGACTGGTTGCGCCTGAAGCAGCACAGCCGCTGCATGTCGACACAGATATGGCGCCGAGCGGTCCTCTGTTCATTGGAACCTCCGACCTTTTAACTCGGCATAGGTCGGGTTACTTGAATTATTGAAACTCGTTGCGGCCCGCGGCGTTATCTCGCAGGCGGATAAAGGCGGCGCAGATGACGAACAAAGGGACCGGCAGCGACTATTTGCCCGACGGCGTCACTGAACATCGGGACTTTCAACGGCGGGTCTGGATCGTTCAGCGTGTGGCCTGGTTTGTCTTCGGTCTTATCCTCGCGAGCTGCCTCTTCGGCGCGTTGGGAAAGGGCGGATATCTTTCCCGCGCCTTGGTGGAAACGCCGCAAGGAGCGGTCGACTACCCAGCCATCTCGCGATGGAATGCGCCGGACGAGATTCATATTCGATTCGGACCCGGCGATGCGGATTGTGTCTTCACAGTCGATGCAGCGTTTCTGAAGGGCTTTTTCGTCGAGGGCATCGACCCGCCACCAAAGGCGGTGACGTCCAAAGCCGGCTTGATCCATTATCAGTTTCCCGGGGATCCAGGCATGCCGATCGATGTCAGGTTCCGCCTGCACACCCAGTCGCCGGGCTTTCATCGCATTCGTCTCGGTATCGGCGATCACGTTTCGGCGCCGCTTGTCTTGATCCTTCCGTGAGGAGAACTCGATATGGAAAGCGTTATTCGCGGCCTTTCGATCTATTTTGCCCTCCTTGTCATCATACGCCTGTCGGGCCGCCGGACGCTCGCACAGATGACGCCGTTCGACCTCGTGATCCTGTTGGTGGTCTCCGAGACGACGCAGCAGGCGATGCTCGGCGACGATTTTTCGATAACCAATGCGATCGTGCTGATCTTGACCCTGTTTCTTGCGGATATCCTGCTCTCCTATCTCAAGAGCTGGTCACCGCTTGCGGGCAAGGTCATCGACGGCGTTCCGACCATTCTGATTGCGAATGGGGTTGCAGACCAGGAGGCCCTGCGCGGCTGCAGGCTGCAGATGGAAGACGTGCTCGAGGCCGCGCGCAATCAACAGGGTGTCGAAAGCGTCAAGGACATCCGCTTCGCTATCCTCGAGGTGAGCGGCGCCATCAGCATCATCAAAAATCAATGAGTGCTGAGCCGCCTTCGAAGGCCAGGAAGGTGGCTTACGGAATCGCAAAGATGCTGATTTCGTGGGCGATGCCACGAAGCGTGACTTTTTGCGACATCGGATTGAGGCCGCGATCCGTCAGAAGGCTGAAGGCGCGCGGGTCGCCCAACACCGAGCTGGTCGCGAAGATTTCGCGCGATGTGGCCAGATGCTGGACGCGCGAGGCGATGTTCACCGTCTGCCCGAAGTAATCCTGCCGATCGTTCAGGTTCACGGCGATGCATGGTCCTTCGTGGATGCCGATTTTCAGAAGCAGATCTTCACTGCCGCGTTCCTGGTTGAGCTTGCGCATCGCCTCGCGCATTCGCATGGCCGCGACGACTGCCCGGTCGGGGGTCGGGAAAGTGGCCATCACCGCGTCGCCGATTGTTTTCACAACAGCACCCGCTTCCGTGCCAACGATGTCGTTGAGAATGCTAAAATGCGTTTTCACGAGGTCGAATGCCGCAAGGTCGCCTACTCTTTCGTAAAGCTCAGTCGAACCGCGGAGATCGGTGAAGAGGAAGGTCAAACTGGTGATCTTCAACCGCTGATCCACTTCTATCGTGTCGGTGCGGTAGATGTCGCGGAAGGTCTGGTTGGAGAGCAGGCGCTTGGCAGTCAGGAACGGGCGGCGGCGGCCGAGCAAACCATGCAGGGCCTCGTTCGCTATGCAAACAGATGGCAAGGTGCGGACCTCGGTGTGGTTCTCCACCGAAATGCGCACCGGACCGGGCCTCAGCTCAAGGGGCTCGCTATGCCGGTGCGCGCGATCGAATACAAGCGAGAGGCTCTGCCGCTCCTTAGTTGGCTCGCCTTTGATATCCAGGAACTGCGCTGCGTGGGTGACCGGTTCGAAGATGATGACGAAATCCGCAGGCAACTGCAGGGAAATGACGGCTTTCTCTCCCGGCGGCAGTTCGAGGGATTCAAGCACGAATTCGTCGACCTTCGCCTCAAAATCTTCCTCCGGCAGGTCGACACCTGAACTCCAATAGATCTGGCGGAAATACTCCAATGGCGGCAATTCGTGCGGATTGTGAGCGGCAATGCGGCGCACCCGCGGACTGACAGTGAAGGTGACTTCGACCATCTCGTCCAGCGTCGGCTCGTAGCCCGCCGCGCAAAGTGCGCAGTTATACTCGTCACTCTGGACGGTCCTCAGCGAGGTGTTGGCGTCGAGCACCCCGCCACAGCCGGGACACAGCACGTTCCATGACAGATCGAATATGCCGAGGCGGGACGCGTGCAGGAAGGCGTTGACCACCTGCTCTTCGTCGAGGTTCTCGCTGGCTGCGAAGGCAAGCGCATTGACACGGCAAAGCTTGCGGTCGGGGGCGTCATGGACGAGCCGCTCCATAGTGTCGACGATTTCCGGCTGCGCCGACTGGCGCAGTTGTGCGAATAAAGACCGGGCCTCATTCATGATAAACATCTTACACCGAATCCGATGCGCGATAAGCGGATTTCCTCAAGGTGGATGAGATTGTCGCGCGGGTCTTTCCGTTTCAGTCGACGGCCACCTTGCCACCCCCATTCAAACTCGCTAAGAGACGCCGCAACTTGGGCCCTTGGGTGCAAGGCCTTAGAAGGGTTCCACAGACTGCTTATCCGACCCTTCGGCCATGCTGTTTTCAGGGCTCCGTCATGCCGGGTCTGGCTTTCGTCTCTCCCGGCGTTTGCTGTGGTAGAGGCTTATGGCACGCATCGTAATGAAATTCGGCGGAACGTCCGTCGCTGATCTGGACCGCATCAAGAACGTTGCCCGCCATGTGAAACGTGAAGTCGATGCCGGCCACGAGGTTGCGGTGGTGGTGTCGGCGATGTCCGGCAAGACTAACGAGCTGGTTGGCTGGGTGCAGGGGACGCCGAAGGTGGTCGGTGCCAATTCACCATTCTACGATGCGCGCGAGTATGACGCGGTCGTCGCTTCCGGTGAGCAGGTGACCTGCGGGTTGCTGGCGATCGCGCTGCAGGCCATGGACATCAATGCGCGCTCCTGGCAGGGCTGGCAGATTCCGATCCGCACCGACAATGCGCATGGCGCTGCCCGCATCCTTGAAATCGACGGTGCCGATATCATTAAGCGCATGGGCGAGGGTCAGGTTGCCGTCATCGCCGGCTTCCAGGGTCTCGGGCCGGACAATCGGATAGCGACGCTTGGCCGCGGCGGTTCGGATACGTCGGCGGTGGCGATCGCGGCTGCCGTCAAAGCCGATCGCTGCGATATCTATACCGATGTCGACGGCGTCTATACGACCGATCCGCGCATCGTGCCGCAGGCGCGTCGACTGAAGAAGATCGCTTTCGAGGAAATGCTCGAAATGGCCTCGCTCGGCGCCAAGGTGCTGCAGGTCCGCTCGGTCGAGCTTGCCATGGTACACAAGGTCCGTACCTTCGTGCGCTCCTCTTTCGAAGATCCCGATGCTCCGGGCATGGGTGATTTGTTGAATCCGCCCGGAACGCTGATTTGTGACGAGGATGAAATCGTGGAACAAGAAGTAGTCACCGGCATCGCCTATGCCAAGGATGAGGCTCAGATCTCGCTTCGCCGTCTTGCCGACCGGCCCGGCGTTTCCGCCGCGATCTTCGGCCCCCTCGCCGAGAGCCATATCAATGTCGACATGATCGTCCAGAACATTTCCGAGGACGGTTCAAAGACCGACATGACCTTCACCGTGCCTTCGGGCGACGTCGAGAAGGCGATCAAGGTGCTCGGCGAGAACAAGGAGAAGATCGGCTACGACGTCGTGCAGAACGAATCGGGCTTGGTCAAAGTTTCGGTCATCGGCATCGGCATGCGTTCGCATGCCGGTGTTGCCGCCACCGCTTTCAAGGCTCTTGCCGAGAAGGGCATCAACATCAAGGCGATCACGACCTCGGAAATCAAGATTTCCATCCTGATCGACGGTCCTTATGCGGAACTCGCTGTCAGGACTTTGCATTCCTGCTACGGTCTGGATAAGAATTGATTCCCAGCAGGCCTGCCGCATTTAAGTTGTGAAGTCACGCGGCGTCTGCCGGGTTACTTTGCTTTTGTTTTTGGAGCTTGAGACGCCATGAGAGACCTATCCGGCGGTCCGCGCGTGCTGCTCAAGCGGCTGCGCGAGTTGATGGCGGAGCCGCTGGAGCCGCAGGAGCGTCTCGACCGGATCGTTCGGCAGATCGCCAGCAACATGGTGGCGGAGGTTTGCTCCGTCTACGTGCTGCGCTCTGACGGCGTTCTCGAGCTTTATGCGACTGAGGGCCTGAAGAAAGAGGCCGTCCACCTATCGCAATTGAAGATGGGGCAGGGCCTCGTCGGTACGATCGCCGCTTCGGCGCAGCCGCTCAACCTCTCCGATGCACAGTCGCACCCCGCTTTCCGTTATCTCCCGGAAACCGGCGAAGAAATCTACCATTCCTTCCTCGGCGTGCCGATCCTACGCACCGGCCGTTCGCTCGGCGTTCTCGTCGTGCAGAACAAGGCGAGCCGTACCTACCGCGAGGAAGAGCTAGAAGCGCTCGAGACCACGGCGATGGTGCTCGCCGAGATGATCGCCACCGGCGAGCTCAAGAAGATCACGAAGCCCGGCCTTGAACTTGACCTGACGCGCTCCGTCACGATCAACGGCGATACCTATAACGAAGGCATCGGGCTCGGTTATGTCGTGCTGCACGAGCCGCGCATCGTCGTCACCAATCTTCTCAACGAAGATTCGGAGAAGGAAATCCGCAGGCTGGCGGAGGCGATGGGTTCGCTTCGGATTTCGATCGACGACTTGCTTTCGAGCCGCGACGTGTCGATGGAGGGCGAGCATCGCGAGGTTCTGGAAACCTACCGCATGTTCGCACATGACCAGGGCTGGGTGCGGAAGCTCGAAGAGGCGATCCGCAACGGCCTGACGGCGGAAGCAGCGGTCGAAAAAGTCCAGAGCGACACCAAAGCGCGCATGATACGTCTGACGGATCCTTATCTGCGCGAGCGCATGCATGACTTCGAAGACTTGGCGAACCGCCTTTTGCGGCAACTGACTGGCTACAGCGGCCACACGTCGGGTGATGGTTTCCCGAGTGATGCGATCATCCTCGCGCGCGCCATGGGTGCCGCCGAACTGCTCGACTACCCGCGCGCCAATGTGCGCGGCTTGGTGCTCGAGGAAGGTGCCGTCACCAGTCACGTCGTCATCGTCGCCCGGGCCATGGGCATTCCGGTGATCGGCCAGGCGGCAGGCGTTGTCGCGCTTGCCGAAAACGGCGATGCCGTGATCATCGATGGCGACGGCGGCCATGTGCATCTGAGGCCGTTGCCGGAGCATCAGAGGTCTTACGAGGAAAAAGTCCGGTTCCGCGCGCGCCGGCAGGAGCAATTCCGGGCGCTGCGCTCCGTTGAGCCGCTGACGAGGGACGGGCAGCGGATTTCGCTGCTGATGAATGCCGGGCTTCTGGTCGATCTGCCGCAACTTGCGGAATCGGGTGCCGAAGGTATCGGTCTCTTCCGCACCGAGCTGCAGTTCATGATCGCTTCGACGATGCCGAAGGCCGACGAGCAGGAAATCTTCTATCGCAACGTGCTGAAGCAGGCGGCCGGCCGCGTCGTTACCTTCCGCACGCTCGATATCGGCGGCGATAAGGTTGTGCCCTATTTCCGCGGCCACGAAGAGGAGAATCCGGCACTCGGCTGGCGTGCCATTCGCTTGTCGCTCGACCGTCCGGGGCTCTTGCGCACGCAGCTTCGCGCCATGCTGAAGGCGGCTGCCGGGGCCGAGCTGAAGCTCATGGTGCCGATGGTGACCGAGGTTTCCGAGATCGCGGCCGTTCGCGAGCTTCTGCAGAAGGAAGTGCAGCACCTCTCCCGCTTCGGCCACGGTCTGCCGCGCAAGCTGCAGTTCGGTGCGATGCTGGAGGTGCCGGCACTACTCTGGCAGCTCGACGAACTGATGGCGGCTGTCGATTTCGTCTCGGTCGGCTCCAATGACCTCTTCCAGTTCGCTATGGCAGTGGATCGCGGCAATGCGCGCGTTTCCGACCGCTTCGATACGCTGGGCAGGCCGTTCCTCAGGCTCTTGCGCGACATCGTGCGAGCCGGTGAGCGCAACAATACGCCGGTGACATTGTGCGGCGAGCTTGCCGGCAAGCCGATCTCGGCGATGGCGCTGCTTGGTCTCGGCTTTCGCTCGGTGTCGATGTCGCCGGCCTCGATCGGGCCGGTAAAGGCAATGCTGCTCGGTCTCGATGCCGCGGCGCTGGCGAAGGTCATGAACGAGGCGTTGGACGATATCCACGCGACGACCCCGATGCGCGAGGTGCTTGCCCACTTCGCCGAGAGCCACAATATTCCCCTTTAGCAAATTATAAGAAGAATCGGAGCGAAGGGTGGCGAAGCTTCCCGTTGAAAAGATGCGCGAGCTGGAACGCCGCTTCGGCGAAATTGAAGCGCGGATGTCGGCCGGCCCGTCGGCGGACGTCTACGTGAAGCTCGCCTCCGAATATTCCGAGCTGCAGCCCGTCGTCACCAAGATCAGCGCCTATGAAAAGGCTGAAGCCGAGCTTTCCGATCTCGAAGCGTTGCTTGAAGACAGGTCCGTCGACCGTGAGATGCGCGATCTCGCGGAGCAGGAATTGCCGGATGTGAAGGAGCGCATCGAGGCGCTGGAGCAGGAAATCCAGATCCTGCTGCTGCCGAAGGATGCCGCAGACGAAAAGAGCGCGATCCTTGAAATCCGCGCGGGTACGGGAGGCTCGGAGGCCGCACTCTTCGCAGGCGATCTTTTTCGCATGTATGAGCGTTTCGCCGCGGCGAACGGCTGGAAGGTCGAAATCCTTTCCGCAAGCGAGGGCGAAGCCGGCGGCTACAAGGAAATTATCGCCACGATCACCGGCAAGGGCGTCTTCGCCAAGCTGAAGTTCGAGTCCGGCGTGCATCGTGTGCAGCGCGTGCCCGAAACGGAAGCGGGTGGGCGCATTCATACGTCGGCAGCAACGGTCGCCGTGCTGCCCGAAGCCGAAGAAATCGACATTGAGATCCGGCCGGAAGACATTCGTATTGATACGATGCGATCGTCCGGCGCAGGCGGCCAGCACGTCAACACCACGGATTCCGCGGTCCGTATCACGCATCTGCCGACGGGCATCGTCGTCACCAGTTCGGAAAAGTCACAGCACCAGAATCGCGCCAAGGCGATGCAGGTACTGCGTTCGAGGCTCTATGATGCCGAACGGCAAAGGGCCGATAGCGAACGTTCCGCCGATCGCAAGAGCCAGGTCGGCTCCGGCGACCGCTCGGAGCGGATACGCACCTACAATTACCCGCAGGGCCGCATTACCGATCACCGCATCAATCTGACGCTCTACAAGCTGGACCGGATGATGGAAGGCGAGATCAATGAAGTGGTGGACGCCCTGCTTGCCGATTATCAGGCAAGCCAACTGGCTCAGCTTGGCGAGCAGCAATGACCGGAGCGCGGCCGACGGTTTCTGAAGTTCTCGCCGAAGTCCGCCGCCGCTTCACCGAAGCCGGTATCGCCGATCCCGCAACGGATGCAAGACTGCTCGTCGCCGGATTGCTGAAGTTCTCCTCGAGCGAAATGCTATCACGCGGTAATGAGCCCGTCGCTGCCGATAAAGAGGCGCTGATCCCGGCGGCTGTGGAACGGCGGCTAGCGCATGAGCCGGTCCACCGTATTCTCGGCGAGCGGGAATTTTACGGTCTGCCGCTTTCGCTTTCCGCCGAGACGCTGGAGCCGCGGCCAGACACGGAAATTCTCGTCGATACGATGCTTCCTTATTTAAGAACCCTTGCAAAGACGGAGGAACATCTCCATATCCTTGATCTAGGAACCGGAACCGGGGCAATATGCCTTGCGCTTTTGAGCGAATTTCCGGGAGCGTCGGGTATCGGAAGCGATGTATCTGCAGATGCCCTCAGGACGGCTGAATCAAACGCTGCAAGAAACGGATTGAAGGAACGGTTTGAGACTGTGCAATCAAGTTGGTTTCAAAACATTCACGGTACGTTTCACGCAATCGTCTCAAATCCGCCCTATATTGCTTCCAATGTCATCGACAATCTCGCTCCTGAAGTGACGAAATTTGATCCGGCGGCAGCTCTGGATGGTGGCCCCGATGGGCTTGACGCATACAAAGCGATAGCCAAGGATGCTGCCAGGTTCATGCAGCCAAACGGCGTCATAGGACTGGAAATCGGCTACGACCAGCGCAATCACGTGACGGCGGTCTTCGAGGCCGCAGGTTTCAAATGCGTCGAATCCGCAAAGGATTATGGCCAGAATGACCGGGTGCTCGTTTTCGCACCCATCGCTTGAGCGACAAATTGCAGCATTGAACAGGACATTACTGCTATTGCGAAGAAAAGGCTTGGATTTCCCGGAGAAGCGATATAGGTTGCCCTCACGCGTTGGGCAGTCAAGAAGGAACGTCGATTCGTTCGGTACTTGGTCGGCCTCGGGGGTCCACTCTTTTAAACGAGAGTTTCAAAGGTTGAACACGACCCAATGCGTGAATCAGTCAATATGACTTGAGAACAAGCGGCAGGTCGGCGCGAAGGCGCATTATGCTTGCGGCACGAAGGCCCTGAGCCGGTTTACCGGCCACGGCGGTTGGTGCCATAACTCCACACAAACAGCGAATTCAGGTGAACGATCTATGAGGCCAGGACAGCAGAACAAGCGCGGTCGAGGGCGTGGCAGTAACAATAACGGCGGCGGAAATAACAACAACAATTTCAACCGCAAGGGTGGCAATCCGCTGACTCGGACCTACGACAGCTCCGGCCCCGACGTGAAGATCCGCGGTACGGCTCAGCATATTGCTGAAAAATATTCGCAGCTTGCCCGCGATGCCCAGAGCTCCGGTGACCGCGTCATAGCCGAGAACTACCTGCAGCACGCGGAGCACTATTACCGCATCATTGCGGCCGCCCAGACGCAGATGCAGGAACGTTTCCAGCGCGACGATCGGAACGAATATACCGACCGCGAAGGTGGCGAGCGCGATGGCGACGAACTGGATACAGTAGACGGCGATGATGCCGTCGTCGTTCAGCCGCCGCGCGAGCAGCATCGTCGCGAACAGCGCGCAGAAGCTCCCGCTTCTCTACCGGCCCCGGCTCAGGATACCAACAACGGAACCGGCCCTCAGCCGGAAATCGAAGGCATTCCGGCCGAAGTCTCCATGGAGGAAGAAGGCGGCCCGCAGCGCGAACGCCAGCCGCGCCGCCGTAACGCCAGCAACCGCCCGCGCCGTCCGCGCCGCGCCGAAGGCGAAGGCGAGGCTGCTTCCGCCGAAGCACCGGCTCTGGTCGAAGCGGCTACGGAATAAGGCTGCCGTCTCCGGCTCACACGAATATTGTCGCGACAGAGCCGGCGAGTATGATTGCCATCACGATATTGAAGGCGCGCGCCATGCGCGCGTCTTGAAGCAGTTTCTGCATCAATGCGCCAGCCATTAACCAGGCGAGACCGCTTGGGAAAGCTGCCACAAAAAATAAGACTGCGAAGGTTGCGGCCAAGCCGAAAGCGCTTCCTGGAGATGCGCCGGAGTAGGCGGCAATCCCACTCACGGCAACCAGCCAGCCCTTCGGATTCATCCATTGAAACGCCGCCGCTTGCAGAAAGCCCACGGCTTTCGTGTCGCCTTTCGCCTGCGTCACGTCCGCGGTCGCGATCTTCCAGGCCAGCCAAAACAGAAACGCAGCGCCGATCAGATTCATGATCGTTAGCGCAAGCGGATAGAGCAGAAACAACTGCGCAAGGCCGAGGCCGGCACAGAAGAATAGCGACGACATTCCCAAGGCAGCACCGAGCACGCATGGCAGGCCGCGTGTCAAACCCACGAGTGAGCCGGTCGCCATGATCATGACGTTGCTGGGGCCGGGCGTGATGGCGCCGACGACTGAAAAGGTCAGAAATGCAATCGTTTGCTCGAGGGGCATCAAGGCTCTGCTGTTTAGGAAGCTGCAACGCATACCAGCAGCGCTACAATCGGGTCTTGAACGTTCGTGCCATCAGCCCGCGCCGCGCGTTCGCGGAGGATTCTTCGGCCCGGGTTTCGTGGTTCCGGGCTCTTTAAACTCGCGAAAATCCATCCCATATTCCTCCTCGAATGCTTCGTCCAATTTCCAAAAAGGATGAAGCAACGGCTCGCCTTTTGAGGGAGCTCAATCTCAATCATCGGTCTGTGCCTTATAAGGGCAGGGCGATCCATGGAGGTAGAATATGAATATCGAAAAGTATTCCGAGCGGGTTCGCGGTTTCGTCCAGTCCGCCCAAACCTATGCCTTGGCGCAGGGTCACCAGCAATTCACGCCGGAACATGTCCTCAAGGTCCTGCTTGACGACGATCAAGGCATGGCCGCTTCGCTGATCGAACGCGCCGGCGGCGATGCCAAGGCCGCGCGGCTTGCAAACGATGCAGCGCTTGCAAAGCTGCCGAAGGTTTCCGGCGGCAACGGCAACATCTATCTCGCCCAGCCGCTCGCTAGAGTTTTTTCCACGGCTGAAGAGGCCGCCAAGAAAGCCGGCGACAGCTTCGTCACGGTCGAGCGGTTGCTGCAGGCCTTGGCGATTGAGACTTCCGCTTCGACCTCAGCGACGCTGAAGAATGCTGGCGTGACGGCGCAGAGCCTCAATCAGGTTATCAACGATATTCGAAAAGGGCGCACGGCCGACTCCGCTAATGCGGAACAAGGCTTCGATTCCCTGAAGAAATACGCCCGCGATCTGACCGGCGAGGCCCGCGAGGGCAAGCTCGATCCGGTGATCGGCCGCGATGACGAAATCCGCCGTACCATTCAGGTCCTCTCCCGCCGCACCAAGAATAACCCGGTGCTGATCGGCGAGCCCGGCGTCGGCAAGACGGCAATCGTCGAGGGACTGGCACTACGTATCGTCAACGGCGACGTGCCGGAGTCTCTCAAGGACAAGAAGCTGATGGCGCTCGACATGGGCGCGCTCATTGCTGGTGCGAAGTATCGCGGCGAATTCGAAGAACGGCTGAAGGCCGTGCTCAACGAAGTGCAGGCGGAAAACGGCGAGATCATCCTTTTCATCGACGAAATGCACACGCTAGTCGGCGCCGGCAAGGCGGATGGAGCGATGGATGCTTCCAACCTTCTGAAGCCAGCGCTTGCGCGCGGCGAGTTGCACTGCGTCGGTGCCACCACGCTCGACGAGTACCGCAAGCATGTCGAGAAGGACGCAGCACTCGCCCGCCGGTTCCAGCCCGTCATGGTCGATGAACCGACGGTCGAGGACACGATCTCGATCCTTCGCGGCCTCAAGGAAAAATACGAGCAGCACCACAAGGTTCGCATTTCGGACTCGTCGCTGGTGGCGGCTGCGACGCTGTCGAACCGCTATATCACCGATCGCTTCCTGCCCGACAAGGCGATCGACCTGATGGACGAGGCGGCCGCGCGGTTGCGCATGCAGGTGGATTCGAAGCCCGAAGAGCTCGACGAGTTAGATCGCCGCATCATGCAGCTGAAAATCGAGCGTGAAGCGCTAAAGAAGGAAACGGATGCGGCCTCCGCCGACCGTCTGACGCGGCTCGATGCCGAACTGACGGACCTGGAGGAGAAGGCCAATGCTCTGACGGCCCGCTGGCAATCGGAAAAGCAGAAGCTCGGTCTTGCCGCCGATCTCAAGAAGGAGCTCGACGACGCCCGCAACGAACTGGCAATCGCCCAGCGCAAGGGTGAATTCCAGCGCGCCGGCGAATTGACCTATGGCGTCATTCCGGAGCTGGAGAAGCAACTGGCCGATGCGGAAAGCCAAGATGGCGACCGCAGCGCCATGGTGCAGGAGGTCGTGACCCCGGACAATGTCGCCC
Source organism: Rhizobium sp. USDA 4016 (assembly GCF_056279705.1). Lineage (NCBI taxonomy): Bacteria > Pseudomonadati > Pseudomonadota > Alphaproteobacteria > Hyphomicrobiales > Rhizobiaceae > Rhizobium > Rhizobium sp. USDA 4016. Next base: position 97,564 of record NZ_JBWCCY010000004.1, read on the forward strand.
ATGTCGTTTCCCGCTGGACCGGCATTCCGGTCGACAAGATGCTGGAAGGCGAGCGCGAGAAGCTGCTCAGGATGGAAGACGAACTGGCGACTTCGGTCATCGGCCAGGGCGATGCGGTGCAAGCCGTATCGCGTGCCGTTCGCCGCGCGCGCGCCGGGCTGCAGGACCCCAACCGGCCGATCGGCTCATTCATCTTCCTGGGCCCGACCGGCGTCGGCAAGACGGAGCTTACCAAGGCGCTCGCCCGCTTCCTCTTCGACGACGAGACGGCGATGGTGCGCATGGACATGTCGGAATACATGGAAAAACACTCCGTGGCCCGGCTGATCGGCGCCCCTCCCGGCTATGTCGGCTACGAGGAAGGTGGCGCATTGACGGAAGCTGTCAGCCGCCGGCCTTATCAGGTCGTGCTCTTCGACGAGATCGAGAAGGCGCATCACGACGTCTTCAACATCCTGCTGCAGGTGCTGGATGAGGGGCGCCTGACGGACGGCCAGGGCCGCACGGTCGACTTCCGCAATACGATGATCATCATGACCTCGAACCTCGGTGCCGAATTCCTCACCCAACTGGGGGAGGGCCAGGACAGCGACACGGTTCGCGAGCAGGTGATGGAGGTCGTGCGCGCCAATTTCCGGCCGGAATTCCTGAACCGCGTCGACGAGATCATCCTCTTCCATCGCCTGAAGCGCGATGAGATGGGCGCGATTGTCGATATCCAGCTGAAACGGCTGGTGGCGTTGCTGGCCGAGCGCAAGATCACGATCGAGCTCGATGACGATGCCCGCAGTTGGCTTGCCAACAAAGGCTACGATCCGGTCTATGGCGCGCGGCCATTGAAGCGGGTGATCCAGAAATATGTCCAAGATCCGCTCGCCGAGCAGATTCTCTCCGGCCAGGTGCCGGACGGATCGACGGTGAAGGTCACCAACGGTTCCGACCGCTTGTTGTTCCGTCCGCGCAATTCCGCCGTCAGCGAAGCAGCGTAAAAGACCGGCATCCGGGAAAGCTAATGGCGGCTCCGGCCGCCATTTTTTTGGACTACTTGCTGGCGATCTGATCGACCGGCTGGTTATTCAGGAGCGTATCGATGCGCTTGCGCTCGTCCTGGAATTTAGCCAGTGCTTCGCCGGCCAGCGACTTGCCGCCCGGCAGGCGGATGCGGAGCGGATCGACCTTGGTACCGTTGACGATCATCTCGTAGTGCAGATGCGGTCCGGTGGATTCGCCGGTGGTGCCGACCCAGCCGATCACCTGGCCCTGGCGAACTTTGGCTCCGGGCACGATGCCTTTGGCAATGGCGCTCTGGTGGTTGTAGGAGGACTCGTATCCATTGGCATGACGGACGATCGTCTGATTGCCATAGCCGCCAGAATCCCAGCCGGCCTTCTCGACCGTGCCATTGCCGGTCGCGATGATCGGCGTACCGCGGGGAGCGGCCCAGTCGACGCCCGTATGCATGCGGGCAAAACCCAGGATCGGGTGGCGTCGCATGCCGAAACCGGACTTGAAAATGCCGTTCGGCACCGGGTTGCGCAGCAAGAACTGACGGATGCTCTTGCCGTCCTGATCGAAGTAATCGACGTTTCCGTCCGCATCCTGGAAGCGGTAGAAGCGTGTCACCGTATCGCCAAAACGGGCATTGACGTAAAGCAGTTCGGAATTCGGCGTCGCGCGGCCGCTCGAATCGGCGACAGAGAAAAAGGCCTCGAGGAAATCGGTCGCCCTCAATTGCGCCTGGAAGTCAACGTTTGCCGCAAGTAGCTTGATGATCAGCGCCGTCATATCCTTGGTCATGCCGTAGGAAAGAGCGGCGCGATAAATGCCGTCATAAACGCGCGGCAGGTTCTGGCCAGCGGGAACCGATAGCGAATTGTCATCGAAGGCAGTCGCGATCGCGTCAAGCCTAGGCGGTTCACTTGCCTCAACGAAGCGGCTCTTGTCATCGAGAGCGATCGTGACGAGATGACGCGTGCCACGATAGACGCTGGCGCGGATGAGTTTGGCCTGTTCGCCCTTCTGGATGATGCCGACACGCAGGACGTCGCCCTTGGCAAGCTCGTCGCTGCCGAGTGGCGGCGCGAGGTTGGCAGAGAGCATCTTCGCCTGCGGCTCGGGATAGCCGGAATCCATCAGCGCCTTGACGATGGTGACATCCTGGCGGGCCGGCACGATGTCGTCGGCAAATTCCTCGGTCTGCGGCGTGATCGATTCCGGCGCAGACACCGTCATGTTCTGCTCGAGAACGCGGGCCGACAGGCCTGATGTCAGATCGACATCGTTGTCCTCGTTCGAAAAGCGCTGAGGGTCGACATAGTAGAGCGCCGCGACTTGAGTGGCTCCGTCAGTCAGCGCCGAACCGTTCGAGCGGACGTTCTCCTCGACTTCATCCAGAGTCATGCCTGGCGCCGCCTGAAAGTCGCTCTTTCCGGTTGGG
>NZ_JBWCCY010000004.1:105000-485000 GCF_056279705.1 Rhizobium sp. USDA 4016
ACTACTCGGCAGACACACGGCGGGTGCTAACGTCCGTCGTGAAAAGGGCAACAACCCTGACCTCCAGCTAAGGTCCCCAAGTCATGGCTAAGTGGGAAAGGATGTGAGGATCCCAAAACAACCAGGATGTTGGCTTAGAAGCAGCCATCATTTAAAGAAAGCGTAACAGCTCACTGGTCTAAATAAGGGTCTTTGCGCCGAAAATGTAACGGGGCTGAAGCCATGCACCGAAGCTGAGGATGTGTAGCAATACACGTGGTAGCGGAGCGTTCCGTAAGCCTGTGAAGGGACAGTCGTGAGACATCCTGGAGGTATCGGAAGTGCGAATGTTGACATGAGTAACGATAAAGAGGGTGAGAGACCCTCTCGCCGAAAGACCAAGGGTTCCTGCTTAAAGTTAATCTGAGCAGGGTTAGCCGGCCCCTAAGACGAGGCGGACACGCGTAGTCGATGGGAACCACGTTAATATTCGTGGGCCTGGTGGTAGTGACGGATTGCTCAACTTGTAAGGTCTTATTGGATTGACCTTGCAGGGACGCGGTTCCAGGAAACAGCTCCACCGTATAGACCGTACCCGAAACCGACACAGGTGGTCAGGTAGAGTATACCAAGGCGCTTGAGAGAACTATGTTGAAGGAACTCGGCAAATTGCACGCGTAACTTCGGAAGAAGCGTGACCCCATTTTGGGCAACCAGGATGGGGTGGCACAGACCAGGGGGTAGCGACTGTTTATCAAAAACACAGGGCTCTGCGAAGTAGCAATACGACGTATAGGGTCTGACGCCTGCCCGGTGCTGGAAGGTTAAAGGGAGAGGTGCAAGCTTTGAACTGAAGCCCCAGTAAACGGCGGCCGTAACTATAACGGTCCTAAGGTAGCGAAATTCCTTGTCGGGTAAGTTCCGACCTGCACGAATGGCGTAACGACTTCCCCGCTGTCTCCAACATAGACTCAGTGAAATTGAATTCCCCGTGAAGATGCGGGGTTCCTGCGGTCAGACGGAAAGACCCCGTGCACCTTTACTATAGCTTTACACTGGCATTCGTGTCGGCATGTGTAGGATAGGTGGTAGGCTTTGAAGCGGGGACGCCAGTTTCCGTGGAGCCATCCTTGAAATACCACCCTTATCGTCATGGATGTCTAACCGCGGTCCGTTATCCGGATCCGGGACAGTGTATGGTGGGTAGTTTGACTGGGGCGGTCGCCTCCGAAAGAGTAACGGAGGCGCGCGATGGTGGGCTCAGACCGGTCGGAAATCGGTCGTCGAGTGCAATGGCATAAGCCCGCCTGACTGCGAGACTGACAAGTCGAGCAGAGACGAAAGTCGGTCATAGTGATCCGGTGGTCCCGCGTGGAAGGGCCATCGCTCAACGGATAAAAGGTACGCCGGGGATAACAGGCTGATGACCCCCAAGAGTCCATATCGACGGGGTTGTTTGGCACCTCGATGTCGGCTCATCGCATCCTGGGGCTGGAGCAGGTCCCAAGGGTTTGGCTGTTCGCCAATTAAAGCGGTACGTGAGCTGGGTTCAGAACGTCGTGAGACAGTTCGGTCCCTATCTGCCGTGGGTGTAGGAATATTGACAGGATCTGTCCCTAGTACGAGAGGACCGGGATGGACATATCTCTGGTGGACCTGTTGTCCTGCCAAGGGCATAGCAGGGTAGCTACATATGGAAGGGATAACCGCTGAAGGCATCTAAGCGGGAAACCCACCTGAAAACGAGTGTTCCCTATCAGAGCCGTGGAAGACGACCACGTTGATAGGCCGGGTGTGGAAGTGCAGCAATGCATGAAGCTTACCGGTACTAATAGCTCGATCGGCTTGATCGTTCTCATTGACAATGCTCATCAAAATGAGCCAGGCGATAAGAAGCAGCATACAAGCGCTTCCCCGCCAATGACGTGTTCAACAAAACGAAGTGAAAACTTCACCAGCTTCTCAAATCGTTGCGCTTCGCTGACCTGGTGGTTATGGCGGGGTGGCTGCACCCGTTCCCTTTCCGAACACGGCCGTGAAACGCCCCAGCGCCCATGGTACTTCGTCTCAAGACGCGGGAGAGTCGGTCGCCGCCAGGTCTGCAAAACGCAACAGCAAAATCACAATCTTCTCAACACAAAACAACGGCCATAGGCCGATATAAACCGGCCGCAACAACAGCGGTCCGTTCCGCTTCAAAACAATAACGCGGGGTGGAGCAGCCCGGTAGCTCGTCAGGCTCATAACCTGAAGGCCGCAGGTTCAAATCCTGCCCCCGCAACCAAAGCTTACGACAAATTCAATGGGCTTCGAGGAAACTCGGAGCCCTTTTTGCGTTCGGAATCTCCCAACACACGGCCAGCACAAACCCCGGTCAGCGATGCATACACCCCATCTGGCGATGGCAGGTCAGCCGCTTTATCCGTGACTAAGCGATCCATGAACTACCGCAGGTTGTGATCCTCTATGTCTGCTACCGTGCCTGGCCATAGAGCCTGGGGCGATCGCCCCAGGCCGTTCTTGTAAGATGATGGCTGGCCGGGGTGGTTGCCCCCAATAAGATGGGAAAGCTGCGATGAACTGCTGCTCCATCAGATCCAAGACCTCCATCGACGCCATGATGTTGGCGATCGAGCCGTGGACCTGCAAGGATGCCGGCTGGTGGCCCGGCGTCTTGCCGATCGCGACGGTCTGGATGAGATCACGCACGATCGGCATCAGCCGTTGCTTGGCGTGTTCGTCGGAATTGTTGCGGGCGAGGAAGAGCAGCTTGCGGATAGCAATCTCGACGTTGGCCGGATTGAACTGCGTCTTCAGCTTCGTGATCTTCTCCTGAAAATCCTCCGCCGGCGCTTCGGCGCTGGCGAGTTCCAGCACCAGCTTCTCCCGCGTTACCTCCAGTTCGTCGAGCTGGTCGTCCAGGATGGCAAGGCGTGGCCGGCCTTCAGCATGGCGGTCGTGGATTTGCTGCATCAGGCTCTTCTGGGTTGCCTTGATCGTCGCAAGCTCGGCGTTCAACGCATCTTTGCGGGAAGGCGCACGCTTCAACATGCCGACTTCATGCGCGATCATCATCTCCGAAATCCGGTCGAAGATATCGAGAGAGTAGAAGGCGACGGGGATGCAGTTCAGCACCCGTTCCTCCAGGTCCTGGCGCTTGATGGTTTTGGTGTTGCTGCAGCATTCGCCGTCAAGCTCGTCGATCGGCAGCCGCTTGCGATGGTTGGTGCAGCTATAGCGGTCCTTGCCGGAGATTGCGTAAGGGCCTCCGCATTCCGCGCATTCCAGCATGCGGCTCAACAGATATTCCGGGCGCTGCGTCGCATTCAGCCGGTTACTCTGCCCGAAATCAAACAGATCACCGATCTCCTTTTGCCGGCTCTTCACGCGCTGCCACAGTTCGTCAGGGACAATGCGCATGGACGGTACATCACTCAGCACCCACTCGTTTGCATCGTTGACGCGGGCAGTTCTGCGCTCGGTGTCCGGGTTCTTGCGATAGTTGCGCTTGTTCCAGACCATGCGGCCGATGTAGCTCTCGGTGTTGAGGATGCCGGTGCCACGGCTGACATCGCCGCGAATGGCCGTGTCGCGCCATTTTTTTCCACGTGGACCGGTAACGCCTTCATTGTTCAACAGATGCGTATAGAGCGGCAATCAAGATGATACGCTCCCCGACAACCGCGACACCAGAGTCTCATCCAGATTGTCGCGCTGATCTCATCCAGATTGCCGCTCTATACAGGCGGCGATCTGGCAATGTCCAATCTGTCATTCGCCGCCGTCACAGACGCCCACCCGCTGGCCGGCATCGTATGGTCGATTCACCGACCATCAGTCGCGAGCCGCGGAAGCAGCGTGTGAGCTAAAAAGTGCGGGCTCAGTTTCTTTCGGCCCACGTCCCAATCAACATGGTCATGAAACGTTCGGCTGCCGGCGAAAGCGTCCCACCGCGACGGCGCACAATGCCGATCGTTCGCGAGATTTGAGGATTGCCAATAGGTCTCGTGACGAGGAACGGGTGCTCTTCCTGTGGTGTAGCGAGTTTCGGCAGAACCGAAATTCCAAGCCCCGCTTCCACCAAACCAAGCGATGTCGAGAGATGCGTGACTTCATAGGACCAGCGCAGTTTCAGGTTCGATTTCGCCAATGCTGCGTCAAGAAGCGTACGGTTGCCGCTCGACCGGTGAACTGTGATCAGTTGATAGGGCGCCAGGTCATCCCATTCAAGATCGCTCTTCGCCGTCAGCGGATGATCCTTGCGTGCCGCCAGCACGAATGGATCTTCGATGAGCCTGTCGAAGATGAGGTCGGGATCTGAAAAGCCCATGATATTGATGCCGAACTCGACTTCCCCACGGGCGACGGCCTGCAGACCGTCGGTGGCCGGCAGATCGAGAATGCGAAAACGAATATTCGGATACTCGGCGCTGAATTGCTTAATGACGGTCGGCAAAAAATAGAAAGCAGCCGTTGGCAGACATGCGATCGTCACAAGGCCGCTGCGCTGAGATCCGACATCGCGCACCGCAAACAGCGACGTGTCGAACTCCTCAAGCATTCGTCGCACCAACGGGATCAGCTCCGCGCCAAGGGCGGTTGTCGAGACATGACGCGTGGTGCGCTCGAGCAAAGGCGCCCCGATTGCCAACTCCAGCTTCTGAATTCGACGGCTGAGTGCGGGCTGTGACAGATTGAGCGCTTCGGCAGAGCGATGGAAGTTTTCCAATTCGACGACCGATAGAAACGCGCGCAGATCCAATATCTCGCAATTAATGCTCACGACGCATCATTCCCTCTGATATTCGCATTTCACATATCAATCGTTTTGCCGCTTACTGCAACAAAGAAGCTGATTGATATTTAAATCACATCAGTATGCGGACACAACCATGAACGACCTGATTTCCATTCCCTGTGTTCTGATGCGAGGCGGCACCTCCAAAGGACCGTTCTTTCTCGCATCCGATCTTCCATCGGATTCGCGTCAACGCGATCAGATCCTGCTTTCGGTCATGGGGTCTGGTCATCCTCTGCAGATTGACGGTATCGGCGGCGGCAACCCCGTCACCAGCAAGGTTGCCATCGTCGGCCCGGCAACCGTGTCCGATGCCGATGTGGATTATCTGTTCGCCCAGGTCCGCATCGATCAGCAGTTCGTGGATACCTCACCTAACTGTGGAAATATGCTGGCGGCCGTCGGGCCGTTCGCGATCGAGGCCGGCCTGGTCAAGGCGGCGACGGGCGTAACCCGCGTGCGCATTCACAACGTCAATACCGGTAAACTCATCGAAGCGGAGGTTCCGACCCCTGATGGCCGCGTCGCCTATATGGGAGATGCCTCGATCGACGGCGTGCCCGGCAATGCTGCGCCGATCGCGCTGACCTTCATGGATGCTGCCGGGGCACGCACCGGCAAGCTTTTTCCCACCGGCAACCCGCGAGACAGGATTGACGGCATCGACGTCACCTGCATCGATTGCGCGATGCCGATGATGCTGCTCGAGGCCGCCGCGCTCGGTGTGACGGGCAATGAATCGGCTGCCGAGCTCAATGCCAACGGGGCAATGCTGTATCGTCTCGAAACGCTACGGCTTGAGGCAGGCCGGCGCATGGGCATGGGTGATGTCAGAAACCAGGTGACGCCAAAGCCGGTGCTGATCTCCAGGCCCAACAACGGCGGCGATCTCGGCGTACGCTATTTCATGCCGCACCAGTGCCACCCTTCTCTCGCAACGACCGGTGCGGTCGGCATCGCCACAGCCTGCATTAGCGACGGAACCGTCGCCTCGCAACTGATCGGCGACCGCAAGCCGCCGGTCGTCCTCGTTCTGGAACATCCAAGCGGTCGTTTGGAAGTAAAACTGGATACCCGCGACGGCAAGACAGTTGCCGGAATCCTGCGGACGGCCCGACGCCTCTTCGAGGGCCGGGTCTTTGCAAAACCTATCGTGCAAATGGTTTGCGCGGCATAATCGAAAGTGGTTGCCGGGAGGGCGCCACGCATCAGGGAGGAATACACATGCGTAAACTCATACTCGCCCTTGCGGCAACGGTCGCCTTCGCCGGTTCGGCTTTTGCGGAACCCGTCCGCATCAGCGTCGGGTCCTACAACCTCAACAACCTGCCCTTCCCGGTCGCAGCTGGCCTAGGTCTCTACGAGAAGGAAGGTCTTGAGGTGACCGTCGAAAACTTCGCATCTGGCGGCTCCAAGACGCTGCAGGCGCTTGTTGCCGGCTCCACGGATATCGCCGTCGGCTTCTACGACCATACGATCCAGATGCAGTCGCAGAACAAGGCGGTCGTCGGCTTTGTCCAGCTTGCGCGCAATTCTGGCCTGGTTCTGGCCGGCGGGAAAAACTCATCCTTCGATCCGACCAAACCGGAAACGATCAAGGGCGCGAAGATCGGCATCACCGCACCGGGATCATCTTCCGACTTCTTCGTGCGCTACTACCTGCAGCGCAACAATCTTTCGGCCGACGACATCTCGCTGATCGGCGTCGGTTCCGGCGCGGCCGCAGTCGCGGCGCTCGAGCAAGGGAAAGTCGATCTTCTGGTCAACTACGATCCCGCGGCGACCTTTATCGAGGCCAAGGGTGTCGGCAAGATTTTGATCGACGCCCGCAGCGGCGAGGGTGCCAAGGAGATCTATGGCGGAATTTATCCGACCTCCGTCCTCTATGCGACGCAGGCCTATATCGATGAAAACCCGGAAACCATCCAGAAGGTCACGAACGCGACGGTCAAGGCACTGGCATGGATGAACACACATAGCGCTGAAGAGATCGTCGAAAAACTGCCGAAAGAATTTATCTCCGGCGACCGGGACACCTATGTGAAGGCCGTCCAGAATGCCAAACCGATTTTCTCGGTGGACGGCAAATTCAGCGAGACCGACACGCAGACGCCGTTGGCTGTTCTCAAGAGCTTCAACGAAAAGGTTGCTGCCGCAACAATCGATCTTTCCAAAACCTACACGAACGCTTTCGTGGACAAGGTAACGGATAAGACCACCAACTGATCCTAGGAGGAGGCCATGTCTTTGGCTGTCGTAAACCCCATGCCTATCCCGACGGGACAGCAAAACGCAAAGTCGATGGTATCGATCGACGCCGTGACAATGTCGTTTGGTTCCTATGTCGCGGTGCAGGACGTCAACCTGGCGGTTGCCGATGGCGAGTTTCTCGCCATCGTCGGCCCGACCGGTTGCGGCAAGAGCACCATTTTGAACGCGATCGCAGGTCTTCTGAAACCCGCGAGCGGAACGGTGACGATCGACGGCACGCCGGTAAAGGGCGTCCAGAACGACATCGGCTATCTCTTCCAACAGGACGCGCTGCTCCCGTGGAAGACATCCATTGAGAATGTCGAGCTCGGACTGATGTTCAGGGGTGTTGCAGCCACTGAGCGCCGCGAGCGTTCGATGAGCTGGCTTGCCAAGGTGGGGCTGAAGGGCTTCGAACACCGCTATCCGCATCAACTATCCGGCGGCCAGCGGAAACGTGTCCAGATGGCGCAAAGCCCTCATTGCCGGTCCCAAAGTGATCCTGATGGACGAGCCCTTCTCCGCGCTCGACATCCACACGCGGCACCTCATGCAGAATGAGTTGCTGCGCCTTTGGCAGGAAGAACGTCGCGCCGTGGTCATGATCACGCACGACCTTGAAGAGGCAATCGCGCTGGGAGACCGCGTCGCCATTCTGGCCGCCGGCCCTCGTTCGAGAGTCATCGAAAGTTTCCCGGTGGATCTCGAGCGGCCACGGGATGTGGCTGAGATCAAACTCGATCCACGCTTTATGGATTTGTATCGCAATATCTGGGCTTCCCTGCGCGGCGAAGTGGAGAAAAGCTATGAACGTCGTGACTGAACGCATTATCCAGCTCGGTATGCTGGTTTTTATCCTCGGCGGCTGGCAGCTCGGCGTGACCGCCGGCTTCATCGATGTCTTCTTCTTTCCAGCCCCGCTGGATATCTTCAACCAAATCGTCAGCTGGATTGTCGACCCCGGCTTCTATCGTCATGTGTCAATCACACTGACGGAGACTGTGCTGGGTTATATCATCGGTACCGGATTGGGCGTCGCGGCAGGCGTTTGGCTCGGTCTCAGCCGCAGCGCGGCGCGGATTCTGGACCCCTTCATCAAGGGTCTGAACGCCATTCCGCGCGTCGTGCTTGCACCGATTTTCGTGCTTTGGCTCGGACTCGGCCTATGGTCGAAGGTGGCGCTTGCCGTAACGCTTGTTTTCTTCATCACCTTCTTCAACGCCATGCAGGGCGTCCGCGAAGTCAATCCGGTGGTTCTCGCAAACGCAAGAATCCTCGGAGCCAAACGTTCCGATCTGTTGCGGCACGTCTATTTTCCGGCGGCGGCAAGCTGGATCCTGTCCTCCCTTCGCACGTCTGTCGGCTTCGCAGTGGTCGGCGCCATCATCGGCGAATATCTCGGCTCCTCTGCAGGGCTCGGTTATCTGATCGCGCAAGCGGAAGGTAACTTCGACGCGGTCGGCGTGTTTGCCGGCATCATCATCCTGGCCATGTTCGTACTCATCATCGACCGAATTCTCGATGTTCTGGAAAGCCGACTCATCAAGTGGAGACCGAACGCCGCGGAAGAAAGAGCGGCGTAGCTAACCGATTCAAGTATCATGTGGTTGGTATGGGGTGCCGCCGTCGGCACCCCGCTCTTTTTCGGCCTTAGGCAGATGGCGCGCGAGAACTTTGCAGTCCGCATTGCCGCCAACGATAATCGGACAGAAGCGCGGCGGATGACGATGTATAACGGGAACCATCATGCAAACATTGACATCCTATGAGATGTCTATAAGTTGCCTGTCATGCGACTTGTTCTGGATACCAATGTGATCGTGGCGGCGTTTCGCAGCCGCAATGGAGCGAGCAACTTGCTTCTGCGTTTCGCTGATCAAGGACTGGTGACACCACTTTGTTCGACAGCGCTGTTTCTGGAGTATGAGGCTGTGCTGAGTCGACTCGGAACCCGGCAGGCGACTGGCCACAGCCTTGAGGATGTCGCTTCGGTGATGAGCGCGCTTGCCGCCATTTCTGAGGGCGTCGATATTTCGTTTCGAACGCGCCCGATGCTGGCCGATGTCGCAGATGAAATGGTGCTTGAGGCTGCCTTGAACGGACAGGCCGAGGCCATCGTGACGCATAATGTCAAGGATTTCCGCCCGGCGCTCGGGCTGGGCGTCACCGTGATAACACCGGGAGAGATCGTCAGGAGACTGAACACATGACGCAGGCCCAACGCTACAAATATCCGCTGCAACTGCCGCAGTCGCTCAAGGAGACGGCGGCACGTCTCGCCATGGAGGACGGCGTGTCGCTCAATCAGTGGATCGTTTCGGCGGTCGCGCAGAAGATCGGGGCCGTGGAGACGGCGAGCGAATTCCTCAAGGCGCGTGCAGGCAAGCGTGGTGCTCTGACAAGCTTGCTGGACACAGCGCCGGATGTGCCGCCGCTGCCGGAGGACACCATTTGATACGATGAGCTACCGGAATGAGTCTGCGCGTTTGAACAGGCCCGGCAATATCCTCCTGGTCGCTCGACAGCCGGTCCATTGCCTCGGCGAGGATCAGGTCGAAGCGGCTGCGTGTGGAGTCTGCGATCAGCGCCTGGATACCAGGACGGAGAAGGGAGGCGCCGGAGATCGCGTGATCGGTATATTCCTCGATAACGCGCTAGCCCTGCTTATCGGCATGAAGCCGGCACATGCGAAGTTGGGAATATCCGGCGGTGTTCGGAGTAGCCAGGCGTGCAACAGAAGGGGTGTTGCGCGACATCGGTGGCGATAGCATAGCGAAATAGCCTGCGAAATGCGCGAGCGGTTCGCGCTTGCGGATATACAGCGTCAACGTGCCGAGAAAGCCATGCCGAAAATGATCCGGTTTCTATTCTCGCTTGCTCCGACAGCGTACCATCTGGCAGAAGACGACTGACATTGATGTCCGATTTGCCGGAACCCATCTCCCATGGCGCGTAAATCTGCAATTTCCATCGATACGCTAACAGAGCTTGGAGCCGAAAAGCTTGCACGGCTGGTGCTGGATGAGGCTGAACGCGACGCCTCGTTCCGCAAACTGGTGTCGGCCGCGCTTGCCGCCCGGAAGGGTCCGGAGGCGATTGCGAAACTCGTGGATCGCAGGCTCGGTGGGCTGGAAAGGGCGCGGGGCTTCATCGACTGGGACAAGGCGCGAACTTTTCGCGACGACCTGGCGGCGACGGTTGTAACCATCTCGGGCGAACTGGGTGAAGCGTCACCCGCCATGGCCATCGACCGACTGTTACGGTTCATCGCCACGCACGAACGGGTGTTTGAGCGGATCGACGATTCCTACGGCCATGTGCAGGACGTCTATCATCAGGCGATCGCGGAGCTCGGCCAATTGACACCGAAGCTGGAAGAAGAGATCGGTCTGCTGCCGGAGAGAATCGTGGAGGCGCTGGGTGACAGCAGCCACGGCTATCTGGTCGATGTGGCGCATGAGGTGGTAGACCATCTGCCGAAGGAGGTCTTGCGCAAGTGGGATGCCGATCTGGCAGTCCTTCAACAGGAGCAGGAAGCGAAGGATGCGAAATCGAAAGACCGCTATGTCTTCTCGAACGCCTCGCAATACCGGGATATAAGGCAACTCATTGCTCACGTGCTCGGCGATCTGGACGGGTTGATCGCGCTTGAGGAAAAGAAGCATCCGAACTTGCAGGATACGATCGGCATGGCGGAACGCCTGCTGGAGGCGGGCAGGGCGCAAGAAGCGTTCGGGTGGGTTCGACGTGAGAAAACCGGTGGACTGAAATATGTGTCGGCGTCCGATCTGGCAGACGGCATGATGCCGCAAGAGGCGACCTCATCGGAGCGGGTGAGCCTTGAGGCGAGGATACTGGAAGCGATTGGCGAAAAGGATGCGGCCCAAACGCTGCGATGGTCGGCGTTCGAGACATCGCTGAATGCCGGTACGTTGCGGGAATATATCGCCGCCCTGCCGGACTTCGAGGAGTTCTCGGCGCTCGACCGGGCTTTCGCCCTTGTTCTCGCGTCGAAACATACCTATCGGGCGCTGGCGTTTCTGGTGGAGTGGTCGAGGCTCGACCTCGCCGCGAAACTGGTGATCGAACGCCGAAATGAATGGGATGGAGGACAGTATTACATGCTACCGCCGGTGGCCGACGCCCTGCAGCACGATCACCCTCTGGCCGCCGTCGTCCTCTATCGCGCGCTTCTCAACGATATTCTCTCTCGCGCTCGCTCGAAGGCCTATCCACATGCGGCGCGTTATCTAAAGAAACTGGATGCGCTTGCCGCCAGTTCAGACGCCGAGGCCACTACCGTCAGCGGGATATCTTCCCATACTTATTATAGTGCCGGTCTGCAAAAGTCCCATGGTCGAAAATCCGGCTTCTGGGCGCTCGTGAAACGAAACTGAAGTTCTCATTGCTCCTGTTCACAAGAATGCACTTCAACAGAAGTTATCCTTGCGTCCGGCCGCTTCGCCATGGCCGAAGGTGGACTTGGCTTACAGCTTGTGCCGTGAAGAAAGGAGCCCATTCGCGAGGGTGAGCACTAAAAGGCGCGCGGCTATCGCTGGTCGACCGCTCCGACGGCGGCCCGCAATCCTGGTACGTGGAATTGCCGGAAAGAAGCCCGGCGCGGAACTCCATTTCTCGACCTACACCATGTCTAAAGTGCCAGCTTCGTATGCGGCGCTCGGCCAATCGCAGGAATCGTTGGTTGTGAGCCCCCGCAACCAAAGCTTACGACAAATTCAATGGGCTTCGAGGAAACTCGGAGCCCTTTTTGCGTTCGGAATTCCCTCAAGCAAAAGCTAGCATAAAAAGCATAAATCCCCGGTCAGCGATGCATTCACCCATACACCCCGTCTAGCGATCGCAGGTCAGCGGTTTATCCGTGACTAAGCGATTCCAGGAATTAGATCAGGTTGTGAAGTTCTATGTCTGCTACCGTGTCTAGTCATAGGCCAGAAGCACCGACGTATATTTTGCCCGCCAGACGTCAAGTCAGGCGGTTGCCCCTTCGATCAGCTCAAATCCGAGATCGATGACCTGGGATGGCGCATTATTGACGACAAGCTGTGCGGCCACCTTTCCGGTCTCAACGCGCGGGGTGCGGATGGTCGAGAGCGGTTGCGGCGTTGCTCGGCCGATATCGAGACCGTTATAGCCGAAAATGGCAAGCTGCGAGGGGATCGATATTCCCCTTGCGAGACAATGAAAATAACCACCAAGCGCCATGTCGTCGTTCGAAAAATACACCGCATCGAGATCTGCGGTCCGGGCGAGCAAGCGTTCCAGCCCCAGTCTGCCGTTCTCCACGGATGATCCCCCCGCGAGAATTTCGCGATCGGCGAGGGTCGCATCGCTAGCGGCGAGCGCTTCGCAGAAGCCGGAAAACCGCTTGCCGGCGCGGGTATCGCGGTTCAGGTCGTGACCGACATAGCCGATGTGGCGATAGCCCCGCTTTAGCAGGAAAGCAGCACTTTCCCGTCCGGCAGCACGGTTGGAAAAACCGACCGCCATGTCGAGAGCATCACCGTCCAGATCGAGCAGTTCCACGATCCGGCAACCGCTCGCGCGCAATCTCTTTACGGTTCCGTCAGTGTGCTCGTATCCCGCCACCATGACTGCCGCCGGCCGCCAGGCGAGCATCGCGGCGGTCAGGGCTTCCTCCTTCTCCGGATCATAGTCGCTGACGGAGAAAACCGCCTGGTATCGGTTTTCCTCCAGAATGGTGCTGGCGCCTCTCAGGACGTCGGGGAAGACGATGTTTGAAAGCGATGGGACGACGAAGGCAACAAGACGCGAACCGGTGGAGGCGAGAGTTCCCGCGATCCGGTTCGGTACATAACCCAGCCGCTCGACCGCTGCCATGACCCGGTCCCGCGTCTTGTCGGAAAAGGAACCGTGGTTGCGCAGCACGCGTGATACAGTGCTCTCGCCGACCCCGGCCGCTTCTGCGACCTCGGCAAGCGTCACTGTAGCCTGATGTTTGAATTCCACGGTCATGCTTGAATCCAACCCTGGCGGCTACCTCAGTGGCGGGCGATGAGAATCCACCATGCCACCATTTTTCACCGCTTTCACCAAGAAGCAAGTTCCTTTTTGGCAGCGCTGCCAATTTCCCTATTGGCAGCGCTGCCAAAATGGTCTAAATAAAATGGCAGCGCTGCCAACATCCCGGCCGGCGTACCGCGGAAGGAGATTTGCGGTAACCCTTGGAGGAAATCATGACGCTGCAAACGCAGGCGCCAGTCGATGGCGTGTACCCCGCACAGGCGGTGGAGGATCGTGCATATGGCAAGGTATTCTGGCGAATCGTCCCTTTTTTGATGCTGTGCTACGTGGTCGCGTATCTCGACCGCGTCAATGTCGGCTTCGCGAAGCTCCAGATGGCGAGTGAACTCGGCCTGTCGGAAGCGGCCTATGGCATCGGCGCAGGCATTTTCTTCATCGGGTATTTTCTGTTTGAAGTGCCCAGCAACGTCATCATGAACAAGGTTGGCGCGCGGGTGTGGATGGCCCGTATCATGGTCACCTGGGGCCTCGTTTCCGCCGCTTTCATGTTCACCTC
The DNA here is from genome assembly GCF_056279705.1 of Rhizobium sp. USDA 4016. Lineage (NCBI taxonomy): Bacteria > Pseudomonadati > Pseudomonadota > Alphaproteobacteria > Hyphomicrobiales > Rhizobiaceae > Rhizobium > Rhizobium sp. USDA 4016. Next base: position 118,587 of record NZ_JBWCCY010000004.1, read on the forward strand.
GTCGGAAACCGTCTTCTATATCCTGCGTTTCCTTCTGGGCGTTGCCGAGGCGGGATTTTTTCCCGGCATAATCTTGTACCTGACGTCCTGGTATCCGGCGCACCGCCGCGCCAAGATCATTACCACGTTCATGTCCGCGATCCCGATATCCGCCATCTTCGGTAATCCGCTTTCGGGCCTGCTGATGGACAGCTTCCACGGAACGCACGGTCTTTCCGGCTGGCAATGGATGTTCCTCATCGAAGCCATTCCGGCCATCCTTTTCGGCGTCGCCACGTACTTCTACCTCGATGATACGATCCGTGCCGCCAAATGGCTGGACGAAGATGAAAAGGCGGTGCTGACGGCCAATATCGAAGCGGAGAACCGAGCCAAGGTCTCGAGCCCCCACAGCATTGCTGGAACACTGACGGACCGCCGCGTCTGGTTGATGTGCCTTATCTATTTCTGCTTCGTGCTCGGGCAGTACGGACTGAATTTCTGGATGCCGTCCATTGTGAAGGCCTCGGGCGTAACCGGAAATCTGAATATCGGCCTGATTTCCGCGATCCCCTACATCTGCGCTTTCGTTGTCATGCTGGCGCTCGGACGCTCCTCCGACAGGTTGCGGGAGCGGCGGTGGCACCTCGTCATTCCCGCCCTCATTGCGGCCGGCGGTTTTGTCGCAGCAGCGACGGCTGCAAGCACGACAGTCGCCATTGCCTGCCTCTCGCTCGCCACCGCAGGCGCCATCAGTTGCGCACCCCTCTTCTGGTCCCTTCCGACGGCGTTTCTCGTCGGTACGGGTGCGGCCGCCGGCATTGCCTGGATCAATTCGGTCGGAAACCTCGCCGGATTTCTCGGGCCGTTTCTGGTGGGTTATCTGAAGGACCTCACCGGCAGCAACAGCACGGGCATGTATTTCCTGGCTGCAGCGCTCGTCGTCGGCTCGCTGGCCGTGCTGGCGGTTCCCGGAAAAACCGTCAATCGCTAAACCTTCCAAGCTGCCGCCCTCCGGAGATCTACGGCTCGAAGGGGGGCGCGCCCGCTAGATTTTCAAAAACCTGGAGAATATCGTCATGGCATCGCATGCTGAAAATCTGGGACAGACGGTCGCTGCCGTGATCGGCCTCGGCTCCATGGGGGCCGGCATGGCCCGGTCGATGAAGCGCGCGGGCCTCGACGTCGTCGGCTATGACATCGCTCCTGCCGCCATCGATCGCTTCGTCGCGGATGGCGGGCGTGGCGCGGCCACGCCCGCCGACGCGGTTCGGGGCGCTGACATCATCGTTTCAGTCGTCGTAAACGGCGCGCAGACCGCGGCCCTATTGTTTGGTGCCGAAGGTGTCGCAAGCCTAATGAAACCAGGAGCCGTATTCATTTCTTCGGCGACAATGGATCCTGCCGTCGCGCGAGACCTGGCACACCAGGTGGAAGCCATCGGCCTACACTACCTCGACGCGCCAATTTCCGGCGGCGCGGCAAAAGCGTCGAGCGGCGAACTGACGATCATGGCGTCCGGCTCCAGGCTTGCCTTCGAAGCGGCTCGCCCGGCCCTCGATGCCATGGCCGCCAAGGTCTATGAACTTGGCGATGCGGCTGGCACAGGGGCAGCCTTCAAGATGATCAACCAACTCCTTGCCGGCGTGCACATCGCAGCTGCGTGCGAAGCGATCGCCTTCGCTGCCAAGCAAGGCCTCGATCTCGATAAGGTCTACGAGGTGATCACGGCGTCGGCCGGCAATTCGTGGATGTTCGAAAACCGGATCCCGCATGTGCTGGCGGGAGATTATACGCCGCTCAGCGCCATCGAGATTTTCGTCAAGGATCTCGGCATCGTTCAAGACATGGCGCGTTCGGAGCGTTATCCGGTACCGTTGGTGGCGGCCGCCTTGCAGATGTACCTTGCCGCTTCAGGTGCCGGTATGGGCCGTGACGACGATTCCTCGCTCGCCCGGCTCTATGCCCAGCTCTCAGGTGCGAAATTGCCTGGCACAGTCAAAGAGTCGCGATAAAGGAGGTAGGTATGCCCATTTTCGCGGCCAACCTGACGATGATGTTTAACGAATGGTCGTTCCTCGATCGCTTCAATGCTGCAGCGGATGCCGGATTTGCCGCCGTCGAATATCTTTTTCCCTATGAAGCCCCGCCGGACGCGATCGCCGAACGGCTAACCCGCAACAACCTGCGGCAGGCACTGTTCAATCTGCCGCCGGGTGATTGGATAGCGGGCGAGCGTGGTATCGCAGCTCTTCCTGGGCGGTTCGACGAATTGAAGTCTGACGTGGAACAGGCACTGGACTATGCGGCGGCGACCGGCGCAAAGCGGCTGCATCTGATGGCAGGGCTTGTCGAGCCCTCTGATACAGAGGCCGCAACCTGCTATCGGCATTCCGTGGCCTACACTGCGGCGCGGCTCGGAGAGAACGGTATCGATCTGTTGATTGAGCCCATCAACGGACGAAACATGCCGGGATATTTCCTCAATGATTTCGGTGCCGCTGAGCGGTTCATCACCGACCTCGGCCTGCCCAATCTAAAGCTTCAGTTCGACGTCTATCACCGCCAGATCCTGCATGGCGACGTGGTCATGGGGTTGCGCCGGCTGCTGCCGATGACCGGCCATATCCAGGTTGCTAGCGTGCCGTCGCGCAATGAGCCGGACGGGGAGGAGCTAAACTACCCCTATTTGTTCGAGGAAATTGACCGGCTCGGTTACGGCGGCTTTGTAGGCTGCGAATATATCCCCCGGGGCCAGACGCTGGACGGCCTCGACTGGTTCAGACCTTTTGCAAGGAGCTAGCGGATGACCATCCTGCTCGGATCGATCGCCGACGATTACACCGGCGCGTCAGACCTTGCCAACACGCTAACGAAGAACGGTCTTCGCACCGTGCAGACCGTCGGCATTCCCGACCCGTCGCTGGTGCTGCCGGATGTCGACGCAGTCGTCGTCTCCATGAAAATTCGCTCCGTCGCGGCCGCTGACGCCGTGGCTGCGGCGACGGAGGCCGAACGATGGCTGCGCAAGCGCGGGGCGGCCCATGTGCTTTACAAGGTTTGCTCGACCTTCGATTCGACCGATGCCGGCAATATCGGTCCGGTGACGGAGGCGCTGAACAATGCTGCCGGCGGCGGCACGGTGCTGGTTACGCCCGCCTTTCCGGAAACTGGACGCACCGTCTATCTCGGTCACCTCTTTGTCGGCGGGCAACCGCTGAACGAAAGCCCGCTAAAGGATCACCCCCTCAATCCAATGCATGATGCCAATTTGGTGCGCGTCATGGCCCGGCAGTCGCGCGGTGCGGTCGATATCGTCGATCTGGCAACGGTCTCGGCCGGAGCCGGTGCGGTAAAGGCGCGGCTTGAGGCTCTGCGCGCCGCGGGCGCGACCGCCGCGATCGCGGATGCGATCTTCGAACACGATCTTGAAACGCTCGGCGAGGTGGCGCTCCAGACACCGGTGTCTACCGGCGCATCGGGCCTCGGTCTTGGTCTCGCCCGCGCCCTTACGCGCTCAGGCCGGGTATCCTCCACGACCGCAGCAACTGCTGACGCCATGCGCCCCGTGGGCGGGCTTGCCGCGATCGTTGCCGGCAGCTGCTCCAGCGCAACGCTCCGGCAGCTAGACGTCGCCGAACGGTCGTTGCCCGTTCTGCGGCTCGATCCGGAAAAACTGCTTGCCGGCCCCGAGGAGATGTCCGCGGCGATTTCCTGGGCCGGAGAGCGCATTTCCGCCGGCCCCGTCGTCGTCGCAGCGAGCGCGTCGACGGAAACCGTTTCCCGGCTGCAATCGCAATACGGACGGGACGCCTCGGGCCACGCGATCGAAACCGCGACGTCGATCATTGCCGAGGAACTTGTGACAAGAGGCGTGCGGCGCCTGGTGATCGCCGGCGGCGAAACCTCCGGCGCAGCGGTCGACAGGCTCGCCATTCCAGCATTTCTGATCGGCCTGGAAATCGCGCCTGGTGTACCGGTGTTGCGAACGGTCGGCAATAAGCAGGGCGACATGCTTCTTGCTCTGAAATCCGGAAACTTCGGAGGCGAGGATTTCTTCACGGCTGCGCTAGCAATGATGCACTGACCTTGGTCATCGGGTCGAGGACTTCCATCGACGTCGGTTCTTGGGGGGTACTATCTAGTCCCGCGTAAAAGCGCACCTAGACCCTCGTATAAGTCATCCCTTCCTCGTTGGTATCTGATCCTTCCTCCTGATCAATAGGCAGGTCCGACAACGTGCTGCTATCGTCAGTATGCATTCTCCCCCGGGGCCGTTTCCCAAAGCGCCATGAATGGACGGGCGGCACATCGGGGAGGCGGAGCCGCCCGAAAAGACGGAAATGCTATTTCACAGCGGCTCAATCTTTCGAATGGGAAGCTTCGAAACCGAAGCTGGTTCAATTCACCATCGAGGTGCGGATCATGAGCAAGGCAGCAGCTATTTTCTTTGCAGTCGTGATCGCTGCTCCGGCAGTGGCGCATGATGCGACGCCAACGGCGGCACAGCCGCACGGATGGACATATCCGTTTTCGTGCTGCAGCGGGATGGATTGCCGCGAGATCCACGATCAATTGGTCCTCGAAGGCCCCCGCGGATATGTCATCAAGCTCACTGGGGAGCTCATAACGCCACTGGATACTCGCATCAAGAACAGTCCGGACGGGCAGTTTCACCAATGCACGGTGGCCGGCGAGCCCACGGGTCGCACCATTTGCCTGTTCGTTCCTCCGCGCTCCTTTTAAGGATTGTCACCATGACACAAGACCTCAACCGCATCGAAATCGATCTGCAGCGCATGTCAGAAGGCTGGACGATAGCATCAGGTTATCCGATCCAGATGCCGCGAGACTATCCATTAGTGCCGAATTTGGACCCTGAAGCGCATTTGATGAGGTTTTCCGTCATGCCGCGCGAAACAATCGCGCCTCTCGGGGGGCAAGCTTTGCAATCCCGGACATCTGCATTTACCCTGTACGCGACTGGGACGCGGTTCGGTCTTTTGTGCTACTCGCTCGGGCTTGTCCGCCTTGTAGAGGACTTTGAGGAGCTTTGCCTTTCGCAGCATTCCGTGACGATACATTAAGGTCAAGCGGTGCCCTCCAAGGACTCTTTTGTCGGGAGGATTGGCCGGGCGGACCTAAGAGCCTTGCGGCTTTCCTGGCTCGAGCTTCAGCTTGTCCGCCATGAGGGCGAGTTCGGGCAAGGACTTGGCACGCATCTTCTGCATGACCTGGCTGCGATGAACCTTTACGGTAATTTCGCTCACGCCCAGATCGGCGGCGATCTGTTTATTTAGCCGACCAATCACCACCATAGCCATCACCTCGCGCTCCCGCGGGGTCAGGCTATCAAAACTCGCACGCAACTTCGCCAACGCTTTTTCATTCTCAATCCAAGCGCGGTCGCGCGCCAGGCCGACGTGAACGGCGTCGAGTAGATCCTGCTCGCGGAACGGTTTCGTCAGGAACTCAATCGCGCCCCCTTTCATCGCCTGGACGGACATGGGAATGTCGCCATGCCCGGTGATGAAGACGATCGGCAGCTGAATATTTCTCCGCGATAACTCTCGTTGAAATTCAAGACCGCTTTGTCCCGGCAGCCGCACATCCAGCACGAGGCAGGTCGGCCCGTTGGGTCGTCCAGACTTGAGGAAGTCGTCCACAGAGGCGAGGAGTTTCACGTCGAAACCGACGGATCGCAGCAGGCTGCCAAGCGCCTCGCGGATCGCCGGATCATCATCGATGACGATGGCGGTTGCTGGCACCTCCCTCATGTCAGCGCACCTCAGGGGGAGCCGGCTCTTGCGGACACGCGGTGTCTGCACCCGCTGCTGCGGCATCGGGGCGAGCCCAACCGACAGAGTGGCGATGCCGCAATGAGAACACTCCCCTCTCTCCTCAGCCGGTGCCGAACCGAAGCTTTCTCGCACATCAGAATGCGCCCTAATTCCCTCAGCCACAAGGCCAGTTATGATGGGATCGGGCTGCCGGCTAAGGCGTTGCACCTCCTGCCATCGCCCGCACGCCAAGCCGGCAGCCAGCTGGACCAAAAACTCATCCTGGCGAGATCGGCTCTTCGCGACGACAAGTCGTAAACAATCTATACCATCGTATAGCTCCCTATGCCTTTGTCGCCCCTGCAGGCTGATGTATCTTACAGCCGCGACCACACCTAGATTTCTGCAATAACGCCTATCGCGAATTTGGAGGCAGCAGTGCCAACGAAGAAGCCTCTAATTGCGATCGTCGATGATGACCAGTCGATGCGCGAGGCCACCAAGGGACTCATGAGGTCGCTGGGATTTGATGCCGAGGCTTTTTCATCCGCCGATGATTTCTTGAAATTCCCCCATCTAAACCGCACGGCCTGCCTGGTAACGGACATCCATATGCCCGGAATGAGTGGGCTTGATCTGCACCGCAGCCTCGTTGCGTTGGGCGAGAGCATTCCGACCGTTCTGATCACTGCCTATCCGAACGAGAATGTGCACGCGCGTGGGTTGGGTCCGGACATTGTCGGCTATCTGGCAAAGCCGTTTGGCGAGCAGGATCTGCTGAAGTGCATCCGTTCTGCGCTAGCGCGCGGTAGCGAGGGCGACAATGATTGATGAGGGGCTGCAGACGCCAGGCTGCACGTCGACGGTGATGCATGAGGTGTCGCCAGGACCCGCCACCTCACACTGCCGGCGTTAGGCCGGGGTGCTCGCCAGGAGCGCTCTCGTCCGGGGCTGAAGGCAGGGTGAATTGAAACACAGCTCCCCAAGGCTCATTCGGCCTGGCCCACAGCCGCCCCCCGTGCGCCTCGATGATCGACCGGCAGATGGCCAAGCCCATGCCCAGACCCTCTGCCTTCGTCGTGTAAAACGCCTCGAACACCCGCTCCACACTCTGCGGTTCCAATCCGACGCCGGTGTCCTGCACTTCGACCAGCACGGCCCCGGATGCGTCGAGTATGGACCTGATCAGCAGCTTGCGTGGCCGGTCCGCGATCGTCTTCATCGCCTCGACGCCGTTCATCACCAGGTTTAGGATTACCTGCTGCAATTGCACCCGGTCGCCCGCAACGCGCGGGAGGTCGTTAGCCAACTCGGTCCGTAGCAGGATCCGATGGCGGCGTATCTCACCTTGGACGAGGGCTACCGAATCTTCGACGAGGCCGTTCAGGTCCACCTGCGCCGTGACAGTGGCTGTCTTCTTCAGGAGCGCGCGCACCCGGCCGATGACTTCGCCGGCCCGGTGCCCGTCACGGACGATGCGCGTCACCGTCTCCCGCGCCTCGTCGAGGTTGGGGGGCTGGCTGGCGAGCCAATGCAGGGCGGCGTTGGCGTTGGCGACCACGGCGGCGAGCGGCTGGTTAACCTCGTGGGCGATGGAGGAGGTCAGGGCGCCCATCGTCGTCACGCGCGCGACATGCGCGAGCTCGGCCTGCGCCTTCTGCAGGGCCTCCTCGGCCCGCTTGCGATCTTCAATGTCGACGAGAAACCCATACCATTTGAGAATGTTTCGGTGCTCATCGTGCAGCGGCACGGCATTTTCAAACCACCAGCGATATTCGCCGTCGGCCGCCCGACGGATCCGCACCTCAACCTCGAACGGGTGGCCCGTGGTCAAGGAGGCACGCCACCTGGACATATACTGCTCAAGGTCGTCGGGGTGAAATCGGGCTTCCGCGCCCCAGCTCGCTCTTGCCGTTGCGTCCAGGGACAAGCCTGTGAACTCCTGCCAACGCCGATTGATGAAATCGACACGGCCGTCGGGCAAGGCGGTCCACACCATCGCCGGAACTGTCTCGATGACCTCGCGAAGCTCTTCTTCACTCCGCCGGGCGGCCTCTTCGGCGCGCTTGCGCTCGGTGATGTCCTCGCACACGATCAGGATGACAGGTCGCTTCTTGATCACCATCGCTCGGGCCGTCTCGCGGACCCAGAGCATCGAGCCGTCCTTGCGTATCTTGCGCAGTTCCCAGCTCATGGCTCGGCCGAGATGTTCGAGACAGGCGGCCGCATGCCTCTGGACGGTTTCTCGGTCTGCCTCGTGAAAGATGTCCTGTACGGGTCGGTTGATCAGTTCGTCGACCGTGTACCCAAGCTGCTCCGCCCCAAAGGGATTCACAGACACGACGGTGCCACTCGCGTCCACCATGAAGTACATCGTCGGATTGTTCTCGAATACGGCTCTCCACTGCTCCTCGCTGTCCCGCAGCGCTTCTTCCACCCGCTTGCGCTCGGTAACGTCCTGGATCGTACCAAACATGCTGTGCGGCCGTCCCGACGCGTCCCTTGTTAGATCGCCCTGGCTGTGAACGATGCGCAGCTCGCCGCTGGGCCGGACGATGCGGTACTCCAAGTCGTAGCGAGATTCGCCACGCACGGCCTCTGCCGCGGCCTTGCTCCAGCTCGAGCGATCCTCTGGATGGATCCGCTCAACCGCTTCGGCAAGACTGACCACCGTGTCTGCGCGCGGCGTCAGCCCAAAGATGCGGTATGTCTCGTCTGACCAGGTAAGACAGTCTGTGCCGAGGTCACGTTCCCAATAGCCGACATGGGCAACGTGTTGCGCTTCTGCGAAGTTGGCCTCGCTTCGACGCAGGCCCTCCAATGTCTCCTTGAGACGGAAGGTCATGAGAGCGAACGCCTGGGCAAGCAGGCCGACCTCATCGTTTCGACGAACCTTGGGCACGTCTCGCCATTCGCCGTTTGCAATCGCGTGCGCCGCCTGCGTCAAGGCAGTCAGCGGCCGCAACGTGCGACCGACCAGCCCTAGTCCGAGGACCCCGAAGACAGCGACGATGACCGTTCCGACGCCTATCGAGAGATAGGCCGCACGATATACAGGCATCAGGAAATCCGAAGCTGGCACCGCTGAGATGATGGTCCAGTTAAGCGCGCCGGTGACAGCGGCGCGATCGACAGCCGCATAGATCCTGCCGCCCTCGGGGTCACTGAAGGAAAACACGTGCGGTCCGGGTGACGAGGACCCGGCGATGCCAGGGTACCGACGAAGGTAGCGGGCGGTTTCGCGAACGATGGGATCGGTCGCCTCTGATGCCTGCAGGCGCAGGTGCCCGCCGTCGGCGCCGATGGTGACGGGTGATACTCCTCCCGACGCGCCAATCAAATGTCCGGTGGCATCGATGATGAAAGCCCTGCCGTTGTCGCCGATTTCGAGCGTCTGCAAGAACCTGGAAAGCTGAGTGAGGATGAGATCGATCCCGCACACCCCGACGAAGTTGCGGTTCTTGTTGAAGACCGGGACGGAGAGCGAGATGCCCAAGATCGGCTCGGCCACACCGAGATAGGGCTCGGTCCAGTATCGCTTGCCCGTCTCCTTGGCCTGCGCGTACCAAATCCTCCGGCGTGCATCGATCGCGCCTTCCGACTTCCGCAATCGGCCGATCCTGCCGCTTGGCAGTGCTTCGAACTCGCGCACGACGCCTGCGCGAAATTTATCGGTGATCAGAAACACGACGCTTGAATCTGCCAATCGCCCGACCGAAACCATCCCGCCGGCCTCGTTGCCGAAAAACATCCAGTCGACATCGGGTTCCTCGGCCAGCAATGCATGGAGCTCCTGTGCGACAGCATCTGGGTCGCCGGGCGATAGGTCGTGACGAACAAGACCATTGGCCAACCGGGAAACCGCTTTGTCGGCGCCGCGCACCAAATGACCGACGTCGCGATGCACAGCATGCGTCACCTCTCGGATCAGGCGCTCGGACATGATCGAGACGATGACGTTTCCCGTCCAGATCCATAGACCGGCCAGGACTAGACTTAAAACGAGAACGACGCCGGCGACGGCGAGGATTAAGTGATTCCGTAACATGATCGCCGAGTTCCCCAGACGGCCAGATGAATATTATGTGTTCCTTATATTGCTCCTATGGCTGGGCGCTCGCAATCCGGGTCTCGCTGATCTGGCCTGGCGCGGGCCGGGGATGGTTCAGGGTTGGCTCAAGGCGGGTCAGATCTATCCCGGCATGCCGGTTGAGACCTCTACGAGCCACCAGCACCCGGTTGATCTCTTCAAGGGTTTGTGGCCGGATCGCGCTGATCGTCTTGTGTAGGACAGACTTCCTCGGGCTCCGCCCCCACGGCTGTCGGGCAAAAGCCCGGAACGGGGCGGACACTTCCACATGGAACGCCAACTCCTGACAACTCAACTGGCGATGCTTGAGCAATGCGCAGCGCGGCACTGCCTCGGCCGACATCCCCCAATGGGTGGTCTCCTTGAGACCATGCCGGGCGTAGTTCCCGCGTCACCAGCCCGGGCAGATCGCGATGCTCATCCGACCATTGCGACATCGCCTTCAATTCACGACCGATCTCCTGTTCGGGCTTTACGCCCGGCAATATCGTGATTCTTCACACCGTTTTAGAAGTTTATGTTTATGGACGGAACCAGTCTAGCTTGCCGGTGCGCCGCTGGATGTGGCGAGGCGAATGTCTCTTCGGAAGTCCGACGGAGACATGCCGGCGATGTGGCGGAAGGATTTGTTGAAGGCGCTGATGGAGCCGAAACCGCTGTCCATCGCCACCTGAAGCACATTGGTATCGTCGGCCATCAGCAATGCCTGGGCGCGGGAGAGGCGCAGCAGATTGAGATATTTGCTGAGCGTCATTCCAGTCGATTTCTTGAAGACGTTCATTGCATATTTCGGATGCAGGTCCGCCGCCCGGGCGATATCGACGGTGTCGATGTCCTCCATGAAATTGGCGGCGATGAAATCGCACATCCTGACTATGCTGCGTGACGGTTGCGCATGGGGCTGATCGGCATCCGTTCCACCGTAGCCGACCACCGTCATCGAATAGGGTTCGAATGCGATGCGCTCGATACGGAGCAGCAACTCGTCGACGGCATGCTGCGCCTTTGCCGGATTGCCCGAATTCGCGTAGCGGAACCAGCGGGAAAAGTTCTCTTTGTCCGCGGCATCGGTGGCAGACGTCAACAGCGTCGAGCCCTTCATCAGGCGGCTGGAGATTTCAGCGGGCAGGCGGAGGCGGAAGAAATAGACAAGCGGCAAATGGGCACCTGCGTAGAGCGAATCTTCCGAGGATTCATCCATCTGATGCGGCTGGCCGCCCCAGAAGAGGCACATGTCGCCAGCCTTTAGCGTCATTTCGTGATCGTTCATGCGGTAATGCACAGTGCCCCGCATGATGTAATTCACCTCCACCTGCGCATGCCAGTGCGGCATCGCCATCACCGGTGGATGAGCATGAAACAGCTGCAGCTCTGTCGGCGAGCCTTCGATGCTGCTTGCGCCCGGTTGATAGATGGCTCTGCTGGCAACCTTACTTTCCGCCAAATTGATATTCCCTTTTTAGGAGACAGCGGCTCCCTTACAGATAACTTAGCCACGTTCGCTAAAGGACGGCAATTGAAAAGGGAGGATTTTCAATGCGCTTCAAACTTATCGGTGCGACCGCTGCGGTCGCACTGCTTTCTTCCGGTTCCGCATTCGCGCAGTCGGGCAATCTCACCATCTGGAGCTGGAACGTCGCGGCATCGGCGCTGAAATCCACGCTCGAAGGCTTCAACAAGCAATATCCCGATATCAAGGTCACGGTCGAAGACCTCGGGAACAGCCAAGTCTTCGACAAGACACTTGCCGGCTGCGCAGCCGGCGGCGACGGCCTGCCGGACATCGTGACGATCGAAAATTTCGAGGCGGAAATCTTCTGGAACCGCTTCCCGGACTGCTTCGCCAACCTGAAGGATCTCGGCTATACGGCGGAAATCCAGGCGAAATTCCCGGACTTCAAACGCACCGAGCTGGAGGTGGATGACGTCGCCTATGCGATGCCGTGGGATTCCGGCCCGGTCGCCGTCTTTTACCGCCGCGATTTCTATGAAAAGGCCGGCGTCGATCCGGCAACGATCAAGAATTGGGACGATTTCATCGCCGCCGGTAAGAAGATTTCCGAAGCCAATCCCGGCGTCGTCATGGCCCAGGCGGATTTCAACGGCGATAGCGAATGGTTCCGGATGATCGCCAACGAGCAGGGCTGCGGCTATTTCTCCACCGACGGCCAGACGATCACGATCAACCGGCCGGCCTGCGTCGCGACCCTCGAAAAGGTCAAGCAGATGAAGGACGCCGGTACGCTGACAGCCGCCATCTGGGACCAGAAAATCCAGGCCAATACCGCCGGCAAGGTCGCAAGCCAGATGTATGGCGGCTGGTACGAGGGCACGATACGCTCAGGCTCGCCGGACCTTTCCGGCAAATGGGGCGTCTACATGATGCCGAGCCTCACGGCTGACGGCCCGCATGCCGCAAACCTCGGCGGTTCGTCGCTCGCCATCAACGCCAATTCCGAAAACAAGGAAGCGGCCTGGGCCTATCTGAACTATGCGCTGGCAACCAATGAGGGCCAGGTCACGATGCTGAAGTCCTTCGGCCTCGTCCCTTCGCTGCTGTCGGCGGTCCAGGATCCTTTCGTCAACGAGCCGCTGCCTTACTGGGGCGGGCAGAAGGTCTGGGCAGATATCCTTTCGACGCTGCCGAAGATCGTGCCGAGCCGCGGGACGGCGTTTCAGAGCGATGCGGACGCGATCTACAAGGCAGCGCAGACGAAGTATTTCGCGGGCGGTTATCCGGATGCGAAAGCTGCACTTGACGATGCGGCCAACCAGATCGCCTCGGCGACCGGCCTTCCGATCGCAGAATGAGCAACCGGCCGGGCGCCTGGCGCGCCCGGCATTCACCTACAAGGTGGCTCGTTTCGCTTGTGAGGAGGAAATAAATGCCGTTCAGGACCCGGAGCGCCTATGCGTTCCTTGCGCCCTATCTGCTGGTCTTCGCGACCTTCTGGGTCTGGCCGATCATCAACTCGTTCTTGATTTCGTTCCAGAATACGCGCGTCAATCCCTGGAAATTCAGCCTTGCGTCGAATTGGGGGCGCCTTTTCGGCGATCCGGCTTTCTATAACGCGCTCTACAACACGCTGATCATCCTGGTCATCCAGGTACCGGTGATGATTGCGCTTGCAACCGTCATGGCGGTGCTCTTAAATTCGCCGCTGCTGAAGGCGCGGCCTCTTTTCCGCTTCGCCTTCTTCGCGCCCGTCGTCGTCGGCGAGGTCGCCTATGCCGCCGTCTTCCGGCTGATGTTCAGCATCGACTTCGGCATCGTCAACAAGCTGATCGGTTCGGTCGGCATCGCTCCCGTTTCCTGGTTCGACAATGCGAACGCGGCGATGGCCCTCGTCATAATCGCCGTTACCTGGCGCTGGGCCGGCTATAACGCGATCATCATCTTAGCCGGCTTGCAGTCGATCCCTGAGGATGTCTACGAGGCTGCGACGCTCGATCGCGTCAGCAAGGTACAGCAGTTCTTTCACATCACCCTGCCGCTCCTGAAGCCGATCGTCCTCTTCTGCGTGGTGCTGTCGGTGATCGGCACGATGCAGCTTTTCACCGAACCCTTCCTCATTACCAATCGCGGCGGCCCCGGCGGGGGCACGGAAACGCTCGGCCTGCTTCTTTACCGGCAGGGCTTCACATCGCTGAATTTCGGCTACGCGTCGGCGATCGCCTACACGATAGCCGCATTGGCGATTGCGATTTCGCTTTTCAATCTCTGGGTGGGGAGGGAGCCGAAATGAAGTCGAGGTCCAAGTCGCAGTCCCTCTTGATGCGCAAGATTGCGCTGCATATCGTGCTGACGCCGCTTGCCATCATCTGGCTCTTTCCGCTCTGGATGATGTTCGTCTTCTCGACCATGCCGGACAATGGCATTTTCAGCCCGGACATCGTGCTCTGGCCGTCGACGAATTTCGTTGAGAATTTCAGGAACCTGGAGGCCGATACGAATTTTCTTCGGGCGATGTTCATCTCGATCACCGTCGCGGTCATCTACACCTTCTTGTCGGTGCTCCTGACATCGATGGCCGGCTGGGCGCTTGCCCGCTATCGATTCGCCGGCCGCTCCGTCGTCACAGCCATCATTCTCGGCACGATCACCCTGCCTTTCGCCGTCGTCGTGATCCCGCAATTCATCATGGTGGCGCGTGAATTCAAGCTGGCGAATACCTGGGTGGCGCTGATCGTCCCGCCGCTCTTCAATTCGCTGGGCGTGCTCTTCATGCGCCAGTCCTTCTCGATGATGCCGAACGAGCTCTTCGATGCCGCCCGCGTCGAAGGCGTCAAGGAGTGGCAGATCTTCCTGCGCATCGCCTTGCCGCTTGCCCGTCCGACAATGGCGGCGCTCTCGATCATTCTCTTCCTGGCATCCTGGAACAACTATCTCTGGCCGCTGCTCATCAATTCCAGGCCCGGAATGATGACGGCGCCGGTGGCTCTTGGAACGCTGATCGGCCTCACCAAGGTCTCCTGGGGCGGCATCATGGCGGGTGCGATGTTGCTGACCGCGCCGATCCTCGTCGTCTTCGTGCTGTTGCAGCGCCACTTCATCGCCGGCATCGCGGCCGGCGCAATCAAATAATAGGGGAGGCCGCATGGCGGAGCTTTCACTCAGGAATGTTGTAAAACGCTTTGGCGCCTTCGGCGTGATCCATGGCGCCAATCTCGACGTGAAGGACGGCGAGTTCGTCGTCTTCGTCGGCCCTTCGGGCTGTGGAAAATCCACCCTGCTTAGGATGATCGCCGGCCTCGAAGATATCTCGGAGGGCGAGATCACGATCGGCGGCAGGGTCGTCAACAATGTCGAGCCCGCCGACCGCGGCATCGCGATGGTTTTCCAGTCCTATGCGCTCTACCCGCATATGACGGTAGCAGACAACCTCTCTTTCGGCCTGCGCATGAACGGCAACCCGAAAGAGGATACCGAGAAACGGGTGCGCCACGCCGCCGAGATCCTGCAGATCAAGGAATTGATGGAACGCCGCCCCAAGCAACTCTCCGGTGGCCAGCGCCAGCGTGTTGCGATCGGCCGCGCCATCGTTCGCGAGCCCGAGGTCTTCCTCTTCGATGAACCGCTCTCGAACCTCGATGCAGAACTGCGCGTGCAGATGCGGGTGGAAATCTCCAGGCTGCACAAGCAGCTCGGCGCGACGATGATCTATGTCACGCACGATCAGACGGAGGCAATGACGCTTGCTGACAAAATCGTCGTGCTGCGTGCCGGCAACATCGAGCAGATCGGCGCGCCGCTCGATCTTTACGACGATCCGGCTAACCAGTTCGTCGCCGGTTTCGTCGGTTCGCCGAAGATGAATTTTCTGGCGGCAGAGGTTGTTGAACGCGATGCATCGAACGTGACAGTCGCCTTGGCGGGCGACAGGAACGTCCGCCTGACGCTGCCGGTTTTGGCGGCAACCGAAAAAGGGGCGCAAGTAACGCTCGGCGTGCGGCCCGAGCATTTTGCCGACCAGGGCAGTGGCGACGCCGACCTCACTGTCGCGGTCGATGTTGCCGAACACCTCGGCAATACCAGCTACATCTATGCGACCGCTGCGGGCGGCCAGCCACTCATCATCGAACGTCCGGAATCCCGTTCTGCAGCTGATCGCGACACGCTCACCGTCGCGCTATCGGCAAAACGCACCTTCCTGTTCGACAGCGCAGGCAATCGCTTGCGCTGACGAAATCCGCTCCCAAGACGAAGATACGAAAGAGGAATAGTCATGAGTTCAGAGCAACCGATCCGCTGGGGCATCATCGGCCCCGGCACCATCGCCCGCACCTTTGCAGACGGCATTGCCCATTCGCGTACGGGTAAACTGGTGGCGATCGCGAGCCGCAATCCGGAAAAGCCCGGCCTTGGCGATGGCTTTCCCGGCGCCCGCATCGTTAAAGGCTATGACGCGCTGCTGACCGATCCGGAGATCGACGCCGTCTATATAGCCACCCCGCATACCGGTCATGCCGAGTGGGCGATCAAGGCGATTCGCGCTGGCAAGCATGTGCTGGTGGAAAAGCCGATTGCGCTTTCGGCCTTCGATGCGGATGCGATCTACCATGAAGCGCGCAAGGCCGGTGTCTTTGCTGGCGAGGGCTTCATGTACCGCCTGCATCCCCAGACGGCGAAGATCGTCGAACTGGTGAAAAGCGGCGTGATCGGCACGGTGCGCATCATCCGCTCAAGCTTCGGTTTCAACATGGGCGGCTTCAAGCCCGAGCATCGATTGTTCGCCAACGATACGGCAGGCGGCGGCATTCTGGATGTCGGTGGCTACCCCGTCTCGATGGCGCGGCTGATCGCCGGCGCGGTTGAAGGCAAGCCGTTCCTCGAGCCGGAGAAGGTTTTTGGCGTGGCGCACCTCGGACAGTCCGGCGTAGACGAATGGGCCTCCGCCGTCTTGAAATTCCAAAACGGCATCATTGCCGAAGTCTCCTGCTCCATCATGGCCCAGCAGGACAATACGCTTCGCGTCATCGGCTCCGAAGGCCGCATCGAGATCAAGGATTTCTGGTTCGCCTCAGGTCACAAGGGCGGCGTTGGCACGATCGAGATTTTCAAGGGAGCCGAGCAGGAAACGATCGAGGTCAAGGAAGACCGCTGGCTCTATTCCTTCGAAGTCGACGCGGCTGGAGATGCAATCCGCGCCGGCGAGAAGGAATTCGCTTCGCCGGGCATGAGTTGGGCCGATTCCACCGGCAATCTTCGCGTTCTCGACAAATGGCGGGCCTCTGTCGGCCTCGAATTTGGTGTCGAGAAGGCGTCAAAGCGAACCACGAATATTGCGGGCGGAGCAGTCCGGCCTGGCAGCAGCATTCCGCAGCGCCAGATACCAGGCATCTCTAAACCGGCCTCCGTCGTAACGCTTGGATTCGAGTTCTTTCCGGACTTTGCGGCCGCCTCGCTGACGCTCGATGCCTTCTACGAGGCGGGCGGCAACGTCTTCGACACGGCCTATGTTTACGGAAGCGGCAAGACGGAGAGTATCTTCGGCGATTGGCACACAAGCCGCAATGTTTCGCGTGACGAGATCGTGCTGATCGGCAAGGGGGCGCATTCGCCGCTCTGCTACCCGGACATGATCGCCAAGCAACTCGATCAGTCGCTCGAGCGGTTGAAGACGGACTATGTCGACATCTACTTCATGCATCGGGACAATACCGGTATTCCGGTGGGAGAGTTCGTCGATGCCATGGATGCCGAAGTCAATCGCGGCCGCATCCGCGGGATTTTCGGCGGCTCGAACTGGACCCGTGAGCGGATGGACGAGGCAATGGCCTATGCGGCAAAGACCGGCAAGAAAGCGCCTGCGGCGCTTTCCAATAACTTTTCGCTGGCCGAAATGCTCGATCCGATCTGGGCTGGATGCGTCGCGGCCTCGGACGACGAATGGAAGAAGTGGCTGAACGAACAGCAGATTCCGAACTTCGCATGGTCCAGCCAGGGCCGCGGCTTCTTCACCGACCGGGCAGGACGCGACAAGCACGACGATGAGGAAATCGTCCGCTGCTGGTATTCCGATCGCAATTTCGGACGCCGCGACCGCGCGAATGAACTGGCAAATAAGCTCGGCCGAAACCCGATCCATATCGCGCTCGCCTATGTGATCGCCCAGCCGTTCCCAGTCATTCCGCTGATCGGCCCGCGCACGATCGCCGAACTGGAAGATAGTCTTTCGGCCCTCGACATCGAGCTTACGCCCGAACAGGTAAAGTGGCTGGAGGGCTAGGAAATCAGCCTGGTTCATGCCGGGTTTCCTACACTCTCATCCGCTTCATAATACGCCGCTACCTGATCGGGTAGCGGCTTTTTCTTATCCTGCCTTGATGCGAGAAACATTCGTTTGACACGCGAATGGTTTTCGTTTTTACTTCAGAAACTTTCGATTTGTGCTGTTGTGCAAATCGACGACGGCGCACGGGGAGGGGTAAAGTGGGCCAAACACATCACGACCTTTTCGTGATTGGCGGCGGGATCAACGGCTGCGGCATTTGCCGGGATGCTGCTGGACGCGGCTATTCGGTGGCGCTGGCGGAGATGGGCGACTTTGCCTCTGGCACGTCGTCTGGGGCGACGAAGCTGATCCATGGGGGCTTGCGCTATCTGGAGCATTACGAGTTCCGGCTGGTGCGCGAATCGCTGATGGAGCGCGAGGTGCTGTGGGCGATGTCGCCGCACATCATCTGGCCGCTGCGCTTCGTGCTGCCCTATCACAAGGGCGGCATCCGGCCGGCCTGGCTGATCAGGCTGGGGCTGTTTTTCTACGACCATCTTGGCGGCCGCAGGCTTTTGCCGCCGACCGCCGTGCTGAACCTGCGCCGCGATCCGGCGGGCCGGCCGCTGAAGCCGGTGTTTGCCAAGGCCTTCGAATATTCCGACGGCTGGGTCGACGATGCCCGGCTGGTGGTGCTCAACGCCCGCGATGCCGCCGACCGCGGTGCGCTGATCATGCCGCGCACCAAGGTGGTGGCGGCGCGGCGCGACAACGGTCTGTGGGAAATCGACAGCTGCGATATGCTGACCGGCGAAAGGCGCCGGCATCAGGCCCGCATGCTGGTCAATGCCGCCGGTCCCTGGGTCGACCAGGTGCTGCGTGCAGCCCTTGGCGAGACCGAGGCCCGCCATGTGCGCTTGGTGCAGGGCAGCCACATCGTCGTCAAGAAGAAGTTCGAGGGGCCGCGCGCCTATTTCTTCCAGAACCCCGACAACCGCATCATCTTCGCCATCCCCTATGAGGACGACTTCACGCTGATCGGCACCACCGACCGCGACTATAGCGGCGATCCCAAGGACGTGCGCATCTCTGCGGAGGAGACCGGCTATCTCTGCGCCGCCGCCAGCGAATATTTCAACGCGCCGGTAACCCCGGACGACATCGTCTGGAGCTATTCGGCGGTGCGGCCGCTCTATGACGACGGCGCCTCGAAGGCACAGGAGGCGACGCGCGACTATGTGCTGCAGCTCGAAGGCAAAGGTGGCGAGGCGCCGCTACTCAATGTCTTCGGCGGCAAGCTGACCACCTACCGGCGGCTGTCGGAGCATGCGCTGGAAAAGATCGGCGAGGCAATCGGCAAGAAGGGCGGCCCGTGGACGGCGAGGAGCCATCTGCCGGGCGGCGATTTCCCGGTCAAGGGCTATGCGGCCGAGGTGAGCAAGCTGAAAGCGGACTATCCGTTCCTTGCCGAGGCCCATGCCCGCCGGCTGGTGCGCCGCTACGGCACGCGCGCCGCAAGCCTGCTCGCAGAGGCCAAATCTATCGCTGATCTCGGCCAGTGCTTCGGTTCCGATCTCTACGAGGCCGAGGTCCGCTATCTCGTCCGCAACGAATGGGCCATCACCGCTCAAGACATCCTGTGGCGAAGGACCAAGAACGGGCTATATCTGCAATTGGATGAAGTACAGAAATTGGAGGAGTACATGGCCGCGATCCCTGCGCAACTTGCGGGATGAAGCGCCATGTCGTCCCCGTCGTGAGGAGGCACGGGAACCGGAATGCTTGAATTGCGGAATGCCGCTAAGATGGTGGGTGGTGAATACCATATTCACCCGACCGATCTGACACTTGAAAGGGGTACGCTGAACGTCCTGCTGGGACCGACGCTTTCCGGCAAGACGTCGTTGATGCGCCTCATGGCTGGACTTGACCGTCCAACCAGCGGCTCCATCCATTTCGATGGCGCCGATGTGACCGGCGTGCCGGTGCAGAAGCGCAATGTCGCGATGGTCTACCAGCAATTCATCAATTACCCCGCATTTACCGTCTATGAGAATATCGCCTCGCCGCTCAGGATCGCTGGCCGGGACGCGAAGACGATCGATGTGGAAGTGCGCAAGGCGGCAGAACTCCTGAAGCTGACACCTTATCTCGAGCGTACTCCGCTCAACCTGTCGGGCGGGCAGCAGCAGCGGACTGCGCTTGCGCGCGCCCTTGTCAAGAATGCAGGTCTGGTGCTGCTCGACGAACCGCTTGCCAATCTCGACTACAAGCTGCGCGAGGAACTGCGCCAGGAACTGCCGCGGATATTTTCCCAGTCGGGCGCGATTTTCGTCTATGCGACGACGGAACCTTCGGAAGCCTTGCTGCTCGGCGGCAATACCGCGACCCTCGATCAGGGAAGCGTGACGCAATTCGGTCCGACGATTTCCGTCTATCGCCGGCCCGCCGATCTGGTGACGGCCAAGACCTTTGCCGACCCACCGCTGAATTTCATTTCGGTTTCGAAAGCAGGCGCGAGCTTTCAGCATAATGGCCTAATCGGTATTCCGGTGCCGGCACATCTTGCGGCAATCGCGGACGGTCCGGTCACCATCGCGTTTCATCCGCATCATCTTGCGCTGGAACCACAGACCGCTGATGCGCCCAAGCTTCGCGCCAGAACGCAGATTTCCGAAATCACCGGCTCCGAGAGCTTCGTGCATCTGGATTACGAAGGGGTGCGCTGGGTTATGCTAGCGCACGGCATTCATGATATCGAGCCGGATACGGATGTCGACGTATTCCTGGACACGCGTCATCTGATGGCGTTCGGCGAGAACGGCCGCGCCATCGCCGCCACGCGGCTAGCGGCATAGGGGGACAGAATGGCACGGATCACGCTCGACCATATCCGCCACGCCTACGGACCCAATCCGAAGACGGACAAGGACTATGCCCTGAAGGAAGTCGATCATGAGTGGACCGACGGCGGCGCATATGCGCTTCTTGGTCCGTCAGGATGCGGAAAGACAACGCTTCTCAACATCATCTCCGGTCTGCTGCAGCCTTCGCACGGGCGCATCCTGTTCGGCGGCCAGGACGTAACGATGCTATCGACGCAAGCCCGCAACATCGCGCAGGTTTTCCAGTTCCCCGTCATCTACGACACGATGACGGTCTACGACAATCTCGCTTTTCCGCTTCGCAACCGGGGTGTTTCGGAGGCCGACGTCGATCGGCGCGTTCGCGAAATTCTCGAGATGATCGATCTTGCGGACTGGGCCAAGCGCAAGGCGCAACGGCTTACGGCCGATCAGAAACAGAAAATTTCGCTTGGCCGCGGTCTGGTGCGAAACGACGTCAACGCCATTCTCTTCGATGAACCGCTGACCGTTATCGATCCGCACATGAAATGGGTGCTGCGGTCGCAGCTGAAGCGGCTGCACAAGCAGTTCGGTTTCACGATGGTCTATGTGACCCACGACCAGACGGAGGCGCTGACCTTCGCCGAGAAGGTCGTCGTCATGTATGAGGGAGAAATCGTGCAGATCGGCACGCCGGCGGAACTATTCGAACGCCCGAGCCACACGTTTGTGGGTTATTTCATTGGCTCGCCGGGGATGAATGTCATGCCGGCGGAAGTTGCCGGCAATACCGTCAAGGTTGGCAGTGAGACGATCAATCTCGGCTACGCGCCGAAAACGAATGGTGCGGCCAAGATCGAACTTGGCATCCGTCCCGAATTCATCCGCCTCGGCCGTGAAGGCATGCCCGTCTCGATTTCGAAGGTCGAGGATATCGGCAGGCAAAAGATCGTTCGCGCGCGGTTTGCGGATCAGCCGATCGCCATCGTCGTGCGGGAAGATGTGGAAATTCCAGCGGATGCGCGCGTCAGCTTCGATCCGGATGCGATCAGCATCTACGCCGGTTCGTGGCGGGTCGGCAGGGAGGGCTGATCATGGAAAAGACCTGGAACAACAAGGCCTGGTTTCTCGTCCTGCCGGTATTGCTGCTCGTCGCGTTTTCGGCGGCCATTCCGCTGATGACGGTCGTGAACTATTCCGTTCAGGACACCTTCGGCAACAACGAGTTCTTTTGGGCCGGCACCGACTGGTTCGACGACATCCTGCATTCCGACCGCTTCTGGGAAGCCCTGCAACGAAACCTGCTGTTCTCCTTCATCATCCTGGCGCTTGAAATCCCGCTTGGCATCTTCATCGCGCTCAACATGCCCAAAAAAGGCATTGGCGTTCCCGTCTGCCTCGTGCTGATGTCGCTTCCCCTCCTCATCCCGTGGAATGTGGTCGGCACGATCTGGCAGGTCTTCGGCCGTGTCGATATCGGCTTGCTCGGCCACAGCCTGGAAGCGATGGGGCTCGACTACAACTATGTCCGCGACCCTATCGATGCGTGGATCACGATCATCATCATGGATGTTTGGCATTGGACGAGCCTTGTCGTGCTGCTCTGCTATGCCGGTCTCGTTTCGATCCCGGAGGCGTACTATCAAGCTGCGAAGATAGACGGCGCTTCGCGCTGGTCCGTCTTCCGCTATATCCAGTTGCCGAAGATGAAGCGCGTGCTGCTGATTGCGGTGCTCCTGCGCTTCATGGACAGCTTCATGATCTATACCGAACCCTTCGTTGTCACCGGCGGCGGACCGGGCAATTCCACGACATTCCTTTCCATCGATCTCGTGAAGATGGCGGTCGGCCAGTTCGACCTCGGACCTGCAGCCGCCATGTCGATCGTCTACTTCCTGATCATCCTGCTGCTCTCGTGGATATTCTACACGGTCATGACCAGCAGCGACGCGAATTCATGAGGAGAGGGTCATGGAAACCACGATGAAATACAAACCCGCCGGCAACTTCTCCTGGGTCGTCTCGACGATCTATATCGTCTTTCTGCTGCTGCCGATCTATTGGCTGATCAATATGAGCTTCAAGGAGAATGCCGAGATCACCGGCGCCTTCTCGCTCTGGCCGCAGAACCCGACACTCAGGAACTACAGGGTGATCTTCACCGATCCCTCCTGGTACAATGGCTATATCAATTCCATCATCTACGTCGTGATGAACACGGTGATCTCGGTGCTTGCAGCGCTCCCGGCGGCCTACGCCTTCTCGCGCTACCGGTTTCTCGGCGACAAACACCTGTTTTTCTGGCTGCTGACGAACAGGATGGCACCGCCGGCCGTCTTCGCGCTTCCTTTCTTCCAGCTCTATTCGGCGTTCGGCCTCATCGACACGCATGTTGCCGTTGCTCTGGCGCACTGCCTTTTCAACGTGCCGCTGGCGGTGTGGATCCTCGAAGGCTTCATGTCGGGTGTGCCGAAGGAAATCGACGAGACTGCGTATATCGACGGCTATTCGTTCCCGCGCTTCTTCGTGAAGATCTTCATGCCGCTGATCGCAAGCGGCATCGGCGTCGCAGCCTTCTTCTGCTTCATGTTTTCGTGGGTCGAACTGCTTCTTGCCCGCACGCTGACGACCACGGCTGCAAAGCCGATCTCGGCGATCATGACGCGCACCGTTTCGGCGGCCGGCATGGATTGGGGCGTGCTGGCTGCTGCCGGCGTGCTGACGATCGTGCCGGGCGCGCTCGTCATTTATTTCGTCAGGAACTATATCGCCAAGGGCTTTGCTCTTGGACGCGTTTGAGGGAGATTGATATGAACTTTTCCTGGATGGCGTGGACGCTGCCCACGGCACTGTTCTTCCTGACGATCCTCGTGCTGCTGATCTGCATGAGCGTGTGGGAATATTTCGCGCCCGGGGGCTCGCCGCGGGTCGGCGTGCTGCGTTTCGAAACGACGCGCGGTGACCGGCTTTTCATTTCGCTGCTCGGTGCAGCATTCATTCATCTCGCATGGCTGGGCCTTGTCGGGCCCAACCTGTGGTGGGCTCTTGCCCTCGCCGTAGTCTACGCCATTGGTGTGTTCCGCTACGTGTGACGGCAGGGTAATACAGATGGCCGGGGGACTGGCCGCCTGAGACGTGAAGACTGCAATCGCAAACCCTGGGAGGATATTATGCGACGGCATTTACTAGCGACAACAGCAGGCATCTTGCTGGCCATGGCGGGCTCCGCCTATGCCGGCATGGATGAGGCGAAAGCCTTTCTGGACAAGGAAGTCGGCGATCTCTCGACGATTTCCCGTGCGGACCAGGAAAAGGAAATGCAGTGGTTCGTCGATGCGGCAAAGCCTTTCGCCGGCATGGACATCAAGGTTGTCTCCGAAACGATCACAACGCACGAATATGAATCGAAGGTGCTGGCACCAGCCTTTACCGCCATCACCGGCATCAAGATCGCCCACGATCTGATCGGCGAAGGCGACGTCGTTGAAAAACTGCAGACGCAGATGCAGTCAGGCGAAAACATCTACGACGCCTACATCAACGACTCGGACCTCATCGGTACGCACTGGCGCTATCAGCAGGCACGCAGTCTGACCGACTTCATGGCGAACGAGGGGAAGGACGTCACCAATCCCAACCTCGACATCGACGACTTCATCGGCAAGTCCTTCACGACGGCGCCGGACGGCAAGCTCTATCAGCTGCCCGACCAGCAGTTCGCGAACCTCTACTGGTTCCGCTACGACTGGTTCAACGACGAGAAGAACAAGGCAGACTTCAAGGCGAAGTACGGCTACGACCTCGGCGTGCCGGTCAACTGGTCGGCCTATGAGGACATCGCTGAATTCTTCACCGGACGTGAGGTCGGTGGTAAGAAGGTCTATGGCCACATGGACTACGGCAAGAAGGATCCGTCGCTCGGCTGGCGCTTCACCGACGCCTGGCTCTCCATGGCCGGCAACGGCGACAAAGGCATTCCGAATGGCAAGCCGGTTGACGAATGGGGCATCAAGGTAGACGAGAACTCGCGTCCAGTCGGCTCTTGCGTCGCACGCGGCGGCGACACCAACGGTCCTGCAGCCGTCTATTCGATCCAGAAGTATCTGGATTGGATGAAGGCCTACGCTCCGGCGGCAGCCCAGGGCATGACCTTCTCCGAATCTGGCCCGGTTCCGTCGCAGGGTGAGATCGCCCAGCAGATGTTTACGTACACGGCCTTCACCGCCGACTTCGTGAAGCAGGGCCTGCCGGTCGTGAACGAGGACGGCACGCCGAAGTGGCGCTTCGCCCCGTCGCCGCACGGCGTCTACTGGAAGGACGGCATGAAGCTCGGGTACCAGGATGCCGGCTCCTGGACGCTGATGAAGTCGACCCCGGACGATCGTGCCAAGGCCGCCTGGCTCTATGCTCAGTTCGTCACGTCGAAGACGGTCGACGTGAAGAAGAGCCACGTCGGGCTGACGTTCATTCGCGAGTCCACCATTCGTGACAAGAGCTTCACCGAACGCGCTCCGAAGCTCGGCGGTCTGGTCGAGTTCTATCGCTCGCCCGCCCGCGTGCAGTGGTCGCCGACGGGCACCAACGTGCCGGACTATCCGAAGCTCGCACAACTCTGGTGGCAGGCGATCGGCGATGCCTCGTCGGGCGCGAAGACCCCCCAGGAAGCCATGGATTCGCTTTGCGCCGAGCAGGAAAAGGTACTGCAGCGCCTGGAACGCGCCGGCGTCCAGGGCGATGTCGGCCCGAAGCTCGCCGAAGAGCAGGATCTCGAATACTGGAACAAGGATGCCGTCGCAAAGGGCAACCTCGCTCCGCAATTGAAGGTCGAGAACGAGAAAGAGAAGCCGGTAACGGTCAATTACGACGAACTGGTCAAGAGCTGGCAGTCGAACTGATCGTCATCGGGGCGGGTCGGAAGAAACGAGGCTTCCGGCCCGCCCTGCAATGGCCGCCGCGACCCGTATGCTTCGATATGCGCGGCGTCATCGCGGCTTGCCAGCGGATCTCTATCAAAGCACGCCAATCGCATTTCTGACCGCCATAACGCCTTGCGTAAGCGGCCGATACTCCATTCCAACGCGTCCTGCGTATCCTCTGTCAAACAGCCAGTCGAGGCGGTGCGCCAGATCGATGCGGCCCGAGCCGGGTTCGTTGCGACCCGGGTGGTCTGCGACGTGTACATGAAACACGCGCGAAATCCGGTCGCCGATCACATCCTCCGTTCGCTCATCATCACCGCCGAATGGTAGATATCGTAGACGATCCCGATTTCGGGGCGATCGATCTCGTCAGCGATTTCGAGGCCTTCGCGGGTGGATTCCAGAAAATAACCGATATGGTCGATGCGGGTGTTCAGTGGCTCGACGCCGAGGCGCACACCCGTGCCCCTCAGGACATCGGCGCCGGCGCGCAGCGCAGCCGTCAGCGCAAGGCGCTGCTCCTGGCGCGAGCGGCCGGGGAGATCGTCACCTGCCTGTGCAATGAGGATAGGAGCGGCGAGCCTCTGGGCGACCTTTATCGAAGCAGCCAGTCCTTCCAGCCACTTTTGCTTGTTGGTGGCATCTGTCAACGGAATCATCGGCTCTGTCACGATGCTGGATACGGCGAGGCCGGTCTGCTTGAGGGCAGCGCAAATCGCGCCGAGATCCTTGTCCGTCCAACGCCAGAACTCGATTGCCGGCAAACCGGCCTTCCTGGCGCGGTAGATGCGGTCTTCGAAACGGTCACCGGGTTCGGCGAACAGCCATTCGATGCAGGCTGAGTA
Source organism: Rhizobium sp. USDA 4016 (assembly GCF_056279705.1). NCBI lineage: Bacteria > Pseudomonadati > Pseudomonadota > Alphaproteobacteria > Hyphomicrobiales > Rhizobiaceae > Rhizobium > Rhizobium sp. USDA 4016. The sequence continues at coordinate 144,761 of NZ_JBWCCY010000004.1, forward strand.
TTGGCGCATGATGGTCCCTCCCTGGTGCCTTAGTAACGCGTCAAATGCCTGCAGGCGGCAATGCGGATTTAACGGCTTCCATCGGTCGAGCAGATTGCGGCGGCATCAAGAAAAACAACCGGTGCTTTTGCTCCATCCGGGAACAAGCCGCGTATTTCGGGCGTTTCCAGCGCATAAAATTCAAGGGCGCTGGATAGCGAATGACCGATTTTCGAGCCGTATCCGATAAACGTAAGACAGCCAAAGCAATTGATTATATCACGACGGTCGCGCGCCGGCGCCGTACCGCTCTTCCGGTCATTCCGGGCGGCATTATCCGCAACGGACGAAACGTCTGGCGAACTGGCAAAGCGGACAAGGCGGCTTTTCTGGTTGACGGCGCTGCCTATTTCGCAGCGCTTGATGAGGTTCTGCGGCAGGCAAGACATTCGATCTGGATCATCGGCTGGGATTTCAATCCCGATATCCGGCTGAGGCCACATCAAAGCTCGGAAACGCTCGGCGAACTTCTGCTGGCGCTTGCCGATAAAAATCCATGGCTGCAGATCCGGATTTTGATCTGGGGCATGGGGCCGGTCTATTCCGGCAAATCCTTGAAGCTTTTCAAGGAAAACGGCTTCTCCACACATCCGCAGATCAGCCTGCGTTTCGATCTGCGCCATCCTCTGCGTGGCTGCCACCATCAGAAACTGGTTTCCATCGATGACAGCATCGGTTTCCTCGGCGGTGTAGATTTGACCGCCCGGCGCTGGGATGAGCCTGATCATCGGGCCGACAATCCGCTTCGAAAGGCTCCGGACGGTGTGCCATACGATCCTGTGCATGATATGCAGTCGATGGTCTCAGGCAGCGCTGCGCGGCTGATCGGCGACGTGTGCCGCCGGCGGTGGAAGCAGGCGACCGGCAAGCTGGTCGAAGTAACTCCGCAGGGCGGCGTGTCATGGCCGCATACGCTCCCGCCGGAAATGGAGAATGTGACGGCGGCGATTGCACTCACCGAGCCAGGATGGATCGGCAAACGCGGGCGGTTTGAAGCCTTTCGGCTGACGCGCGATGCCATTAATGCGGCAAGGAAATACATCTATATCGAGACCCAATATCTTGCCTCCTTCGGAGTGGCGCGGGTCATCGCGAAACGCCTCAAGGAGGCAGATGGCCCGGAGATTGCTGTTCTGGTTACGAAGAGTTCACACGGACTGATCGAAAAGCTGGCAATGGGCCACAACCGCGACCGGCTGATCCGCAGGCTGAAGCGCATCGATCGCTATGACCGGCTGCGCGTGATGTACCCGGTGGTCCCGGACGGGAAGGGGGGCGAGCAGGAGGTTGGCATCCATTCGAAGCTTATCATCGTCGACGACCGTTTCATTCGCATCGGCTCTTCGAATCTCAACAATCGTTCGGAGGGACTCGATACGGAATGCGACCTGGCGATCGAGGCGGAAAGTGCTGCTCACCGGCGGGCGATTACGTCGTTTCGCCACCGGCTGATTGCCGAGCATCTCGATGCGACGAGCGAAGCTGTCAAAGAAATGGAGACGGCGAAGCGGTCCTTGCTCAATGCCATAGAGGCGCTGAACATCCGCAAGCGCGGCCTTCGCCACTTTGCGATCGATATCGCGAAAGGCGAGACATCGCCGATGATCGGAACTGCTTTCGTGGACCCCCGGCGACCTTACCGGCCGCTACAGAAGCTGCGTCTGCGCATGAGCCGACTGTTGAGAGCGATCTTTTGACGGTATCTGCTTTGGTTTCGGAATGACGACTTCGCTGATCGCGAAGACCGGCAGGCCGATCAGCAGCGGAATCAGAAAATAAATCACCCTGAAGGCCACCAGTGCCCCTATCGAGGCGGCGCCGGGCAGGACATAGCTGACCGTGGCCTCGATGACGCCTAGACCGCCAGGCACGTGGGTAACGAGGACAGCGATATTGGCGAGCACGTATGCCGTGGCCGTCTGCACGTAGCTCGCCTGGCCTTGTACGGCGAGCATCTGATGCAGGCAGGCTGCGACGAAGATGAAATTCACCGTGCCGATGACGACCTGGCCCAATGCGAGCTTCAGGCGGGGCATTTCGAACGACCATTTCCAAAGATGCAGCGGCATGCGGACGATGGCGGACAGAATGACATAGACTACGGGCAGACTGAGACAGGCGCAGCCAAGCGCGAACAGACTGGCCGGGCCGAGTTTCAGGAGATTTGCGGCATCCTGCGGATTGATGATGAGGGCGATGCCCGCAAGGGCCGAAAGGCCGATGCCTACGGTCACGCCGCAAAACAGGATGACCTTTGCAACTTCTTCGGCATTCAAGCCCCAGCGAGAATAGAAGCGGTAGCGCACAGCGCCGCTGCTCAGCGCTGCAAAGCCAAGATTATGGCCGATCGAGAGGCTGGTGAACGAGGCAATGGCGGCCCTCGGATAGCTCAGCGGCCTGCCGGCGTAGCGCAGCGCCAGCCAGTCGAAGCCGGTCAGGCAGAGGTAGGAGGCGGCCGCAAAGCCGAGGCCTCCGAGAATGCGGGCTCCCGGTATCGTGCGGATCGATTCCAAGACGTCGCTCAAGGTGTAACGGCTGAAGACCCTGTAGAGAAGATAGGCCGCAAGCATCAGGCAGAGAACCAGAGCTACATTGATAAGCACGCGCTTGATGGACATCAATGCCCCGTTTCGTTGGAGTTCCGGAGATGGAACGAAACAGGCTGAAAGCAAGTTCCCCCGGGATGAGCACATTCTCCTCCGTTCTGCCGGAATCGACCGGCAGCGAGCTGAAAATCCTGACCTACAATGTGCATAGCTGCATCGGCACCGACCGGCGGATCGAACCAGCGCGCATCGCCGATGTGATCGCGCAAACCGGCGCGGACATCATTGCGCTGCAGGAACTGGATGTCGGCCGCAAGCGCACGGGCGGTATCGACCAGGCACATGCGATCGCTTCGCTCTTGAAGATGCAGGCCCACTTTCATCCGGCGCTGCATGTCGAGGAGGAGCAGTACGGCGATGCCATCCTGACAGCCATGCCGACCCGGTTGATGAAAGCCGGGCCGTTACCCTCCGTAGGCGAGATGCGGGGGGCGATATGGGTGCAGATCGAAATGGCTGGAATTCATCTGAACTTGCTGAATACGCATCTTGGCCTGCGCGGCATCGATCGGATGCGGCAGGTGACGACGCTGCTCGGCAGGGAATGGATTGGAAGCCAGAAATTCCAGGCGGCTCCCGCGATCATCTGCGGCGATCTCAATGCTGTCCCGTCATCGCCGGCTTACAAAATGCTGGCGCGGCATTTCCGCGATACGCAGCTGCTCGCCGCGCGGCGTCCCCGCCCGACCTATCCCTCCCGGCTGCCGATCCTGCGGATCGACCATATTTTCGTATCGGACGGGATTGGCGTGACATCTGCGACGGTCACCGCGACACCGCTCGTGCGCCGGGCCTCGGATCACCTGCCGCTGCTGGCTACCATATTGCCGGGTGCGGCAATCACGCGAAGGGAAATCTCGTTTTAAGCGGTCACTGGAAGCGCCTGCCGAAGTTAAATATTTTCAATAATTTATACAATAAAGGTCGATTTTTCTCACGAGTCGAGAAAGACTTGACGCCGCTCGTTTTATAACGCTTTAAATTATCAACCGCGACTGGGAGAGTTGCGGGGCATGTTTGCCGCTTCGACTGCGGGAGACATCGGCGGACGAGGAGGGTCTCGCCGCTTTACTTGCGAACGGGAGGAATATCATGCGCAAGTTTTTGGGCTCGGCAGCCGTTGCTGCCGTGATGATGGCAGGTACGGCAGCCTACGCGGCCGAGAACGTGGAAGTCCTGCATTGGTGGACGTCCGGCGGCGAAGCCGCGGCTCTCGACGTTCTGAAGAAGGACCTCGAGTCCAAAGACATCTCCTGGACCGACATGCCGGTGGCGGGTGGCGGCGGCACCGAAGCAATGACCGTGCTGCGTGCCCGTGTTACCTCCGGCAACCCGCCGACCGCTGTCCAGATGCTCGGTTTCGACATTCTCGACTGGGCCAAGGAAGGTGCCCTCGGCAACCTCGACGATATTGCTTCCAAGGAAGGCTGGGACAAGGTCGTTCCGACCGCTCTGCAGAACTTCTCCAAATATGACGGCCATTGGATCGCCGCACCGGTCAACGTGCACTCGACCAACTGGGTCTGGATCAACAAGGCGGCCCTCGATAAGGCCGGCGGCAAGGAGCCGGCAAACTGGGATGAGCTGGTCGCTCTTCTCGACAAGTTCAAGGCACAGGGTATTACGCCGATCGGCCACGGCGGTCAGCCGTGGCAGGATGCGACTATCTTCGACGCCGTTGTCCTTTCGCTCGGCAACGACTTCTACAAGAAGGCCTTCATTGATCTTGATCCGGAAACGCTCGGCAGCGACAAGATGAAGGAAGCCTTCGATCGCATGACCAAGCTCCGCACCTATGTTGACGACAACTTCTCTGGCCGCGACTGGAACCTTGCTTCCGGCATGGTCATCGAAGGCAAGGCAGGGCTGCAGTTCATGGGCGACTGGGCAAAGGGTGAATTCCTGAAGGCCAAGCAGGAGCCAGGCAAGGACTTCGTCTGCATGCGTTTCCCGGGCACGCAGGGCTCGGTGACCTTCAACTCCGACCAGTTCGCGATGTTCAAGGTTTCTGCCGACAAGGTTCCGGCCCAGCTTGTGATGGCTTCGGCTATCGAAAGCCCGACCTTCCAGTCGGCCTTCAACGTCGTCAAGGGTTCTGTTCCGGCTCGTACCGACGTTCCGGACACGGATTTCGACGCCTGCGGCAAGAAGGCGATCAAGGATCTCGCCGAGGCCAACACCAACGGTACGCTGATGGGCTCCATGGCTCACGGCCATGCCAATCCGGCTGCTGTGAAGAATGCGATCTACGATGTCGTTACCCGTCAGTTCAATGGTGAACTGTCGTCGGACGAAGCTGTCAAGGAACTTGCCGCTGCCGTTGCCGCTGCGAAGTAACCGGCATTAGCAGATCCTCACGGCCCGGAACGGCAACGCTCCGGGCCTCTCTTCCAGACAGACGTATCGACGGTGATGCCCGACCATGAACAGTCGCAACCGATTGCAGGATATATTGCCGAGACTGGTGCTCGCGCCGAGCTTCGTCATCGTCCTGATCTTCGTCTATGGCTTCATCGCTTATACCGGCTATCTTTCGCTGACCGACAGCAAGATGCTGCCTTCCTACAATCTCGTCGGGCTTATCAACTACGAGAGGCTCTGGGCGCTGCCGCACTGGTGGCGGGCGATCAGCAATCTCGCGATCTTCGCCTCGCTCTACATCGTCATCTGTTCGGTGCTTGGCCTGTTCCTAGCGATCCTGCTCGACCAGAAGATCCGCGGCGAAGGCTTTATCCGGCCGATCTACCTCTATCCCATGGCGCTTTCCTTCATCGTCACCGGCACGGCCTGGAAATGGTTCCTCGATCCCGGCATCGGACTTGAAAACACCATGCATCTCTGGGGTTGGGAGAGCTTCTCCTTCACCTGGATCAAGGATCGAAATTACGCGATCTACTGCGTCGTCATTGCTGCCGTCTGGCAGTCGTCCGGCTTCGTCATGGCGATGTTCCTCGCCGGCCTTCGCGGTGTCGACAACGAGATGATCAAGGCGGCGCAAGTGGATGGCGCCTCGCCGGTGACGATCTACCGACGGATCATCATTCCGCTGATGCGGCCGGTGTTTCTTTCGGCTTTCGTCGTGCTCGCGCATCTTGCGATCAAGGCCTACGACCTGATCGTGGCCCTGACTGGCGGAGGGCCGGGGCAGGCGACGGAGCTGCCCGCGACCTTCATGTATTCCTACACCTTCACCCGCAATTCGATGGGTATCGGCGCGTCTTCGGCGATCATCATGCTGGCGATGATCTTCTCTATCATCATTCCCTATCTCTATTCGGAAGTTCGCGGGGGCAACAGCAGATGAGCGCACCCAATCCGCAGAACGCGATGTCCCATGACAGGCTGACCCGAGCGCTGATCTACGCGGCGCTGATCCTCTTCGTCGTCTATTACCTGCTGCCGCTCTACGTGATGCTCGTCAATTCCTTTAAGCCGCTGGAGGAAATCCGCCAGGGCGGCATGCTGAACCTGCCGCAGGTTTGGACCGTCGAGCCTTGGATATCCGCCTGGTCGACGGCGCAGGTCGGCGTACAGCCGACGGGCCTCAGACCCTTCTTCATCAATTCGATCCTCATGGTCATACCGGCGGTCGCGATCTCCACGATCATGGGTGCGCTGAACGGCTATGTGCTCACCAAATGGCGCTTTCCAGGATCGAACATCTTCTTCGGGATGCTGCTGCTTTCCTGCTTTATCCCGTTTCAGATCGTGCTTATCCCGATGGCGCGCATCCTCGGCACACTGGGTCTTGCGGGCTCGATCTGGGGCCTGATCTTCGTTCATGTGATCTACGGCCTCGGCTTCACGACGCTCTATTTCCGCAACTATTACGAGGCATTTCCGACCGAGCTGGTGCGCGCGGCGCAGATCGACGGAGCGAGCTTCTTCCAAATCTTCCGGCGCATCCTGCTGCCGTCTTCGGCGCCGATCATTGTGGTATCCGTCATCTGGCAGTTCACCAATATCTGGAACGACTTCCTGTTCGGCGCGTCGTTTTCCGGACCGTATTCAACGCCGATGACGGTGGCTCTCAACAACCTCGTGTCGTCATCCACCGGCGTTAAGGAATACAATGTTCACTTCGCAGGCGCGATCCTCGCCGCCATGCCGACACTTGTCGTCTACATCGTCTCCGGCCGCTATTTCGTGCGTGGCCTGATGTCCGGCGCAGTCAAGGGATAGCCTCATGCCGTTTCTCAAAATCTCCAACCTGCGCAAATCCTACGGTTCGCTCGAGATCCTGAAGGACATCAATATAGAGATCGAGAAGGGAGGTTTCCTGGTGCTCGTCGGCCCGTCCGGTTGCGGCAAGTCCACGCTTCTCAATACGATCGCCGGTCTTGAGCCGATCACGTCCGGCGACATCGAGATCAACGGCCGCTCGGTCGAGGGATTGGCACCGTCTCAGCGCGACATTGCTATGGTGTTCCAATCCTACGCGCTCTATCCGAATATGACGGTCGCGGGGAATATCGCCTTCGGCATGGAAATCCGCAAAGTGCCGAAGGATGAGCGCGAAAAGGCGATCAAGGAAGTGGCCGACATGCTGCAGATCGGCCATCTGCTCGACCGCAAGCCAAGCCAGCTTTCGGGCGGTCAGCGCCAGCGCGTTGCGATGGGCCGTGCGCTCGTGCGCAATCCGCAGGTCTTTCTCTTCGACGAGCCGCTGTCGAACCTCGATGCGAAGCTGCGCGTCGATATGCGCACCGAGATCAAGCGCCTGCATCAGCGTATGAAAACGACGATCGTCTATGTCACGCACGACCAGATCGAGGCGATGACGCTGGCAACCAAGATCGCCGTACTGAAGGATGGCGTGCTGCAGCAGTTCGGCACACCCGCCGAAATCTACAATAGCCCGTCCAATATCTTCGTTGCCGACTTCATGGGATCGCCGGCGATGAATCTCCTCAACGCGACGCTGGAAAACAGCGCCGGCGGCCTGCAGGTTTCACTCGACCGGCCGAACGCCGAAGCCTTAAAGCTGCCGGTTCCGGCCGCAAGCAAGAGCCTCGCCTCCTATGCCGGCAAGAAGGTGATCTTCGGCATTCGCCCGGAAGCGCTGACCGATCCGGACGGCGCCGACCGCAAGGCAAAGTCGCTGGCGGAAGGCGACTGTGCGATCGAGGTGGTCGAGCCCGCAGGCTCGGACACTTTCGCCGTGACGAAGCTCGGCGGCAAGTCGGTCATTGCGCGGCTGCGCGCCGATGCCGGTATTCAGCCTGGTCAGAGCACGCGCCTTGCCTTCAATCTCGACAAGGCGGTGTTCTTCGATCCGGAGAGCCAGCTCCGGATCGCATAGCGTCCGTCAGACGGCCGTTACATGCAGGGTGACAGGTGCAAAGCGGGACGAGACTGCCTCGACCGTAATGTTGCCGGTGAGTCCGGTTGCTTCCAGCCAGAAACCAGCCGTGCCGCCCTGCAGCGGAATAGTGGAGGGGCCGACGATCTTGGCCGGACCATCGACGCGCAGTGTCACGCTGTCATGCAGAAAGGCAAGTCGCTGGCCATATTGGTCTATCACGCGAATGATGACGCGCGTCGTGTCGCGCTCGCGGGCTTTCAGCGATCCGCTGTCGGCCACCACGTCGAGCGTCGTCGGCAGCGGATCGGCAGCAAGCCGCAATCTGGCTACGGGCTGGCTGTCGATATAACCCGTAAACTCGCCGTCGAGCCACTCAAAACCCCACGTGCCAAGCTCATCGGCCGTGAAATGCCGATGGTCCAGCACGACGGGCGGGTGGGGTAGGTGCGAGAAATTTTCACGATCCGGACCGATGCGCTTGGTGATCGAGCCGTATTTCAGCTCGACCTCATCGCAGTTCGTAAGAATGATCAGAGGCAGAACGCCGCCGATGTTGCGCTCCCCGCGCGCCCAGAAGGTCACCGGCTTCATGACGATCTCGTCAGACGGATCGCACTGGCTGGAATAGGCATAGGCGGCGAATTTCGGCTCGCGGAACATGTCGAGCACACCGTGATAGCAGATGCGATCCCCGGAGCCGAAATCCTTATGGGTGTTGTAGTCGAACATGCACCAGCCGATCGCGCCGGCTATTTCCGGATCGCCGTAGGCGGCGTTCAGCACCTCAAGGTGACGACGCACATGCTCTGCCTGGCGCGCTTCCTGATCGTAGATCTTGGTCGGATGCATGTGGCCATTGAACTCGGTAATGAGGTACGGCACCTTGCGATCAAGACCGGTGTTTTCCTGCTGGCTGCGAAGCGCCGTGCGTGGGCGATTGGCGCCGGGCAGTTCTTCGTTGCCGAGGATGAAATCGTTCATCGTGTAGACGTCTTCGAGCAACTCGCTTTCCGTGATGTAGCGCACGCCGCCGGTCTTGCGGGTCGGGTCGAGCTCGCGAGCGAGCCGGTTGGTTTCGGCGTAGAAGTCGTGGCTATCCTGCGATTCGTTGATGCGCACGCCCCAGATGACGATCGACGGGTGGTTCCAGTCGCGTTCGATCATGCGGCGGACGTTGCGGATCGACTCCTGCTGCCATTCCACGTCGCCGATATGCTGCCAGCCGGGGATCTCCTCGAAAACCAGCAGACCGATGCGGTCGCACTGGTCCAAGAACCATTTCGACTGCGGATAGTGCGAGGTGCGGACGATATTGCACTTCAGCACCGATTTCATGATATCGGCATCACGCTCCTGCGCCGAGCGCCCGGCCGCGTAGCCGACATAAGGAAATGCCTGGTGGCGGTTCAGGCCGCGCAGTTTCAGCGGCTTGCCGTTGAGCAGAAAACCATCCGGCGTGAACTCGGCGGTGCGGAAGCCGAAATGCGACGACAGCCGATCCGAGCCGTGGCTGGTTTTCAGGTCGACGGTGATTTCATAGCGCGCGGGGCTGGAAATGTCCCAAAGCGAAATGTCCCTAAGGCTTTCGAAGGAAAGCGTCACGTCTTCGCCCGTCGTATCGCCGCTCGCGGTCGCGATGACGGTGCCGGATGTGTCCTTCAGCGAAGCCGTAACGGTGCCAAGAAAGGCGGCATTTTGCGGGTTGGCGAGATCGCAGCGGACGCGAACGGATTTGACGTCGGAGAGTACATTTGCGGTTTCGATCTTGAGGTTGCGGATCGAAACCGCGCCGGTGACTTTAAGCCAGGCATCGCGATAGATGCCGGCATAAGTGAGGTAATCGATACGGCCGCCGAAGGGCGGGATTGCGGGGTTCTCGCTGCCGTCAATCTTCACGGTGATCAGGTTGTCGCCCTTAACAAGCTTGCCGGTGAGGCGGGCCTCGAAGGGCGTGTAGCCGTCCTTATGAGCGATGATCTCTTCGCCGTTCAGATAGACGACGCTATCGGCCATGGCGCCATCGAAGACGATCGATACTTCGCGGCCTTCGAATTCGGGCAGCCAGCGCAAGACTTTCTGATAAGTAAAGGCGCGCTGATAGATCTTCTCGTCGAAATAGTTGAATGGCAGCTCGACGGCGGTGTGCGGCAGGCTGACGCTTGTCGTGCCGTCGAAAGCGTCGAGAAGCTGCTGGCCGAAGCCTTCGTGGAAACTCCAGGATTCATTGAACGAGACGACGGACCGCATCCCGGACTCCTCTTTAAAGCATGTCTGATTGGCGCGGCCGGCAAAGCCGCTTATGGATATTGTGCGCCATTCGTCGTCGTGTAGATTGAATAAAGCGACTGTGTTGCGGTGATAAACAGGCGGTTTTTCTTCTGGCCGCCGAAGGTGACGTTGGAGACGGTCTGCGGCACCTTGATCTTGCCGAGCAAGGTACCGTCCGGGGCGAAGCAATGCACGCCATCGGCGGCGCTGCTCCAGAGATTTCCGCTGATGTCGAAGCGGAAGCCATCCGGTATGCCGTTGTCGATTGAGCAGAAATAACGGCTATTGGCGAGCTTCTTGCCGTCGATGACGTCGAAGGCGCGGATATGGCGCGGCACGTCATGATCGGCAGAGCCCGAATCGGCAATGTAGAGCTGCTTTTCGTCGGAAGTGAAAGCAAGGCCGTTCGGCTGGATGAAGTCGGTAACCACCGCTTCGACGACGCCGCTCTGCGCGTCGATGCGGTAGACGTTGCGCGTCTCCTGTTCCGGCTCCGCCTTGTGGCCCTCGTAGTCCGATTTGATGCCGTAGCTCGGGTCCGTGAACCAGATCGAGCCGTCGGATGCGACGACGACGTCGTTTGGCGAGTTGAGACGCTTGCCCTGATAGCTGTCGGCCAGCACCGTGATCTTGCCGTCGGGCTCCGTACGCGTGACGCGACGGCCGCCGTGTTCGCAGGAGATCAGGCGCCCCTGACGATCACGGGTGTTGCCGTTGACGTAATTCGATGGCGAACGGAAGACCGAGACGCCGCCATCCGGCACCCAGCGCAGCATGCGCTCGTTCGGTATATCGCTCCAGATCAGGCAATTGAGATCAGAGAACCAGACAGGGCCTTCCGCCCAGCGGCAGCCGGTATAAAGTTCCTCCAGCCTGGCGCTTCCTGCAATCAGGCTGCGGAAGCGGTCGTCGCGAATCTCATAGAGGATATCTTCCGACACTGATTGGCTCCTCCCCAAAGCGATATGCGTTCTTCGTAAACATAAACGGCGATGCGTGCCAGAGCCCGGTGCGGCAAATGCGCCGGGCTCTGGCGATTTTTCAAAGGGCTGCCGCCGGATGCGGTGATCCGTCATATGCGCCCCATATCGACTGGTCGAAGCAGATGACCGAGCCAGTCATCAGGCCGGATTCGGCAGACGAGAGATAGGCGCAGGCGCGGGCAACTTCTTCCGGATCGACGAGGCGGCCGAAGGGCTGGCTTGCCGCGGCCTTCGCCAGCCAGTCGTCGGACGCGTCGTGATATTCTCTCTGGATGCGGTCCTCGCCCTCAGACGCCATCCAGCCGATATTGAGACCGTTGACGCGGATATGGTTTCGAAGCAGCGCATAGGCCGTGTTCTTCGTCAATGTTTCCAGCGCACCCTTCGATGCGCAATAGGCGGCGATAAAGGGCTGGCCGGCCTTGGCAGACATCGAGCCGATATTGACGATCGTGCCCTCGATTTTCTCGCGACGCATGACCTTGACGGTTTCCTGCATCAGAAAGAATGGCGCGCGGACATTGACGGCGAACATGGCGTCGAAGAGTTCCGGGCTTGTATCGAGGACCGTTCCGCGATCGGTAATCGCCGCTGCGTTCACCAGCGCATCGACGCGGCCGAAGGTCTGGTCGCAGACATGGACGACATTGCGCGCGTCCTCGACCTTGCCGAGATCGGCTTTGACATAGACGACCTTGGAGCCGGTTCTCGACGAGATCTCCTCCGCTTTCGCCTTGCCCTTCTGTTCATTGCGGCCGCAGATAACGATGCCTTTTGCGCCGCGTTCCGCAAAGAGCCGGGCGATCGTCGCGCCGAGCCCCTGCGTGCCGCCGGTGACGATCGCGATCTTGCCGTCGAGACGGCCATGGTCGGTGGTCATATGGTTCCTCCCTTGATGTGTGGCGATGATATGCGAATGGCCCCCCGTTGGGCGAGGGCTCGTTTGCTGTCAGTGCGGACGCTCGCCCCTCATCCGTCTGCCGGCACCTTCTCCTCGGTGGGCAGAAGAAACGTGTGGCGGCGATGGTTTGCCCGGAGGATCGGATGAAGGGTCGGCTTGCTCCAGCCTAACCTCCCTAGCTCAACTTCCTCTCCGCCTGTTCGGCCAGCGCCGTCACCAATGCCTGGTCGCTCCAGCCTTGCCTCAACGCCTCATGCATGAGCTGCGATTGCGTCTTCGGGGCAAGGCCGCCGAGGGGCGGGTCGCGGTCAAGATTGGTGGGGAAGGAGTATCCCTCGGCGCAAGCGGCGACGGCATTCGCGATTTCTGCGTCGGAGAGCCTGCCCTTCAGCGCCTTTAGAGCCGGGAACAACTTCGCGCTCATCCGTTCACGGTTTACCGTTTCCATCGCGCGGCCGAAGGCGGACGACACCTGCAGAAGATTGGCGACACGCCTGATATTTGCCGAGCGGTTGGTGCCGGCGGCATGGAAAAGGGCGGGATTGAAGAAGACCACATCGCCCTTTTCGAGCGGCAGCTGGACGTGGTTTTCCTCGAAATAGTCCTTGAACTCCTGCCGTTTCAACGCGAGGTAGCCGGGTACATAGGTCTGGCTGTGTGGCAGGAAGAGCGTCGGCCCGCTTTCGAGCGGCATGTCGCAATGCGCGACCGCGCCCTGCAACGTCAGGACTGGAGAAAGCCGGTGCACATGCGCCGGGAACTGCTCGATTACTTTCGAAGCCTGGAAGCCGAGGTGGTAGTCGCGGTGGGCGGATTGCGCTGCACCGCCCGGGTTTACGCGGTTGACCTGGGCCGTCATCTGGTAGCACGGTCCGAGCCAGGCTTCGCTGGCGATGGCGACAATGGCATTGCCGTAATATTTAGCGAAATTTGCCGGATCAGCGAGGCAATGCTTTTCCAGCGAATTCCAGATGCGGTCATTGGCGCCGGGCTTGGCGAAATGGTCGCCGCCGCCGGTCGAGGTGCGATGCTGCCCCTCGATAAGGTCATCGAAGATCCTGCTGGCCCGATCAATAACGCTCGTGTCCTCATAGGCGTGCTTGAAGACGACCACGCCCGGACCTTCGCCGAAAGCTTCGCATATCTCGGCGAGAACGGCGCGGCGGCCATGCGGATCGGCGATCGCGGCGGTAACCTTGCGGCTCTCGTAGATCAGCACGTTCTTGTCGATCCTGTCGGCCGTCGGATAGTCGGCGAGCAACGTGGTCTTCTCGGCGAGTGCACGAAAATCGCCGAGATCGCAGGCATCCTCGGTCAGCCAGACGCGATCGGCACGGAGTTTCTGTGGGTTATCGGTTTTCATCAGGCGGCTCCTCCATCTCTGATGATGGCACTATACGCCGAGGATGAGCGTGTTATAGATCAGAAATCCATCAAAAAACCATCAGTATGGGCATGGCGCATATATTCCTCGTCAAGGATATTGCCTTTCAAGCGGGGTTGAGCACCGCAACGGTCGATCGCGTCTTGAATGGACGAGGCGGCGTACGGCGCCAGACCGAGATGCGTGTCAGGGCTGCCATCGTTGAACTCGAGAAGCAGCAGACCGGCGCGGAGACCGCGGGACGAAAGTTCGCGATCGATATCGTCATGGAGACGCCGGACCGTTTCAGCACTGCCGTGCGGGCGGCGTTCGAGGCCGAGGTTGCGACGTTCCTGCCGACGGTTTTCCGCTGCCGCTTCCATTTTGCCGAGGTGATGAAGCCGGCCGAGCTGGTCCTGCTTCTCGACCGCATTCGGCTTCGCGGAACGCATGGGATCGTGCTGAAGGCGCCCGATGTCCCCGAGATCGTCGCGGCCGTAGCGCGCGCGGACGAAGCGGGCATTCCCGTTGTCACATTGGTGACGGACCTGCCGAATTCGCTGCGCGCCGCTTACGCGGGCGCGGACAACCGGGCAGCGGGAGAGACGGCTGCCTATCTGATTGGCGAGCGCTTTTCCGGCGCCCCCGGCCAGGTGCTGGTGACGTTGTCGAGCGGCCGCTTTCGTGGCGAAGAAGAGCGGGAAATCGGCTTTCGCCGCCTCATCCGGGACCGCTATCCGCAGATCGGCATTACAGAAATCAGCGAGGGACACGGAACCGATGCGGCGACCGGTACGCAGACGGCACGCGCCATCGCAGACGATCCGGCGATCAATGCCGTCTATTCGATCGGCGGCGGTAACAAGGCGGTTCTGGCGGCCTTCGAGGCGATGCAGCGGCGGATCCTGATCTTCGTCGCTCATGATCTCGATGCCGATAACCGGGCTCTGCTTGCTGCGCATAAGATCGGCTTCGTGCTGCATCACGACTTGCGCATGGACGCCCGCTCTGCCTTCCGGACCATCATCGGCCGCCAGCTTTCGGGCCATCCCGCGGCGCCTTCGCTGTCGACCGTCGAAATCGTAACACCTTACAATATGCCCGTACCCGGCTGAGTTTGTCTTTCCCTTGCCGGCGAAATCGGGGTACAGGTTTCAACAGTGAGGATCGGCGACATGGAATATAGCGACGTCGGAACGGTGGCCGCATGGCTGACGGAACAGGGACTGAAGGGTGCCTCCGAAGTCGAGCTGCTGACCGGCTTTTGCATTTCCTGCCGCGAATTCGGCCTGCCGCTCGATCGCGGCATGGCGCTTATGGATACACTGCACCCGGTGCATGAGGGCCGTGCCTTCCGGTGGGACAGCCAGGAGGATATAGAGACCGAATTCGAATACGGTCCGACCGGCGAAGGCAGTGCGCGGGATAACTGGCAACGTTCGGCCTTCTACTATCTCTGGTCCGGCAAAGAGAGCGAGGTGCGCCGCCGCATCGGCTTCGGCGACCCGACGGATTTCGTCATGCTCGACGAGATGGCCGAAGCGGGCCACACCGATTTCGTCGCCATGGTACATCGCTTCGCCAAAGCTGGTACGATCGGCGAGATGGATTGCTTTTTCTCGCATTTTACGACCCGGCATCCGCAAGGCTTTTGCGACCACGACCTTGCCATCCTGCGCAAGCTGGTGCCGGTCCTGGCGCTGGCAATCAAGTGCATCGCGCTCGGCCGCATCGCGCGGACGATCGCCGAGGTCTATCTAGGCGAGGATGCAGCGAAGCAGGTGCTGGAGGGCAAGATCACGCGCGGCAAGTCCGAGCGAATTTCGGCGGCACTCTGGTTTTCGGATCTTCTGAATTACACCAAGATATCGGATAGCGCGCCGCCGGAAGAAATTCTGCCGCTGCTCAACGCATATAGCGAAGTGGTGATTTCCGCGATCCATGAGGCAGGTGGCGACGTGTTGAAGCTCATCGGCGACGGTGTGCTTGCGATTTTCAAGGATGAGGAGCAATCCGAAGCGTGCCGCGCGGCATTGCGTGCCGAAGGTCTGTTGCGCAAGAGGCTTTCGACGCTCAATCAAGAGCGCGCCGCCGATGGCAGGCCGACGACCGACGTCTATCTCGGCCTGCATATCGGCGATGTCTTCTACGGCAATATCGGCAGCCAGGAACGGCTGGACTTCACGGTCATTGGTCCGGCGGTCAACGAGGTCAGCCGCATCGCGTCGATATGCCGGTCGGTCGATCTCAACGTACTGATGTCATCGGATTTTGCAGCTGCTATTCCTGAGGCTCAGCGCAGCGGCCTCGCCTGCATCGGCCGTTATGCGCTGCGCGGCGTCAAGCGGCCGCAGCAGCTTTACACGCTGGAAACTGCGCGGCTCGGCGGCTGACCCTAGCGCAGCAGGCCTTGGCCGCCATCGATCCAGATCGGTGTGCCGGTGATGTGACGCGAGCGCTCTGTCGCAAGAAAGAGGATGGCTTCGGCGACATCCGCGCTATGCCCTGCCTCGCCGCCGCTGATCGGAATTTCGCCTTCCGGCCAGACGACCGGGATTTCCGTCTCCTCGCGGTGACGGCTTCGGGTATTGTCGCTGATATTGGTGTCGATGGCGCCCGGGCAGACGGCATTGACGCGGATTCCGTGCTTGCCGAGTTCCAGTGCCAGCTGCTGCACCATCGCCACCTGGCCGGCCTTCGTGACGGTATAGGCGGTCGCGCCAGGCGTCGTGAAGGTCCGCGTGCCGTTGATCGAGGAGACGACGATGATGGAGCCGCCGTTCGATTTCATATGCGGGACGGTGAGATGGAGGGTGAGGTAGGTACCGCGCAGGTTGACGGCCATGGTCTTGTCCCACTCCTCCGGCTTCAGGTCGTCGATCGGCGCCCAGACGCCATTGATGCCGGCATTGGCAACGACGATGTCGATGCCTCCGAACTTGCCGAGAAGCGTTGCAATTGCGTCGCGCATCAGGCCCTCGTCGCTGGTGTCGGCCGTCAGCGAGATCGCCTCCCCGCCTGCGGAGCGGATTTCGTCGCGGGTTTGTTTCGCCTCGCGGCCGGTGCGGCTCAAAACGGCAACCCTGGCGCCTTCTGCGGCGAGCTTCAGAGCGGTCGCCTTTCCGATGCCGGAACCCGCGCCGGTGACCAGTGCAGTTCTTCCCTGAAGTTCCATTTTCCCAATCCCTCGTTCGGTTTTGCGTTAGGGCAATGTTCGAATGGGGGGCATGGTTCCGGCGCGGGGGCGAAGTTATCTCGCTGGCGGCCCTAAAGCCTCACCAGGCTGCGGCGGATCGCCCACTTCTCCGGCCCGTGCACGGCGGCAAATAGAAGTCCCGCGAGGAAGCTGAAGTGGTCGATAAAGAAGCCGAATTCCGCCTGGTTATCCGTCCAGCGTGACGGGCCATGAAAGGCGAATGCCAGGAAGACGACATAAGTGCCGGCAAGCAGGCTTGCCTCCGTAAAGAAGACACCTGTTATCAAGGCTAGCGCCAAAGCCATCTCGAAGAAGGCCGCGACCCATGCCAGGAAGCCGGCCATCGGAAAACCGGCGGAGGCGATATAGGTTGACGTGGCGCCCATGTCGGCAAACTTGAAGCCAGCCGCCATGAAGAAGATGAAGCTGAAGATAATGCGTGCGACGATCACTGCGATTGCTCTGGTCATTTGAAATCTCCTCCTGTGAGCTTTCACTATGACGGATGGCGCGCGCTGCCTCCTACACGGTGCAACAAAAAGGGCCGCTCGACGCGACCCTTGTTGGTTCTCACCACTCGGCGAAGCTGCCGTCGGCATGACGCCAGATGGGATTGCGCCAGCGGTGGCCCTGCTTGGCGCGCTCGATGACATAGGCCTCATCGACCTCGACACCGAGACCCGGCCCTTGGGGAATGCTGACAAAGCCGTCGGCGTACTTGAAGACGTCCTTGTTGGAGATGTAGTCGAGGATATCGTTGCCCTGGTTGTAGTGAATGCCGAGGCTCTGTTCCTGGATGAAGGCGTTGTAGGAAACCGCATCGACCTGCAGGCATGCGGCAAGCGCGATCGGCCCGAGCGGGCAATGCGGGGCAAGCGCCACATCATAGGCTTCCGCCATCGCCGCGATCTTGCGGCACTCGGTGATGCCGCCGGCATGCGAAAGGTCCGGTTGGAGGATGTCGACATAGCCGTCGGAAAGCACCGACTTGAAATCCCAGCGCGAGTAGAGCCGCTCGCCCAACGCGATCGGCGTGGAGCAATGATTGGCGATCTCCTTCAGCGCTTCCCTGTTTTCGGAAAGCACTGGCTCTTCGATGAACATCAGCTTGTAGGGCTCGAGTTCCTTGGCCAGAACCTTTGCCATCGGCTTGTGGACACGGCCGTGGAAATCGACGCCGATGCCGATATGCGGGCCGATCGCCTCGCGGATGGTGGCGATGGTCTCGACGGCCTTTTCGACCTTCTCGTTGGTGTCGACGATCTGCATTTCCTCGCAGCCGTTGAGCTTGATCGCCTTGAAGCCGCGCGCGACGACCTCCTTGGCGTTGCGCGCGACGTCCGACGGGCGGTCGCCGCCGATCCAGCTGTAGACCTTGATCCGGTCGCGCACCTGGCCGCCGAGCAGCGAATGGATCGGCTGGCCAAGGGCCTTGCCCTTGATGTCCCAGAGCGCCTGGTCGATGCCGGAAAGCGCGCTCATGTGGATGGCGCCGCCGCGGTAGAAGCCGCCGCGATACATGACGTTCCAGTGGTCCTCGATGAGGAATGGATCCTTGCCGATCAGGTAGTCGGCAAGCTCGTGCACGCAGGCTTCCACGGTCAGAGCCCGGCCCTCGACCACCGGCTCGCCCCAGCCGACCACGCCCTCATCGGTCTCGACCTTCAAAAACAGCCAGCGCGGCGGAACGATATAGGTGGTCAGTTTCGTGATCTTCATGGGTTCAGGCCTCATTCTTCTCGTGTTGCTCTACGGGGCTCGGCCGCCATTTTCAGTCATGATTTGGTTCTGTTGGCCGCTTTCTTGACGGCGGCAAGATCGCGCACCGCAAGATCCAGCATCCGGTTGGCGCATTCGCGTGCCCTTTTACGGTCACGCATCCTGAGTGCCTCGACCAGTTCGCCGTGAACGGCAACTGCGTCCTCGCGGTTTTTAACCGCGACATTCGAGGCGTGCAGGGCATATTTCACCGCAGCGTGAATGGCGCTCGAAAGCCGCCGGAACACCTGGTTGTGGCTCGCGGTTAGCAGCACCGAATGGAACATGATGTCGGCATCGGTGAAGCTTTCCGGATCGTTGGCGCAATCGCGCATCTGTCGCCAGGCGCTGTCGAGATCGGCAATCTCCTGCGCCGTTGCGCGTGCGGCTGCGTATTCGGCGGCCGCAGGCTCGATGGTGCGCCGGGCTTCGAGGATGCAGCCGAGCAGGTCGGAATCCTCGATATGCGGTCCCATCCATTCGAGCACATCGGCATCGAGGATGTTCCAGTCGTCCTTGTCACAGACGGTCGTGCCGATACGCGGCTTGCCGCGCACGAGGCCTTTGGATTCCAGGATTTTCAGGGATTCGCGAACGACGGTGCGGCTGACGCCGTAGATTTCGCAGAGGTCGTTTTCGCGCGGCAGCGGCAGGCCTGCCGGATAACGGTCGGAACAGATATCCTGCGCGATCGAGGCCGTGACGTTTCGGCGCACGCGCGGGCGGCGCTCGGCGCGCGGGTTTTCGCCCTCACCCTGCTGCTCGATGGAGCCCACTGACCTCTCCGCCTCTCGCCTGCGAAGCAAACCGGATCCTACTGGAAATTCGGTTTGCTATGCGACGCCTCCTCGGCGCATGTGCACAATCCTATACTGCAATCATCATACAAAGGCAATTTCCTGGTATGATGATTTATCGCGCGGTCAGGCGGCCGCAGGTCTTCTTCGGGACAAGCTGTCGTCTTCTGCGGATAGAGCCTTATATTGCCGTTTGGGGAGGCTTTGGCCTCTCTGCGGCGGGAAGCGGCACAAGTCCTTTCCGGATGAGTCCAATCGAAACAGGAGGACGGCATGCAGATCAATCGTACAGGTTCGGCTCAATGGTCCGGCGGCCTCAGGGACGGCAAGGGACGGATATCGACACAGAGCGGCGCGTTGAAGGAGTATCCCTATGGTTTTTCGAGCCGCTTCGAAGGTATTCCAGGCACCAATCCGGAAGAACTGATCGGCGCGGCTCATGCCGGCTGCTTCACCATGGCGCTATCGTTGATTCTCAGCGATGCGGGGCTTACGGCCGAAGACATGGAGACTACGGCAAAGGTAACGCTCGAGAGCGTCGAAGGTGGCTTCGCGATCACCGCAATCCATTTGTCGCTGACCGGCAAGGTTCCCGGCGCCGACCAAGCGGCGTTCACTGAGCTCGCCAACAAGGCGAAGGCGGGGTGCCCGGTTTCCAAGGCGCTTTCCGCCGTGCCGATCACACTCGACGTCAAGTTGGACTGATTTCCGCAATGATTGAATTTAAATGCCGCGAGCCGATGCCGCGGCATTTTTTTGGCGGGGGCAGAATCTTGACAAATGATGCCTGATGTTTTACGACTGACGAAATTCAAAATTCGTCAGTCGTAAGTAAGGCTTCTGAAAACGCATGAATGACACCTCAGAAAACATGCTGGACAGTACCCGCCAGGAAAATGTGACGCGCATTCTGGATGCGGCAGAGCGGCTGTTCCGCCACTATGGCTACGGCAAAACGACGGTT
Organism: Rhizobium sp. USDA 4016; assembly: GCF_056279705.1. Taxonomy (NCBI): domain Bacteria; kingdom Pseudomonadati; phylum Pseudomonadota; class Alphaproteobacteria; order Hyphomicrobiales; family Rhizobiaceae; genus Rhizobium; species Rhizobium sp. USDA 4016. The sequence continues at coordinate 164,941 of NZ_JBWCCY010000004.1, forward strand.
GCCGATGTGGCGCGTGACCTCGGCATGTCGCCGGCCAATATCTACCGCTTCTTCGCCTCGAAAGTGGAAATCCACCAGGCGATCTGCGGCCGCATGCTGGCTGCCAGTTACAAGCAGGCCTACGACATCTGTCACCTGCCGATCAACGCCTCGGAGCGCCTGCGACGATTTGTGTATGGCCAGTATCAGATGACGCTCGACACCATGCTTGATGAACAGAAGGTGCACGAGATGGTCGTCGTCGCAATCGAACGCGACTGGCATGTCATCGAACGCCATATCGACAGCATTCATGAACTGATCGCCGGCGTGATCCGCGAAGGGATCGCAGCCGGGGAATTCGCCGAGCAAGATGCCGATGTTGCTTCACGCTGCTTCGGTGCGGCCACCGTGACGCTCTGCCACCCGCAGATGGTGGCGCAATGTCTTGCCAAGACCAACCGCGCGACGGTTGACGAACTCATCGAGTATTCGATCAAGGCATTGAAATAACAGCATGGCCAGGCCGTCAGAAACACACGAAACGATCAGGAGTGCGAAGATGGTTTCGCTCAAGACACGCAATCTGCCGTCCGTTTTCAGCTTCGCGTTTGTCGGCATCATCAGCCTCGGCCTTGCCGGCTGCAGCGAGGCGGAGAAGGCAGAGACGAAGGAAATCGTCCGCCCCGTCAAGGTCGTGGAGATTGCCATGGCCGGCGAAACGCGCGCCCTCGACTATTCCGGGGCTGTAAAAGCACGCATCGAGATGAATCTCGGGTTCCGTGTTGCGGGCAAGATCACGGAGCGGCTCGTCAATATCGGCGATCGGGTGAAGCCTGGGGATGTGCTCGCGCGCATCGACTCCACGGATTATCAGCTCGCGGTGAAGACGGCTGAAGCCAACTTGGCGGCGGCCGAGAAGGGCGTGCAGACGGCAGATCTCGCCAACAAGCGTGCCGGGCAGCTCTTCGACAAGAATGCCACGCCGAAATCGCAGCTCGAGCAGGCTTCGCTTTCCTATGACCAAGCTGTTTCGACGCGCGATGCTGCGATCTCATCTCTAGATCAGGCGAAGAACCAGGTAAGTTACACGGATCTGAAGGCCGATCAGAACGGCATCGTGACCGCAGTCAGTGCGGATACGGGTCAGGTCATCGCCTCCGGTGCGCCTGTCGTCGCCGTTGCCATCGATGGCGAGAAGGAAGTTCAGATCGCGGTGTCGGAAAACGATATTGCCGAATTCAAGCCGGGCAAGACGGTGAAGGCAACCTTCTGGTCGGATGACAAGCTGGTGCTCGACGGCAAGGTGCGCGAAGTTTCAGGCAGCGCCGATCAGCAGTCCCGGACCTTTTCCGTCCGCGTCAGCCTGCCAAATGATCAGCGTGTTCTGCTCGGTATGACGGCGACGATCGAGGCGGATGTTACGAATTCCGATCCCTATGTCGCGGTGCCGTTGAGCGCGCTTGCCGAGAAGGATGGGAAGAAGATCGTCTGGGTCGTCGACCGCGGCGCGGCAACCGTGCACGCGCGCCAAATCCACGTCGGTGATTTCACCGGCGACGGCGTCAACGTCACCGATGGCCTGAAGAGCGGGGATCTCGTTGTTGCTGCCGGAACGCAGTTCATGACCGAGAACCTGAAGGTCTCGGTGCCGGGCGATCAGTCGGCTTCCGCTGAGCCCGCCGGCACCGTTCAATAATTGCTGTCCAGGAGAGGGAATACTGTCATGGACAACTCGACCACCGAGAAACGCTCTTTCAATCTGTCGCGCTGGGCAATCGGTCATCCCAGCATTGCACGCTTCCTCTTCGGTTTGATCATCATCACCGGTGCGCTCGGACTGATGCGCATGGGGCAGAAGGAAGATCCGGATTTCACCTTCCGTGTCATGGTCGTGCAAGCTATGTGGCCGGGCGCCTCGATCCAGGAAATGGAGGATCAGGTCGTCAACAAGATCGAGCGCAAGCTGCAGGAAACGCCGCACCTCGATTTCGTTCGCTCTTACACCCGTGCCGGCAGCGCGATCATTACGCTGCAGGTCAAGGGCGACACGAACTCCGCGGAAGTGGCGGATGCCTTCTATCAGGTGCGCAAGAAGGTCGGCGATATTTCGAACGAGCTGCCGGAAGGCCTGCTCGGGCCCTATTTCAATGACGAATTCGGCGATACCTTCATCACACTTCATTCGATCAGCGGCGACGGCTACTCTTATCCGGAACTGAAGAAATTCGCGATCCAGGCGCGCGACATGCTGCTTTCGACGCGGGGCGTCGAGAAGGCCGTCATCATCGGTGACCAGCCGGAAAAGATCTACATCGACGTTTCCTCCAAGGCGCTTGCCGAACGAGGGCTTACGATCCTCGACCTGCAAAATGCCATCAAAGGCCAGAACACAGTCGATCCTGCCGGCTCTGTCGATACCGGGCTGCGTTCGGTGCGTATTTCCGTCGAAGGCGATGTGAAGAAGGCCGAGGATATTCGCGAACTACGCCTGCGTTCCGGCAACCAGGTGACGCGTCTCGGTGATATTGCCACCGTTACCTCCGGGCTCGAAGACCCCTATCAACGCAAATACCGTTTCAACGGGCACGAAAGCGTGCAGGTCGGCGTGGTCATGGCCAAAGGCTTCAAGGTCACTGATGTCGGCAAGGATGTCGAAGCGACCTATCAGCGCTTCGATGAATCTCTTCCCTACGGCGTTTCCGTCGACCAGATATCCAATCAGCCGGATGTCGTGACCGACGCCATCAGCGAATTCATGCATGCGCTTGGCGAAGCGCTTATCATCGTGCTGATCGTCTCGTTCCTATCGATCGGCTGGCGATCGGGCCTTGTCATCGCGATAGCGATTCCGCTTGTGCTGGCTGCGACCTTCGCCATCATGTACGAACTCGGCATCGACCTGCAGCGCATCTCGCTCGGCGCGCTCATTATTGCGCTTGGACTTTTGGTCGACGATGCGATGATCGTCGTCGAAATGATGGAACGAAAACTGGAAGAGGGCCTCGTGAAGATCGAGGCGGCGAGCTTCGCCTATTCCTCGACCGCCTTTCCGATGCTGACCGGTACGCTGATCACCACGGCAGGCTTCATTCCCGTCGGCTTTGCAGAATCGACGGCCGGCGAATATGTGCGCTCGCTCTTCTATGTGGTCGGCATCGCGCTCGTCGTCTCGTGGTTCGTCGCGGTCTATTTCACGCCGTGGCTGGGTTACATGATCCTCAAGCAGCGCAAGCACGCCGGCGAGCATCATGATGTCTTCGACACGCGCTTTTACCGCCGCCTGCGTACCACTGTCGCATGGGCTGTGCGCCATCGCATCATCGTGCTGGCTGCCACGCTCTTCACCTTTGCGACGAGTCTCTGGGCGTTCCAGTTCATTCCGCAGAACTTCTTCCCGCAATCCTCGCGTCCGGAAATTCTCGTCGATCTCTGGCTGCCGGAAGGCACCAGCATCAGGGAAGTCGAGACGCAGGCAAAGATGCTCGAAGCCAAGATGATGGATGACAAGGACAAGAAGTTCATCGCCACCTATATCGGCGAGGGCGCACCGCGCTTCTTCTTGCCGCTCGACCAGCAGCTTCGCAATCCAAACTTCGCGCAGCTCCTGATCATCGCAAATGACGAACCTGCTCGCGAGCGGCTGATCGTCAAGCTGCGTAGCATCCTTGCGGACGATTTTCCGTCGATCCGCGGCAAGGTCGACCGTCTCTTCCTCGGTCCGCCGACGGGCTGGCCCGTGCAAATGCGCGTCATGGGACCGGATCGCCAGGAGGTCCGCCATATCGCCGATCAGGTGAAGGCGAAGTTTGCCGAAAATCCGCAGCTCGGCGCCGTCCACGACGATTGGCTGGAGCCGGTGCCGGCCATGAAGCTGGTGATCGACCAGGACCGTGCCCGCGCCCTCGGCGTCACTTCGCAGCGCGTCCGCGAGACGCTGCAGACCGCCGTGTCCGGCACGTCGCTTGACGACTTCCGCGACGGCGAAGAGACGGTCTCGATCGTGGCCCGGGAGCCGGATTCCAGCCGTTCGCTGCTGTCGGCCGTCAATTCGGTCTATGTCCCGACCGACTTCGGAGGTTTTGTTCCGGTCTCGCAGGTCGCCAAGGTCGTCCCCGTCATGGAACAAGGCGTCGAATGGCGGCGTGACCGCCTGCCGACGATCACCGTCCGCGGGACGCTGCCAGATGGCATCCAGCCGAACGACGTGGCGATGAAGATGTATGCCGATATGCAGGGCCTGCGTGACAGCCTGCCTGCCGGCTACAAGATCGAAATCCAGGGCGGTGCGGAAGATGCGGCTGAAAGTCAGGCTTCGATCGCCGCCAAGGCGCCGATCATGCTCGTCGTCATCGTCCTGCTGCTGATGGCGCAGCTGCAGCATTTCGGCAAGGCGATGCTGGTGCTCGCGACCGGCCCGCTCGGCATCATCGGTGCCTCTGCCGCACTGCTGATCAGCGGCGCGCCCTTCGGCTTCGTCGCGATCCTCGGCGTGATTGCGCTGCTTGGCATCATCATCCGCAACTCGATCATCCTCGTCGATCAGATCGACCAGGATATCAAGGCGGGCATGGCCCGGCAGGAGGCGATCGTGGGTGCGGCCGTGCGCCGTTTCCGGCCGATCATGCTGACGGCGCTGACGGCAGTTCTCGCCCTTATCCCGATCTCCCGCGGTGTCTTCTGGGGTCCGCTCGCCTACGCGATGATGGGCGGCATTCTGGTTGCGACCGTGCTGACCATCCTCGTGCTACCAGCGGGTTATGCCCTCTTCTTCGGCCGCGAGCCGAAGACGAAGGACACGGAGAGCGAATATGCCAATGCCAACCAGGAAGAGGCGGATGACCATCATCCGCCGGCATTGGCAGCAGAGTGAAAATGGCGGGTGAAATCCCCGCCATTTTCATTTTCCAATCAACCCACTCGAAAAAATGCTCTCAAGCCGCTTCCGCTTTCAGGCCCAGAAGAGCCGCGCCGATGAGGCCCGGCTCTAAACGGCATTCGCTGCGCACGATCAGCGGCCGGTCGAACCTGCGCAGCGTGCGGCCTCTTACGGCCTTGTCGAGTTCGGCAAGCAGCGGCTCGACATTGGAAAGTCCGCCGCCGACCGGGACGATGGTCGCGCCGGTGATATTGACGGTGAGTGCCAAGGGCGAGGCGACGAGATCGGTATAGACGTCGATCGTGCTCGTCGCCTTTTCCTCACCCCGTTGCCATTGCGCGATGATTTCCTCGCTGGGGAAGTCGAGGTCGTGCAGCGTCTTGTGAAGCCGCTCGAGGCCGCGGGCGCCGCCGACTGTATCGACGCAGCCCTTTTGGCCGCAGCCGCAGGGAAGGGCTGGGATTTTCACGGGGGGATTGCCGGCTTCGCAGGCGAGGATCGGGCCGTGACCCCATTCGCCGGCAAAACCGCCCGAGGCGTTGACGAGCCTGCCGTCGGAAACGAGCCCGCCGCCGACGCCAGTGCCGAGGATCGCGCCGAAGACGATGCGGTGGCCGCGCCCGGCGCCAAGTTCAGCTTCGGCCATGGTGAAGCAATCGGCGTCGTTGGCAATCAGGACCGGAAAGCCAAGTTCGGCCTCCAGATCAGCCGCAAGGCTGCGGTTGTGAATGCACGGAATGTTGGCGCATGTCAGCCGTTGCGTGTCCGGATCGACGACGCCGGCAATTGAGAAGGCAAGGCACGAAGGTGTTTCGCTGGTCTCTGCTATGAAGCTGCGGATCGTCTCGGCGAAATCAGCAAAATCATCCTTGGGCGTCGGACGGCGACCCATAGGAACGATATCCGTTTCCGAGCGTGCGATACCGCCTTTGATCGCCGAACCGCCGATGTCGAGTGAGATGATCATGCTTGTCTGCCTCGAAAGTTTCCGCGTCTGCTCGCACCCTTCGGGTGGATTTGCAAGTCCTATGCCGGCAGGTTCACCTTCGCCTCGAAGCCGGAAGTCTCGTCGCTTGCCGGGGAGAGGAGTTCCAGCGTGCCGCCCATCTGTGAGACGATGCGGTCGGCGATCGCAAGGCCCAGGCCGGAACCGGATGCGCTGGTCGTGCCGCGCCGGAAGCGTTTCTTGAGGCCAGCAAGATCGGCTTCCGGGATCGCAGGGCCGCCATTGACGACACGGATGGTCCCGGCCTTATCCAGGCTGACCTTGGCGGGCCGATCCTGGTCGCCATGAAGCAGCGCGTTTTCGATGAGGTTGCGCATGACGATGCCGAAGGCATCCATGTCTGCATAACGGACAAGCTTTGCTCCGGCGTCGGGCACATAGTTGACGCGCCCCTTGGTGCGGCTGTCGCGCTCGTAGTCGCTGACGATCATCTCCAGCACCTTGCTGAGGTCGGCGGCTTTGTCGCTGGCACCGATGCCGGCTTCGGCGCGTGAAAGCTGCAGCAGTTTTTCGGCTAGGCGGCCGAGATCGACGAGCGAGCTTTCGACCTGCCGCGCCCGCGTCCTGGCGGCACCGGCCGACAGTTCTTCGGCCAAGCGCTGGGTCTGTGCCAGCGCGCCGGCAATCGGCGTGCGGAGCTCGTGAGCGCTGTTAGCGGTAAATTCGCGTTCCGCTTCGAGCGCCGACCGGAGACGGGCGAGCAGAAGATTGACCGAGCGAGCGATCGGCTTGATTTCTTTCGGCAGCTCGTCGCCTTCAATGGCCGCCATATTGCCGCTGTCCTTGGTGGCGATGTCCCGGCGTAGCGTTTCGATCGGCTTCAGCGCCCGGCCAAGGATGAGCCAGATGGCGAAGATACTCGCCGGGATCAGCACGATCAGTGGAAGCAGCAGCGTGACGGCGCTTTCGCGCACGGCTTCGCGACGATTGCCGAGGCGATCGGCGACCTGCATGAACAGGGCGCCGTCAGCGGTCGCTTCGGTATAGATGCGCTGGCGATCGTTGTTGTGAAAACCACGGGCGAGTGGCGCATCGAAAGGTTCAGGCGAAGCGTCATCGGAGCGAAGAACGACGTTTCCGAACTTGTCGCGTAGTTGATAGGTCAGATATTCGCGGCTGGCTGGCGTATTCAAAATTGCGACGCCGGAAGGGTCTGTTTCGGCGCGCTGGTTCAGGTCGTCGACGATCAGCGCCAAAAGGCGCTGGGCCGTCTCCTGCTGGGCGCTGTCGAAAAGCTCGTCGAATTCGTGCTGCATCACCTGGATGCCGAGCCCGATCGCGGCGAGCCAGAAGATGACCATAGCACTTGTGAGCGCCAGAATGAGCCGGCGCGTGATGCTCGGTTCGCGTCTCATGCTTCCGCCAGCGTGTAGCCGATGCCGCGGGCGGTCTTGATCCTGTCGCGACCGATCTTCTTGCGCAGCCGGCTGACATAGACCTCAACCGTATTGCTTTCGATCTCCGAGCCGAAGGCATAAAGGGCTTCCTCGATCCGGTCCTTCGGCACGATTGCGCCCGGACGGGCGATGAGCAGATCGAGCACGGCCCATTCGCGGCTGGTCAGCACGACCGGCTCGCCAGCGATGGCAAGCCTGTGCTGCGGCCGGTCGATCTCGATATCGGCAATGCGGATGATAGTCCTTGGATTGGCGTCGTAGCGGCGCGCGACAGCCATGATGCGGGCCTGCAATTCTCCGAGATCGAACGGCTTGACGAGGTAGTCGTCGGCGCCGGCGTTCAGGCCTTCGATGCGATCGGAAATCTGGTCGCGCGCAGTGAGAATTATTACCGGCATTGCCATACCGTCGTCACGCAACCGTTTCAGGAAATCGATCCCTCTGCCGTCGGGAAGCTGCAGATCAAGCAGGATCAGACCGTAGTCCACGGAGCCTGCAGCGGCCTCAGCATCGCCGATCGTACACATCCAGTCGATCGCGTGACCGGCCGCTGCAACGTGATCGCGCACCGCTTCCCCAATCATCTTGTCGTCTTCAACCAAAAGAATGCGCACGCAATCTCTCCTTGCCAAGAGCAGTAGCGCTGCTTTTTGCTAAGGGTCAAGCGAAGGGTGCCGGCGAAAAATCGCCATGCAATGGCCGTGATCCAGAACCCGCGCGGCCATGATGGCGGCGCATTCGACAGAGAAGATTCACATTGGGATGGTATCAGTCGCAGGCCGACGAGCCGGGATGCTATGACAATCGAGGAAATGGAGACATCACGCAGGCGTTTTATCAGGAGTCCGCGCCCGAGGGGGCGACGGCTTTCGGCCATCTTGAGGCAGCTTGCGGGTGACAGGAGCCGTGAGCGCATTTCGATCGGCGATCTTTTCGAGGTGATGGGCGACCGTGCGACCGGTGCGCTCATGCTGGTCTTCGCCATTCCCAATCTGGTGCCGACGCCGCCGGGAACCTCCGCAATCCTCGGCGCGCCGCTACTCTTTCTTGCAGCGCAGCTGACATTCGGGCTGAAGCCATGGTTACCGAAGGTAATTGCCGGCCGCTCGATGAAGCGCGAGGATTTCGAAGCGATCGTCTCGCGCATCCACCGTTGGCTCGCCTTTGCTGAGCGCATGCTGCAGCCGCGGCTTTCTTTCCTCGTCGAGCCGCCTGCCGAATACCTTGTGGGCTTTCTCTGCCTGGTGCTTGCGGTCATCCTGACGCTGCCGATCCCGCTCGGCAACATCCTGCCGGCTTTTACCATCTGCCTGTTTTCCTTCGGCATATTGGGCAAGGATGGTCTCTTTTCGGCGTTTGGAATGGTCATGGCCGGTATATCACTGACTGTCGTTGGCGGCGTGATCTACGGCCTTATCAAGGCTGCGATCTTCTTCGTCACAAACTGGTTTGCCTGAGCGAATATTCGCCCATACGGCCGTTGCATTTTCTCAATGCACTCGACTTTTGCTCAATTTTGTTCTGATCTGGCGCGGCACAGACTCAAAGATATTCGTCCGGCAGAAAGCCGGCCCATTTTACGCGCGGTAGACCTCGATGGCGAAAAGAACCGAGACACCTGGACGGCTGGACGACGCAGCGCGTGCGGGCTGGCTTTATTACGTGGCTGGGCGCACGCAGGACGAGATTGCGTCTGCGATGGGTATCTCGCGGCAATCAGCACAGCGCCTGGTGTCGCTGGCCGTCGCCGAAAAACTCATCAAAGTGCGGCTCGATCATCCGATTGCTGCCTGCCTCGAGCTCGCCAACCAGCTGCGCAAGAAATTCGACCTCAAGCATGTCGAGATCGTGCCGAGCGATCCGGGGTCTTCATCGAGGACGGTCGGCATTGCCGAAGCGGCGGCTGCTGAGATCGAGCGATGGCTCAAGCGGCCGGATCCGATCGTGCTCGCCGTTGGTACCGGCCGCACGCTGAAGGCTGCCGTCGATCAGCTGCCGACGATCGAATGTCCGAATCATCGCATCGTTTCGCTGACGGGCAACATCACGCCGGACGGTTCAGCCGCCTATTACAATGTCATCTTCAGCATGGCGGATGCAGTGAAGGCGCGGCACTTCCCGATGCCGCTGCCGGTGCTCGTCACTTCGGCCGAGGAGCGTGAATTGCTCCATGGCCAGCAACTGGTGCGCTACACGCTTGCGATCAGCGCCCAAGCCGATGTGACCTTCGTCGGTATTGGCGAACTGGGCATCGACGGCCCACTCTGCGTCGACGGCTTCCTGGAGAAGGACGAGATGATGGAGCTGATGCGCGAGGGGGCCGTCGGCGAAATCTGCGGCTGGATTTTCGACGAGGAGGGCAGGCTTCTCGATAATCCGATCAACGAGCGCGTCGCGTCGGCCTCGATTCCTTCACGCGAAACCTCGACAGTCATTGGAGTCGCCAAAGGCAAGCGCAAATTCAAGGCGATAAGGGCCGCAATTGTTGGCCGTCAAATCAATAGCCTGATCACCGATGAACAGACTGCCGATTTTTTGCTCACGTCTTGAGCAAAAAATCATATTTAAAATCAATCGGATAGCTTGTCATTTCGCTATTGCAGCAACGATTCCAATTGACATTCGACGCACTGTAGTGAGTAATTGCTCACGAGCAAAGCGAATGCTCATACCCATCTTCTGGGAGGAAGATATGACATTGAGAACTATTCTGCTGGGCGCCTGCTCAGCATTGGCGTTTGCGGGCATGGCTTCGGCTGAAACGCTGACGATCGCGACCGTCAACAACGGCGACATGATCCGGATGCAGAAGCTGACGGATGACTTCAAGGCGAAGAATCCCGACATCGACCTTGAATGGGTTACCCTCGAAGAGAACGTTCTGCGCCAGAAGGTCACGACTGACATCGCGACCAAGGGCGGCCAGTACGACGTTCTGACGATCGGCACTTATGAAGTCCCGATCTGGGCAAAGCAGAGCTGGCTCCTGCCGCTCGACAACCTGGGCGCCGACTATGACGCCGACGACCTGCTGCCGGCCATTCGCAGCGGCCTGACTGTAGACGGCAAGCTCTATGCGGCGCCGTTTTACGGTGAAAGCTCGATGGTCATGTATCGGAAAGACCTCTTCGAGGCCGCCGGTTTGAAGATGCCCGACGCGCCGACCTGGGACTTCATCGCCGACGCTGCGAAGAAGATCACCGACAAGGACAAGGAAATCTACGGCATCTGCCTGCGCGGCAAAGCCGGCTGGGGCGAAAACATGGCCTTCCTGACGGCGATGTCGAACTCCTTCGGCGCCCGCTGGTTCGATGAGAGCTGGAAACCCCAGTTCGACCAGCCGGAGTGGAAGGACACGCTCACCTTCTACGTCGACCTGATGAAGGAAGCCGGCCCTCCCGGCGCTTCGTCCAACGGCTTCAACGAAAACCTGGCGCTCTTCCAGACCGGCAAGTGCGGCATGTGGATCGACGCCACCGTGGCGGCCTCCTTCGTCAGCAACCCGAAGGAATCGACGGTTGCCGACAAGGTCGGTTTCGCACTGGCTCCGGACAAGGGTCTCGGCAAGCGTGGCAACTGGCTGTGGGCCTGGAGCCTTGCCATCCCGGCGAGCTCGCAGAAGGTCGAAGCAGCTGAGAAGTTCGTCGCCTGGGCAACGAGCAAGGACTACACCAAGCTCGTCGCCGAGAAGGAAGGCTGGCTGAACGCACCTCCCGGCACGCGTACCTCGCTCTATGAGAACGCGGAATACCAGAAGGCTGCGGCTTTCGCGAAGATGACGCTCGACTCCATCAATGCGGCTGACCCGACCAAGCCGACCGTAAAGCCGGTTCCCTATGTCGGCGTCCAGTTTGTGGCGATCCCGGAATTCCAGGGCATCGGCACGGCCGTCGGCCAGCAGTTCTCCGCGGCTCTCGCCGGCCAGGTCTCGGTCGACCAGGCGCTGCAGAGCGCGCAGCAACTGACGACCCGCGAAATGACCAAGGCTGGTTACATCAAATAATAACCTCCTGAGACGGTGGGATCGTTGACCTCCCACCCCTCTGGGCCGCCGAATGCCCGAATAGCGTCGGCGGCCCCTTTTTCTTAGCTGCCCTGCAGCCAGACGCCCCTCGAAACAGGATCGGTCATCGCCATGGCAACGTTACACACCCGCTCCGCAGCGCGAATGATGATCGCACCGTCCGTCGTGCTTCTCTTCGCGTGGATGATCGTCCCGCTTGCGATGACGATCTACTTCTCACTGTTGAACTACAACCTTCTCAGCCCGGGAATGGAGAGCTTCGTCGGCTTTCTGAACTACAGCTACTTCCTGTCCGATCCGGCCTTTTTCGCAGCACTCACCAATACGCTGCTTTTGGTGCTCGGCGTGCTGATCATCACCGTGGTCGGCGGTATCGCCTTCGCCTTGCTGCTCGACCAGGACATCTATGGCCAGGGCATCGTGCGCATCCTGGTGATTGCGCCGTTCTTCGTCATGCCGACGGTGGCAGCGCTTGTCTGGAAGAACATGTTCATGAACCCGGTCAACGGGCTCTTTGCGCATCTTGCCAAGGCGCTCGGACTGCAGCCCTATGACTGGCTGGCAAACGCACCGTTGTTCTCGATCATTCTGATCGTCGCCTGGCAGTGGCTGCCGTTTGCGACGCTGATCCTGCTCACCTCTCTGCAGTCGCTGGACGAGGAGCAGAAGGAAGCTGCCGAAATGGATGGCGCCGGCGCGATATCGAGATTCATCTATATCATTCTGCCGCATATGGCGCGCGCCATCACGGTGGTGATCCTGATCCAGACGATCTTCCTGCTCTCGGTCTTTGCCGAAATCCTGGTTACCACCAACGGCGGCCCGGGCACGCAGAGCACGAACCTGACCTACCTCGTCTATGCGCAGGCGCTTCTTCAGTTCGATATCGGCGGCGCTTCGGCGGGCGGGATCATTGCGGTCATCCTCGCCAACATCGTCGCGATCTTCCTTGTCCGCCTTGTCGGCAAGAATCTGGAGGCTTGAGATGGCTAGAAAAGTTACAACTCAACGCAAGGTGATCATGACGGCGATCGCCTGGACGCTGGCGATCCTGATCTTCTTCCCGATCCTGTGGACGTTTCTTACGAGCTTCAAGTCGGAGGCCGACGCAATTGCCTCGCCGCCGCAGTTCCTGTTCTTCCACTGGACGACGGAAAGCTATGCGGAGGTGCAGAGTCGGTCGAACTATCTCGGCCACTTCATGAATTCGGTGATCATTTCCTTCGGCTCGACGCTGATCGGCCTGATCATCGCGATCCCTGCCGCCTGGGCCATGGCATTCTCGCCGACCAAGCGGACCAAGGACGTGCTGATGTGGATGCTGTCGACGAAGATGATGCCGCCGGTCGGCGCGCTGATTCCGATCTACCTGATGTTCCGCAATTTCGGCCTGCTCGACAGCCGGACGGGGCTGGTGATCGTGCTGACGCTGATCAACTTGCCCATCATCGTCTGGATGCTCTACACCTACTTCAAGGAAATCCCTGGCGAAATTCTCGAGGCGGCGCGCATGGACGGTGCATCGCTTGCCAAGGAAATCATCTACGTGCTGACGCCGATGGCGATACCGGGCATTGCCTCGACGCTGCTTCTCAACATCATACTGGCCTGGAACGAAGCCTTCTGGACGCTGAACCTCAGCGCCTCGAGAGCCGCGCCGCTGACGGCATTCATCGCCTCCTACTCCAGCCCCGAAGGTCTGTTCTACGCCAAGCTTTCGGCAGCATCGACAATGGCAATCGCCCCGATCCTGATCCTCGGCTGGTTCTCACAAAAACAACTCGTCCGCGGCCTGACCTTCGGCGCGGTGAAATAAGACATCAGGGAGAGAAACATGGGCAGCATTACCCTTCAGAGCGTTTCGAAGGTCTTCGGCGAAGCCAAGGTCATCCCTTCGATCGATCTCGACATCCAGGACGGCGAATTCGTCGTCTTCGTCGGCCCGTCGGGCTGCGGCAAGTCCACGTTGCTCAGGCTGATCGCCGGGCTGGAGGACGTTTCCGGCGGCAAGATCGTCATCGACGGCAAGGACGCGACCGAAAAGGCGCCATCCGAGCGCGGGCTTGCGATGGTGTTCCAATCCTATGCGCTTTATCCGCATATGAGCGTGCGCAACAATATTGCCTTCCCATTGAAGATGGCCGGCATGGACAAGACCGAGATCGACAGGAAGGTAAGCGATGCCGCACGCGTCCTGAACCTGACGGATTATCTGGAGCGCAAGCCGCGCCAGCTTTCCGGCGGCCAGCGGCAGCGTGTCGCGATCGGTCGCGCCATCGTGCGCCAGCCATCGGCCTTCCTCTTCGACGAGCCGTTATCGAACCTCGATGCCGCACTTCGCGTCAACATGCGCATCGAAATCAGCGAACTGCACCAGCAACTGAAGACGACGATGGTTTACGTCACCCACGACCAGGTGGAAGCCATGACAATGGCCGACAAGATCGTCGTGTTGAACCGCGGCAACATCGAGCAGGTGGGCTCGCCGCTGGAGCTCTACAAGAGCCCGCGCAATCTCTTCGTTGCCGGTTTCATCGGCTCACCGAAGATGAATTTCATCACCGGTCAGAATGCGGCTGCGCTGAATGCGCATACGATCGGCGTGCGTCCGGAGCATGTGCTGCTTTCGACCGAAAGCGGCGACTGGAAGGGCAGGGTCATCGTCGCCGAGCATCTCGGCTCCGACACGTTCCTGCATATCGACGTCGATGGTATCGGCTCGATTACTGCACGCGGTGGCGGCGATTTCCCGGCGAAGGCCGGGGACACCGTCTACCTGACGCCGGACAAGACGCGCATCCATAAATTCAACGAGGGCGGTCTCGCCATCTGAGGCAAATGCCGGGCGGGGTGAGAATGCAGGCCGGTCAAGGCGTCCGGTTTGCTGAGAGCAGAGCGGCGGATCCGCTCCGCAAGACCTCAAGAGGACTGAAACATGACGTGCAAATTATCGCTGGCAACGCTTACCGATGCGGCTAAAACGGCCGAAATCCCGGCTTATGACCGAGCGTCGCTCACGGCCGGCATCGTGCACTTCGGCGTTGGCAATTTCCACCGCGCCCACCAGGCTATCTACCTCGATGACCTTTTCAACCAAGGACAGGATCACGACTGGGCCATCATCGGCGCAGGCATGCTGCCTTCCGACGCCGCGATGCGCGAGAAGCTTGCCGCGCAGGACTTCCTGACGACGGTCGTGGAGCAGGACAACAACAAGACGGCGGCGCGTGTCACGGGGCCGATGGTCGACATCCTGCCGGTCGGCGATTCCGGAGCCATCGTTGCCAAGCTCTCCGATCCTGCAATCCGCATTGTCTCGCTGACGATCACCGAGGGCGGATACTTCATCGACGCGTCCGGCAAATTCAATCCATCGCATCCGGCGATTGTTGCGGACGGAAAAAACCCGTCCGAGCCGAAAACCGTTTTCGGCCTTATCGTTGCCGGTCTCAAGGCACGCAAGGAGAAGGGCACCGTGCCCTTCACCGTTATGTCCTGCGACAACATTCCGCATAACGGTGCCGTCACCAGAAACGCCGTCTTGGGTATGGCGGAGCTTTCCGATCCGGCGTTTGCCGTGTGGATCAAGGCGAATGTCGCCTTCCCGAATGCCATGGTCGATCGCATTACGCCGGCAACAGGCCAGCGCGAGATCGATTTGCTGACGGATACTTTCGGTATTGAAGACAACTGGCCGGTCTATTGTGAAGAGTTCAAGCAATGGGTGCTGGAAGACAAGTTCACTGCCGGACGGCCAGCGCTCGATAAAGTCGGCGTCACCTTCGTGCCGGATGTCACGCCTTACGAGCATATGAAGATACGCATCCTCAATGGCGGCCATGCGGCGATCGCGTATCCGGCGGCGTTGATGGACATCCATTTCGTGCATGACGCGATGGAAGAGCCTCTGATCCGCGCCTTCCTCGCCAAGCTCGAAAACGACGAGATCATCCCGATCGTGCCGCCGGTGCCGAATACCTCGCTCAAGGATTATTTCGCGCTGATCGAACGCCGTCTTCTGAACCCGAAGATCGCCGACACGATCCCGCGCCTGGCGCAGGACGGTTCGAACCGTCAGCCGAAATTTATCCTGCCATCCACGCTCGACAATCTGCGCCAGGGCAAGGACGTCGTCGGCCTTTCGCTGGTTTCGGCTCTCTGGTGCCGTTACTTCGCGGGCACGACCGACAGCGGCAAGGAGATCGTTTTCAACGATGCTAGTGCCGATCGGCTCCATGCCGCCGCGCTGAAGGCAAAGGACGACCCGGCGGCGTTCCTCGTCTTCGACGACATTTTCGGCGAGGTGTCGCAATCCGAATTGTTCTGCAAGCGTTTTACGCATGCCCTGAAAACACTGTGGGAAAAGCGGACCCGCGCGACCTTGCAGCTCTATCTCGAGGGCAAGCTTGCAGTGTAGGAAATCAACATGGCGGCAATTCCTGCCGCCATTGATCCGGCTTGCGCATGCGCGAGCCGATAACGCGCCCGAACCGAACTCTGGTTGGTCTTCATGGCTGATTCTGAAACACGCCTGGTCATTTTCGATTGTGACGGTGTCCTCGTCGATAGCGAGCCGATCTCCGTCAGCGTGCTCGTCGAGGCGATGAACGACCTCGGAGTGCCGATCACCGAGGAAGAGGTCTATGGGCGCTTCCTCGGCAGGAGCCTCGCGACCGTCATCGAAACGATGAAGAGCGAATATCAGGTGTATGCCGGCGGCGAGTTTCTCGAGCGCATCCGCACCAATCTCTATGCGCGATTCAGGAAAGAACTGAGGCCGATCGAAGGCATAGGTGCGACGATCGAGGCGCTCGACATCCCTTGCTGCGTCGCTTCGTCGAGCCAGGTCGAGCGCATCAGGCTGTCGCTCACCGTCACCGGCCTTATCGACAAGCTACCGAACATCTTCAGCGCCTCGATGGTGAAGAATGGAAAGCCGGCGCCGGACCTCTTCCTGCATGCGGCCCGCGAAATGCACGTCGATCCGAAGAACTGCGTCGTAATCGAAGACAGCCCTGCCGGGATCGAGGCAGCCAAGGCCGCAGGCATGACGGTCTTTGCCTTTACCGGCGGCTCACATGCCAATTTTGCAGGTTATCGTGCCGAACTCGAGCGGCTTTCGCCGGAACGCGTATTTGACGCAATGCCGGATTTGATACACCTTATCCAGAAACAAAAGCTGGATGGGGCTCGCCCTTGATGCATGATCATGTGGTTGCGGTGGATGTCGGCACCGGCAGCGCGCGTGCCGGTGTGTTCGATGCCCGCGGTCGCCTGCTCGGAAAGGCCGAACATGCGATCATCATGAATAGGCCGCGTGAAAATCATGCCGAACATGATTCGGAAAACATCTGGTCTGCGGTCTGCATCGTCGTTCGCAAGGCGATGGAACAATCGGGCGCAGCTCCTGCGTCTGTCGGTGCGATCGGCTTCGACGGCACATGCTCGCTCGTCGTCCGCGATGTCGATGGTGGACAGATCAGCGTCTCGACCGGGGGCGAAAGGCGCTTCGACACGATCGTCTGGCTCGACCACAGGGCGTTGAACGAAGCTGATTTCTGCACGGCAACCGGCCATGCGGTTCTCGATCATTCCGGGCATTTCATGTCGCCGGAGATGGAGATACCAAAGCTGATGTGGCTGAAGAAGAAACTGCCTGGCACCTGGATGAATGCCGGTTATTTCTTCGATCTTGCCGACTTCATGACGTGGAAGGCGACGGGCTCGATTGCCCGTTCGCGCAGCACGCTGACGGCGAAGTGGAATTATCTGGCTCACAAGGAAACGGGCTGGCAGAAAGATTTTCTCGCGCAGATCGGTCTGGAAGACCTGCAGGAGCGCGGCTGTCTGCCCGACGACACAGCACCGGTCGGCACAAGCGTCGGCACGCTCACCCAGGAGGCTGCATCGGCACTCGGGCTGACGACGGATTGCCACGTTTCGGCGGGCCTGATCGACGCCTATGCGGGCGCGCTCGGCACGCTTGCCGGCTATGCGGCCGACCCAACGCAGCTTGAGCGTCAGTTGGCGCTCATTGCGGGAACCTCGAGCTGCATCATTTCGTTCTCCCGCGATCGAAAGCCAAGCCATGGCATGTGGGGACCTTACTACGAGGTCGTCTTTCAGGATTCGTGGCTTGTTGAAGCCGGTCAATCGGCGACGGGTGCGTTGCTCGAGCATATCGTGCGCATGCATGCTGCCGGGGGCGAGCCCACCGCCGCATTGCATCAGAAGATCGTCTCCCGCATTGCGCAATTGCGTGCCGAAGAAGGCGACGCGCTCGGCTCGCGCATCTTCGTGCTGCCGGATTTCCACGGTAACCGGTCGCCTCTTGCCGATCCGCACGCCGTCGGCACTATCAGCGGGCTGACGCTCGATACGTCATTCGACGGACTTTGCGCGCTCTACTGGCGTACGGCCGTCGGCATTGCGCTCGGCATCCGGCATATTCTCGAAAAGATGAAGGAATACGGTTATGTGCCGGACACGCTGCATGTTGCGGGCGGGCATGTGAAGAACCCCGTGCTGATGGAGCTTTATTCGGATGCGACAGGCTGCAGGGTCGTCGTTCCGAAGATGAACGAGGCGGTGTTGCTGGGCACCGCGATCGGGGCGTCTGTTGCCTGTGGCTTACATAAGGATCTCACGACGGCCGGCGTGGCGATGTATCCCGGGGGTGAAGAGCGTGCGCCGGATGCGACAAAGCAGGCTCTGTATGATCGCGAATACCGGCGGTTTCTCGCGATGTATCGCCATCGCGCCGAACTGGACGCGATAAGCTAGCGATTGCCGCTTTCTCCGAGAATGGTGCCGAATTCCGACATTCGCCGCCGGCGTTCGAGCGCCTCTTCGCCTGCCGCGGCAATGACCGATTCCGACAGACAGTCGAGAAGAGCGATCAACGGAGGAAGGTTGTCCTCGTCGGGCGAGCGGGCAGGCGGAAGCGCCAGCATGACGTTGGATTGGTCGGGCAGCCAGTCGCTGTTTTCCGTTGTGATCAGCACGACCTTGTAGCCATATCGCCGGGCGGTTCGCGCCAACAGACGCGCTTTGCCGAAGCGTCGGCAATCGATGATGATCAGGAGGGCGCCTTCGCCACTCGGGCGAGCGAAGAGTTCGGCGAAGCGGTTTGCCGAACCGTCCAGTGCGTGGACGCCATCGCGGGACCGTGTCAGACGGTGGGCGAAATGCGTTGCGAAGCCCGCGAGCCGTACATGCGTTGCAATGAAAACTTCGCGCGCCATGCCAATCATCGCGACGGCTTCGGCCCAGTGCGTCTGAGCGGTCAGATGGTAGATGTGGTGCAGTGCCTGGATCTGCTCGGTGACGAGCAAGGCAAGCGATTTTCCTTCCGAGGCATCGGTCTGCAACGCGTTGAGCGAATTTTGAAGTTGGACAGGAGAGGTGACTGCGGTTTCACGGAAATGGACTTTGACGCTGTCGAGACCCTGATAGCCGAGGGCGCGCAGAAAACGGCCAACCGTCATCGGGCTTAGATCGAGCCTGTCGGCCACGGAGGCAGCGGTCTCGAAGGGAAGGTCGTTCAGGTGCTCGGTAAAATACTTCGCAATTCTGCGCTCGGCCGGCGTGCCTGACTTCACATAGTGTCTGAGCTTCTGAACAAAGTCTTCCACATCAGCCTCCCTGACTTCCCAGAGGCAATTCGCGGATGCGCTATTGGCGAGACTTGCCGTTGCAACTATTTCCGGAAGCTGCGTCCTAGGCTCAAGTTTATATCGAATACTATAGACTATATATTAGTGTGTTATTTTAGACAAGTTTTCCATCGTTGCATGTAGTTTTATTTCGACTTGCCGTCGGGCGTTGAGATTCCTACATGCGCAGATATAACCTGGAGATGCGAAGAATGATCCTCGATGCCGCGCGCCTTGCGTTTTTCAACCTTTTTGCACGGGAAACCCGGTCTGTTTTCTGGAAGGTGCTGGGGCTTACGATCCTGGTTCTCATTGGGCTCTGGTTCGTGCTGCGAAGCCTGTTCATGACTTTGCTGTTTCCGTGGATCGCGGGCTTCTTTCCGGAAATTCCGGATTGGGCCGGCTGGCTGAGCTTCGTCTTTGTCATTCTCGCAAGCATCGGTCTTGCCTTAGGCCTGGCGCTGATGCTGTCGCCCGTGACGGCGTTGATTGCCGGCCTTTTTCTCGATGACGTGGCGGAAGTGGTGGAGAAGCGGGATTATCCCGAGGATACCCCGGGAACGGCGATGCCGATCGGCCCGGCAATCGCGAGTTCACTCAAGTTCCTGGGCGTGGTGATTGCCGGCAATATTGTCGCTCTCCTCCTGCTCTTCATCCCGGGCGTGAACCTGATTGCCTTCTTCCTGGTGAACGGTTATCTGCTCGGCCGGGAATTCTTCGAATTCGCCGCCATGCGCTTCCGTTCGCCGGAGGAGGCCCGGCTCTTCAGGGCAAAGCACGCTTCTACCGTCTTTCTCGGTGGTTTGGTGATCGCCGCTTTCCTGGCCATCCCCTTCCTCAATCTGCTGACGCCGCTTTTTGCGGCGGGCATGATGGTTCATCTCTACAAGCTGATTTCCCAACGGGATCTCGGTTTTCACCGGTAATCAGTTTGAGGAGGCCGAAGGTTCGGCTATTCGACGGCCTCGCCGATCACCTGCGGCGGTAGCTCGACCAGCGGCGCCGGTATGTCGCAGCTCTTTTCCGGCGATTTGCAGAGATCGGCGATCACGCAGCGCTCGCATTCCGGGCGGCGCGCCTTGCACGTGTAGCGGCCGTGCAGGATCAGCCAGTGGTGGGCATGATAAAGGTAGTGACTGGGGATCACCTTCATCAGGCGGTCCTCGACCTCGTCCGGTGTCTTTCCCGGCGCCAGCTTGATGCGATTGGCGATGCGGAAGATGTGCGTGTCCACCGCCATCGTCGCCTGGCCGAAGGCCATCGATAGAACCACGTTCGCTGTCTTGCGGCCGACGCCCGGCAGGCGCACGAGTTCCTCACGCTTCTGCGGAACCTCGCCGCCGAATTCATCGACCAGCAATTGCGAGAGCGCCAGGACGTTCTTCGCCTTGTTGCGGTAAAGGCCGATCGTCCTGATGTAGTCGCGAAGGCGTTCCTCGCCGAGCGCCAACATCTTCTCCGGCGTATCTGCCACCTTGAAAAGCGCCCGCGTCGCCTTGTTGACACCGGCATCCGTCGCCTGGGCGGAGAGTGCCACGGCAACGACGAGCGTGAACGGATTGGTGTGTGCCAGCTCGCCTCTGGGTTCCGGCCGCTGGATCGAGAAGCGGCGGAATATCTCCTCGCGCTCGGCTTGCGAATACGCGGTGCGCACCGGGACGGCCTTGCGGCGGGTGATCACTTTCGAGTTTTGCGGTGTTTTGCGGACGGATTTGAGTTTCGGTTCGGGCATCGACAATCTATACTCATCAGCCATGACGGAAAGCAACGCCGGGCGGGCGAACGAACAGCCTGTTTTTGCAGCCGAACTTTTCCCTTACCGGTCGCTCGGCCGCAAGGGTTTCAGGGTGCTGCTGCTGATTTCCGGTGCCGTCTGTTTCATCTATGGGATATTCTTCGTCGTTACCGGTGCTTGGCCGATCGGCTTCTTCTTCGGGCTGGATTTCGCGTTGCTCTACGGTGCCTTCTGGCTCAACTACCGCTCCGGCAGGGCGCGCGAGGAAGTGACCGTTTCGCGCATCGATGTCGCGGTCCGCAAGTTCGCGCCTTCCGGACGCATGGTGGAGCATCACTTCAATCCCTTCTGGGCGCGTTTCCTCGTCCGCCGCCACCAGGAAATCGGCATTCTTTCCATGCATATTTTTGGCGAGGGCCGGCGGACGGATATCGGCTCCTTCCTCAATCCGGATGATCGCGAAAGCTTTGCCAAGGCCTTCAAAGGAGCGCTTGCGACAGTCAAGCAGCGTATTTAAACGTTGCGCAAGAAACGGGTGGCTTGCGGTGCTCCCCTTGACTATCTCCTTGTTACAAGGAGAAGAACGATGAATATGATCGCCAATCTGAACAGAGACACCACGCCAGAGGGTCCGGACTACGAGACCGTCCGTCAGGTCATCGAACTTATCACCGAGGACTATCGCGACCAGCCGTCGCTGGAGGCGATTGCCGCGCGGCTCAACCAGTCGTCGACGCAGCTTCAGAAGACGTTTACCCGCTGGGCCGGGCTTTCGCCCAAGGCCTTCCTGCAGGCAGTCACGCTCGATCATGCCAAGCGGTTGCTGCGCAAGGAAGACATGCCGCTGCTTGAAACTTCGATCGAGGTGGGTCTTTCCGGTCCAAGCCGTCTTCACGATCTCTTCGTCACCCATGAGGCCATGTCACCCGGTGAATGGAAGGCAAAGGGCGGCGGCCTGACGATCCGCTACGGCTTCCACCAGTCGCCCTTCGGCGTCGCGCTGGTCATGGCCACCGATCGCGGCCTTGCAGGCCTTGCCTTCAGCGATCTCGGCGACGAGGCCGCCTGTTTCGAAGACATGACCTGCCGCTGGCCGAATGCCCAATATGTCGAAGATCGGCAGGCAACCACGCCTTATGCAGAGCGAATCTTCGAGCCCGGAAAGTGGTCTGCAGACCAGCCTTTGCGCGTCGTGCTCATCGGCACGGATTTTCAGGTCCGCGTCTGGGAGAGTCTTTTGAAGATTCCGCTTGGCAAAGCGATGACTTATTCGGACATCGCTAAAGATATCGGCCAGCCGACGGCATCGCGTGCAGTCGGTGCTGCGATTGGACGCAATCCGATCTCCTTCGTTGTGCCATGCCACCGTGCGCTCGGGAAAAATGGCGACTTGACGGGCTACCATTGGGGTCTCACCCGCAAACGGGCGATACTGGGGTGGGAAGCCGGTCAGGCATGAATTTCGGCTAGTTCGAGCAGCGCCTTTGCGGCGCTCTCGTCGGTGATCAGCGTATTGCAGCCGATGCGCCGGATGGTGGCACGGATCGCGACGGCGCGATGTGCGCCCCCTGAAGAGAGCACGATGTGCCGTGCCTTCTTCAGGGTGTCCAGATCGACCGACATCACGCGGCTGTTGATCGAGTGATCGACGGTGTTGCCGTCCTTGTCCAGAAAATTGAACATCGTGTCGCAGACGCAGCCGGCGTCGATCAGCTGCTGCAGTTCGGCCTTGGAAATCCAGCCTTCCGACAGAGATGTCGAATGCGGGCCGATGTCGCCGCAGCTGACGATCGCAAGATCAAGGTCTTCCGCCAGCCGGTAGATCGTGTCCAGTCCGCATTTCTCGATCAGATTGCGCTTCGTCTCGACCGAATCCACGAGCAGCGGCGAGAGGAACATGTAGCACTCAGCGCCAAGTTGGCTTGCAAGCCGCCACGTATAGTCGATGGGGTTTGTCTGGTGCACGGCGACGATGCCGCCTAGCAGCGAGACCACCTTACAATTGGTGCGTCGGGGCGGCCGGAAGCTCGAAAGCGAAGCCGTCATCGTGCGCCCCCAGCCGACGCCGATCGTATAGTCGTCGGGGATCGCCTCGGACAGGAACTGGCCGAGCGCGAGCCCAACGCTCTTTGCGAGACTATCGACGTCGGAACCGACGGGAGCGGGGACAACGATTGCCTCGTCGAGCCCGTAGGCGCGCTCCAGCTTCACGGAAAGCTCGACGCAGTCGCCGATCGAATCGTTGATCCAGATCTGCACCTCGCTGCGCTTCATCGCCTCGTCGAGCAAGCGGATGACCGTCGTGCGGCTTATGCCGAGCTGCTCGGCGACGTCCTTCTGCGTCAGGCCCTGATTGTAGTAGAGCCACGCGGCGCGTAGCCTCAGCGAGGAGGCTTCTGAGTAAGCCGTGTGCGTGCCGCGTTTCAGCTTGGCCACATCTTCTCCTGCTTGAGTTTCACCCTACTTGCATCCGGAGGCGGAAAAAACAGGGCCATTTTCCTTGTTCCTAGCGATAATGACGGGCATGACACTTATGTCAATTGAAATGCACAAATGTCCTTGACTTTCTCATTTCGGAATGGCGATAGTCATTCCCGACACAGTCGTTTGTCCGAGGAGGACAATGTGCGGGCACATGGGAAGGCACGCGTTTTCGCCTGCAGCAAACTCATCTGTCTGTAGACTACCTCATTGCCGGGCGGAGCTCGCGCCGGTCCGCAGCTCAAGTTAGCAGTTCGAGTTCACAAGGGATTTTGACCATGACATCCAAGCTTGACCAACTCCGCGACATGACCACGGTCGTCGCCGATACCGGCGATATCGAGGCTGTCGCCCGCCTGAAGCCGGTGGATTGCACGACCAATCCGACCATCGTTCTGAAGGCGCTCGGAACGCCGATGTTTGCCGATGCAATCAAGGAAGCCGTCTCCTGGGGCAAGAAACAGGGCGGAAACAGCGATGCGGTTGGCGCAGCCGTCGCCGATCGTCTTGCGATCTCCGTTGGTGCCGCCTTGTCGAAGCTCGTGCCGGGTCGCGTATCGACCGAGGTCGATGCTGACCTTTCTTTCGACACTGAAGCATCGATCGCCAAAGCGCGCGGCATCATCGCCTCCTACAAGGAGCGCGGCATCGAGCGCGACCGCATTCTGATCAAGCTCGCCTCGACCTGGGAGGGCATCCGCGCCGCGGAAGTGCTGCAGAAGGAGGGCATTGACTGCAACCTGACGCTTCTCTTTTCCAAGGCCCAGGCCATTGCCTGCGCCGATGCGAAGGCTTTTCTGATCTCGCCCTTCGTCGGCCGCATCCTCGACTGGTACAAGAAGTCGACCGGCAAGGATTACACTGCGGAAGAGGATCCGGGCGTTCAGTCTGTCCGTGACATCTACAATTACTACAAGGCGCATGACATCAAGACGATCGTCATGGGCGCCTCGTTCCGCAACGCCGGTGAAATCGAAGCACTGGCGGGTTGCGACCGCCTGACCATCAGCCCGGCGCTGCTCGACGAACTCGCCAACGATCAGGGCACGCTGGTCCGCAAGCTCTCGCCGGACACGAAGAAGGCCGAGCCGAGGATCGAAATCGACGAGAAGACCTTCCGTTGGATGATGAACGAAGATGCGATGGCAACCGAAAAGCTTGCCGAAGGCATTCGCGCCTTCGCCAAGGACCTGACGGCGCTTCGCACGATGGTCCAGAAGGAATTGCAGCTCGCTGCTGCCTGACGTCTTCATAGAAAACGGCTGAAAGGCGCGGTTGCCAATGGCGGCCGCGCCTTTTTCGTGCTGATATCAATGGCATAAAGCCTGAGGAAAGACATGGCGGATGACGATCAGCGCAGTTCGATAATGACCTATGCCGTCCGGCATCTGAGCATCATCATTGCATTCATCGTGGGCTTGGTCGTTTTCCTGCTTCTCACCTCCCGGGATGTGAACGCCAAGAACGTGCTGGTCGGCTGGAACGTGACGGCCATCGTTTTTACATGTACCAGTTGGCGAAGGATGCTTCGGGCGACAGTCGCGGATATCAGGAAGCGAGCGGAAGATCTGGATTTTTCCGACACCTTCGTACTCTTCTTGTCGATCGCGGCGGCGCTCGCAAGCATTGCTGGCATTGGGCTCGAGCTGCATTCCGTGAAAGAAGCGCCACCTGATGTCGCCTTCGCCAGGGCCTGCGCGGCGGTGGTCACGATCCTGGTTTCCTGGGTTTTCCTCCACACGCTCTTCACCATCCACTACGCCCATCGATTCTACGGCGGACCTGACAAGGGTGAAGGCCTGATTTTTCCGGACAGGATCGAAGAGCCCGTCTATTGGGACTTCCTCTATTTCTCATTCACGATCGGCGTCGCGGCGCAGACGGCTGATGTTGCCGTCTCCACCATGACGATGCGCAAGGTCGCGCTGCTTCATGCAGTGCTGTCGTTTCTCTTCAATACGACGATCCTGGCACTCGCAATCAATGTCGGAGCGAGCCTGCTCTAGGCAAGCCACGCCGTTCTTAGAGAACCGCTTGGCCGGCGATCAGTGCCAGGATCAGGAAGATCAGGAAGATGACGAGGGCGATGCCGAAAAGGACGCGCGCGATCGTTGCGGTGGCGGCTGAGATGCCGGAAAAACCGAAGAACCCGGCAACCAGCGAAATGACGAGAAATATGAGAGCCCATTTGAGCATGGATGTTTCCTCTGCGTTGGATACAGAAGAGGACGCAGGAAAGACCAAATTGTTCCGCCGCAGTTGTCTGCGACGGTCTTGATCACAACTGATACTGGTTGGAATATTACTCAACCATGATTGATCATCACGTGCCGGACGGCGGTGTAATCCTCTAGCGCATAGACGGACATGTCCTTGCCGTAGCCGGATTGCTTGAGACCACCATGCGGCATTTCGTTGACCAGCATGAAATGCGTGTTGATCCAAGTGCAGCCATATTGCAGGCGCGCGGCCGTCTTCATGCCGCAGCTGATGTCCTTGGTCCAGACGGAGGAGGCAAGGCCATAGTCGCTGTCGTTCGCCCAGGCGACGGCATCCTCGACGTCGGTAAAGCGCGTCACGGAGACGACCGGGCCGAAGACTTCGCGGCGGACGATCTCGTCATCCTGCGTGGCACCGGCGATGACGGTTGGCGTGAAGAAGAAGCCCTTGTCGCCTGAGGTCTTGCCGCCGGTCGTAATTTCCATGTGCTTGTGCTCGGCAGCGCGGGTGACGAAGCTTTCGACGCGGTCGCGCTGGCGCTTGGAGATCAGTGGGCCGATCTCGTTTTCAGTGTCCTCGGCCTGGTTGAACTTAATCGAGGAAACCGCCGAGGAGAGATCGGCGACGAACCTGTCGTAGACCTTGGCGTCGGCATAGATACGGCAGGCGGCGGTGCAGTCCTGGCCGGCGTTGTAGTAACCGAAGGTGCGGATGCCTGCGACGACCGCATCGATATCGGCGTCGTCGAAGACGATGACGGGGGCCTTGCCGCCAAGTTCCAGATGCGTGCGCTTGACGGACTTGGCGGCCGCCTGCAGCACCTTCTTGCCGGTCGCGACATCGCCGGTGATCGAGACCATGGCGATCTTCGGGTGGTTGATCAGCGCATTGCCGACACTTTCTCCGCGACCGAGGATGACGTTAACGACGCCCTCGGGCAGGATGTCAGCGAGCAGTTTCGCCATCTTCAGAGCCGTCAGCGGCGTTTGTTCGGAAGGCTTGAAGACGACGGTGTTGCCGCCGGCGATCGCGGGTGCCAGCTTCCAGGCCATCATCATCAGTGGATAATTCCAGGGCGCGATCGAGCCGACGATGCCGATTGCATCGCGACGGATCATCGAGGTGTGACCAGGCAGGTATTCGCCGGAAACCGGACCGTGCAGGTTGCGGACAGCGCCCGCGAAGAAACGGTAGCAATCGACGATCGCCGGGATTTCATCGTTGAGCACGGCGTTGATCGGCTTGCCACAGTTCAGTGCTTCGAGCGTGGCAAAGCCCTGTCCGTCTGTCTCTATGGCATCGGCGATCTTCAGCAGATAGCCGGAGCGTTCGGCGGGTGTCGTCTGCGACCAGCGCTTGAAAGCCTTCCCGGCGGCTTCCACAGCGGCATCGATCTGGCCGAACGAGGCTTCCGGCAGATTCAGCACCGTCTCGCCCGTCTTCGGGTTCAGGATGTGCTCTTCCGTTTCCGTGCCCGTTTCGAAGCGGGATCCAATCAGCATCTGGGTGTCCATGATGTTCTCCCTTTTATTTGCCGGCTCCGGCGATTTGGTCGCCGTCGCGGGTGAGGTAGTAGGCTGCCAGGATCGGCAGGAAGGTGACGAGCACGACGGCCATGGCGACCACGTTGGTGACCGGGCGCTGGCGCGGGCGGATGAGTTCTTCGAGCATCCAGATCGGCAGCGTCGATTGCTGGCCGCCGGTGAAGGTGGTGACGATGACTTCGTCGAAGGAGAGCGCGAAGGCAAGCATGCCGCCGGCAAGCAGCGCGGTGCCGATATTCGGCAGGATGACGTGCCGGAAAGTCTGGAAGCCGTCGGCGCCGAGGTCCATCGAAGCTTCGATCAATGAGCCGGAGGTGCGGCGGAAGCGGGCGACCGCATTGTTGTAGACGACCACGACGCAGAAGGTGGCGTGGCCAAGCACGATCGTCCAGACCGAGAACGGGATGTCGAACAGGCTGAAGGCCGAGCGCAGCGCAATGCCGGTGATGATACCGGGAAGGGCGATCGGCAGAATGACGAGCAAAGAGATGACCTCGCGGCCGAAGAACTTCGTCTGGCTGACGGCGGCAGCACAAAGCGTGCCGAGCACCAGGGCGATAGCGGTGGCGATGCAGGCGACTTGCACAGAAAGGCCGAGGGCTGCCCAGACGTCACGCCGGTTCCAGGCCACGTCGAACCACTGCGTCGTCAGCCCCGGCGGCGGCCACTGGTAGCTCTTCTCCTCGGTGGTGAATGCATAGACGAAGATCAAAAGGATCGGCAGATGCAGGAAAAGCAGGCCGCTCGCGGCTGCGATCTTCAGGGGGAGAGGGGAGCGGTGTCCTCGGTCAGAGCGCATCGAAGGCCCCCTGTTTTTTTGCAAGCCAGAGATAGATGGCCATGATGACGATCGGCACGACGGAGAAGGCGGCGGCAAGCGGCACGTTACCGGCGGTGCCCTGCTGCGCATAGACCGCCTGGCCGATGAAGAGGCGGGAAGAACCGATGATCTGCGGGATAATGTAATCGCCGAGGGTCAGCGAGAAGGTGAAGATTGAGCCGGCGACGATGCCGGGCAACGCCAGCGGGAACAGTACCGTGCGGAAGGACTGGCCCGGCGTGGCGCCGAGATCGGAGGCGGCCTCGATCAGGTTTGCAGGGACGCGCTCGAGAGCGGCCTGCGTCGGCAGGATCATGTAGGGCAGCCAGATATAAACGAAAACGACGAAGGTTCCGAGATAGCTCACCGAAAGCGAATTGCCGCCGACGACCGGCAGCGTGAGAATGGCGTCGAGCAGCCATGAGAGATGCAGTTTGGCGAAAATCCAGGTGAGGATGCCTTCCTTGGCGAGGATCAGCTTCCAGGCGTAAACCTTGACGAGATAGCTCGACCAGAGCGGCAGCATGACACCGAGATAGAAAAACGCCTTCCACTTTCCCTGCGCATAGCGCGCGGCGTAGTAGGCGATTGGGAAGGCGATGACGGCGGATGCGATCGTCACCATGACCGCCATGACGACGGTACGGACGATGATGTCGAAATTGGTTGGGTTCAGCAGCTCGGCATAGGTCGCGAGCGTGAACTCGTAATTGATCAAGCCGGAGAAATCGTCGATCGAGAAGAAACTCTGCAGCAGCAGTGCGATCAGCGAGCCTATATAGATGATGCCGAGCCAGAGCAGCGGCGGCGTCAGCATCAACAAAAGCAGTAGCTTCGGATGGCGCCAGAAGGCGTCCGACAATCCTCCGAAGAATCCGCCGCGGCCGGGCAAGATGGAGGTCGTAACGCCAGGCTTTGTCAGGGCGAGCGCTGTCATGCTGCATCATCCATGTAATGCACGTCGGCCGGCTGCCAAGCCAGGCGCACGCTGGCGCCGATATCCGGCACATTGGCACCTGCGGGTAGTGTGACATGCAGGCGTGTGCCCCTCATGCCGACCGTCAGGCGATACGCGGCGCCAAGGAAACTGGTGTTTTCGACCGCCGCCTCCATGCCGTCGCCGGAGAGATGGATCGCTTCGGGGCGCAGGCTTGCCCAGCGCTTTTCGCCGCCGAGGGACGTCATTACATCTGGCGCGATGACATTCGAGGAACCAACGAAATCGGCGACGAAGCGTGTCCTCGGACGGCGGTAGATATCCTGCGGCGTACCCTCCTGCACGATGCCGCCGTTGTTGAAGACGGCGACGCGGTCTGCCATGGAGAGCGCCTCGCCCTGGTCGTGGGTGACAAAGACGAAGGTGATGCCGAGTGCGCGCTGAAGGCTCTTCAATTCTTCCTGCATCTGCTCCCGCAGCTTCAGATCAAGCGCGCCAAGCGGCTCGTCGAGCAACAAGACCTTCGGCTTGTTGACGAGCGCGCGGGCGAGTGCCACGCGCTGCCGCTGGCCGCCGGAGAGCTGGCCGGGGCGGCGGGCGCCGTAGCCCGGAAGTTTCACCAGCTCCAGCGCCTGTTCGGCCGCCTTGGTGCGCTCTGCCTTACCGATGCCCTTGACCATCAGCCCGTAGGCAACGTTGTCGAGGATGTTGAGATGCGGGAAGAGCGCGTAGTCCTGGAAGACGGTATTGACGTTGCGGCGGTAGGGCGGGACACCGTCTGCCGTTTCTCCGAAAATCTCGATATGCCCATCCGTCGGCTGTTCGAAGCCGGCGATCAGACGCAGGCAGGTCGTCTTTCCGGAGCCCGACGGACCGAGCATCGCGAAGAACTCGCCCGGTGCGATTTCGAGATCGACGCCGTCGACGGCGCGAACCTGGCCGAAATGGCGCGAAACCTGCTGGAAACGGACGGCGGGTGTCATTGGGGTCTCCGAGTTATACATGATGCCCCTCATCCTCCCTGCCGGGCACCTTCTCGCCGCAAGCGCGGCGAAGCGGACTCGCGGCGATGCTCTCGCCCTCGGGGCATTTCGGATAGCGGCGAGAGGTCTTGGGGCATGTCGCCTCTCCCTGCGTGTGGGAGAGGGTTAGGGGCAATCATTCTGCCTGGGTGTTGGCTATCGCCCGCCGATCACGCCGATATAGTCCGACACCCAGCGATGATACGGCACGCACTCACTCTGTGTCGTACATTTGGCAACAGGCGTCTTCCAGAACTTGATCTTGTCGAAGTGGTCGAAGCCGTTGGTGGTGCAGCCGGTATCGGTCAGCAGTTGGTTGCCCTTGCATGCTGCCGGAACGGAGGGGACGGCACCGAACCAGGCGGCGGCATCACCCTGGACCTTGGCGGACAGGGAATGCTCCATCCACATATAGGCGCAGTTCGGATGCTCGCTGTCGGCATGAAGCATTGTCGTGTCGGCCCAGCCGGTGACGCCTTCCTCGGGGAAGGTCGAGGCGATCTTCTGCTTGTCGGCCTGCATCAGGTTCACCTGGAACGGCCAGGAGCCGGATGCGACGACGCCTTCGTTCTTGAAGTCGTCGATCTGGATCATCGCGTCATGCCAGTAGCGGGAGACAAGCTTGCGCTGGCCGCGCAGCAGATCGAGGGCTGCCTTATACTGGTCTTCATTGAGTTCGTAGGGATCCTTGATACCGAGATCAGGCTTGTGGGCCATCAGATACATGGCAGCATCGGCGACGTAGATCGGTCCGTCATAGGCCTGGACGCGGCCCTTGTTGGATTTGCCATCAGGCAGCGTTTCTTCTTCGAATACCACCTTCCAGCTCGTCGGGGCCTTATCCTTGAAGGCATCGGTGTTGTACATCAAAACGTTCGGCCCCCACAGATAGGGCACGCCGTAGTGGACGCCGCCGACGGTATGCCACGGAGCACTCTGGAGGCGTTCGTCGAGGTTTTTGAAGCTCGGAATGAGGTCGGTATTGATCGGCTGCACGCGCTTGCCGGCAACGAGACGCAGCGAAGCATCGCCCGAAGCGGTGACGAGATCGAAGCCACCTTCGTTCATCAGCGCCACCATTTCATCCGAGGTCGCCGCCGTCTTCACGGAAACCTTGCAGCCGGTCTTCTTTTCAAAATCGGTAACCCAGTCGTAATTCTTGTCGGTTTCGCCGCGCTCGATATAGCCGGCCCAGGCGACGATGCTGACCGCACCCTCACCCTTGTCCAAGGCCTTCAACGGTTCGGCAGCAGCCACCTGCGTCACGAAGCTCAAGCTTGCGAGGGCAGCAGTGCACGATTTCAGAAGGTACTTCATCGTCTGTCTCCCGGTTTGTGCCGCTTGTTGCGGCATTTGTTCCCGGTTGAAAGGTGCGCTGAAATATCCGGTTTCGCAAATTCATTTATCAGAAAGACGATATCGGAAATTCCGATATCGTCATCGCGCACGGCCGGATCGCATGGCTTCCGCAATGCCGACGAAATCTCGCGCCGCTTGCGGCAGGCTGGAACCCTTGCGCCAGACCATGCCGACCTGGACGACTGGCAATGAACCGGAGACATCGCGGCTTTCGATCCGGTCGCCTTCCAGCGACCAGGGGCGGTAGACGAGATCGGGAAGCAGAGCGACGCCGGCGCCTGTTGCAACGAGACTGCGCACGGCTTCCACCGACCGGGTGCGGAAGGCGACATGCGGGCGGGCGCCGAGCGCTGACAGCAGCTTGCCGGTGTTCTCCTCGATCTCATCGACCGTCAGCATGATCAGCGGCTCGCGGGCAATGTCGGCAACCGAGATGATGTCGGCCGAAACCAACGGGTGGCCCATCGGCAGCCAGAGACGATAGGGCGAGGTTTCGAGGATCTCCGCCTGCAGCGCCATGCGGTCGCGCAGGTTGGAGATTACCATGACCGCGACATCGAGTTCACCGCCGACCAGCAGATGCTCCAGATAGCCGCCATTGTCTTCGATTGCACTAACCTCCACACCGGGGCAGGCGCGGCGGTACCGCGCCAGAAGATCGGAAAGAACATAGCCTGCGACCAGCGAGGTGACGCCGATATTCAATGTTCCGGAAAGAGCGCTTTGCAGGCTGGAAAAGCTGGCCCGGGCATCGGAGACGCTGGCTAGAATTTTTGTCGCATGCCGGAGGAACTGGTGACCGTTGTGCGTGATCGTCAGGCCGCGCGGGTGGCGTTCGAAGAGTTCGACGCTAAGGTCGGTTTCCAGCTCCTTCAGCGCTTCTGTGACCGAGGATTGCGAGATGGAAAGATTCTGCGCGGCGCGCGTCACCGAACCCTGCTCGGCAACGGCGACGAAATACTGGATCTGGCGAAGGGTGAAGGCCATGCGTGTTTTAGAGCACGGCCAAACGGATCATGGCAAGCACATCGGGTGGCGGACCTTTTTTGGTCTTTAGCCCGAATTGGTATGTTTCTCGAAAGACCACTTAAGCATTCCGAAACGTCGTTTGACTAGCTTCACTCGCATGTATTGCGTTGGAGTTTTTTCGATGGCGGAGCAGTTGGCGTGAAGGCCTTACTGCGCATCTTCCGGCCCTCCCGGAAATTGGTGATTGTAATCGGCGGACTGGCCTTGTTTATAGGCGCTTCCGGCGGTGTTGCCCTTTATATCGGCAGGGACAACATCATCGGCCAGGTGTTGGAAGAGGCGAACGGCGTCTCCTGCACCGATGTCAACCTGGTGACCATCAAGAAGCAGGATCGCGTCTGGATTCGCAAATACATCAAGACCGAGCCGACGGACGGCATGACACGGGTCAAGACGGCGCTCCGCGTGGCGCAAGCCATTTACGCGCAAGAAAGGCCCGATCTGGTACAGGTCGTGGTCCTCGATGAAAACGGTCCAACGCTGCGTTCGGATATTCGTGGCAGGGCGATCGGCGCCGATGTGGTTTATATCCCGCATCCCGACCAGTTGGTCGAAGGGCTGAACGGCAAACCCTATACTGCCCGCTATTACGATGGTCAGGCGAGCGAGAACGGCCTGTTTTTCGGCGAGCGCATCGATTTGCCGGACGAAGAAATCCAGGCGCTGAACGCCTCGTTCAAGCAACGCTCCGATTGCATTGATCCGACGGCTGTCGCTGCAACCGCAGGCGAGGGCAACGAAAAAGGCGGCGAAGGGGACGCACCACCGGATAGCGAAGCCGTTTCTCTGCCAGAAGGCAGCAAGGCTGCTCCTGCCTCCGGCCATTGATCATTGGGCATGCGAAAGGCGGACGACCATCGGCCGTCCGCCTTTTCAATCTGCTCAGTCCGCCTTACTGCGGCGGGCCGGGAAGAGGATGATGTCGCGGATCGAGGGGGAATTCGTGAGCAGCATGATCAGGCGATCGACGCCGATGCCGAGACCGCCGGCGGGCGGCATGCCCTGGTCGATTGCGTCCAGAAATTCCTCGTCCAGCTGTTTTTCCTTTTCGCCGCGCGCGTGAGCCTGCTCCAGCTGTTCGACCATGCGCTTGCGCTGCTCTTCTGGATCGTTGAGTTCCGAGAAGGCGTTGCCGAGTTCCCAGGCATTGCAATAGGTCTCGAAACGCTCGACAAGGCGCGGCTCGCCCGGCACTTCCTTGGCGAAGGGAGAGATGTCCTTCGGGAAATGCGTGACGTGCGCGGGCTGGATCAGCGTGCTTTCGACCTTCTCCTCGAAGATAAAGGCCAGGCATTCGCCCCAGGTTGCGTCCTTCTCGATTTCGAAACCGGCGGCCTTCGTGGCGGCGCGGGCTTCCTCGTCGGTCTTGATCGCCAGAAAGTCGATGCCGGTCGCTTCCTTGACGGCGTCAGGCATCGGCACACGGCGGAACGGGCCTTTGAAGGAGATCTGCTTGTCGACGAAGGTGAATTCCGTGCTGCCATGGACCGAAATGGCAAGCTCGGCGAACATGCGTTCGACGAGGTCCATCATGTCCTCGTAGTCGGCATAGGCCCAGTAGCACTCCATCATGGTGAATTCGGGATTGTGCCTTGTCGAGACGCCTTCGTTGCGGAAGTTGCGGTTGATCTCGAAGACCTTGTCGGTGAGGCCCGAAACCAGCGTGCGCTTCAAAAACAGTTCCGGCGCGATGCGCAGGTACATGTCGAGCTTGAGCGTGTTGTGATGCGTCTTGAAGGGTTCGGCGGTCGCACCGCCGTACACCGACTGCAGCATCGGCGTCTCGACTTCCATGAAGCCGTCATTCTCCATGAAGCGGCGAATGCCGGAGACAATCTTCGAACGCTGCTGGAAACGGAGCTTCGATTCCTCGTTGGTCATGATGTCGAGGTGACGCTTGCGGTAGCGCAGCTCGATGTCGGAGAGGCCATGCCACTTCTCGGGCATCGGCAAAAGCGACTTGGTCAGCATGGTGATCTGTTGCGCGTTGATCGTCAGTTCGCCGCGCTTGGTGCGGCGCACCACGCCGGTCACACCGATGATGTCGCCGATGTCGATCATCGGCAGCAGGGCGCGAGCCTCTTCCGGCGTCGTGTCCTTGTGGCTGAAGATCTGGATCTTGGCCGAAGCGTCATGGATGTCCATGAACATGCCGGAGTTGCGCGAGGAATAGACGCGGCCGGCGACGGTGACGACATCCTGTGTCTCGGTGTCCGGCTCCAGGCCCTCGTATTTCGCAGCGAGTTCGGCATTGGTGATCGTCCGGTGGAAATGCGCCGGATAGACATCGCCGACCTGTTCGCGCAGCAGCTTCAGCTTCTGGGCGCGGACTTCCGTTGCGTCGGAGGAAAGGGTCGCTGTTTCGGTCTTTTCAGTCATGATGCAAACGTCCGGTTCAATTCTTCGGGCCGACGAGGGAGGCGACCGCCTGAGACGCCAGTTTCAGGCGCTGGCGTACGACGGCGCGGCCGAGGATCGCCATGGAATCGAAGAGCGGCAGCGAGCGCGATGAGCCGGAGACGGCGACGAAAAGCGGTGCGACGACCACCTTCAGCTTCTTGCCCATGCGATCGGCAACAGCGCGCAGCTCGGCTTCGATCGACTCGACGTTCCATTCAAGGATCTTTTCGAGGTCCGACTGCACCGTGTTGAGGATTTCCAGAATCTCTTCCGGCGGCGACTTGATCTTGACAAAGGCGGATGGATCAAGGTTCAGGTCCGACTTGAACAGGAAGCCCGTGAGGTCCGGCAGTTCGCCAAGCCTGGAGATGCGCGACTGCGAGAGCGCAAGACCGGCCCTCAGGCGATCGTTTTCCATCGCCCACTGCAGGACGCGATGCTGGAACTCTTCTTCCGAAAGCTTCTCGCGGATCCAGCGGCCGTTCAGCCAATCGAGCTTCTGGATGTCGAAGATCGCGCCCGCCTTGGAGAGGTTCTCCGGGTCGAATTTTTCGGCGAGCTCGTCCATCGTCATCAGCTCTTCGCCTTCAGCGATCTGGACGAAGAAGAGGCCGAGGAAGTTCATCAGCGCCTCGGGGATATAGCCGAGCGCGGTGTAATAGGAGATCGAGGTCGGGTTCTTGCGCTTCGACAGCTTTGACTTGTCGGCATTGCGCATCAGCGACAGGTGCATGAACACCGGTGGCTCGAGGCCGAGATACCGGTAGATCAGGATGTGCTTTGGAACCGAAGCCAGCCATTCCTCGCCGCGGGCGACATGGGTGATCTTCATCAGGTGGTCGTCAACGACGTTTGCCATGTGATAGGTCGGCATGCCGTCGGCCTTCAAGAGGACTTGCATGTCGACCGCTTCCCACGGGATTTCCACGTCGCCATAGACCCCGTCGGTGAACTTGCAGGAGCCTTCGGCGGGGATCTTCATGCGCACGACAGAGGGTTCGCCTGCCGCCATGCGCGAGGTGACTTCTTCTGCCGAGAGGCTCAGGCAGAGGCCGTCATATTTTGGCGGCAGGTTTGCGGCGCGTTGCGCCTCGCGCATCTTTTCCAGACGCTCCGGCGTGCAGAAACAGCGGAAACCGTGGCCGGCGGCAACAATCTTTTCGACATACTCGCCGTAGATATGCTTGCGGTCGCTCTGGCGGTACGGGCCATGGGGCCCGCCGATGTCGGGGCCCTCCGACCACTTCAGGCCGCACCATTTCAGCGCATCCAGGACCTTCTTTTCGAATTCCGGGGTCGAGCGCGTAGCATCGGTATCCTCGATGCGCAAAATGAACTCGCCGCCGTTTTTCTTGGCGAAAAGATAATTGAAGAGAGCGATGTAAGCGGTCCCGACATGCGGCTCGCCAGTCGGCGAGGGAGCGATTCGGACGCGGACGCCGGAAGCTGTCATTTTATGTGCCCGTCAAATAAATGCCGGACGGCTTTCCTGCGAAAGCGACGTTCGGCGGGAAGAATGCAGATCACTGGATCAGGAAACCGGCCGGATAAGGGCATTCTGCCCAGTTCATCCGCCGATTGTCCGTTTGGCTGGCCTTAAGGCCATATTCGACCGCGCACGTCAAGGAAAATGGGCGCCGGGCACTCAAAGCGCAGGCCAAACATAGAGAAGCACGGGCACGCTCACCACGATGATGATGAAGGATAGCGGTAGGCCCAGGCGAGGGTAATCGCTGAAGCGGTAGCCGCCGGGGCCGAAAACCAGCGTATTGCATTGATGGCCGATTGGCGTGAGGAAGTCGCAGCCGGCGCCAATGGCAACCGCCATCAGGAAAGCTTCCGGTTTGTAATGGAGGGCCTCAGCGAAACTCGCCGCGATCGGTCCCATGACAAGGACTGTGGCGGCATTATTGAGGAACGGCGTCACTGCCATGGCGGTCACCAGCATCAACGCCAGCGCGCCGAATGGCGGCATCTGGGCAGCGAAATCGCCGAGCCATCCGGCAATCAGATCGCTGCCGCCCGTGGTCCGGAGCGTATCGGATACCGGGATCAGTGCTGCAAGCATGATCAGGATCGGCGCATCGAGCGACTTATAGACATCGACGAGCGGGATCACGCGAAAGACGACCATGGCGAGCGCTGCGCAGAAAAAGGCGACCGAAACCGGCGTGAGGCCCGCGGCAGTCACGCCCATGGCGGTGGCGAGGATCAAAAGGGGCACATAGCCTCGGCGTGGCGTGCCAAGCATGATGTCACGTTGGGCAAGCGGAAGGCAGGAAAATTCCTGCAGGAAGCCAGGCAGGTTCCTGCGGCTTCCCTGAAGCAGGAGAACGTCGCCGGCCCGAAGCGTCACCTCGCTCAGCCGCTCGGTAAGTTTGTGGCCCTGGCGACTGACGGCGAGCAGGTTGACCCGCCGCCGGTTCCACAGCGAGAGCTGGCGCGCGGAAAGGCCGATCAGCATCGATTCCGCGGTGATGACGGCCTCGATCGACACGAGATTGCCCTCCGCCCGCGCTTCCGGGATGGGCTTTCCGGAGAGCTTCAGCTTCGCATGGGTCACCACGCGATCGAGTGCATCCGGCACGCCTTCCAGCAATATCGTATCGCCGGCCTTCAGCATCACGTCGGGAAAAGGCGACATGCGGGAGTGGCCGCGCAGGATCGCCGTCGCCACGACTTCGCCGTCGCCGAGTTGAAGGAGTTCGTTCAGCTTCTTGCCGTCGAAGCTCGATCCTTCGACAACCGTCGCCTCCGAGAAATAGGTTTTGAGGTCGAGCGCCTCCTCGAGCGAGGGATTCTCGTTCTGCCGTTCCGGCACCAGCCAATGGAAGAAGATCAAGAAGACGACGCCGACAAGGGTCAGGGTCGCGCCGACAGGCGTGAAATCGAACATGGTGAAGGGCGCACCGGTGATCTCCTCGCGCAATCGCGATACGACGATGTTGGGCGAAGTGCCTATCTGCGTCATCAAGCCGCCGAGCAAGGCAGCAAAACTCATCGGCATCAAATAGAGCGATGGTGATCTGCCGGTTTTCCTGGCGAACTGGAAGGCGACCGGAATCATGATCGCCAAAGCGCCGATATTCTTGATGAAGGCAGAGAGCACCGCAACAACGACAAGCAACAGGGCGAGTTGGAGATGCGGCTTGGCAAGATTGGGAAAGAAGCGCTTGATCGCCATGTCGACGATCCCCGAGCGGGCGACCCCGGTGCTGACGACGAGGGCGCTGCCGACGATGATGACGATGTCGTCTCCGAAGCCGGAAAACGCCTTGCCGAAAGGAACGAGACCGGCTGCAACCGCAAGAACGAGGGCGCAACAGGCCACAATGTCGTAACGGAACCGGTCCCAGATGAAGATTGCCATCATCAGGCCGATCACGCCGAAGGAAAGGATCTGTTGGGTCGTCATACCGCTCTGAAGGTTTGGGCCGATTGCCGGATGAACTTGTACGCTTTCCTGGAGCAATCAATGTCATGCAGGATGCAAAGTTCCTATCCCTCACCTCGCCGGGCGCAAATGGTCTTTTCCAGCATCTCGCCGGACAGGGCGGTATCGTTCGATACGCGCCCATTTGGGCGGGCGCCGCCCGTTTTGCGCCGGACATCACGGCAGACGATCAGCGGCTGGTTTCGGCGATCACAGGGAACTCGCCAGGGGAGCGGCCTGAACAAAAAAGCAAAGGGCGCGTTTTTGTCGCGCCCCCCGTTTAAATCTCGTCAATGCCCGCTGGCTTTCTTCCGCATTCGGGCGTTTCTTGCAAACATGTTCAGCACTTCAACCAGCGCCGAGAAGGCCATGGCGGCATAGACATAGCCCTTCGGTACATGGAACCCCATGCCGTCGGCGATGAGTGTGGTGCCGATCATCAGCAGGAAGGCCAGCGCCAGCATGACGATCGTCGGGTTTTTCTCGATGAAATTCGCAAGCGGCGTCGCGGCGAACAGCATGACGGTGACGGCGGCGATGACGGCGATGACCATGATCGGCAGGTGCGGGGTCATGCCGACGGCGGTGATGATGCTGTCCACCGAGAAGACGAGGTCGAGCAGCAGGATCTGGCTGATCGCCGCCGCAAAGCCCGTCGTTGCCGAACTCGCGATGAAATCCTCGTTGTGATCTTCCGGATCGACACTGTGGTGAATTTCCTTGGTGGCCTTCCATACGAGGAACAGGCCGCCGGCGATCAAGATCATGTCCTTCCAAGAGAAGCCATGACCGAAAGCTTCGAAGACAGGTGTCGTGAGCTGGACGATCCAGGCCACGGTACCGAGCAATGCAAGACGCATGACGAGGGCGAGGCTGATGCCCACTTTGCGAGCTTTATCACGATGCTCGACCGGCAGCTTGTTGGTGAGAATGGAAATGAAGATCAGGTTGTCGATGCCGAGGACGACTTCCATGACAACCAGGGTCACCAGAGCCACCCAGGCTGCCGGATCCTGAACGAGCATGATGATATCTTGCATAAGTTGTTTTCCCTCGCGCCATAGAATCTGACGCCCGCAATTTAAGGTGAAGGCGCCAAGAAACAAGCGCGCAGGGGAATATACGAAAGCGGGAAGGCTTTTATTCCTTCACCGGTATCCAGATTTCCGTGATGCCCATGCCGGTATGGGGATCGAAACGCTCGTCGTAGCGTTCGAACATGTCTGGCATCTCGGCGTGCTTGAGACCCGAGGCGGGGAGCCATGTCCCGAAGATATGATGCATCGTTGCCGCAACAGCGGAGACGTGGCCGCGATGGGTGAAGACAGCGTAGCGCTGACCGGGCACTTTTAGCGTCGTAAAACCCTCCGGCAGGTCGCTGGCGTCTGTGACTTCGGCACCTGCCATATAGCGGAACGTTTCGGTTTCTCCTTGGATATGTGTGCAGATGCCATAGGCGGCGTTGCCGCGCTGGCCGGAAATATTGCCGAAATAAGAGTTGAATTTCTGCCAAAGTGAGGGAATCGCGGCATTGCCGCCGTAGCCATAGGCCTCTTGCAGTCCGGCAAAAAGCATTGGCGGTAGGGTTTCGAAGCGGGGTTCTTCAAGTTCGTTGAGGCGTGCGGGGTCCATTTTGATCGGCTCCACTAAAGCGAGGTTGCGGACGTGCCCCTGCTTGCGAGCCGCGTCCGGCGTGATGCCGAACTGGTCGCGAAAGGCACGGGTGAAAGCCTCGTGCGAGCCGTAACTCGCGCCGAGGGCAACCTCGAGGATGCTCGATGAACTGCCGATCAGGGCCAATGCGGCGGCGCTCAGACGACGTCCGCGGAGATAGCCGCTGATCGAGTGGCCGGTGACGAGCCCGAAGACGCGCGACAGATGATAGCGCGACAGACCTGCGGCATCCGAGATATCATCCAGCGAGATATCGCTGGCGGAATGGCTTTCAATAAACCAAATCGCCCGTCCAATGGCACTCATGCACACTTCCTTGGTTGCGGTCTCCTGATTAGAGTAAAACCGGCAAGCAGGTTTGATCGCTTTTGCTGGATTTTAGTGCAACGCCGAAAGAAATCGAAGACGTTCAGGCTGGCCGGTTCTGGTTAACGCCATAGGCGGCAAGGAAGACGCGGATCGCACCGCGGATGATGCGGCTCATCTCCTCCTCGGAGGGAGGACCCGCCATGTCGCCCAAGAGGCGCAACTTGAAGAAGCCTCCGCCGCACAGTTCCAGGAACTGGCGAGCGGCAAGCTCGACATCCTCGATCACAAAATGCCCGGCGGCGACCTGCGCCTTCAGATAGTCGGTGAGGACGGTCCGGATGTTTTCGGGGCCGGTAAAGAAGCGTTGACAAAGGTGCGGCATGCGGTCGCGCACTCCGATGACGGTGCGTATGGCATTGATGACCTTTTCTTCGGTTGTGTGCCGGACGAAGGTCATGCCGAAATCGTAAAGAGCCGTGTCCGGATCGGGATTGGCATTGAGAGCCGCACGCACGCTGGCGACAAAAGCGGCGCGCTCGGTCTCCATCATCGCAGTAAAAAGCTCTTCCTTGTTGGCGAAGTAGACATAAAGTGTTCCTTTCGAAACACCAGCCTCGCGCGTCACATCGTTCATGCTCGCGGCATCGAAGCCGAGTTTCATGAAGACACGCTTCGCCCCTTCAAGGATCTGCCTGCGCTTTGCCGGATCCTCTCCTGCCGCCCATCGGCCGCTTGCGGCCGGGGCTTCGACCGTATCTTTGAAGATTTCTGTCATTGTCTCCTTAACTACGTTCGCAGGTGCGAACATACAAAATCGAACCGCCTGGTTCGATATAACTTGATATGACTTTAAAAAGGTCTTATGTCAACTGAACCGAACCGTTCAGTTCGATCAATGTCACTCGATTTACCCGGTCTTTGCTCATGTCGTCCAACCAGAAATCGAATGTCGCCCGCATTGTCAGCGATTCCGCAAGGGACGAGACGGTGCCGGACGCCGTTGTCCCTGCCGAACCGGCGACTGCGGAAGCTCCGCGTGCCCCTCAGACTGCTCCCGATACGCAGACCGCTCCGGCTGAAAAGAAGAAGCGCCGCGGCCTGGTGCTACCGATCGTGGCGCTCGCTATTCTTGCCGGCGGTGCGTCATACGGCTACGAGTGGTGGACGAACGGCCGTTTCATGGTCTCGACCGACGACGCCTATATCGAAGGCGATATCGCAACGATCTCGCCAAAGGTCACCGGCTATGTCGCGAAGGTGAATGTCGTCGCCAACCAGCAGGTGAAGGCCGGGGACGTGCTCGCCACGCTCGACAACGGCGATTATCAAAATGCCCTCGACCAGGCCGAAGCCCAGATCGCTACGGAGAAGCTGTCGCTGAGCCGCATCGACGCGCAGATCGAAGGAGCCAAGGCAGCGCTTGCTCAGGCCCAGGCCTCCAAGGTGGCTCTTGAGGCGGCAGTCCGTGGCGCTGAGATCACACAGAAGCGCCAGGCGGACCTCCAGGCGAAGTCGGTCGGCACTACGGCCGATCTCGACACTGCCAATATTGCTCTCGACCAGGCCAAGGCCAATCTCGTCGGCGGTGACGCCAACATCAAGTCGGCGGAAGCAAATGTCACCATTCTCGAGGCGCAGCGCAGGGAAGCCGAAGGTTCGGTTCGCACGCTCGAGCTTCAGCGGGACAAGGCAGCCCGCGATCTGTCCTTCACAATCCTCAAGGCACCTTATGATGGCGTCGTCGGCAACCGCTCTGTTCAGGAAGGCGATCTCGTTTCGCCCGGCCAGCGCCTGATGGCACTGGTTCCGGTGCGTCAGCTCTTCATCGACGCCAACTTCAAGGAAACGCAGATCCAGCACCTGGTTCCGGGCTCGAAGGTCAACGTGCATGTCGACGCTTATGACGACCATCCGATCGTCGGCACCGTCGAGTCGATTTCGCCGGCCTCCGGCTCCGTCTTCTCGCTACTGCCGCCGGAAAATGCGACGGGCAATTTCACCAAGATCATCCAGCGCGTCCCGGTCCGCATTGCGCTGCCTCAAGATGCGCTCGACAGCGGCCGCTTGCGCGCCGGCCTGAGCGTCGTCGTCGATGTCGATACCCGCACGGCCCCCGGTAGAGAGCAGGCAGCAAAGTGATCAGCCAGCCGGAGTAGGCCAATGGCTACCACCGCTACAGCAGGCGCCATTCCGGTCGCCGGTTCCGAAGAGCGAATGGACCCGCGCAAGCTCATCGCATTCTTTGCGATGGTGCTTGGCATGTTCATGTCGATCCTCGACATCCAGATCGTCTCCGCATCGCTCGCGGAAATCCAAGCAGGCCTTTCCGCCGGCTCGGATGAGATCGGCTGGGTGCAGACGTCCTACCTGATTGCGGAAGTCATCATGATTCCGCTGTCGGGAACGCTCGCTCGCATCATCTCGACACGCTATCTTTTCGCTATTTCGGCTGCTGGTTTCACGCTGTCGAGCGTGCTCTGCGCAACGGCAACGAACATTGACCAGATGATCGTTTACCGCGCCATCCAGGGCTTCATCGGCGGCGGTATGATTCCGTCCGTCTTCGCGGCCGCCTTCACCATCTTCCCGCCGTCGAAGCGCAGCATCGTCTCGCCTATCATTGGCCTGATCGCCACCCTTGCGCCGACCATCGGCCCGACCGTCGGCGGTTATCTCAGCCACGCCTTCTCGTGGCACTGGCTGTTCCTCGTCAACGTCATTCCCGGTATCCTGGTCGCCACCATCACCTGGAATTTCATCGACTTCGACAAGCCGGAACTGTCGCTCTTCAGGAAGTTCGACTGGTGGGGCCTTATCTCCATGGGCGTTTTCCTCGGTGCGCTGGAATATGTGCTGGAGGAAGGCAATTCGAACGACTGGTTCAACGACAGTTATATCGTCGCCGGTGCTGTGGCTTCCGCGGCAGGCGCGATCATCTTCTTCTATCGCGCTTTCACCGTGGACTTCCCGGTCGTCGACCTCAGAGCCTTTACCAACAGGAATTTCTCCTTCGGTTCGGTGTTCTCATTCGTCATGGGGATCGGGCTATACGGCCTCACCTATATCTATCCGGTCTATCTGGGGCGCATCCGCGGTTACGATTCGCTGATGATCGGCGAGACCATGTTTGTCTCCGGCCTTGCGATGTTCCTCACTGCGCCGATTGCCGGCCGGCTGTCGACGAAGATGGACCTTCGCCTGATGATGGTGATCGGCTTTACCAGCTTCGCGGCTGGCACCTTCGTCATGACCCACCTGACCGAAGACTGGGATTTCTACGAGCTCTTCATCCCGCAGATCCTGCGCGGTTTCGGGCTCATGATGTGCATGGTGCCGATCAACAACATCGCGCTCGGCACGATGCCGCCTTCACGTATCCGTGGTGCCTCCGGTCTGTTCAACCTCACTCGTAACCTCGGCGGGGCAGTCGGCCTTGCGGTGATCAACACCGTTCTCTCCAACCGTCAGGACGTGCACTACGAGCGGCTGCGGGAAAACATGGATTGGGGTAATCCGGCCGCGATCGACCAGATGAACAACCTCACTGCCAACTTCAACTCCTATGGCTTGGACGGGGCTTCGGCCGCGATCAAGCAGATGGTCGGGCTTGCCACCAGACAGGCGATCATTCTCTCCTTCAGCGACGTATTCCTGATCCTGACCGTACTTTTCATGGCCATGATCCTCGGGGTCGCGATGATCAAGAAACCGGAACCCCAGGGCGGCGGCGGTGGCAGCGGAGGCCACTGAGCGTTCGAAGGTTCGAAATGACGGCCGGCTTGGGAGACCATGCCGGCCTTTTTATGGGTGCTAGACAGCCGTTTGAAATTTTTGATTTACGTACATCAAATTTGGCGATAATGGTTTCATCAGGAGGAGCGATGAGGCCTACAGTTCATGATATCGCCGCTGCGGCGGGGGTCAGTCTGGCGACCGTTGACCGCGTTCTGAACCAGCGCCCCGGTGTCCGCCGCATCACGCGCGAAAAAGTGGAAACGGCAATCCGCGAGATCGGCTATGTGCGCGATGTTGCCGCCGCCAACCTCGCTAAGGGCCGCACCTATCCTTTGGTTTTCATCCTGCCCGCCTCGGACAATTCCTTCATGCACGGGCTGCACGCCGAGATCCGCGAAGCGATGATCCGTTCGCCGTCCGAGAGGACGAGTATTCGCACACTGGAGGTTGCCGCCTTCGATCCGGCCGCTCTGGTTACGGCGCTCGAAAAGCTTGCCGATGAACGTCCCGCCGGGATTGCGCTTGTCGCCACCGACGCACCCGAGGTCGTCGCTGCGGTCGACAGGCTCGTGGCCGACGGGATTCCTGTCGTCACGCTGGTTTCAGACCTCACCGGTTCGCGCCGGCATCATTATGCGGGTGTCGACAATATCGCCGCCGGAAGAACCGCAGCGCGTCTTCTCGGACGCTTTCTTGGCGATGCCAAGGGCGAGGTGGCGGTGCTTGCCGGCTCCATGCTGGTGCGCGACCATCGCGAGCGGCTGGAAGGCTTTGCCGCGCTGATGGCGCAGGAGTTTCCGAAGCTCTCCATCCTGCCGGTCCTCGAAGGCCGCGACGATCCGGAACTGGCGC
This sequence comes from Rhizobium sp. USDA 4016, assembly GCF_056279705.1. Classification (NCBI taxonomy): domain Bacteria; kingdom Pseudomonadati; phylum Pseudomonadota; class Alphaproteobacteria; order Hyphomicrobiales; family Rhizobiaceae; genus Rhizobium; species Rhizobium sp. USDA 4016. The sequence goes on from NZ_JBWCCY010000004.1 coordinate 209,431, forward strand.
ATATGCTGGTCGCCGACGTCTTGTCCAAGCATGAGCGGGTGATTGGCGTCTACAGCCTAGGCGCCGGCAACCGTGGCCTTGTCAGGGCGCTCAAGGCGAGAGTCTCAAGCCGCCCGCTGACAGTCGTCGCCCATGAATTGACCGTCCATACGCGTGCAGCCCTCATCGACGGCACGATCGATGCGATCCTCAATCAGAACGCCGGCCATGAGGTCCGAAGTGCGATCCGAGTTCTCAAAGCAAAGGCCGACGGGCTTGCCGTCATCGATGCGCAGGAGCGGATCCGGCTCGACATATTCCTGAAAGACAATCTGCCGTAACGGCAAGGAGAATGACATGTATCTGGGTCTCGATCTCGGAACCTCGGGCGTCAAGGCGATGCTCATCGACGGCGATCAGAAGATCATCGGCTCGGCGAATGGTTCGCTCGATGTTTCGCGGCCGCATTCCGGCTGGTCGCAACAAGAACCGTCGCATTGGATTCGCGCAACGGAGGAGGCTGTTGCGGGCCTGAAAGCGAAACACCCGAAAGAGCTCGCGGCCGTCAAAGGCGTCGGCCTTTCCGGCCAGATGCATGGCGCGACGCTCCTTGATGCCGACGATAGGGTGCTGCGTCCCTGCATTCTCTGGAACGATACGCGTTCTTATGTCGAGGCAGCGGCGCTGGATGCCGACCCGAAATTCCGCAAGCTGACGGGTAACATCGTCTTTCCCGGGTTTACCGCACCGAAACTTGCCTGGGTCGCCAAGCATGAGCCCGGAATTTTCGCCAAGGTCGCCAAGGTGCTGCTGCCGAAGGACTATCTGCGGCTCTGGCTGACGGGCGAGCACATTTCCGAAATGTCGGATTCTGCCGGTACGTCCTGGCTCGATACAGGCAAACGCAAATGGTCGTCGGAGCTTCTTGCCGCGACGGGTCTCGACGAAAAGCAGATGCCGGCGCTGGTGGAAGGCACCGCGCAGGCAGGAAAGCTGCGCGGCGAACTCGCCGCCAAGTTGGGTATTGCAGGCGACGCTGTCGTTGCCGGCGGGGCAGGGGACAATGCAGCGTCTGCTTGCGGCATGGGCACGGTTAGCGATGGCGCGGCCTTCGTCTCGCTCGGCACGTCCGGCGTTCTCTTCGCGGCGAATGCCGCCTACCTGCCGAAGCCAGAGAGTGCGGTCCATGCCTTCTGCCACGCACTACCCAACACCTGGCATCAGATGGGCGTTATCCTTTCGGCCACCGATGCGTTGAACTGGCATTCGAACGTCACTGGTCAGTCCGCTGCCGATCTCACGAACGAACTCGGCGAGACGCTGAAGACACCCTCTGGTGTCACCTTTCTTCCTTATCTTTCAGGCGAACGCACGCCGCACAATGATGCCGTCATCCGTGGCGCCTTCATCGGCCTCGAGCATGAGAGCAGTCGGGTTGTGCTGACACAGGCGGTGCTCGAAGGTGTGTCGTTTGCAATCCGCGATAATCTCGAAGCGCTGCGTTCGGCAGGCACCGATATATCCCGCGTCACCGCCATCGGCGGCGGCTCGCGCTCGCGCTATTGGTTGGCGTCGATCGCAACGGCGCTCGGCGTTCCGGTCGATCTGCCCGCCGACGGCGATTTCGGCGCGGCCTTCGGGGCGGCGAGGCTTGGGCTGATCGCGGCGACAGGCGCCGAGCCGGTTTCAGTCTGCACGCCGCCGAAGACGGCAAAAACGATCGAGCCGGTCGCGGCTTTGAGTGGTGCCTATGAGGATGCCTACAGGCGCTATCGGGCGCTTTATCCGGCGATCAAATCGCTGGCGCATTGAGGTCGAGGCTGCCCCTCATCCGCCTGCCGGCACCTTCTCCCCGTGGGGAGAAAGTACTTGCGGCGGCGCCTGTCCCCGCTCTCCCCAGCGAAGAGAGGGTAGGGTGAGGGCGCCTGGCTGCATAACCAACAAGAGTGAACCCAAGGAGACAATACCATGAGCACCGGATTTTTCGGCGATATCCAGAAAGTGAAATATGAAGGCCCGGACAGCACCAATCCGCTGGCCTTCCGCCACTACCAGCCCGACGAAATTGTCATGGGCAAGCGCATGGAAGACCACCTGCGCTTTGCGGTTGCCTATTGGCATACCTTCACCTGGCCGGGTGGCGACCCCTTCGGCGGCCAGACCTTCCTGCGTCCCTGGTTCGAAGACACGATGAAGGCAGCGAAACTGAAGGCCGATGTCGCCTTCGAATTCTTCCAGCTGCTCGGCACGCCTTATTATTGCTTCCACGACGCCGACGTTCGCCCGGAAGGCAACAGCTTTGCCGAGAACACGAAGAACCTCGACGAGATTGTCGACTACTTTGCCGAAAAACAGGCTGCGACCGGCGTCAAGCTGCTTTGGGGCACGGCGAACCTCTTCTCGAACCGCCGCTTCATGTCGGGTGCCGCGACCAATCCGGATCCGGATGTCTTTGCATTTTCGGCTGCGACGGTGAAGACCTGCATGGATGCGACGCAGAAGCTCGGCGGCGAAAACTACGTGCTTTGGGGTGGCCGCGAAGGCTATGAGACGCTGCTCAACACCGACCTCAAGCGCGAGCTCGATCAGCTCGGCCGCTTCCTCAACCTCGTCGTCGAATACAAGCACAAGATAGGCTTCAAGGGCACGATCCTCATCGAGCCAAAGCCGCAGGAGCCGACCAAGCACCAGTACGACTACGACGTCGCGACCGTCTACGGCTTCCTGAAGAGGAATGGCCTGGAAAATGAGGTGAAGGTCAATATCGAGCAAGGCCACGCGATCCTCGCCGGCCATTCCTTCGAGCACGAGCTGGCACTTGCCAACGCGCTCGGCATCTTCGGCTCGATCGACATGAACCGTAACGATTACCAGTCCGGCTGGGATACCGACCAGTTCCCGAACAACGTGCCGGAAATGGCGCTGGCCTATTACCACGTCCTAGCAGGCGGCGGCTTCAAGACCGGCGGCACGAACTTCGATTCCAAGTTGCGCCGCCAGTCGCTCGATCCGGAAGACCTGCTGATCGGCCATATCGGCGGCATGGATTGCTGCGCTCGCGGCCTTAAGGCGGCCGCCAAGATGATCGAGGACAGGGCGCTCTCCAAACCGCTCGAGGATCGCTATGCCGGCTGGAACGCCGCTGAAGGCCAGAAGCTCTTGCGCGGCGAATACTCGCTGGAGCAGATCGCCGAGTGGGTTGAAACCAGGAACATCAACCCGCAGCCGAAATCCGGCAAGCAGGAACTGCTGGAAAACGTCGTCAACCGCTACGTTTAAGCAATGCGGGACGGCTGCAGCCTTCACTCGGCTGCCGCCGTCCTTCTTACTTCCTTGTCCAGTTGCGCGAGGGCGCAGAGACCGAGTTGCGGACCACCAGATCGGGTCTGAGCAGGATTTCCGTCTCGGCGGGCTGACCGTCTGACAGGAGCTCGAGCAGGAGTGCCATGGCATGCTTGCCGATGGCAGTGCGTGGCTGGCGGATCGTCGTCAGCGAGGGTGACATGAAGACGGCTTGAGGCACGTCATCGAAGCCGGTCACGGAAAAATCCCGAGGAATATCGTAGCCGCGCGCGCCGAGGCCGATCATCACACCGATGGCGGTCTGGTCGTTGACGCACATGAAGGCCGTCGGCAGGGTATCGCGCATAAAAAGCTGTTCGACCGCCAGCCGGCCGCTTTCGATCGTGCCGTCGCCTTCGAAGACAATTCGAAGGTCGGGACTGACGCCAGCGGCATCCATTCCGGCTTCATACCCCATGCGCCGCCGGCTGTAGGCGAGACGGGTGCGCGAATCGCCGATGAAGGCAATCTTTCGATGGCCCTCGGCAATCAGCAGGTCGACGGCCTTGCGGGCGCCCGCGATGTCGTCCACGCCGACATAGGGAATGCCGCCGTTGAAGACCGGCTCGAAGACGCCGACACTGGGCGGCAGGCGCGCGGTCATGGTCTGGTGGCCGAAGGGCAGGATGCCGGTGAAGAGGATCAGCCCGGCCGCCTGATTGGAATTCAGGAACTTCAGGTATTCGAGGCCGCGCTGCGCATCGTTCTGCGTATGGCCGATGAGAATGCCGTAGCCGTGCGCGCGGGCTTCATTCTCCAATCCGACCAGGATGTTGGAGAAATTCGGGTCGCCGATGTCGGGCGCGACCACGAGAATCATGTTCGAGCGGCCGAGCCGCAGGCTGCGCGCCATCGCATTCGTCGTGTAGCCGGTGATGGCGATTGCCTGGTTGACCTTGAGGCGTGTCGAGTTCGCGACCTTCTCGGGCATATGGATCGCGCGGGAGACCGTTGCAATCGAAACCTGGGCAATTCGGGCGACGTCTTCGATTGTTGCGGGGGTGGAATTCGACACTGCGCTCTGCCTTGGGTCTCGTCTTGACCGGGACACTACACAGACTTCCCCGAAGGTCAAAGGCGACGCTGAAAAATTCTCATGTATGCTATGATGTAAACCTTTACATCGCCAATGTAAAGGTTTACACAGTCGCATAAAGCGGGCGGGAGCCGTTGGGGAGGGAATAATGGGTCCGGAGACCGTCGAAGGTGCGGCGCTGCTGTCTGCAAGGCGAATTAGCAAATCTTTCAGCGGCGTGCAGGTGCTCTTCAGCGTCAATTTCGACCTTCGCGCCGGCGAAATCCATGCGCTGATGGGCGAAAACGGCGCCGGCAAATCCACCCTCGTCAAGATCCTTTCCGGTTTCGAAGAGCCAAGCTCCGGCGAAATCCTGCTCGACGGCGAACCTGTGAAGCTGCCGCCCAATGGTGCCGCAGAGGCGCTCGGCATCGTCATCATTCACCAAGAATTCAATCTCGCCGAACATTTGACCGTCACCGAGAGCCTGTTTCTCGGCCGCGAAGTCACGCGTTTCGGGGTGCTCGACCGCAAGTATATGCGCGCCGAGGCGCGGCGCGTCCTTAATCTCCTCGGCTCGCATGTCGACGTGAATGCGCAGATCAACACGCTGTCGATCGCCGACAAGCAGATGGTAGAGATCGCCAAGGCGATCAGCCGCAATGCGCGGATCGTATTCATGGATGAACCGACCGCGGTGCTATCGCGCGAGGAGATCAACTTCCTGTTCAAGCAGGGTGCGCAAGCTTCGCGACCAGGGAACGAGCTTCGTCTTCGTTTCCCATAAGCTCGACGAAGTCATGGAGCTGACCGACCGGGTGACGGTGCTGCGCGACGGCCAATGGGTGAAGACCTCGCCTACCTCGATCCTCGACGGCGAAACGATCGCTCAATTGATGGTCGGGCGGGAGCTCTCCAGCCTTTATCCCGCCAAGAACGAGCCCGATGTCGACGAAGAGGTCGTCCTCAGCGTCAATTCCGTGTCGACCCACTATGTCCGCGATGCCAGTTTCGAGGTCCGGAGAGGGGAGATCCTCGGGTTTTCCGGCTTGATCGGATCCGGCCGTACCGAGCTTATGGAGGCGATCATGGGTTTGCGCTCGCGCGCATCGGGGGAAGTCACGGTCAACGGTCAGTCCGTGCCTCCGCACGACGTTCATGCCGCAAATCGCGCTGGCTTGGCCTACATGACCAAGGACCGCAAGTCCAAGGGACTGCTTCTCAACTCCGGCATGGTCGCCAACCTTACGCTGCAATCCTTGGACAAGCATGGCCGGTTCGGCTATTTGAGCGCTGCGAGCGAAGCCTCTGCGATGGCAAGGGCCCGGCGCCGCTTCGACATCCGCGTCAGGGACGGCAATATCATTGCCGGCCGCATGTCCGGCGGCAACCAGCAGAAATTGCTACTGGCGAAAGTCATGGAGATCGAGCCGCAGATCATCATCATCGACGAGCCGACCCGCGGCATCGATGTCGGCACCAAGCAGCAGATCTATCATTTTATTTCGGCACTGGCCCGCGATGGTCATTCAATCATCGTGGTTTCTTCGGAGATGCCGGAGGTGATCGGACTTTGCACGCGTATCGCCGTGATGCGCGAAGGTCGGATCGTCGGCATTCTGGAGGGCGATGAGATCTCGGAACAGGAAATCATGCGCTACGCGGCGGGATTGAAAAAAAAGATTGCTGCCTGACCAGGCGAAATAATCCGGTCGAGGCGTAGCGGCGAATTCCCAGGGACAATGGGACGGGAGGTTGGTTTTGAACATGAGTATAAGCGAGGAAAGCAGCGAAAGGGAAAGCCGGCGCCGTTCCTGGCGCGATGTCGATCTTCGGGCGGTCGCGCCCTTCGCGGCGCTGGCGTTGCTTCTCGTGGTCGGGGCGCTGGTCAATCCGAATTTCATCGGCATCACGAACCTTGCCAATGTTGCGACGAGAAGCGCTTTCATTGCCATCATTGCCGTGGGCGCGACCTTCGTGATTTCGGCGGGTGACTTGGACCTTTCCGTGGGGTCGATGGTCGCTTTCGTCGCCAGCCTGATGATCCTGTTCATGAATTCCGGCGCGATCGCCGATCCGGCGCTGATGCTGACGGCTGCCATCGTGCTCACGATCGTGATCGGGGCGTCATGCGGCCTTGCGAACGGTCTCATCACCACCGTTGGTAAGATCGAGCCTTTCATCGCAACGCTCGGCACCATGGGCGTTTATCGCGGTTTGACCACCTGGCTTTCGCAGGGCGGCGCCATCACGCTGCGCGAGCCCGAGCTGCAGTCACTCTATCGCCCGGCCTATTTCGGCTCCATCCTTGGCGTGCCGGTTCCGATCGCCGTGATCCTTGCCGTCACCGGCGTTGCAGCCTTCGTCCTCTACCGTACCCGCTATGGGCGGCATGTCGTGGCGGTCGGCTCCAGCAGCGATGTGGCGCGTTATTCCGGTATCGCCGTCAATCGCGTGCGCACCATCGCCTTCGTCATCCAGGGCCTGTGCGTCGCCATCGCCGTGCTTCTCTACGTGCCGCGGCTTGGCTCGACCTCGGCGACGACGGGCATCCTTTGGGAACTGCAGGCGATCACCGCCGTGGTTGTCGGCGGCACGGCGCTCAAGGGTGGCGCGGGCCGGGTCTGGGGCACGATCTGCGGCGCCTTCATTCTCGAACTCGTCGGCAACATCATGCTGCTTTCGAATTTCATCAGCGAATACCTGATCGGCGCCATCCAGGGGGCGATCATCATCATCGCCATGCTGGTTCAGCGGTCGCTGGTGCGTAAATCGTGAATAGCCGGGTTTATGGGTCGCCCGGTCCTCGATCGACTAGGCCCAGTCATTATTTGGGAGAGAGAAAAATGCGTAAAAAAATTTTGGGGCTGGCCGTCGCCGCCATGGCGGTCCTCACGGGCGTCTCGTATGCCCAGGACAAGAAGGTAACGATTGGCGTTTCCATTCCGGCAGCCGACCATGGCTGGACGGCTGGCGTCGTCTTCCATGCAGAGCGCGTGGCAAAGCTGCTGATGGCCGAACATCCGGGCCTGAACGTCATCGTCAAGACCTCGCCAGATGCCGCAAGCCAGGCAAACGCCGTGCAGGATCTTGCGACACAAGGCATTGATGCCCTGGTCATCCTGCCGTCGGATCCGGATCCGCTCGTCAACGCCATCAAGGAAATCAAGGACGCCGGCAAGTTCGTGGCGCTCGTCGACCGTGCGCCGAGCAACAACGATGATTCCGTTCGCGACCTCTACGTCGCCGGCAACAACCCGGCGCTCGGCGAAGTCGCCGGCAAGTACATCAAGGAAAACACGCCGGATGCAGAGGTGGTCGTCATCCGCGGCCTGCCGATCCCGATCGACCAGCAGCGCCAGGACGGCTTCGACAAGGGCATCGCCGGTTCGAACGTCAAGGTTCTTGACCGCCAGTACGGCAACTGGAACCGCGACGACGCCTTCAAGGTCATGCAGGACTATCTGACGAAGTACCAGAAGATCGACGTCGTATGGTGCCAGGACGACGACATGGCCGTCGGTGTGCTGCAGGCCATCGAGCAGGCCAAGCGTACGGACATCCAGTACGTTATCGCCGGCGCCGGCTCCAAGGACATGGTCAAGAAGGTCATGGACGGCGACAAGCTGATCCCCGTCGACGTTCTCTATCCGCCGGCGATGGTCGCCACGGCGATGGAAATGACGGCAGCAAATTTCTACGATCAGGTTCCGGTGCGCGGTACCTATATCCTCGACGCGACGCTCATCACCAAGGATAACGCCAAGGACTTCTACTTCGCGGATTCTCCGTTCTGATCTTCCGACTGCAATGCGCCCATTCGCAAGGATGGACGCATTTTCTTTGCTTGCGCACGCGCTGCGGTCAAGAATGCGGCACGTACCTCTTGCGGCCTCCAGACAGGCATGATTAGTTCGCTTCAGATTTTCGGCTTTTCAGCTGCATCTGCGCAAGGGCGTGGGCGCCTTGCTCCCGCCAAGCCGCGTGCTGGAAGTCATCATAAACGTTTACGGTCGATCATCAGGGAGGATTCTGATATGAGGACGATCAAAGGGCCCGGCCTATTCCTCGGGCAGTTTGCGGGCGATGCCGCGCCTTTCAATTCATGGGATGCGATCACCAAATGGGCAGCTGATATCGGCTACAAGGGCGTGCAGGTTCCGACCTGGGCCGGTCAGTTGATCGATCTGAAGAAGGCTGCCAGCTCCAAGGATTACTGCGACGAATTCGCCGGCAAGGCGCGGGAAAACGGTATCGAGATCACCGAGCTTTCGACCCACCTGCAAGGCCAGCTGGTGGCCGTGCATCCTGCCTATGACGAGGCCTTTGACGGCTTTGCCGCACCGGAAGTGCGCGGCAATGCGAAGGCGCGGCAGGAATGGGCGGTCGAGCAGGTGAAGATGGCGCTGACGGCCTCCAAGCACCTCGGCATCAAGGCACATGCGACCTTTTCAGGAGCGCTTGCCTGGCCCTTCATCTACCCGTGGCCGCAGCGTCCGGCCGGTCTTGTCGAAACGGCCTTTGACGAGCTTGCCCGCCGCTGGAAGCCGATCCTCGACCATGCCGACTCGTGCGGCGTCGACGTCTGCTATGAAATCCATCCCGGCGAGGATTTGCATGATGGCGTCACCTACGAGATGTTCCTGGAGCGGGTCGGCAACCATCCGCGCGCCAACATGCTCTACGATCCATCGCACTATGTCCTGCAGTGCCTCGACTATCTCGACAACATCGACATCTACAAGGATCGCATCAAGATGTTCCACGTCAAGGATGCGGAGTTCAATCCAACCGGGCGTCAGGGCGTCTATGGCGGATATCAGGGCTGGGTCGATCGCGCTGGCCGCTTCCGCTCGCTCGGCGACGGCCAGGTGGATTTCGGCGCCGTCTTCTCGAAAATGACGGCCAACAATTTCGACGGCTGGGCCGTTGTCGAATGGGAATGCGCGCTGAAGCATCCGGAAGACGGTGCGCGTGAGGGTGCTGAGTTCGTCAAAGCACACATCATCCGCGTCACGGAGAAGGCCTTCGACGATTTTGCCGGCAGCGGTACGGACCAGGCGGCGAACCGCCGCATGCTCGGGCTCTGAGCCTTGCTCCTTTCTTCTCCCTGCGGGAAGAAGATGTCCGAAGGACAGATGAGGGGGCGCAGCGGAGCGACGTCTTGAGCACACAGCGAAAGACTACGTCCGCCGCACCCCCTCATCCGGCTACCGCGGCACCGTCGGCAAACAATCATTTCTTTGGAGGAACCTATGGCAATTGAAGGATCAACGGAACAGGCGCGCGAGCCGCGCATCCGCCTCGGAATGGTCGGCGGCGGAGCGGGTGCTTTCATCGGCGCCGTGCATCGCATAGCGGCTCGCATCGACGATCAATACGAGCTCATCGCAGGTGCGCTGTCGTCGACGCCGGAAAAGGCGATCGCATCGGGCCGCGATCTCGGCCTCCACCCGTCGCGCACCTACGCGAGCTACCGGGAGATGGCGATCCGTGAGGCGAAGCTTAAGAACGGCATCGAGGCGGTCTCGATCGTCACGCCGAACCATGTTCACTACGATGCCGCCAAGGAATTCCTGCGCCGGGGCATCCACGTCATCTGCGATAAGCCGCTGACATCCAATCTTGCCGATGCCAAAAGACTGAAGAAGGTCGCCAACGAGAGCGGCGCGCTGTTCATCCTGACGCACAATTACACCGGCTATCCGATGGTCCGTCAGGCGCGCGAGATGATTGCCAATGGCGAACTCGGCGATATCCGCATCGTGCAGGCCGAATATCCACAGGACTGGCTGACAGAGCCTGTCGAGCAGAGCGGTGCCAAGCAGGCCGTCTGGCGCACCGACCCGGCGCAGTCGGGCGCAGGTGGTTCGACCGGCGATATCGGCACGCATGCCTATAACCTTGCCTCCTTCATCACCGGCCTCGAGCTCGATAGTCTCGCGGCCGATCTCGATAGTTTCGTCGAAGGCCGTCGCCTGGACGATAACGCTCACGTGCTTCTGCGCTTCAAGGCAAAAGGCAAGGAGAAGCCGGCCAAGGGCATGCTCTGGTGCAGCCAGGTGGCTCCCGGCCATGAGAATGGGCTGAAGATCCGCGTCTACGGCACCAAGGGCGGCTTCGAGTGGGTGCAGGCTGACCCCAACTATCTCTGGTACACGCCGTTCGGCGAGCCGAAGCGGCTGATTACCCGCAACGGCGCGGGTTCCGGTGCCGCCGCTGCCCGCGTCTCACGCATTCCGTCCGGCCATCCGGAAGGCTACCTCGAAGCCTTCGCGACGATCTACACGGAAGCGGCGCATGCAATCAATGCGCACAAGAAAGACAAAGCGGTCGCCAAGGCCGTGGTCTATCCGACCGTCGATGACGGCGTGAAGGGCGTTGCCTTTGTCGAGGCCTGCGTTGCTTCGTCGAAGCGGAATGGGGCTTGGGTCAAGGTCTGATAACCAGGTCTTGGGCGAGCCCCTCATCCGGCTGACGCCACCTTCTCCCCGCGAGCGGGGAGAAGGGTATGTGTCGCATCGCTTCATTAGAACGTGCGCTTGCGTGAGAGACGTTCCCTCGCCCGGTTTGCGGGGAGAAGTTAGCGTGAGGGGCGGCGCCTAGTCTGGCTATACCCGTTAGGTCCGCTATTCGTCTGCAACGTTGCAGGATTGACATTTCCACTCTGTACAACGCCGGTTCCTTTGGCTAAACCGCCGCTCGAACGACCAGTCCAGTACCAGACGGGGTTTTCAGATGATCGAGGCTAAGACACTCGCCGCCCGCTTTCCGGGCGATTTCACCTTTGGCGTCGCAACGGCTGCCTTCCAGATCGAAGGTGCCAGTAAAGCGGATGGGCGCAAGGCGTCGATCTGGGATGCCTTCTGCAACATGCCGGGTCGTGTCTATAACCGCCATAATGGCGATGTTGCCTGCGATCATTACAACCGGCTCGAACAGGACCTTGACCTGATCAAGGACATGGGTGTCGAGGCCTATCGCTTCTCGATCGCCTGGCCGCGCATCATTCCGGATGGTACCGGGCCTGTGAATGAAGCCGGCCTCGATTTCTACGACCGCCTCGTCGACGGTTGCAAGGCGCGTGGCATCAAGACCTTCGCGACGCTTTATCATTGGGACCTGCCGCTGCTGTTGGCAGGCGACGGCGGCTGGACGGCGCGCTCCACGGCCTACGCTTTTCAGCGCTACGCAAAGACCGTCATGGCGCGTCTCGGCGACCGGCTCGACAGCGTCGCGACCTTCAACGAACCATGGTGCATCGTCTGGCTCAGCCATCTCTACGGCATCCATGCGCCGGGCGAGCGCAACATGCAGGCAGCGCTTCACGCCATGCACTACATGAACCTTGCGCACGGACTTGGCGTCGAGGCGATCCGCGCCGAGGCGCCGAAGGTACCAGCCGGCCTGGTGCTGAATGCGATGCCCGTCATTCCGGGATCGCAGAGCAAGGCGGATATTGCAGCCGGCGAACGCGCGCATCAGTTCCACAACGGCGCTTTTTTCGATCCGGTCTTCAAGGGCGAGTATCCGAGCGAGTTCGTGGAAGCGCTCGGCGACCGCATGCCCATCATCGAAGATGGAGACATGAAGATCATCAGCCAGAAGCTCGATTGGTGGGGTCTCAACTACTACACGCCGCTGCGTGTTGCCGACGACCCGGCGAAGAACGGCGATTTCCCCTGGACGGCCGAAGCGCCGCGTGCCAGCGACGTGAAGACAGATATCGGCTGGGAGGTTTATGCGCCCGGCCTCAAGCACGTTGTCGAAGACCTCTATCGTCGCTATGAACTGCCGGAATGCTACATCACCGAAAACGGCGCCTGCTACAACATGGATGTGGTCAACGGCGAGGTCGATGACCAGCCGCGCCTCGATTATTACAGCGATCACTTGGCGGTCGTTGCCGACCTCATCAAGGACGGCTACCCGATGCGCGGTTACTTCGCCTGGAGCCTGATGGACAACTTCGAATGGGCGGAAGGCTACAAGATGCGTTTCGGCCTCGTGCATGTCGATTACGACACCCAGGTCCGCACCGTGAAGAAGAGCGGCAAGTGGTACCGGCAACTGGCAAGCCAGTTTCCGGCGGGCAATCACAAAGCGGGTTGAATACCCTCCGCCTCTTGATGAGAAGGCCCGAAAGGCCGTATGGGAGACCCGTCCTCCTTGCTGTTCGTCGTTCGGTCGTTCGCTCCTTTCGTCGCTCACCCCCACCGCCTCGCTGACGCTTGGGCACTTCTCCCCGCTGGGGAGAAGAAGCAAGCGGCGCGCGTTTCGTGAACCAGACAATTGCACAATGGGTGGTTTTTTGCCGCGCTGACCGATTCAAAGAAAAAATCTCTCTGTCAATCGCGACTGGAACTCCGCCATAAAGCATTACATCCCTGCGCATGGCAGCCATGCGCCGATCAAATTGAATCTTCCGGTTGTGCGATGATAAAGACTGCCTCTCTGTTCCGAATGCGTTGCCGAATGCCGGCCTGACCAGACGCGCCGCGTCCCCAGCCATTCAGCGATTGCGGACTTTTTTGAACATCGAGAGCATCCATGCATTCCGACTCTTCAAGCGCGGCCAATGCCGCAAATACCGTCCTCTTCGAAGACGTATCGAAACGCTTCGGCGCCGAGAACAAATCGTTTACCGCACTTGATGCGGTCGATTTCGCCGTCGCACGCGGCTCCATTACTGGCATCATCGGGCGTTCCGGCGCCGGCAAGTCGACGCTGATCCGTCTTGTCAACGGCTTGGAACGTCCAACGAGCGGCAAGGTCATCGTCGATGGCGTCAACGTTCCCGATCTGGACGAGGCTGGCCTGCGTGCGCTCCGCCGTTCGGTCGGCATGATCTTCCAGCATTTCAACCTTTTGTCCTCGCGCACCGCCTTCGGCAATGTGGCGCTGCCCCTGGAAATCGCTGGTTTCGACAGGGACGCCATTCGCACGCGCGTCGAGCCGCTGCTCGATCTCGTCGGGCTTTCCGACAAACGAGACCGCTATCCGGCAGAGCTTTCCGGTGGCCAGAAACAGCGCGTCGGCATTGCCCGCGCGCTCGCCACGCAGCCGAAGCTTTTGCTTTCCGATGAAGCGACCTCCGCGCTCGATCCAGAGACAACCCAGTCGATCCTCGATCTCGTGAAGCGCATCAATGCAGAGTTGGGGCTTACGGTGCTTCTGATTACCCACGAGATGGAGGTCGTCAAAGCCGTGACCAGCGACGTTGCGGTGATCGACAAGGGTATCATCGTCGAGCGCGGCCGCACCTTCGATGTCTTCACCCGGCCGCAACATCCGACGACGCGCGCATTGCTTTCCGGTTTGCCGGGCTCGAAGCTTCCGGCAGCGCTCGCAGCCGGCCTGCGGCCGCACAAGACACAGGGCGGTCGCGTTGCCGTGCGCATCACGTTCTTCGGGCGCACTGCGGAACAGCCGCTGATCTCGCAGCTTATCCAGACGTTGGGTTCGGATATCAACATCATCGCCGGAACGGTCGACGAGATCGGCGGCGAACCCTACGGCTCGCTTATCATCGCCTATGCAGCGGATGATGCGACTTCCGCGAAAGCGGATGAATTCTTCAAGGCGAACGGTCTCGTTGCGGAGGTGCTCGGCTATGTCTACTGATCTTCTGCTTCTCATCGGCAAGGCAACGCTCGATACGCTGCGCATGGTGGCGATCGCCGGCTTCATCGGCTCGCTGATCGGGTTGCCGATCGGCGTGTTCCTGGCGACTAGCGGCCGCGGCGAGCTCTTTCCGGCGCCTTCCGTGAATCGCGTCGTTGGACTGATCGTCAACGCGACGCGCTCGACACCTTTCATCATCCTCGTCGTCGCGATCATCCCTTTCACGCGCCTCGTCACCGGCACGTCGATCGGCACCAAGGCAGCGATCGTACCGTTGACGATCGCAACCATTCCGTTCTTCGCGCGACTCGTCGAAGCCGCCATTCGCGACGTCGACAAGGGCCTGATCGAAGCCGCCCGCGCCATGGGCGCGACCCCGATGCAGATCGTGCGCAAGGTGCTTCTTGCCGAAGCGCGTCCGGCGCTGACACTGGCGCTCACGATGACGCTGGTCAGCCTCATTGGCTATTCGGCGATGGTCGGCGCCGTGGGCGGCGGTGGGCTCGGCGATCTCGGCATCCGCTATGGCTACCAGCGCTTCATGCCGGATGTGATGCTGGTCGTCGTCATCGTCCTGATACTGCTCGTCCAGGCCGTGCAGAGCGTCGGCGATGCGCTTGCCCGCCGCTTCGACAAGCGATCCCGCAAGAATTGATCGAATTGCCCTATAACCCAAGGAGAGAAAACCGATGAAGAAAATCATCCTCGCGGCCGCCTTCGCAGCGGCCTTTGCGACTGCTGCCGCGGCCGAAACCATCAAGATTGGCGTGACGCCGGGTCCGCATGCACAGATCATGGAGAAGGTGAAGGAAGTTGCAGCGCCCAAGGGCCTCGACATCGAGATTCTGGAATTTTCCGACTATGTCGTGCCGAACCAGGCGCTTGCCGATGGCGAGTTGAACGCCAACTCGTTCCAGCACAAGCCCTATCTCGACAACCAGGTCGCCGATCGCGGCTTCAGGATCATTGACGTCGCCTATACAGTCAACTTCCCGATGGGCGTCTATTCCAAGAAGGTGAAGAGCCTGGAGGAACTCGCTGATGGTGCTACCGTGGCGATCCCCAACGACCCGACCAATGGCGGCCGTGCTCTGCTGATCCTCGCCGATAAGGGACTGATCAAGCTGAAGGATGGCGCGAGCCTGAAGGTCGGACCTGCCGATGTCACGGAAAATGCCAAGAATCTGAAGTTCGCCGAACTCGATGCCGCCCAGCTGCCGCGTTCGCTGGACGATGTAGATGCCGCTGTTATCAACACCAACTACGCGTTGGAAGCCGGCCTTGATCCCTCGAAGGATCCGATTGCCCGCGAAGGCGAAAAGGCGCCCTATGTCAATATTCTGGCGGTCAACGAGAAGGACAAGGATCAGCCTTGGGTGAAGACGCTGGTCGAAGCCTATCACAGCGATGCGGTGAAGCAGTTCATCGCCGATACTTTCAAGGGCTCGGTCATCGCAGGCTGGTAAGCGGCGGCCAAAACCGTTATGAAATCAAGCCCTTCCCGTTCCGCGGGGAGGGTATTTCAATGCCCAGTGATTTTCATGGAGAAAAATCACCCGGATGAAGCCTTGTACCGTTTGCTTTAACCGTTTTTGAAGCCTTGACTGGCAAAGTCCCCCGTTATCGGGGAGTAATGTATGCCTGCGTTCTTTAGGCAAAAAAATCAGGCTTCGGGGATCGGCCGCCACGCGACTGTTACGGGTGTGCTTTTTTCCTTTGCGGTTATGGTCGCGGTCGTTACCGTCATGGTGCTGACGGCGCTGTCGCGCGTCACCGATAACGCCAATATTCTCGACGACGAACGTTCGCGTGAAACCACGGCCGGGGCGCTCAAGACATTCGAAGCGCAACTCGGCGCGACGCTGAACGACTATGCCGCCTGGGACGATGCGGCCGTCAATGTCTATGCCCCCGATGGCATGGCATGGACGATCAGCAACTACGGCGAAATGTCCTCCAACAGCGCCCTTTTCGACGTAGCGATCGTCATAGATGACGACAAGAAACCGCTGATGGTCTATCGCGACGGCCAGCCGATGGAGGGCGCGCTTGGCGATTTCTTTGCGCCATCGTTCTGGACGTTGTTCGACAAAGTGAAGGCCGCCGGGCTTGAATCACCGGAAGCCGTGGGTTTCGTCGGCACCAAGAGCGGCATCGCGGCAGTCGGCGTTGCGCTCGTGCGCGAAAAATCCGGCACGCTGAATGCACCTGCGGGGCAGCGCCGCTATCTGATTTTTGCCCGCCATCTGAACGACGAGACGATCAGGAGCCTCGGGGAGACCTATGTTATCCAGGGATTGAAGCTGGTGCCAGCTGCTTACGACGCGCAATATTCCGTGGCGATCGATGATGCCGCCGGCAAGGCGCTCGGCAAACTCGTATGGATTTCGCGTTCGCCGGGCGACATCAGCTATGCACAGGTGCGCCCGACGGTTGTGAAGGCACTCGGTCTCGTCGGGCTGTTCTTCGCTGGCCTGCTCGTGATCGGCTGGCTCGCCGGACGCCGGCTCAAGGCGGAGGAAAACAATGCCCGCGAGGATGCGCTCCGCGATCGCCTCAGCGGGCTGTCGAACCGTGAAGGCCTTGGGATTGCTGTCGATGACGTCGTTGCTAAGGCGAAGCAGACCGGTAAGAACGTACTGCTTCTCTATCTCGACCTCGACGGTTTTAAGGAAGTCAACGATAGCTACGGGCATGGCACCGGTGATCAGTTGATCCGCGCGGTGGCTGCCGGCCTCAAGGTGCTGATCCCAAAGGGCGCGGTTCTGGCGCGCATTGGCGGCGACGAATTCGCGATTGCTTTCCTGTCTGAAGGTGGCAACGCCGATGCCCTGCAGCTTTCGGAACAGATTCTGGATTTCCTGGCGGAGCCGCTGGAGATCGGCCGGCGCGTCGTCGTCATCGGCGCCAGCATTGGCATCGCGATGGCTGCTGGCGGGACGATCGGTCGCGAAGAATTGGTCCGCCGTGCTGATCTTGCGATGTACAAGGCCAAGGAAGCGGGCCGGGCCCGCATGACGCTTTACGATCCCGCGATGGATGCCGACCGCGAGGAGCGCAATGCGCTTGAACTGGATCTGCGCGTTGCGATCGAAAGCGGCGATCTGACGCTTGCCTATCAGCCGCTGATCGATGCCTCTACACATGAGATGAACGGCGTCGAAGCGCTGGTGCGCTGGAATCGTCCCGGCCACGGACCTGTATCGCCGGAAGTATTCATTCCGATCGCCGAAACCAGCGGGCTTATCGAGGCGCTCGGTCTCTTTGTGCTGCGCAAGGCCTGCGAGACCGCCAAGCAATGGCCGGAGCTGCGCGTTGCCGTAAACGTTTCCCCCGGCCAGTTCCGGAATCCGGCCTTTACCGACTATGTTCGCTATGTCCTGAAACAGACGGAGATCGAGGCGGAGCGTGTAACGCTGGAGATCACCGAAGGATACATGATCCAGAATCCGCAGCGAACCCGGCAATCGATCGAGCGGCTGAAGACGCTCGGCGTCAAGATCGCGCTCGATGATTTCGGCTCGGGCTTTTCGTCGATCGGCTATCTCCGCCAATTCGGTTTCGACCGCATCAAGATCGACCGTTCGCTTGTCGAGGGCGTGACCGAAAGCGACAGCCAGCGCGAGATGTTGCAGGCAACCGTCGCGCTTGCCCGCTCACTGGATATTCCGGTGACGGCCGAGGGTATCGAGACAGAAGAGCAGGCGCTCGCCGTTCGTCTCTTTGGTTGCGATTGCCTGCAGGGTTATTTCTTCAGCAAGCCGGTGCCGGCAGACAGGATCACCGAAATGCTTGAAGCACACCGTGCCCTGGACGCGATGCCGCGCCAGATAACCGCTGCCTGAACCTAAGTCCCGATGTGCGTCTGGCCGCGTTTCTTGGCAAGCGCGATCTGCAGTTGCCGCTGGCGATAGCGCAGCCGGTCGTCTTCAGTGCGCGTGTGGTAGCAGCTGCTGCAGGAAACGCCTTCCTCGTAAAGCGGCGACGTGATCTCTTCTGCGGTGATCGGATTGCGGCAGGCATGGCAGAGCTTGTGCTCGCCTTCCTTCAGTCCGTGCTCGACCGACACCCGCTCGTCGAAGACGAAACAGGCGCCATCCCACAGACTTTCCTCCCGCGGAACTTCCTCCAGATATTTCAAGATGCCGCCCTTGAGGTGGTAGACCTCCTCAAAGCCCTGCTCCTTCATGAAAGCCGTCGCCTTTTCGCAGCGGATACCACCGGTGCAGTACATGGCGATCTTCGGCTTGTTGTGCAGGCCGGTGTTCTGGCGCACCCATTCCGGAAACTCGCGGAAGGTCTTGGTTTTCGGATCGACGGCACCACGGAAGGTGCCGATCGCCGTTTCGTAGTCGTTGCGCGTGTCGATGACGATGGTGTCGGGATCGGATATCAAGGCGTTCCAATCCTGCGGCATCACATAAGTCCCAACCACCTTGTTGGGGTCGATATTCTCGACGCCCATCGTGACGATCTCTTTTTTGAGTTTCACCTTCATGCGCAGGAAAGGCATTTTGGATGCGCGGCTTTCCTTGTGTTCCAGGGCGGTGAATTCCGGCTGCGCCCGCAGGTAGGCGAGCACCATTTCGATGCCAGCATCCGGCCCGGCGATCGTCCCGTTGATACCCTCATGCGCCAGGAGCAGCGTTCCCTTCACGCCGTTTTCTTCGCAAAGCGTCTGCAGCGGCGCGCACAGGCTTTCGAAGCGCGGCACGGAAACAAAATGATAAAGCGCCGCCACGAGGAACGGGCTGGTGTGAGTGATGCTGTCGGTCATGCGCGCTGAAATACAGTCTGCAGCGTTTTCGCGCAAGCGTTGCCATTGCGGCCGCAGCTAAGGCTCGACACTTGTCGAATTCAGTTCCGGCTCAACTGCCAGAGTGCTTCAATCCGGTTGGCCTCGCGTTGCGGTTTGTCGGCAAAGACGCGGCCGGCGTCGGCGAGCGCGCTTTGCCGCTCTTCCTGCTGACGGAAGATGATGGCATCGAGCAGGTGGGCGAGATCTTCATTGCGCGTAAAGAGCTGCGGCTCTGCCTCGACCAGTTGCGAAAGCACCGAGAGATCGTTGACGTGGCCGAGCCGTTCTGCGAGATCCTTGGCTGCATCTTGCTTCGCCTTCATCGCGGCGGGCCACAGATTGCGCAGCAGCGTGTGATAGAGCCGGTAGTCATAGGTCCGCTTGCGCAGTTCATGAAAATCCTCGACCGCTGCCGTATCGTGGCATGCATCGAGCGCTGTCCGCCCTCTTCGCAAAGTTCGCCGCCAGCTTTTAGCAAGCATGCGGGCGTTTCTACGGGGGTTGTTCTTGAAAGAAACCTTATCGACTGCGGCGATCGCGTCCTTTAGCGAGATGGCCGTGTCGTGAAGCTTCTGTTCAAGGCCGCTTTCGGCCTCCGCCATCCAGTCACGCCGTGCTTGCAAAATGGTGACGACGCGGCTGAGCGCTTCGCTCTCTACGTCGCCGCGGGCGCCTTTATGCAAATATTCGGCAGTGCCGATCAGGGCTGCTGCGTCCCGGATCGATGAAAGCGATTTTGCGGTGTCGCGCAGCCTGGCATTTTGTCGCTTCTGAAAGTTTGGCACCTCTTTCGCCACGAGCCGGTAAAGAGAGCGCAGCCGCTTCACGTTCTTGCGAAAATCATGGACCGCCTCATCCGCGCCGTCCGGCCGCTCCTCGAGAACGGCAATGGCACGTTCAAGCTGTTCCGTTGCCACTCTTCGGAACTCATCGGTGAAATCGAAATCAGGCCGTATGCGAAAGGGCATCCTGATCGTACTCGAATTCGGTCGCGAGCGCTTGGTTGGAATAGCGGAAATCGCCGGTCACTTCGCGGCCAAGCCAGGCGGGGCGGGAGGGATCGTCATTTTCGGACTTCATCTCCACCTCAGCGATCACCAGGCCGCGATGCGCACCGGCAAAGACATCGACTTCCCAGACGAAGTTGTCATGCGGAACGCGGTAACGCGTCTTTTCGATCACCAGGCCAATGGTGCTCTGCATCAATTCTTCGGCGTCAGAAACGGGGATTTCGTATTCGAACTCGTCTCGGGTCACGGTACTGCGGCCGATCTTGATCGTCAGCCGCGCGCGCTTTCCATCAAGGATGCGCACACGCACGGACCGGTCGTCCATCGAGGCGATGTAACCTTGTCTGAGGATCGATTTCGTCTCGGCCTTCGCGCGCCAGCCGTCGTTGCGTACCAGAAATTTCCGCTCGATCTCTTTCGCCATTTCAGTGAACCTTTTGTGACGATCGCGGTACCGTAACGTAAAACTCCCGGGAGGGATACCCATCTTCTTGCCGCATCTGTTTTGTCTCGACAAAGAGGGTCCAGAGAGGTATTCGGGAGCCCAATTCAATCGTTTAAGGAACCGTGCGGCCATGGGCGAGAAGACAGAAAAGCTCCTTTCCATCCTCAAACTCCAGCCAGTTGTTCCGGTGCTGATCGTCGATGACGTGAAGTCCGGCGTTTCGCTGGCGCGTGCGCTGGTCGCCGGCGGCCTGAAGGCGATCGAGATCACCATGCGCACGCCTGCAGCACTCGATACGGTCCGTGCCGTTTCGCAGGAGGTCGAAGGTGCGGAAGTCGGCGCAGGCACGATCCTGAATGCCCAGCAGTGGGATGCGGCCATTGCTGCCGGCTCGAAGTTCGTCGTCAGCCCGGGGGCCACGCAGGAACTGCTCGACGCCGCTTCGGCATCGCCGGTTCCGCTGCTGCCGGGCGCTGCTACGGCAAGCGAAGTCATGGCGCTTCGCGAAGAAGGCTACCAGGTGTTGAAATTCTTCCCGGCCGAACAGGCGGGCGGTGCCGCATATCTCAAGGCGCTTTCCTCGCCGCTCGCCGGCACCGTTTTCTGCCCGACTGGCGGCATTTCGCTTAAAAACGCCAATGATTACCTGTCGCTGCCGAACGTCATCTGCGTTGGCGGATCCTGGGTGGCGCCGAAGGAACTCGTCGCTGCGGGCGATTGGGACGGCATCACCAAGCTCGCCTCGGAAGCGGCTGCGCTGAAGGCCTGACATTTTCCTGATCGCTTCAGGATGCCGGCGGCTTCGCCGGCATTTGTATTTGTCGATCCGCTTCCTATCTTCAGGTCTGCCTCAACAGGGAGACGATGAAGGATGTTCGACGCGAAGAAGCTTCTTGACCAGTTCCTGGGATCGCAAATACCGGGCGTCGGCGGAAGTGTCCGCAACCGGGCCGGCGATGCCGTCCAGTTGGCCAAGGATAATCCGTGGAAGGCCGGAGCGCTGGCGACCGTGTTTCTCGGAACGAAGACGGGCCGCAATATTGCCGGCAACGCGCTGGCAATCGGCGGGCTCGCAGCTATCGCCGGCCTCGGATACCAGGCCTACAAGAATTACCAGGCGGGCCAGGCACCTGCCACGCCTTCGGATGCCCCTCCGCCCTCGACGCCGGTTCTTCTGCCGGCACCCGCCGATTCAGGTTTCGGTCCGGCTTCGCCTGCTGGCAGCAACGAATTTGCCCTCGTGCTGATCCGCGCCATGATCGCGGCGGCCAAAGCCGACGGGCATATCGACGACGCCGAGCGAGCGCATGTCATGGACAAGATAAAGGCCGCCGACGTCAGCGGCGAAGCCGCGTCCTTCATCGAGCACGAGCTTGCCTCGCCGACCGATCTCGACGCGCTGGTCGCCGCCGCCACTACGGAGGAACAGAAGGTCGAGCTCTATACGGCTTCGCGCCTGACGATCGAGCCGGACTCGCGGGCCGAACGCGGCTATCTCGATCTTCTTGCCGGCCGTCTTGGCCTTGCCGATGCGCTTGTGGACCACATCGAAGCAACGGTTTCCTCCGCCAAGGTTTCCTTGTCACGGTGACATGCAGGCTGGTTGCCTTTCCAGGGCGGCTGGCCTATCCACTCTTCCGACGAGAGGAGTGAGCATGCGCGATCTATCGAATTTCAAGGTGCCGGCACCTGATTATGTGACACTGAAAGGGCGCTACGTGTCGGTCGAGCCCTATGTTCGGGCGGAGCACCTTCAGGCGCTCTGGGACGGCCTCGGCGGCATGGGCATCAACCCGCTGCTTCTCTACTTCGCGCAGGACGATTTTGCCGGCATCGACGATTTCGCCAAGTGGCTTGAGAACGCCTATACCAAGTCTGGCTGGCTCACCCACATCTTCCGCGATACCTCCACCGGCAGGATCGTCGGCATGGCCAATTATATGCGTGCCGACCCGGCCAACGGCGTCGTCGAAATCGGCGGCGTGGCGCACGGGCCGGATATGAAGCGTTCGCCGCTTTCCACCGAAGCGCATTACCTGATGGCCAAGCATGTCTTCGAAGACCTCGGGTACCGCCGCTACGAATGGAAGTGCGACAACAACAACGAGGCCAGCAAGACGACGGCCGCGCGCTACGGCTTCAAGTTCGAAGGTGTTTTTCGTCAGCATATGATCTCCAAGCGCCGCAACCGCGACACGGCTTGGTTCTCGATGATCGACAGCGAGTGGCCGCTGATCAGCGAGGCTTTCGAGACCTGGCTTTCGCCGGAGAACTTCGATGCCCAAGGCAAGCAGCGCCGGCGCCTGCAGGATATCCGTTCCGATCTTGAAAAGGAAAGGCTCGCATGAGCCCCGAAAGCCGTTCTCAGGCGATCGCCGCCGCGACCATCCTCATTTGCGCGGGACTAGTCATCTATTTCCTGCCGACGCTCGTTCTTTGGATCGGCAGCTATTCTCCCGCGCTTGCGGTCATTGCCGGCGCGGCGCTGCTGCTCGGCTTCTTCGCGATATTCTGGCTGAGGGCGCACTATCAGCGAGGCAGGGGGAAATAAGAGCCTACCCCTGAAGCGAGGCGCCGAGCAGCAGCACGCCCATGCAAATCACCAGGACGGCGCCCAGGATTTCGATCGCGTTGCCAATCCAGATCGATCTCGCTGAGCCACGGCCGGAGATGCGGACGGCGGTGCCCTTGGCGGCGACGGCAAGGATCGCGAGGATGGCGACCGTGATGGCCGTGCCAAGCGACATGGCGAGCACAGAAAGAATGCCGCCGAGATAAAGGCCGTTCAGCAGCGAAAAGGTCATGACGAGCAGCGCGCCGGAGCAGGGGCGAAGGCCGACGGCAACGATCGCAGACCAGGCTTCCCGGATACTGAATTTGTCGCCGCCCAGCAGCGACGGGTCCGGCGCATGAGAGCGGCCGCAGGTTTCGCAGGCCATGCCGGCGATGAAGTTATGTCCCGCCTTGCGTGCCTGCTTCTCGCCGAAGGCATAGGCTTCCCTGCGGCTTTCATTGTCCTTCCAGTCGAGCATCATGCTGACCGGACCGGCAGAGGTCTCCACGACTTCACGCTTTGGCAGGCCGCTGATCATCGAACGCAATTTGCGAAAAAGCAGCCAGCCACCGAAGGCGATGACCATGACGAAGCTTGTGATCTCCATCGCATTCGTCGCCTGCGTCAGGGTTATGCCGCTGCCACGCAGGATGAGCCAGGCACCGCCGACGAGCGCCACTGCCACTGCACCCTGAATGAAGGCTGAGATGAAGGAGATCACTACGCCGCGCTTCAGCTCGATTTCGTTGGCGATCATGTAGGAGGAGATCACTGCCTTGCCATGCCCAGGACCGGCCGCATGGAAGACGCCATAGGCGAAGGAAAGGCCGATCAGCGACGCAAGCTGCCACGGGTCTTCACGCATTGCCCTCAGGGCATCCGTCAGCGCGCGGTAGAAGGCCTGCTGTTCGTAATTGATGTAGGCAAGCAGCGGCGCCAGCGGTCCACCTGTCGGCTGGAAACTTGGCTCCGCAGTTCCAATCCCGAGCGGCGATTGCGCATGCGCCACGTTCATGAGCGCCAGCAGCGCGAATGCGGCCGTTGGAAGGAACAGCAAAGCGCTCCGTTTCAGCATGAAACCTCCAGCCTGGTGGCAAAGAGCTTGGACATGTCGGTGCCGGTCGGATCGTTGAAGAAGGCGTCGGTCAGCGACTGCTTGTTTTGAGAAATCACCTGATCGGCGTCCGGCCGCAGCACATCATGCTTGCAGTTCTTGAAGCCGTCCCCGACTGTTGCCAGCTCCTTGTCCGTCGGGAAGTCGATCGAGGTGTAGAGCGTGGGGTCGTAGACGCCGAAGGTGAGTTTGCCCTTCAGCGGCATCTTCTCCGCGGGCTTTACCGCGAAGAACATCAGAAGCTGACCTTCCTTGTAGTCGACGTGAATGATGTCCGGCTTCTGCACGGTCACGTTCTTCCCGTCGATCGTCAGATTCATGTAGTAGTCATAGTCCGAGAGCGACTCGCGGACAGTCTTGCCGACTTCGGCGAGCTCGTTCGGCTCCAGCTTCAGATCGGTGTTCTTGTCGAAATCCATGACGACGGAGGAGGAGAACACCTCGTCGAAACGCCAGACGTTTCGCAACTCCTGAACGCTCCCGTCGGGCGCTGCCACGACTTCGAGCCGAGCTTCCACGAAAATATGCGGGTGTGCCATGGCCGCGGCCGGCGCAAGTAAGATCAGCGCGGCCATCAGGTAAGTGGATTTCTTCATGTGTCTGGTTACCGCTCTGCCCAAATCGGTTGGTGTCTTCTTGCCGGAGAATGGGACGGAATTGGGACCTGCCTCAAGGTGACAAAGTGAATCAGGCCGGCTTCAAGCCTGCTTCTTGAACCAAGCATGGAGGTAATCCACGAAGATGCGCACCTTTGCCGGCAGGTAGCGCCGATGCGGATAAACGGCATAAATCCCGCGATCGGTCGGTATGTAGTCGTTGAACAGCGTCACGAGCCGGCCGTCCTCGATCGGCTTACGAGCGATGAAGTCCGGGATGACCGCAATGCCGATGCCGGAAAGAGCCGCGCGCAATGTCGCATGCGGGCTGTTCACCTCGATCGGTCCGGAAACCGCGACGGCGAAGGACGTGCTGTCCGGATTGTAGAAACGGACGCTTGCCTGCGTGCGCGAGTTCGTATCCACGATGAAGGGAACGTTGGAAATGTCCGTCGGATGTTCGAGGTTCGGATAGCGCTCGAGAAACTCCGGCGTGGCGCAGACGTGGACGCGGAAATCCGAGATCTTTCGCGCGATCATTCCCGAATCTTCTAGCTTCGTGACGCGGATCGCCAGGTCGAAACCTTCTTCGATCAGATCGACGAACCGGTCGTCTGCGGCGATTTCCAGCTGCAGATCCGGATTCTCCTTGGCAAAATCGATCAACGACTGACCGACATCGGCATCGACAAAGGTGCGCGGCACCGAGATCTTCAGCCGGCCTTTGAGTTGCGCGTTGTTCTCGCGGACCAGATCGGCGAGGTTGTCGATCTCCTTCAGAATGTCGGAGGCGGTGCGGTAATAAGTATGCCCGGCCTCGGTCATCGAAAACTGCCGGGTGGTGCGATTGAGCAGCAGGGCGCCCAACTCGTCTTCCAGCTCGCGCACATATTTGGAAAGCAGCGCCTTGGAGCGGCCGGTGCGCCGCGCTGCGGCGGAAAAACCTTCCGCTTCAACGACATCGATGAAGGCGCGTATGCGCGTCAGTGTGTCCATGGCCATCTCCCGTTGTTGCGGAAGATTGAACAAATTGCGCGCAGTTGTTCAATTTATTTTTTGAGCGAAGGGCAAAAAAATTCTTGATTATGACTGCGAATATTCTTATCTCGTCCTCAGCCCAAAGTCGCACGTGCCCATGGGTGTCCGCCGACCCTCGATTAGGTGAGGTCATCGGTAAGGTACCTGGAACTAACCCCTCCAGTCGCTATTCCGGCCAACCGGGAAATGCGAGGACGCCTAAGCAACGACGGTGCGGGCCTTTCTGGTGTCTTCCGGCTTTCCATCAGCCGGGGTTACTGAAGAGGCACACCTTCATTGCCGGAAGTGCGGTTGGGATTTTCCCTCCAATCCATGGCAGACAAAGCCGAACTATGCCGCTGTCGTGGCGTTGGTTCAATATTTGCGCATCGAGCGCTTGCTATGGTTCCGGGGTCTCCACCGGCTGGTTCCAATGCGAGCATTCGTATGCCCTTTGTCCTCCGGTTTTTGCCGGAGCTCTGGAATTGGAAGAGGGAATCGATATGACCACCCAGCGCATCCGCGACTTTCTCGCAACCCGACGTCCCGACGGTCCCTGCCTCGTGGTCGACCTCGACGTCGTGCGCGACAATTTCAACGCCTTCCGTCATGCGATGCCGGACAGCGCGATCTACTATGCTGTCAAGGCAAACCCGGCTCCGGAAGTGCTGAAGCTGCTGGCTTCGCTCGGCTCCAATTTCGATTGCGCGTCTGTCGCTGAAATCGAAATGGCACTGGATGCCGGTGCGACCGCTGCACGCATCTCCTACGGCAATACGATCAAGAAGGAGCGCGACGTCGCCCGCGCCTGTGCGCTCGGCGTCAGCCTCTTTGCGGTCGACAGCCACGAGGAAGTCGAGAAGATCTCGCGCGCCGCTCCCGGCGCCCGCGTGTTCTGCCGCGTGCTCACGGATGGCGAAGGCGCCGAATGGCCGCTATCGCGCAAGTTCGGCTGCGTCCCGCAAATGGCTGTCGATGTTCTTGTCTATGCCCATCAGCTCGGCCTCGAATCCTATGGCGTCTCGTTCCATGTCGGTTCGCAGATGACCAAGGTTGATGCCTGGGATTCGGCTCTTGCCGATGCCAAGCGCGTTTTCGTGCAGCTTGCCAAGCAGGGCATCCATTTGCAGATGGTCAACATGGGCGGCGGCTTCCCGACGAAATACCTTCGTGACGTTCCGTCGGCCGAGGCTTATGGCCGTTCGATCTACCAGAGCCTGCGCGATCACTTCGGCAACCAGATCCCGAAGACGATCATCGAGCCGGGCCGCGGTATGGTCGGCAATGCCGGCGTCATCAAGGCTGAAGTGGTGCTTGTCTCGAAGAAGTCGGACAACGACACGGCCCGCTGGGTATTCCTCGACATCGGCAAGTTCGGCGGTCTCGCCGAAACGATGGATGAGGCCATCCGCTACCCGATTCGCACCGAACGCGACGGCGACAAGATGGAGCCTTGCGTCATCGCCGGCCCGACCTGCGATTCGGCCGACGTGCTCTACGAGAAGAACCTCTACCCGCTGCCGGTGAGCCTCACCATTGGCGACGAGGTTCTGATCGAAGGCACCGGTGCCTATACCACGACCTATTCGGCGGTTGCTTTTAATGGCTTTGAGCCGCTGAAGGCCTACGTCATCTGATCCAGCCGGCCCCGTAGCCAATCGGGGCGGCACCTTCACAATTTCCTTTCGACACCGTCTGAAACGGTTTTGAGTTCGGGAGGCCAAGATGGCCGCTGTTCTTGATTCTGTCCGCGCATTCTTTGCGCCCTCCGTCTTCACCATCGATTCCGAGAATCCGTCGGATGTCGTACCGCGCGAGAACCTGCTCGATCGCGCCATGGGTCCGAACCGCCGCAAGAAGTCGTCGGAGAAGATCCGGCGCGGCCGCATCCCGGCAGAAGGCTTGGCACTTGTCGCGCGCGACCGCGACGGCCATGTCATCGGCACCGTGCGCCTCTGGAACATCGAGGCTGGCGTCAACACCGACGGCACGTCGATCAATGCGTTGCTGCTCGGCCCTTTGGCCGTCGATCCGACCTTTGAGGGCAAGGGTGTCGGTTCGGCGCTGATGCGTGCGGCGATTCTCGAGGCCAAGAACCGCGGACATGGCGCGATCCTGCTCGTCGGAGATGCTGCCTATTACGAGCGCTTCGGCTTCTTTGCCGAGAAGGCTTGCCATCTCGTCATGCCCGGCCCGTTCGAACGCTCGCGCTTCCTGGCGCTGGAGTTGACGGAAGGCTGGCTTGACGGCGCAGCCGGCATGATTGTTCCCTCGGGGCGCATGCTGGCCAAGGCGCCGCTCCGGAAGGCCGCCTGACGGGTCGAGCCTCTCCCTGAAACGGGAGGGGCTTTTTCTTTTAAGCCCTTATGCGCCCTTTCGCGACAAGCCACTGGACCGACTCCTGCACAGCCTGGAGGGAGCTGTGGCGCGGCGTGAACCCCAGCAGACGCCTTGCCTTGTCCATTGAGCAATTCGGGCTCCGGGCGATGTGCTCCCACGTCGCCCTTGCGTCCTCGGCGCTTTCCATTTTCGACCATTCGTCATAGGGGAAAAATTCGAGCTTCGGCTCATGACCGAACCAGCGAAACATCGCTTCGGCATATCCTCTCAACGTCAGTGCCTGGTCGGAAACCGCGTGGAAGCTTTCTCCGGTTGACGCTTGCCAATTGCTGATCGCTGCCATGAACATGCCTGCCACATCGTCAGCGTGAACATGATGAACGGTCTCCAAACCGAGATTCGGCAATCTCAGCGTCTCGCCGCGCGCAATCGTCGAAAAGACGGAAATGTTGAAATGTCCGGCGGGGTTGAGTGGAGGCCAGCCCGGTCCAACGATATGGCCGGGATGGATGAGGGTTGCGGGAAAGGCCCGCCGTCGTGCCTCGCCTAGAAGATAGTCCTCGATTGCCTTCTTCTGCTCGCCATAGTCTCCAAAGGGCGTTTTCGGCGCATCCTCGCGCGTCGGAACCGAAATGGAATGGCCGTGCGTCCAGATGGTGCCGGTGTGCAGAAAATGGCCGACATGGCCATCCAACACTCCCGCCAGATGGCGAGCGCTCTCCAACGTGAAACAGATCATGTCGATGACGATATCGGGCCTCAGTGCGCGGACGGCGGGGCCGAAGCTGCCTTCCTCCTCCATTGGCGCCCTATCCATCTGCTGCCGTTCGACGCTCTGCCATGTTGCGTGGGGACAGTAGGGGTCCGCTTTGCCGCGGCTGATTGCAACGACGTCATGCCCGGCCTCGACAAGACGCGGGACGAGATATGTGCCGACATGGCCAGTTGCTCCGATCACGATTACGCGTGCCATCGTTTTTACGCTCCTGCCGTGTGTTGAGCTGGTCCGGCCAGTATGTTGGGCGGCCGGTCGATAGGGCAAGCAGGATCATAAACTTTCACGTCCGCGTGAATCGGCACTTCGGGCGGATGAATTCTGCGTGGGATTGCGCTAGCTCATGGCGATGACCAGAGCCTTCCTCATATGGTTTGCCCTTTTCCTTTCCGCCGCGCCGGTCTCAGCCCAGCAGGAAAACGATCGCCTTGCGTCGCTGCTCGACAACTTCGCTTCCCGCGAGGAACTGAAATCGCTGAAAACCATCATCATTTCACGTGACGGAAAGATTGTTGCCGAGCGCGGCTATCGCGGGCATACAGCGTCGGAATCGACCAATATCAAGTCCGCCTCGAAAGCGATCGTCTCCGCCCTTGTCGGCATCGCCGTCAGCAAGGGTGTGCTTGAAGGACCGGATCAGAAGATTGCCCCGATCCTGAAGGCGGATCTGCCGCAATCACCCGATCCGAGGCTGAACGAGATCACCATCGGAAACCTGCTGTCCATGCAGGCGGGGTTGGGCCGTATGTCGGGACCGAACTACGGACGCTGGGTTGCAAGCCGAAACTGGGTGCGTTTTGCACTCTCGCAACCCTTCGACGATGAGCCCGGGGGCCGAATGCTGTACTCGACCGCCTCGACACATCTCCTGTCTGCAATCCTGACGAAGGCGAGTGGTAAGACAACCCTTGCCTTGGCACGGGAATGGCTCGGGCCAGTCGAAGGCTTTCGGATCGGCGCCTGGGAGCGCGATCCACAGGGCATCTATCTCGGCGGAAACCAGATGGCCATGAGCGCCCGCTCGTTGCTTGCTTTTGGCGAGCTCTATCGCAACGGCGGCAAGACGCGGGAGGGGCGACAAGTCGTTCCCGCCGAGTGGATTGCCGCGTCCTGGCAGCCGCGCACCAACTCGCGCTTCTCGGGCGATGCCTATGGCTACGGATGGTTTGAGCGCAATCTCGGCGGCGAGGACGTGCATTTCGCATGGGGCTACGGTGGGCAGATGCTCTACATCGTGCCGTCGCTCAATCTGACCGTGGTGATGACCTCGCAGGAAAGCGGGCCATCGGCCCGCAACGGCTATCGCGATGCCTTGCACGGCGTGCTCGGCGAGATTGTCGAAAATGCCCGGACATCCTGACCGGAAGGGATGGCGAAGGCACTCAGCCATCACCATCGGAAGAGTTTGAGCGGTCAGGCCGAGATATCGACGACGCCGCAGTCGCCTGCTTCCGAGGCGAAGGCGAGCAGCTTGCCGTTCTTGCTCCAGCTCATCGCGGTGATAGCGCCCTTTCCAGGGCGGCGGATCAGCGCCTCTTTACTGTCTGCAATCCGCACGGCAAGGATCATGCCGTCGATGAAACCGATTGCAAGGATGTCCTCAGCCGGATGGAACTTGACCGCGGTCGCCATGATGTTGGCGCGCGTGCCGAGCTCCAGCGGCGCCTTGCCCATCGGACCGTCCTTGCCCTGGAAGGGCCAGACGATCGCTGCTGGCGCGCCAGACGAGGCGAGCCACTTGCCCTTGGCGGACCAGGAGAGCGACTTCACCTTGGCCGGATAACCGGTCATGCGCATGTGACGCGCCTCAGCCCCCGGCTTGGCGTCAAGCTTCCAGCCGTGCAGGGCGTTTTCCTGCATGGTGGTCACGAGGAAATTGCCGTCGGGCGAGAATGTGACACCCGTATGCGCGCCCTTCCATTCCAGATCGACCGGCTTTGCATTCATGCCAACCCAGTGCAGCGATACTCCGTTGTAGCGCGCTGCAGCGATGC
The DNA here is from genome assembly GCF_056279705.1 of Rhizobium sp. USDA 4016. Taxonomy (NCBI): domain Bacteria; kingdom Pseudomonadati; phylum Pseudomonadota; class Alphaproteobacteria; order Hyphomicrobiales; family Rhizobiaceae; genus Rhizobium; species Rhizobium sp. USDA 4016. The sequence continues at coordinate 240,034 of NZ_JBWCCY010000004.1, forward strand.
GCATGCCTTTCGGTGCAAAGGCAAGGCCTTCGACCGTCCGCTCCTCTGTGATTTCCTTAGTGTCGCCATTCGAAAGACGAACAAAGGCGCTCTTTCCATAGGCATAGGCGACGGCACCCTGCGGGCCGGCCGCCACCTGCGAAATCCATTTGCGCGGCACGTTAGCGATCTCGCTGACGCCGGCGTCGGCCGCAATGCGCAACACCTTGCCATCTTCGCCGCCGGAAATCAGGCTTTCGCTATAGGGATCGCGGATGCAGGTGAGCATGCCCTGATGGGCTTCGCAAACCTTCTCGCCGCCATCCAGCCGGTGAAGCGTGCCGGCGGCATTCGCGAAGAAGGGGACATCACCTAAAAATTCGACGGCCAGAATGTGGCCGTCGAGATCAAGCGGGGCAACTGTTGGCATCAGGCCGCGGCCTCGCATGCCTTGAAGGAGGCTTCGAGCTTTTCGCGGTCGAGTTCGCGGCCGATGAAGACGAGCCGCGTCTCATGTTTCTCGCCATCCTTCCAAGGGCGCTGGTGGTCGCCCTCGACGATCATATGCACGCCCTGGACGACATAACGCTCGGCATCGTCCTTGAAGGCGATGATGCCTTTAAGGCGCAGGATGTTCGGACCCTGCGTCTGGGTGATCTTCTGGATCCAGGGGAAGAAGCGCTCGGGGTTCATCTCGCCGCCGCGGAGCGACACCGACTGCACCGTCACGTCGTGGATCGGCGACACCGCGCCGTGGTGATGATGGCCATGGTCGTGATCATGGTGATCATGGTGATCATGATCGTGATCATGATCATGATGATGGTGGTCGTGATCGCAATCCGGGCCACAGACGTGATCGTCGTGCTCCTGCTCCAGGAAGTGCGGGTCGTTTTCCAGCGCGCGTTCAAGGTTGAAAGCGCCCTGATCCAGCACGCGGGCGAGATCGACGCCGGAGCGGCTCGTCTTGTAGACGCGAGCCGACGGGTTGATGGCCCGGACGATATCCTCGATCTGCGCCAGTTCTTCCGGCGAGACGAGATCAGTCTTGTTGATGAGGACGACGTCGGCAAAGGCAATCTGGTCTTCGGCCTCGCGGCTATCCTTCAGACGCAGCGGCAGGTGCTTGGCATCGACAAGGGCGACAACGGCGTCGAGTTCCGTCTTGGCGCGCACGTCGTCATCCATGAAGAAGGTCTGGGCGACCGGCACCGGATCGGCAAGTCCGGTCGTCTCGACGATGATGCCGTCGAAGCGTCCGGGGCGGCGCATCAGGCCCTCGACGACGCGGATCAGGTCGCCGCGCACGGTACAGCAGACACAGCCGTTGTTCATCTCGTAGATTTCCTCGTCCGACTCGACAATCAGGTCGTTGTCGATGCCGATCTCGCCGAATTCGTTGACGATGACCGCGTATTTCTTGCCGTGGTTTTCGGACAGGATGCGGTTAAGCAGCGTCGTCTTGCCGGCGCCGAGATAGCCGGTGAGCACGGTGACGGGGATGGGTTTCTGCTGAGTCGAAATTGCGTCGGTCATGAGAACCTCGAAGAATGGGCTTGCCGCCAAGGGGGCTTTAAACGGACGGTTCCATATAAGGATTTGGACGCGTCAGTTCAAAGGTTTTATAATGTTATAAGATCACATTGTTTTCGGATCGCTCTATTTGAGTTCGGATGTGTCAAACGCATCCACATCCTGCAGCAGCTCCATCAGCCCCTTAACCGCATGGCCGACCAGCGCTTCGCCTTTCTCGACCGTTGCGGCAACGGCGTTTCCGGCCGCGCCTTTGACGTTCAGATCTAGCATCTTCCAGCCGAAGGCGTGCGGCCCGTAGGCCCGTAGATGCTTGAAGCGGCTGGCAAATTCCAGCTGCCTTGAAGCGAAGTTCTCAGCCTTGGACATGGCGACCCTACCGGGATGCAGCGCCAGCATGACCGAGGTTTCGATATCGCCGCCGTGGATGTCGATCGCCTTGTTTTCAGCTGAAATCACCTCTTCCGGCACGCCGAAACGGGTCCAGCTGGTCGCAACGGCCAGCATGTTGAACTTCACCCGCGCTTCGGTTGCGACGATTGTCATCAGCGGTGAATTTCCGCCGTGGGCGTTCAACATCACCAGTTTGCGGCAGCCGAGATCGCGCAGCATTCCGGCAATTGCGAGCCAGCGGTGGATCGCTTCGCTGTAGGTCAGCGTCTTCGTACCTACGACATCCATGTGTTCGATCGAGTAGCCGACCGGTTCTGTGGGCAGGAAAGTGACCGGCAATGTTGAGGGGAGGGCAGCCTTTAGCCTTTCGACGATGCCTTCGGCAATCAGCGTATCGGTTTCGAAGGGCAAGTGCGGGCCGTGCTGCTCATGCGCGCCGAGCGGCAGAACCGCGATCCAGTTCCGGCGATCTTCGGCCGAAAGTGCGGCATCGTTGTCTGCGAAGTTCCGGGCAGGCGCTGTCATCCGGTTTCAATGCCCCTTGTTTATGACGTGAACCTGCGCAATGTCATAACGCAGCGTTGTCACGGCTTAAAGATCAAAGGGATGGCGATGGGGAAGAAGCACAAAGACGGCAAGAAAAACAAGTCCAAGAAAAAGGACCAGACCGAATATACGCTTGCCGATCTTTCGCCGGCTTTGACGCAGGCTGCGCGGTCGATGCGCACGGTCCTCTCCCGTAGTCTGCTTGAAAGCGGCCTTTACGCCGGCCAGGACGGCGTCATTCTTTCGCTTGCCGAAACCGACGGGATGACGGCAGGCGGCCTTGCTCAGAAGCTCGGCGTCAAGGCGCCAACGATGACTCGCACCATCGGCCGCATGGAAGCCCAGGGCTTCCTGGAGCGCAAGCCGGATGCGGAAGATGCGCGGCTGACGAAGGTCTACCTCACCGAACTCGGGCGCGGCAGCGTGAAGGCGATCGAGATGGCGGCGTCGGCCTGCGATCGGACGGCTACGCTTGATTTTTCGGAGAAAGAAATCCGCAACCTCGTGCGCCTTCTAAAGGCGATCGACAACAATCTCCAGGCAGAAGCAGTGCCGTTCGAAGAACCCGACGAAATTTGACGGTCGATTAAAATTCGGTTTGCCTCTCCGCGTTTAATCTTTTAATTAAACATTTTAAGGGGCGCTCTTTTTCCGGTTCCGCGATGCGCTCCACCATCTCGCGCGTTGCCTGGGGAGGATGCGTGGCTCAAAAGATCAAACTTTCGACAATTGCCGAAACACTCGGCATTTCAACGGCAACGGTATCGCTAGCCTTACGCGACAGCCCGCTCGTTGCGGGCAATACGCGGGAAAAGATCAAGGAACAGGCGCGCGCGCTCGGCTATATCTACAACCGCCGGGCCGCAAGTCTGCGTACGTCTCGCTCGGGCATCGTCGGCGTCGTCGTGCACGACATCATGAACCCGTTCTACGGGGAAATCCTGAAGGCGATCGAGAGCGAGCTCGATCGCAGCCGTCATACCTTCATCCTGTCCAACCACTACGATTCGGTCGAGAAGCAGCGCACCTTCATCGAGACGCTGCTGCAGCTCGGCGGCGATGGCGTCATCATGTCGCCCGCAATCGGCACGCCGCCGGAGGATATGCAGCTTGCCGAGGCCAACGGCATGCCGGCGATCCTTGTCGCGCGCTCGATGGAGGGGATGGACCTGCCGACCTATCGCGGTGACGACAGCTACGGCATTTCGCTTGCCACCAATCACCTGATCGGGCTCGGCCACCGCTCAATCGCCATGATCGGGGGAACGGATCAGACCTCGACCGGCCGCGACCGCTATCAGGGCTATGTCAATGCGCTGCGCAAGGCTGAGATCGAAGTCGATCCCAACCTGCGCATTCCCGGTCCGCGCTCGATGCAGGGCGGGTTCGAGGCGGCTGTGCATTTCCTGTCGCTGCCACAAAAGCCGTCGGCCGCCGTCTGCTGGAACGATCTCGTTGCCATCGGGCTCATGAACGGCATTGCCCGTGCCGGTCTTGTGCCAGGCAAGGACATCTCGGTTACCGGCTATGACGATCTCGAGGAAGCCTCGCTCTCGACACCGGCGCTGACGACGGTCTGGAATGGGCAGGCCGAAGTCGGCCGCCTTGCCGCCCGGGCGCTTCTCGATCGCTTGGCCGGCAGTCACGAGCCGGACGGCATCCACCTGATCAAACCCGAGATGCGCATCCGCCAGTCGACAAGCCCTTACAGACCCCGCCAGTAAGACAAGAGGAAAAGCCATGTCCCGCATCGCCATTCTCGTTCCCGGGAAGATACACGAGCGTGTTCTTGCGACCTTGAAGGACCGTTTCGAAGTTGTCGCCGTCGAAAAAAGCGAGACGTTGGAACTCGACGCCGAAACCGCAAACCGCATTCGCGGCGCGGCCGTCAGCGGCGCGTTTCCCGGCAGGTGGATGGATCAGCTGCCGAGCCTTGAGGTGATCGCGAGCTTCGGCGTCGGCTATGACGCCGTGGACGTCAAGCATGCTGCGGAAAAAGGACTGGTCGTCACCAACACACCGGATGTGTTGAACGACGAGGTCGCCGATACCGCGATCGGCCTGCTGCTCAACACCGTCCGCGAACTGCCGCGGGCGGAGAACTGGCTGCGTGAGGGCCACTGGACGACGGGTTCGGCCTATCCATTATCGCGCTTTTCCTTAAAAGGACGGCATGTCGGTCTCTACGGCCTCGGCCGCATCGGCCAAGAGATCGCCAAGCGCCTCGAACCGTTCAAGGTGAAAATCAGCTATCACACACGCACGATCCATCCAGATATCGCCTATGATTATCACCCGACCCTGAAAGGTCTCGCCGGCGCTGTCGATACGTTGATTGCGATCGTTCCGAAGACACCTCACACCCACAAGACGATCGATGCGGAGATCCTTTCTGCACTCGGCCCTGACGGCATTCTGATCAATGTCGGCCGAGGCTGGACGGTGGATGAAGCAGCGCTCGTTTGGGCGCTGAAGAGCGGCGCACTCGGCGCTGCGGGCCTTGATGTCTTCTACGGCGAGCCGGTGGTCCCGGCGGAACTCTTCAGCTTGCCGAATGCGGTGCTGCTGCCGCACGTCGCGTCCGCCTCGATCCCGACGCGCAACGCGATGGCCGATCTTGTTGCCGGCAATCTGATCGAATGGTTTGAGAAGGGCAGGCCGCTAACCGCGGTGCCGGAGACGCCTTCGGCAAGGTAAGGGGCTCAGTCAACGATGCGCCGCGCCATAACGACATCATCGATTTCCTCGCCCTCGTGAATAATTCCGCCCGGAATTCGCCCGACTTGGCTGAAGCCCTCGCGCTCGTAGAAGCGGATCGCGGGCGGATTCTGCGCGCTTACGGCCAGCTCCAGCTGTCTGATGCCGACCTCTCGAGCGTGCCCGGTCAGTCGTTCCAGTAGCGCCGAAGCGGCGCCCAAACCGCGAAAGCTCTTATGCACGTAAACCATAATAATCGTGGCACGGTGGGCCATCTTGCTCGATTGCTGCCGCATCAAGCCCATCATGCCAACCGGTTTTTCTCGGTGGAATGCGACGAACACTGCATTGTTCGTGAGGCGGTGACGCCATTCATCGTTTGTTAGGCTCTCCCAATCGGCGGCGGTGCTCGCATAGGCCGCGGGCTCGGTCTGCAGCGCCTCCAAGCGGATTTGCCGAAAAGCCTCAATATCCTCGGGGCCGAGGAGCCGTATATTGATCTGCCCGCCGTGAGCCACTGTCGATACCTGTCGTTCTGTCGTGCAACCGGAGCGCCTAGGCCTTAACCTTCATGGAGACATTCTTAGTCGCCGCATATTCCCTTGCCGCATCCCCGAAGGCCGCAAAGATCTGGTTCGAGGGCTTGTCGGTTTCGGCCCAGTATTCCGGATGCCACTGCACGCCGACGGCAAAGGCTTTGGCGTCGATGACGGAAACGGCTTCGATCGTCCCGTCTTCGGCGATCGCCTCCACCTGTAGGCGAGGCGCCGTCTTGGCGATTGCCTGACGGTGCAGCGAGTTCACCAGGACTTCGCCTGGACCGATGATGCGGGCGATGCAGGAGCCTTCCTTGACGAAAACGCTCTGGCGGATAGCATACATTCCGTCGCGATCGACATCGGCTGGCTTCCTGTGGTCCCAGATGCCCTCCTGCTCGTGGATTTCACTGGCAAGGGAACCGCCGAGCGCGACGTTCAGCTCCTGTATGCCGCGGCAGATCGCCAGCAGCGGGATGGCTCGATCGATTGCACGGCGGATGAGGGGTATGGCCGTTGCGTCACGCGCGGGGTCGAAGGGGCCATCGCTCTCGCGAGCCTCGGCAGCGTAGAGCGATGGATGGACGTTGCTCGCCGAGCCCGAAACCAGCAGTCCATCCACTCGGTCAAGGATTGCGTCCGTGTCATAACCTTTTTCGAAGGCAGGAATGATGAAGGCCATGACGCCCGCAGCGTTCAGCGCCGCGCGTACATATTGATGCTGGACGGCATGCCAGTCGGCGCCATCGAGGGTGCGGGTATCGGCAGGAACGGCGACGATAGGCTTCATCATTTTTGGTCCGGAACGCTCTCGATTTTTCTATTGTGAAAACCGAGATCGGCCTCAAAGTCAACTTCTCGACGCAATCGCGGGCCAAATTGCGGCGATCTGCGCCATTCAAGCATAGAGACCTTGCTAAACTGCTGATTTTCGATGGAAACACGTCATTCGCCAAATTGCTGTCGTGTTGCCAAAGTCTGATCGACTAAAGCTTGAAACACACGCGGCCGCATGCTTAGCTCGCCTCCATTGCTGCGGGTAGGGATGAAATTGTCCGCGCATGCCATCTGTACGGGAGGTTTTTGATGGATCGTCGTTCGTTTATTAAGAAGGCCGGAACTGCGGGGGCAGGTGCCGTTGCGGCAAGCGCACTCGCCGCGCCGGCGATCGCACAGGAGAATCCGAAAATTTCGTGGCGCATGACCTCTTCGTTCCCGAAGAGCCTGGACACGATCTTTGGCGGTGCGGAAGATATCGCCAATCACGTCGCCGACGCGACCGACGGTGCCTTCAAGATCCAGCCTTTCGCAGCCGGCGAAATCGTGCCCGGCCTGCAGGCGGCCGACGCCGTCAGCTCGGGTACCGTTGAATGCTGCCACACCTGCTCGTACTATTTCGTCGGCAAGGATCCGACCTATGCAATCGGCACGGCCATTCCCTTCGGCCTCAACGCCCGTCTCACCAACGCCTGGTTCTTCGAGGGCAATGGCATCAACCTGATGAACGAGTTTTATGCCACGCAGGGCATGTTCGGTCTTCCGGCCGGCAATACCGGCGTCCAGATGGGTGGCTGGTTCCGCAAGGAAATCAATACGCTGGACGACCTCAAGGGCGTCAAGATGCGTATCGCCGGTCTTGCCGGGCGCGTCATGGAAAAGCTCGGCGTCATCCCGCAGCAGATTGCCGGCGGTGACATCTATCCGGCGCTCGAAAAGGGCACGATCGACGCGTCCGAGTGGGTCGGTCCCTATGACGACTTGAAGCTCGGCCTGCACAAAGTCGCCAAGTACTACTACTATCCGGGCTTCTGGGAAGGCGGTCCGGCGATCCACGCTTTCTTCAATCTCGAAAAGTGGAACAGCCTGCCGAAGCACTACCAGACGATCCTCGCCGACGCCTGCACCTATTCCAATACCAGGATGATGGCGAAATACGATATGAAGAACCCTTCAGCGCTGAAGCAGCTCGTCGCCGAAGGTGCAACACTGCGTCCCTTCAGCCAGGAAATTCTGGAAGCCGCGTTCCAGGCTTCAACCGGTCTCTATGGCGAGCTCTCGGCTTCGAACCCATCTTTCAAGAAGATCTATGACGACCAGACCGCATTCAAGCGCGATGCTTACCTCTGGATGCAGCTTTCGGAATATACGTTTGACACATTCATGATGATCCAGCAGCGATCGGGCAAGCTCTAGGCGGCTTGGAACCCGTCTGCGCGTTCATCGCATCGCCGACAGAAGCCCCGGATGGAAATCCGGGGCTTCTTCATTTGCATTCAATTGATCTTTGGAGGTTGGCTGAGATCGGGTGGCGGTGCTGGTTGTGCCGGATTGGCCGGCGCGGGCGTCGCAGGGGCTGGCTGCTGACCGGGCAGGCCGTTCAGTGGCGGCAGGGTGAGACCCGGGATCTGTGGTGTACTGCCGCCACCGCCAGGCGCGGGCGGCAGCGAGAGCTGATTGTCGCCGAAGCCGGGTATCTCGATCTTGATCGTGTTGAGGTCCACGGCCGGACCCTTGTTCAGCCAGTAGGTCACGGATTGCGGCCAGAAGATCACGATCGCGACGAGGATGAGCTGCATGACGACCCATGGGATCGCGCCCATGTAGATATCCCGTGTCTTCACGTCACGGCTGGCGATGGAGCGCAGATAGAACAGCGCGAAGCCGAAGGGCGGGTGCATGAAGCTCGTCTGCATGTTCACGCAGATAAGCACGCCAAACCAGATCAGATCGATACCGAGCGCCGAAGCGACGGGTGCCAGCATCGGAATGACGATGAAGGCGATTTCGAAGAAATCGAGGAAGAAGGCGAGGACGAAGATGAAGAGGTTGACGAAGATCAGGAAGCCGACCGGACCGCCCGGGATGCCGGACAGCATGTGCTCGATCCAACGCGAACCATCCATGCCCTGAAAGACGAGGCTGAAGCAAGTCGAGCCGATCAGGATCATCACCACCATCGAGGTGATATGCATCGTCGATGTCATGGCTTCGCGGACCAGCGGCCAGGTCAGGCGGCGGTGGAGCGCTGCAAGCACGATCGCGCCCACGACACCGAGGGCGCCGGCTTCCGTTGGCGTCGCAAGCCCCATGAAGATCGTGCCGAGCACGAGGAAGATGAGGATAATGGAAGGCACCATGCCGGCCAGCACCTTCATCAGCAGTGCCCAGTTGAACTCGCCGCGCACCTCCTTCGGCAGCGGCGGCATCAAGCCTGGCCGGAAGATGGACAGGAACAGGATGAAGCCAAGGAAGATCGCGACCTGCAGGATCGAAGGGCCGATGGCGCCGAGATACATGTCACCGACTGATCTGCCGAGCTGGTCGGCGAGAACGACGAGCACGAGGGAGGGCGGGATGACCTGGGTGATCGTGCCCGACGCGGCGATGACGCCGGTCGCCAGCCGCGGATTGTAGCCGTAGCGCAGCATGATCGGCAGCGAGATCACGCCCATGGTGATGACCGATGCCGCGACCGTGCCGGTGATGGCGCCGAGAACAGCGCCGACGAGGATGACGGCGTAGGCGAGACCGCCAGGAACGGCGCCGAAGAGCTTGCCGGTTCCCTCGAGAAGATCCTCCGCAAGGCCACACCTTTCCAGAATGGCGCCCATGAAGGTGAAGAAGGGTATGGCAAGCAGCAGGTCGTTGGAAACGATGCCGAACACGCGAAGGGGCAGGGCCTGCAGGAAGGCCTCGCTGAAATGGCCGGTTGCTATGCCGATGACCCCGAAGAAAAGGCCGACGGACGCGAGCGAAAAGGCGACCGGAAAGCCGTAGAGCATGAAGATGACCATGCCCAGAAACATCGCCGGCGGAATGATACCGAAGTCAAACAAGTCCGTTCCTCCCGGAGAGCTTTATTGCAGGGGCTTTTCGTATTTCGTTTCGAGCTGGATGTGGCCGCGCACCGCGGCGATCCTCTTGATGAGTTCCGAAATGCCCTGCAGTGCCAGGAGTGCGAAACCTGCGAAAAGAATAAGCTTGACCGGCCAGCGGATGAGCCCTCCGGCATTGGCGGATATCTCGCCCTGCTGGAAGGCGATCACGAAATAGGGCCAGCACAGGAAAGCCAGGAAGGAGCAGGCCGGGATCAGGAAGACGATCAAACCGATGATATCGATCCAGATTCTGGCCCTGTCGGAAACCGATCCGTAGATTAGGTCGACGCGCACGTGCTCATTGTTGCGCAGCGTATGAGCCGCCCCGAGCACGACGACGTAGGCAAAGAGATACCATTGAATCTCCAGCCAACCATTCGAGCTGTAATTGAAGAGATAGCGGACGACTGCATTGCCGGCGCTGATGAAGCAGCACGCAAGCACCATGTAATCCGCGATTTTCCCTATGAATTGGCTGACGCTGTCGATCAGCCGGCTGACGCTTAGAAACGCCGGCATGCCTTTCCCCTTACTCTGCCTTTGCGGCAAGTTCTCACTTTTGAAATTTGTGTAAACTACGGTTTCCGAAATTGAAAGAATAAACGGCCGTATAGGATTTTAGTCGTAGACATAGAATGCGGCGGTTTAGATGCTGGCTGTACAACCGGCAACTTAAGCGCGGATCATTTTTCCATGAACTTCACTTCATAGCTGTGAATTTCGCCATTAATCTTGAAATTCTCTCTTGGGTTTTAGAAAAAACAACCAAACAGATAGGGTCAAGGCAATCAATTTTTAAAAGGTTCCCCGTATCATCCCGGCGCACAGGGAAAGTATGGATGAAACCACATAGCCCGAACAGGGTCCCTATCGATGTGTATCTGTCGTTTGTGAGTTCTCTTTCGGGGAACCGCATGACGCTGCTCGCCGGCGTCATCGTGCATGTGGCAACTTTCCTGGCGGTTGCAGCTAAAACACAGTCTTCCATCTATGTGCTGCTGTCGGCTGCCGCCCTCCTGGTCTTTTGCGTCCGCATGATCACCTTCCGGCGGTTCGATCGCGTGGAAAAAGAGAAACTGTCGCGCGCCGGCATCGAGCGCTGGGAGCGCGTTCTCGTTGCCGGTGCGGCCTGCACTACAGCCATCCTCGGCATCGGCAGCGGCTATGCCATCTTCGTCGTGCATGATTCCTTCGCGGAGCTTGCCTGCATTTCCGTCACCATGGCGACCATGGTTTCCGTCGTCGGCCGCAACTACGGCTCGCGGCTGGCAGTTGACCTGCAGACTTTCTCCTGCTGCCTGCCGATGATCGTCTGCAGCCTGATGGCGTTGGATTTCTATCGCGGCATCCTCTCCATCTTCCTTATTCCTTTCTGGCTGACGACGCGGGCGATGGCGAACGGCGTGCGCGAGTTCCTTTATGAGAACGTCATCGCTCACAGGCAGATCTCGCTGATTGCCGATCGTTTCGATACTGCGCTCAACAATATGCCGCACGGTCTCGTGATGGTCGATCCGTCGAACCGTATCCAGGTGATCAACCGGAAAGCCTGCGAGCTTCTCAAGATCGGCGATCCGGACCGGTTGAAGGATCGCGACCTCGGTGCCGTCCTGCGTTACGGCGCGCGCTATAGCTTCATGGATGCCTCGCAACCGGAACTGATCCTGCGGCAGCTGACACAGGTTGCCGAGGAAGGCCTATCGCGCACCCTGATCCATTTTCCTGAAAGCCTATCGCTGGAATTTTCCGCGAAGCGTCGTGCCGACGGCGGCGCCGTTCTGATCTTCGAGGATGTGTCGAGCCGCGTGAAGGCGGAGCAGAAGATCCTGCATATGGTCCGCTTCGATGCTCTGACCGGCCTGCCGAACCGAGAATATTTCGGTCATCTCGTAAAGGAATATATTGAGCGCCACCCGAAAAGGCGTGGGCCGCTTGGTTTCATGGTCCTCGACATCGACGAGTTCAAGCACGTTAACGACATGCGCGGCCACATCACCGGCGATCACCTGCTCTGCGCGATCGCGGCGCGGATCAAGGACGAAGCAGGCAATGCCATCGTCGGCCGCCTCATGGGCGACCAGTTCGTCATCTTCTTCCCGCATGCCAAGAACAACGAAGCGCTCGATGCCGAAATCCGCCGGATGCATGCCGACATTCAGGGCAATTATGAAGTGGACGAGGTCACCTTCCTGGTGTCGCTCAGCGCCGGCTACGCGATCCTCGAAAGCAATGCATTTGCAATGGAGGAGTGGAGCATCAAAGCGGACCTCGCCCTCTTTGAAAGCAAGTCACGACTGCGCGGCGGCATCACCGGCTTCGAACACGAAATGGATGGCCGCTACATCGAGCAGCAGAAGCTGAAAGCAGACTTGCGCGAAGCGGTGGCTGCGGGCGCGCTCAGCGTCGCGTTTCAACCGATGTTCAAAGCCGATGGGACACGCATCGAATGCGCCGAGGCGCTGGCGCGCTGGGTCCACCCGGAAAAAGGCGCCATTCCGCCGGACGTTTTCATCCGCCTCGCCGAAGAGATGGGCATCATATCGGACATCACGCGGTTCATCCTTTTCAAGGCCTGCAGCGAATGCATGACCTGGCCCGACCACATCGCGATATCGGTCAATCTCTCGGCACGCGACCTGCGTGACAACGATATCCTCACCGTCGTTTCGGAAGCGCTTTCAACATCCGGCCTCAAGGCGTCGCGGCTGCATCTGGAAATTACAGAAAGTTGTCTCATCGACGAGCCTGCGGCGGTGCGCGCCATCCTCGCGGAATTGCGCTCCCACGGCATCACCATAGCGATCGATGACTTCGGCACGGGCTTCTCCAGCCTTAGCTATCTCGACACGTTGCCGCTCGATATCGTCAAGATCGATCGCTCCTTCGTTCGCAATATCGCGGAAGACACGCGCCGTCTGAAGCTTTTGTGCGGTACTGTCAATCTCGCCCGCGAGCTCGGGCTCAAGATCGTCATCGAGGGTGTGGAAACTGTTGAGCAACTGGCCTTGCTCAACAAGCATCGCAGCGCGGATCTCGTGCAGGGCTATGTCTTCTCTGCGCCGGTGCCCTCAAAGGAGATCGGCATCCTTTCGCAAGCACTCAGCCGTCGCGTCACCCAGCGCCGCCGCAGCAAGGTCGCCTGAGCCCGGATTGCCGCCATCGAAACAAGAGCCCAGTTATCCGGGTCTGTTAACCTTAATAATTCAAATACGTCCGAAACTTTTGATACTTCTTGCTCTTTGCGCGCCCAGATATGATTAATGGCCCGTTAACGGCGGGAACATCAATGGCGTCAATCCCTTTGAATACAAGTGACTTTTCAAGAAAGCTTCTCGAAATTCTGGACAATGTCGAATATCGCCGCATCGAAAGCAGCGAGGACATGGAGGATGTCGAACGGTTGCGCTGGAAGGCCTACAAGGCCCATGATGTGCTGGCGCTCGCCCCAAAAGGGCTGTTGGACGATACCGATTTCGATAGCCATGCTTATGTCTTCGGTCTCTACTATTACGGCGAACTGGTCAGCACGGTCCGACTTCACTATGTAACGCCGGACCATCGCGTCAGCCAGTCCGCCGGCGCCTTTCCTGAGGCGATCGATTCGCTTCTGGATGCAGGGCTGACCTTGATCGATCCAGCGCGCTTTGCGGCCGATCCGGAACTGACCGCCGACCTGTCGTGGATTCCCTACCTGACGCTGAGGCCAAGCATCGTTGCGGCGGCGCATTTCCGTGCCGACCGCGTTCTTCAGTTTTGCCGGCCCCCGCATGCCGCTTTCTACAAGCGGGTCTTCTATGCAGATACCATCGTGCCCGGCCGGCTGGCGAAGAATTACGGAATCGACATGACGCTGATGGCGACGAATGTGATCGAGGTTGGTCGAAAGCTTCTGACGCGCTATCCCTTCTTTATTTCCAGCGCCAGCGAACAGCGCATGATGTTTTCCCGCGGCCCCGACAGCAGGCTGCCATCGCTCACCATCATCCCGACCGCGCGCTTTGTGCCGGAAGGCCAGTTCGGCACCGATCTGCCGCTCTGAGGCCGCGCTCATGAAATGCCGCAAAGCGTACCGGCTGCGGCATTCTCATGCATTGCGCTTTTCCCAGGCTTTGTGTAAGCCCTGAATGGGATCATGGCATTCAGGGAGACGAAATTTCATGGCCGAAGAACACAACGGACCCGTCGAAGTCGGCGCGCCGATGGACTACAAAGAACATGAACAAACCTACAATCTGTTCATTTCGGCTGCGAAATACGGCACGATGTTCCTCATCGCCCTGCTGCTTGGCATGACGGCCGGTTTTTTCACCAGCAGCGGCTTTCTCGGCGGCCTCCTGGTTTTTCTCGTCATCTTCGTTGCCGGCATCGTCCTGCTGCGCTGACTGCAGCAGGCGAGGAGCGGCATTTCCGAAATTTTCGAATAGGTGCTTGGCCTGAGCGGTGAGCCCGCGGTGGTTTGGCTGACCCGAGGAGGGGGCAGTTGGGCAATATCGTTTTCATTACAAAAGAATCGAACGGTTCCGAGACACGCGTTGCGGCGTCTGCCGAAACTGTAAAGAAGATGGGGAACCTCGGCTTCGACATCGTGGTCGAGGCAGGTGCTGGGGTTTTATCGCGCATACCGGACAGCGAATTCGAGGCTGCAGGGGCGCGGATCGGCTCGGCTGGCGATGCGGCAACCGCGGATGTGGTGCTGAAAGTGCGCCGCCCGACGGAGGCGGAGATTGCCGGCTACAAGAGCGGCGCGGTCGTCATCGCGATCATGGATCCCTATGGAAACGATGAGGCGATTGCCGCGATGGCGAAGGCAGGGCTTTCAGCCTTCGCGATGGAACTGATGCCGCGCATTACGCGCGCCCAGTCCATGGATGTTCTTTCCTCACAGGCAAATCTCGCCGGCTATCAGGCCGTCATTGAAGCGGCGTCTGTCTATGATCGCGCCCTGCCGATGATGATGACGGCCGCCGGCACCGTTCCGGCCGCCAAGGTCTTCGTGATGGGTGCAGGTGTGGCAGGCCTCCAGGCGATTGCGACGGCGCGCCGCCTCGGCGCTGCGGTCTCGGCCACCGACGTTCGCCCCGCCGCCAAGGAACAGGTCGCCTCACTCGGCGCCAAGTTCATCGCCGTTGAAGACGAGGAGTTCAAGGCAGCCGAGACGGCGGGCGGCTACGCCAAGGAAATGTCCAAGGAATACCAGGCGAAGCAGGCAGCCCTCGTTGCCGAGCATATCGCCAAGCAGGACATCGTCATCACCGCGGCACTGATCCCCGGACGCCCTGCGCCGAAGCTCGTATCGCGCCAGATGCTGGCTTCGATGAAGCCCGGCGCCGTTGCCGTCGATCTTGCGGTCGAGCGTGGCGGCAATATCGAGGGCGTGGTTGCAGACGAGGTCGTCGATGTCGAAGACGTCAAGGTGATCGGTTTCGCCAACCTGCCGGGCCGGGTGGCCGCCAGCGCTTCGGCGCTCTATGCCAAGAACCTCGTCACCTTCCTCGAGACCATGCTCAACAAGGAGACGAAGAGCGTCGTCCTCAACCTCGACGACGAACTCATCAAAGCGACCATGCTGACCTATGCAGGCGATGTCGTGCATCCGGCATTCGCGGGGACGAAGAAGGGGATAGCTGATGGCCAGTGAAGCAATGGACAAGGCGCTGGAGCAGCTTGACCAGGCGGTCAACGCAGTCGTGGCGGCGGCCGCGCAGGCACCGGAAGCGGCAAGTGCGGCAACGGGCGGGGCGATCGATCCCTTCATTTTCCAGTTCGCGATCTTCGTGCTGGCAATCTTCGTCGGTTATTACGTCGTCTGGTCGGTGACGCCGGCGCTGCATACGCCGCTGATGGCCGTCACCAACGCCATCTCTTCAGTCATCGTCGTCGGCGCGCTGCTTGCAGTCGGCATTTCGGCAAGCGGGCTTGCGACCGGTTTCGGCTTCGTCGCGCTCGTTCTCGTCTCGGTCAACATCTTCGGCGGTTTCCTCGTCACGCAGCGCATGCTGGCGATGTACCGCAAGAAGGACAAGTGAGGCCGGACGAATGACCAATATCGCAGCTTTCCTCTACCTCGTCTCCGGCGTGCTTTTCATCCTGGCACTGCGCGGCCTCTCCCATCCGGCCACCAGCCGCAAGGGCAATCTCTACGGCATGATCGGCATGGGGATGGCGATCCTCACGACGCTGGTGCTGGCAACGCCTTCTTTTGCCGGCTTCGTGCTGATCGTGCTCGGACTGGCGATCGGCGGCGGGGCGGGCGCCTATATCGCCCGCGTCATCCCGATGACCTCGATGCCGCAGCTGGTGGCGGGCTTCCACTCGTTGGTCGGCCTGGCCGCCGTGCTGGTTGCTGCCTCCGCGCTTTATACACCGGCCTCCTTCGGCATCGGCGATATCGGCTCGATCCATGGCGAGGCGCGTATCGAGATGGCGATCGGCGCCGCGATCGGGGCGCTTACCTTTACCGGCTCGATCATCGCTTTTTTGAAGCTTGACGGGCGCATGTCCGGCAAGCCGATCCTGCTTGCCTTCCGGCATATCATCAACATCGGGCTTTTGGTGCTGATCGTCTTCTTCATCATCGGGCTCGCGGCAACCGAAAGCCATTTCGATTTCTGGGCGGTCGTGGCGCTTTCGCTGGCGCTCGGCGTGCTGCTGATCGTGCCGATCGGGGGCGCCGACATGCCGGTCGTCGTCTCCATGCTGAACTCCTATTCGGGGTGGGCGGCAGCCGGTATCGGTTTCACGCTCGGCAATCTCGCTCTGATCATCACCGGTGCGCTGGTCGGCTCTTCGGGTGCGATCCTGTCCTACATCATGTGCAAGGGCATGAACCGCTCGTTCATATCCGTCATTCTCGGCGGCTTCGGTGGCGAGACCTCTGCAGGGGCTGCGGACAATTCCGACAAGACCGTCAAGCTCGGCTCGGCAGAGGATGCCGCCTATCTGATGGCGAACGCTTCCAAGGTCATTATCGTGCCGGGCTACGGCATGGCGGTTGCCCAGGCGCAGCACGCGCTTCGCGAGATGGCCGACAATCTCAAGAAGGCCGGCGTCGAGGTCAAATACGCAATTCATCCGGTCGCCGGCCGCATGCCCGGCCACATGAACGTGCTGCTGGCCGAAGCGAACGTGCCTTATGACGAGGTCTTCGAACTCGAAGACATCAACTCCGACTTCGGCCAAGCCGATGTCGCTTATGTCATCGGTGCCAACGACGTCACCAATCCAGCGGCGCGCGATGACAAGACCTCGCCGATCTACGGCATGCCGATCCTCGATGTCGACAAGGCCAAGACCTGCCTCTTCGTCAAGCGTTCGCTCGGCTCCGGCTATGCGGGCATCGACAATACGCTGTTCTACAAGGATGGCACGATGATGCTGCTCGGCGATGCAAAGAAGGTCACCGAGGAGATCAACAAAGCGATCGGCCACTGAGCCAAGGCCCGGCTTCGAGCCGGGCTTTTATTTCAAGCGATGCCAGCCGAAGAAAAAGGCCCGCCTAAGCGAGCCTTTTTCCATCTCCGCCGACCTTGTCAGGTAGCAGCGGGCGCCAGCGTCATTTTCTCCACGCCGATTGCGAGATTGAGGCCCTCCTGGGCCTGCACATTCAGCGGTTGCAGCATGAAAGCCTTGTTGGTGCCACCGGCGATCACCTTGGCACCGGCACCTGCACCCAGGCTGGCATCGGCGCCGATCCCGTAGTATTCACCGGCAAGTGCAAATTCCGGAATGTTTGTGCCGGTCTTGGCAAGAACCTGCCAGATCATAACGCTTTTGCCGGTCTCGCCGATATCCAGGCCAAATTTCTCGATCTTGCCGGCATAGACGGCTTTCGGGCCGCCTCCGGCAGGCGTGTAGGTGCAGATCAGATTCTTCTGCGAAGTGATAATCAGCCCCTGACCGCCTTCCGATCCGCAGACCAGACGGCCGAGGCTGATATAGTTCGCAGCGCCTGCCGGGCTTGCAAAGACTGCTGCCGCCGCTGCCGTTGCTGCGATCATCATGTGCTTGAAAGAACACAAGGGGCAAAAAGCCTTCAACTGGCGGCTTTCCTTGGGTTCGGTTAGGTTTTGACCGGCTTTCTTCGCCGATCGGCTAAGTCTCTTCCTTCCGCTGGACAGAGTATTGCCGTCCGTCGGTTCTCGTACCAATCTCCAATGCGTGACCTAATGCGTTAGCTTCGGTCACAGAGTGACGTTCGGCTCCCGGTTTCCCATTCTCCTTCAGGAGCGCAGCCCAGTCCTGCCGGGCTCGCTAAACGGCCATCAGGACAACCGGGATATCGTCGACGCGCTTTCCATGGGGCTGTCACCGCGCCGCTCGTAAGCGCGCTGGTCACGCAGAATCTGGAAGGCGATCGTCAAAAGCTTGCGCGCGATGGCAACACGCGCCTTGTTCACTCCTCTGAACTTCAATTGCTCATACTGGGCGCGCAGCTGCGCATCGCTGGCGATGGCCGGGGCGACCGCCTCGACGAAAGCCCAGCGTAGCCACTTGTTGCCCTGCTTGATGATCTTGCCGTGAAAGGTCTTGCCGCCGGAGGAATAGGTCGACGGCACCAGTCCGGCATAGGCGGCAAGCTTCTTCGGGTTGCGAAACCGCGCTAGGTCGTCGATCTCGGCGTCGATCAGCCGGGCGAAGAACTCGCCAATGCCAGGGATCGTCTTCAACAGCCTCACATTGGTATTGGCCTTGGTCATTGCCCGGATCGTTGCTTCCGACTGCTTGATCCGCACGTCGATGTCGCCGATGAAGTCGAGGCCACGGTCGATCTGGATGCGGTCGATCTCCGAGACCTTCACCTGCGCCAGCTGAATGCGGCCGGCCTTGCCGAACAGGTCGCCGAGCTTCTTCAACTGTGCCGTCTGCTCCGGATAGCGATCAAACACCGTGACGATACGGTTCTTCGTCATCGTCCGCAGCCGCACGTAAAACATCCGCTCACGAAGGGCGACGCGCAGCTCGCGGGCTCGCTCTCCAGGAGCCCAGGCCTCCGGCACCAGGTCGGCTCTGAGCAGATGCGCCAGCACCGTCGCATCGATCTTGTCGGTCTTGATCTTGGCGTCGGCGATCGCCTTGACCTTCCAGGGATGGGCGAGAACGACATCATCACAAATGTCGTCGAGCCAATCGTAGATCACCATCCAGTTGCGGGTGGCCTCGACAACCGCATGCGAATTCTCCCGGTAGCGTTCCAGAAACCCACCCAGAGACTGGCGGTCGTTCTTCACCCGGCCGGATCTCAGCGTCTTGCCATTGCTGTCCTGCACCACCAGGTGGCTATAGGATTTGTGGTAGTCGACGCCGATATGGTAATTATAAGAGGCAGTCATGCTTCCAACTCCTTTATTGAGATCTTGCGAACCCCAACAAGGTAAGCCGAAAGGCTCGAAGCGTGACTGTCCCTCGACCATCACCTGCATCTCAGTGATCCGTTCTATCGGTGAAGGCGGCCTCTTTCATGTCACCTCCTTTCGGATGACCTATCGGAAACGAATTGATCCTTTTGATTGTTCCGGCCGTTATTCGCGCTCCAGCGCGCTACGCGGCGCTGTCAGGGTCCAGATCAGGCCCTGCGGCAGGTAGTCTACCTGCACCGATCCGCGGAAGGCCGCTGCAGCATGCGTCTTGATGACAGTGGTTCCAAAGCCGGAGCGGGACGGGGTAGCGACTTCGGGACCGTTCCGTTCCTCCCAAATAAAACGGAGCATTGCCTCGGACTGATCCTCGACCTGGATATTCGCCCAGGAGAAGGAGACGCGGCCCTGCGGCACTGAAAGCGCACCGTATTTCACCGAATTGGTAGCCAGTTCATGCAGCGTCAGGCCGAGGTTCTGGACCGCCTCCGGCTTGACCACAAAATCCTCTCCGGAAATCTCAAGCTGTTCTGCCGCCTGCGGGAAGGCCTCCAGGTGAATGTCGATGACCCGGCGGAGCGAGGCACCGGACCATTGCTCGCTTGTCAAAAGCTCGATCGAACGGACGAGCCCGTCGAGGCGATCGGAAACGGCCGACTGGAAGCCTTCGACGCTGTCGGCCTGTTTGGCGAGTTGGCGCATCATTGCCTGGGCCAGCGTGAGCAGGTTCTTCGTTCGATGCACGAGCTCATGCATAATGAAATGCAGACGGTCTTCCGTCTGGCTGCGATCGAACGAGGCATTGGACAGAGCAACGGCGACCTGGTTTGCCTCGATGACGCTGGTATCGATCGGCGCCACGATTTGGCCCTCGCCCATGCTGCTTGCCATGTCGGCGATATCGCGGATCGTAGTGCGCACCTGCCGCGCCACGGCATAGGCCGCGAGCACGGCGACCAGAAGCAATGCGATGCCGCCGACGATCAGGAAACGCCATGTCGTGAGGATCGATGCCTGCGCCGTGGCAACCGGTCCCCAGACCACCGTTTTCCAGGACCAGCCGGGAATTTGGGCATAACCGAGGAGTTGATTCGGCAGAATATCCTCGTCCTCGAAGACGCCGCGCGAAGCGATAAGCGACGGCAGGATGCGCGTGTCGAACGGCGTTCCGGGGGCAATGCTTGCCATGCCGCTCGAAGCCACCACATGGCCGCCCTGATCGATCACCGCAGCCGACCAACCCGACGCAAGCCCTTCGGTCGTGACAAGTCTGGCGAGGTCCTTGGCGTTCTGGGTTACGATCAGGGCCGCGACTTGACCTGCATCCAGCGGCATCGTGACATTGTAGACCCACTCGCCGCTTGTCGCTCCCTTGAAGACGTCGGATGCTTCGATACGGCCGGACTCGATGGCCGATTCCATTGCCGGGATATTGGCTGTCTTGCTGAGCGGCGTGCCGAAATCACGGCGCGTGTTCAGTAGCTGCTGACCGCTTCGGTCGACGGCGATCACGTAGAGTGTATCGCCGCGCAGGGCCGTTTCGGTCCGCTCATGAAACGAGGCGAAGTCGTTGTTCTCGAGTTCGGGCGAGGTTGAGAGCAGACGAAGTGTCGTCGCCATGTCCTGCAACTGCCGGTCGATAGAGCGAGACAGGGTCAGCGCGTCTTGCGCCGTCTCGCGCCGCAGCGTCGTCCGCTGATTGTCCTCGAGCTGCAAAAGCAGGAGTGTGACGAAAGCAAAGATCGGCACGGCGATCGAGACCGCCATGGCAACCAGATAGGTGCCGATCGAAGCCTTGGGAAACAGCCGCGTGCGCAGACTCATGGGCATAATCTTTGCAGGCTTTCGACGGCGAATGGCCCGGCCGGATTTTCGCAAACAGTTACGAAAGCAAAAAACTGCATCGCCGTTAGTGCCCTCAACGCGTTCGGATTCCCGATAGCCTGCTATCGAAGCAAGGACATGTTAGGGGCAGGGGAAAGTGGTTGCAACACACTAAAACATGCTGACGGAAGAATTGTAATGGTCATACAATTGTGCCGTCAGGCGAACCGGGAGAGCCGAAATGATCGGAGGCTTGCGTCAGTTGCGCCTGACAGAATCTCGTTTGCCGCCAGCGTGCCGACCAACGGAGCAAGCGTTACGCCGGAATGCATAACGGCGATGTAAAGGCCGCCGATGCCGCAATTGCCGATGATCGGGAAGCCGTCTCGCGGCGTCGGGCGATATCCAACAGTGAGGAAATCCATTGTCAGCGCGTCGCTTTCCAAAAGGCTGGCTTTGACCTTTGCAAAGAGAGCGGCCGCGGTCGCCTGGCGGTCTTCGCCCGGATCGCTGCCGCCGAAGTCGCTGCCCGCGATGATGCGCCCCTCGGTCGTCTGGCGCATATGCAGTTCCGTCGCAATCACCAGGCCCCTCAGCCGTTTCTCGAACGGGCGGGAGTGAACGATCAGGCCGGGCGGCGCGTCAATCGGCAGCGTGATCCCGGCTGACGCGGCTATGGGAACGGATCCTGCGCCGCAAGCGAGGACGACATGATCCGCATCGATCAGACCTTGCGACGTCACGACGCCGGCAATGTGATCTCCGCTACGGATGAGGCTGCGAACGGCAGCGCCGATGAATTTTGCGCCTCGCGCTTCGGCATCCGCCAGCATCATGCGCGCGGCTGCGATCGGCTCGACTGCGCCTTCCTCAGCGACAGCGAGGGCGAAATCGGGTGCATTACTGAGATAGGGTTCGCGGCGGGAGATCTCACTGCGCTCGATGCGCTTGATGCCGTAGCCCCAGCCGCCGTGCTCCTTCGCGTAAGCTTCGAGTTGATTGCGGGGCAGGTCCCAGCAGATGCCGCCGCACCAGGAAAGCGGCAGGCCCGGAAGCTCCGCAGCGAGCCGCTTCCACTCCGCCATCGAGCGGCGCCGGAAATGAAAGTAGAATTCGGGGTTTCCCCAGCTGGCATTGATCCAGGCGAAGGAATTGGGCGTTGCGACGCCGCCGGTTTCTTCGGCGATGACCGTCACAGCAGCACCGGCCTTCGCCAAATGCCAGGCGATCGAGGCGCCTATGATACCGGCGCCGACGACGATCACATGCCGTTTCGCCGCCATCGCTGTTTTCTCCGTGATCTGCAGATATCAGCCGCTGGTTGCAGCGCCGACGCGGGCCAGGCCGTCGCGGGCCGGCTGGTATTTCGGGTCCAGGCCGATCGCGTGGCGATAGGAGCGGGCCGCCTTCTCCTTGTCGCCGCGGCGCTCATAGACGAGCGCCTGGTTGGCCCAGGATTCGGCGATGTTGCCGTTGAGCTCGATCGCATGGTTGAAGTCGGCGAAGGCATTGTCGTCGTCATTCAGCGCGAAATAGGAAATGCCGCGGCCGTTATAGGGCTCGGGCGAGTTCGGTGACAGCGAGATCGCCTTCGAGAAATCGTCGATCGCTTTGTCCTGCTGATTGCGCTTCTGGAAAATCAGGCCGCGATTGTGATAAGCGCGGCCATCCGTCGTGCCGAGCTGGATTGCGCGGGCGAAATCGTTGAATGCCGCATCGTCCTGGCTGGCCTGGCGATAGACGTTGCCGCGGCCGATATAGGCGACGTCGTAGCTCGGGTTGATCTGCAGCGCGGCGTTATAGTCGGCGATCGCCTGTTGCTGCTGGCCCATGTTGCGATAGACGAGCGCGCGGTTGGCATAGGCCTGGAAGAAGCGCGGATTGATCTGCAGGGCGGTATTGAAGTCGTTCAGCGCGGCCTTGAACTGACCGGCACGGCCATAGGCCGAGCCTCGGACGTTATATGCTTCCGGATCACGCGGATTGGAATTGATCACCGAGGTCAGCGAGGCAATGTTCTCTTCGGAACCCTGAGCCTTGTCGAGGCGGATCACAGCATCGGAGGTGTTGTCGGTCTGGCAACCGGCAAGGCCGATTGCACCAAGGACTGCAAGCACCGGCAGCAGCGTCGCTTTCGGCGCGCGCAAGGACCGGGGCGAGGTGAACAAGAAATCAGCCATTCGTGCGCTTCCCCCATGCGTCATATCCGGGGGCAATCGGATATGCGATCTTCAGCAGCAAAAATAAAAAGGCGGCGGCGACACGTAATCGCCCCCGCCAACATGCATCTGAAAACGTCGAAATAACGACGGCACCGTTTAGCGTGCGACCAGACCTTCGCGCTGTGCCCGCTTGCGAGCCAGCTTGCGAACGCGGCGAACAGCTTCGGCCTTCTCGCGGGCGCGCTTCTGCGACGGCTTCTCGTAGTAGTCGCGCATCTTCATTTCGCGGAAAATGCCTTCGCGCTGCATCTTCTTCTTGAGAGCGCGGAGAGCCTGATCGACATTGTTATCGCGGACGAGTACCTGCACGAGAATCACGTTCCTTTGGTTTTGGTTGACACCAGCGGCGGCACAGCGCCAGGGCAAAATTATACGGTTCGCGCGACCGGAGCCTCGCGATTGGTGATGCGGGATAACAGATCGATGACACGAAGTCCAGACTGATATGGCGATCTGCGGAAAAAATGGCCGATAAACCTTCCGCCTGCTTGGCGGATGCGGTGCCCAGAAATGCATTTGCTATTGCGGTATGCAGAAATACCCCTATATATGAGCCTATCGAATATTGCTTGTGACCTTTGTCACGCGCTGAGCGCTCTGTCAGATTTCCTCTCAACTCTCGATAAGAGCCGGCGAATAATTTCCCGGCAGTGCAGCGATTGAAAGGAGATCGTTCATGAATTCAGGCACGGTTAAGTGGTTCAATAGCGCCAAGGGCTTTGGCTTTATTCAGCCGGACGATGGTTCGACTGACGTATTTGTTCACATTTCCGCCGTGGAGCGTGCCGGCATGAGCGCGTTGTCCGACGGGCAGAAGGTACGCTACGATCTCGTCCGGGACAAAAAGTCCGGCAAGAACGCAGCGGATAATCTTCAGGCCGCGTAATTTGTCATTTGCCACGGCTGACCACGGATGTACTGGCAGCGGGCTGAATGACGGGAAGAGGTCGGGTAAAACGCCCGGCCTTTTTGACATTTTGAAAGAGCACCGTGATGCCAAAGCCGAACTATAAGGCAAAGCCGACCTATAAAATAGGTGACTTTGTCGTGCTGAAGTCCGGTCTCACCCGAACGGCCGCTGCCGACAGGCGATGCGAGGTCGTCGGCATCCTGCCGAACGACCATGGACATGTACAGTACCGTGTTCGGTTCGAGGCCGAAAACTTCGAGCGCAGGATAACAGCGCTTGATATCGACGCGACCGAATCGCCGCCGCGGATTTCAGGCGCTCACGTAGCCCAAACTTCCAATGCCGAGCCTTGGCTGAAGACGTCCAGCATCAAGGTTCGAAAGTAACGCCTCCCCTCGTTAACGATACGGCATGCCATTGCCGCGAAAGGATAAGATTTTGCAGGTTCTCGTCAGGGACAACAATGTCGACCAGGCTCTTCGCGTTCTCAAGAAGAAGATGCAGCGCGAAGGTCTGTTTCGTGAAATGAAGGCGCGCAGCGCCTACGAAAAGCCATCCGAGAAGCGCGCCCGCGAAAAGGGCGAAGCTATCCGCCGTCAGCGGAAACTCGCGCGCAAGAAGATGCAGCGCGAAGGTTTGCTGCCGATGCCCAAAAAGGCCGCAAACACACGTTGAGTGTCTCTTGCGAGCGTGGTTTTCAAAATCGCGAACCATCCAAGGAAAAGTGAATGACTGCCACAAAGGACGCATTCTTCAACGCCACGAAGATGTCGGCCCGCGACAAGGCGGAAGCCACGGATCACACGGCGCGGGCGATTATTGCAGACGAAGCAAAACTGCGTGAAAAAAAGACGGAGAAGCTGAAAGCCCTCCGTCTGCAGCGGCAGGCCGAAGCTGAGCCCGAACTTCCGGCTCCGAAAAGAAAGCGCAAGGTTTCAGTCAAATCGGCCGGCCAATAGGTCTTTGCAAACCGTGGTCCTTCCCCTTGAAGGCGTCTGCCTGTCCGATTCCCACGCGCTCCAACACAATCTCTCTTTATGCTGCGTGCCAGTTCTGCGACAGGATGGCGTTCGGCGCTAAAGCGGCGTAGCCTTTCTTCGCTGCTCAGCGGCTTGCAGCGTAGGGGGCGCCATCGGTTCATGACACGCGCGCAGCAAATCGGTGTCATCATCGGCTTGGCGATTGTTGCCGTGCTCACGCTGCTGCGGGCCAGCGATCCACAGCTGCTGCGATCGATCCGCGATGTGACCTTCGACGAATACCAGCGCCTATCGCCGCGGTCCTTCGAAGAGCTGCCAGTTCGGGTAATCGATATTGACGAGGCATCGCTACGCGAATTCGGCCAGTGGCCGTGGCCGAGAGACAGGCTGGCTCTGCTCGTCGACAGGCTGTCCGAGATGGGTGCGGCGGCGATCGCTTTCGACATTCTCTTTGCCGAGCCCGACCGGCTTTCGCCACGTACTGTCGTCGGCAATGTGTCCGGCATCGATCCGTCGCTGCTGTCGCAATTGCCCGACAATGACGAGATTTTCGCCGATACTATTGCTGATAAGCCTGTCGTGCTCGGCTTCGGCTTGACCAACGAGGGAACCTATCGCCCGTCCGTCAAGGCAGGCTTCGCCTTCACCGGCGAGAGTCCCGTCGGCGCACCCCCGCATATCAATGCCGCAACGCCGTTACGTCCGCGCCTTGAAGCGAACGCCGCCGGCATCGGTCATATCAGTCTCAATCCGGGCAGCTCTTCGTCGGTCGTGCGGGCAGTTCCGCTGTTTCTGACGGATGGGGAGCAGCTTTATCCGAATCTGGCGCTGGAGGCACTGCGTGTTGCGCAGGGTGTCTCGACCTATGTGCTGGCGGGTGCTCCGGATGCGGCCGGCGTCATGGTCTCAGTCAAGACAGGCGATTTTGTCGTCCCCGTGACGGCGGCCGGCGAGTTATGGCTCTATGTCAGCCCAGACCGTGCGGAGAGATATGTCTCCGCGCGGCATGTGCTTGCAGAAAAAGGTGCCTCGGCCGAAGTCAGCGCGGCGATAAACGGAAGTATCGTCTTTATCGGCACATCGGCCGCGGGGCTGCAGGATATCCGTGTCACGGCGCTTGGAGAAAATGTGCCGGGGGTTTCGCTGCACGCGCAGACCCTCGAGCAGATTTTGAACGGCCGCTATCTGTCGCGGCCGGACTGGGCGGATGGCCTGGAGATATTCGCCATCGCAGTGCTTGGCAGCCTTTTGGTGATCCTGACGACCTTCGTTAGCCCGGCGGTAGCCCTAGCCTGTGGTTTGGCGATTACTGCGCTTGCTGTTGTCGCCTCGTGGCTCTGCTTTTCCTACGCCGGGCTTCTTTTCGATCCGTTGGCTCCGATCATCAGCGGATCAGTGACGCATTTCGCCGCGACGTCGTTCCGCATTCTGGTGATCGACCGGGAACGGCGCGCGGTTCGCCGCGCCTTCGGGCAATATCTGTCACCATCGCTTCTCTATCGTATCGAGCATACGCGCGACGCACTGCGCCTTGGCGGCGACGATCGGCAACTGACGGTCATGTTCGTCGACGTGCGTCATTTCACCGAAATCAGTGAGCGGCTTCCGCCGAGGGCCGTGGTCGGATTCCTGAACACGCTGCTCGACGCACTGAGCCGCCATGTCGTCGCCAATGAGGGCACGCTCGATAAGTTCATCGGCGACTCGATCATGGCCTTCTGGAATGCGCCAGTCGATGTCGCCGATCACGAGACGAAGGCGGTGCGCGCCGCTCTGGCCATGCGGGAAACGCTTGCCGAGCTCAATGCTGCCGATGCCTTCGGCTTTGGCAAGGATCAACCGGTGGGCATCGGCATCGGTATCCATACCGGTGTTGCCTGTGTCGGAAATATGGGAGCCGAAACGCGCTTCAATTACTCGGCCGTCGGCGATGCCGTGAACGTTGCTGCGCGGATCGAATCCTCCTGCAAGGAAATCGGCTTCGATATTCTGATTTCGGAGGACACAGCGCGGCTGCAGTTAGGTGCTGCGCTGCTTGAGGCGGGCACCATCGGCCTGAAGGGAAAGAGCAGCCGGACGCGCCTATTCGCCGTCGTCGGGGATGAGCGCGTGACGCAATCGGCCGAATTTGCAGAGCTGCGGCAGCTCCACAATCAGCTTGTCGAGGCATTTCGCTCGCGCTCGCCCGACACGCGCAGGATCGTCAGTGCCATCAGGTTGAAGACCAAAATGATCGCTCCCGGCCTGGCGGAATTTTATCGCCGGATTTCCCGCAGGGCCGATCATTTCCGTGATGAACCGATTTCTGAGGAAGCGCGTCCCGCAGAATGACCTATCAGCGATGGTGGTTCCGTTCGCCGCGATCCCTATCGCGGTCCTTGCCATGGTGATGGTCACCCTTGTCGCGGTCTCTGTCTTGATCGCCCCGGTGGTGATCATGTGATTTATGCGGCCTGTCGTGGTCATGCGGCTTGTCCGGCTTATGCGGCCCGTCGGGCTTGTCGGGCTTGTCCGGCTTATGCGGCCTGTCGGGTTTGTCGGGTTTGTGTGGTCTATCGGGCTTATCCGGCTTGTCAGGTTTATTCGGTTTCTCCGGCTTCGGTTCCGGAGGCGAGACGGCCGGCGCCTGGCGCTGAAGGTTATCGGGCCGCTGCAGTGCCGCCGTCAATCCGCAGCCGCCGCCCATCATGCCGGAGAGCGACTGACTGCCGGAAAGGAATGGGAGGGCGCGTGGCGTTCCCAGTCTTCGAAGGACGCCCTGGTTTACGCGCGCCACATCCGTCATGTTGCCGTTGGGTGTCGCAACGACACAGTCGCAACGGCGTGTCAGTTGCCGGCAGCCGCCCGGGCCGCAAAACTGGGCGGCGCCATTCAGCATGACGACGGCCGTCGTTCCATCCGGGCCGACATAGAAATCGAAGGCGGTGCCACGCACGCCGATCGTGCCCGCAGGTGTCAGGATCTGATAGGCGGACGATTTCGAACTGCCGCTGATCCAGCGGAAAGTTCCCTTCGCTGCGCGGATGCTCAGCTTTTTCACCGATTGAGAGTCATCGAAGATGTATTTGTCGATGACGACTGACGAACCCCAGCCGACCGCAAGCTTGGTGCCGTCACGGAAGAGAAACTGGCCGAGACCGGATTTCGATGTACGAATGCGCTCGTCGCGATGGACTGCGGCATTTACGGTCAGCGGTCCCGTTTGACCGGTCACTTCCGTCTTGATGCGGACCGCCTGGCCAACCTGCTCGGCTGCGGAGGCCGGCATGGAGCTGGAAAGCACCGCGCTGAACACCGTGGCTGCGGCAAGACGCACATACGACATGGGAACACCCCTAGGAATAGGAATATTAGCATGTGATTTCGCGTCTCGTCTTCCTGCCCTCTTGGGTTAGTCGGACTAATCCGGTGCGGGTGGGCGGATGCGGCAACCTCAGTGTCATCAGCACTTGTTCCACCCATGTCAAACAAAAGCCCGTTCGCGTCGCAAAAGAAACGTTGTGCCGCATTTCGATTTGCGATTTGTATGGCCACGAAGAAAATGCCTTTCCCTGAAGGAGATGAAGGCGGATGCGGAAATACTCGGTTTTTGCCGTGGCACGGGAAGCGCTCAGGGGCCACAAGGGCTGGGAGAGGCAGTGGACTTCGCCGGAGCCGCGTGCGCAATACGACGTTATTATCATCGGCGGCGGCGGGCATGGTCTGGGAGCAGCCTACTACCTTGCCAAGGAGCACGGCATCACCAACGTCGCGGTGTTGGAAAAGGGCTGGCTCGGCGGAGGCAATACCGGCCGTAACACCACCATCATCCGCTCGAACTATCTCTATGAAGAGAGCATGCACATCTACGAGCATTCGATGAAGCTCTGGGAGAACCTGTCGCAGGATCTGAATTACAATGTGATGTATTCGCCGCGCGGCGTGATGATGCTCTCGCACAACATCCACGATCAGCAGTCCTTCAAGCGGCATATCCATGCCAACCGGCTCTATGGCATCGATAATGAATGGCTGACGCCGGAGCAGGCGAAGGCTTATTGCCCCCCGCTCGATATTTCCGCAGCTGCACGTTATCCGATTAACGGCGCCGCCTTGCAGCGCCGCGGCGGTACGGCGCGTCATGATGCGGTCGCCTGGGGTTATGCCCGAGCGGCGTCGGATCGCGGCGTTCACATCATCCAGAATTGCGAAGTCACCGGCATCCGCCGCGGACCGGACGGGCGGGTTGTTGGCGTCGAAACCAATCGCGGCTTCATCGGCGCGAAGAAGGTCGGCGTCTCCGCGGCCGGCCACTCGACGACCGTGATGAAGATGGCGGACGTGCGCGTGCCGCTGCAATCGAGCCCGCTGCAGGCGCTGGTTTCCGAACCACTGAAGCCGATCTTTCCCTGTGTCGTCATGTCGAACACGGTGCATGCCTATATCTCGCAGTCCGACAAGGGCGAGCTCGTCATCGGCGCTGGCACGGACCAGTATAATTCCTATTCGCAGACAGGCGGCCTGCAGATCATCACGCATACGCTTGATGCGATTTGCGAGCTCTTCCCGATGTTCCGCCGCGTGAAGATGATGCGCTCCTGGGGCGGCATCGTCGACAATACGCCGGACCGTTCGGCGATCCAGTCGAAGACGCCGGTTCCGGGGCTCTATGTCAACTGCGGCTGGGGAACGGGCGGCTTCAAGGCGACGCCGGGTTCGGCCAATCTCTTTGCGGACCTGATCGCCCGCGACGAGCCGCACAAGTTCAATGCCGGATTGACGCTGGATCGCTTCCGCACCGGACGGCTCATCGACGAAGCGGCAGCCGCCGCCGTCGCGCACTGACCACGCACTTCCGACAAGGGAATCCAATGCTACTGATCTACTGCCCATACTGTCAGGAAGAGCGCTCCGAGCTCGAATTCCGTGGCGCTGGCGACGCGCATATTGCGCGGCCCCAGAATATCGCTTCGATTTCCGACGAGGAATTCGAGGCGTATTTCTTCCTGCGCGACAACCCGAAGGGTCTGATCTTCGAACGCTGGCGGCACATCCACGGCTGCGGCCGTTTCTTCAATGCAGCGCGCGACACCATCAGCGACAAATTCATCATGACCTACAAGGCAGGCGAGCCAAAGCCTGAAATAGGCGCTGCGAGCGTCCCGCACGCCCCCGTCGAAACCTATGAAGCGACGGAAGGAGAGGCGAAATGAGCGGCGCGAACCGAATTCCAGGCAAGGGACGCCTGACGCCGGCGAGAACCGCCCGCTTCACTTTCGACGGCAAGAGCTATACCGCGCTCGAAGGCGACACCGTCGCTTCGGCGCTGATCGCCAACGGCGTGCATCTCGTCGGCCGCTCCTTCAAGTACCACCGCCCGCGCGGCATCCTTTCAGCCGGTGCGGAAGAGCCGAATGCGCTGATCGACGTTGCCCGAGACTCGGCGCGAAAGCAGCCGAACGTGCGCGCCACGGTTCAGGAAGTCTTCGACGGTATGATCGTCAAGTCGCAGAACCGCTTCCCGTCACTTGCTTTTGACGTCGGTGGCATCAGCGATCTGCTTTCGCCGTTCTTTGCGGCGGGATTCTACTACAAGACCTTCATGTGGCCGAAGGCCGCCTGGAAGCATGTCTATGAGCCACTCATCCGACGTTCCGCCGGTCTCGGCGTCGCGCCGACGGAAGGGGATCCGGATCACTACGCAAGCCGCTATGCGCATTGCGACGTGCTCGTCGCCGGTGCGGGCGTTGCAGGTCTCTCCGCTGCCCTTGCCGCGGCTGAGACGGGCGCCCGCGTCATCATCTGCGACGAGCAGGCGGAATGCGGCGGTGCGTTGCGCTTCGACTGCGGCGTGAAGATCGACGGCATCGAAGGCTACGTCTGGGCGCAGCAGGCGGCTGCTAAGCTGAAGGCGATGGACAACGTGCAGGTTCTGACCCGCACGACGGCCTTCGGCTACTACAACCATAATTTCATCGCTCTTGCCGAGCGCGTGACCGACCATATCGCCAAGCCGGGCCGTGACCTGCCGCGCGAGCGTCTCTGGCAGGTCCGCGCCAAGCGGGTGATCCTCGCCAGCGGTGCAATCGAGCGGCACATGGTATTCCGAAACAACGACCGTCCGGGCATCATGCTGGCGTCTGCCGCGCGCATGTACCTGAACCACTACGGCGTCGCCGTCGGAGCCAAGGTTGGTGTCTACACCGCCCATGACTCGGCCTATGAAGCCGCTTTCGACCTGAAGCGTGCCGGCGTGGCAATCGCTGCGATCGTCGATTGCCGCCAGACGCCGGGGGCTGCAGTTCTTGCCGAAGCGCGTTCGCTCGGTATCGAGGTGCTGGCTGGACAATCGGTCATCAATACTTCGGGCAAGCTCCGCGTCTCATCGATGACCGTCGCCCGCAACGGCGGCGGCTCGCCGCGCAAAGTTGCGGTCGACGCATTGCTGGTTTCGGCCGGCTGGACGCCGTCGGTGCACCTCTTCTCGCAGTCGCGCGGCAAGGTGAAGTTCGAGCCGGAAAGCCAGCGCTTCCTGCCCGGCACCTATGCGCAGGACTGCCTGTCGGTCGGCGCGTGCAACGGCACGGACGGCCTGCAGCAGACGATCGAAGAGTCTCTTGCGGCCGGCGAGCTGATGGCGCAAGCCGTCGGAAAATCGGGCAGTGGCAAGATCAGCATCTCGGCCGAGCAGGCCTATGACTGGACAGGAGGTATGATCGGTGCTGCCGAAGGTGCCGGCCCGGAGACGAGCGCCAAGGCCTTCATAGACTTCCAGCACGATGTCTGCGCCAAGGACATCCGTCTTGCGGTGCGCGAAGGCATGCACTCGATCGAGCACATCAAGCGCTTCACGACGAACGGCATGGCCTCCGACCAGGGCAAGCTCTCCAACATGCACGGTCTGGCGATCGCCGCCGAAATGCTCGGCAAGGAAATCCCGCAGGTCGGCCTCACGACCTTCCGTGCGCCCTATACGCCGGTCACCTATGGCACGCTGATCAGCCATTCGCGCGGCGAGCTCTTCGATCCCGCGCGTAAGACGCCGATGCATCAGTGGGAAGCGGCGCATGGCGCTGTGTTCGAAGACGTCGGCAACTGGAAGCGGGCCTGGTTCTATCCGCGCGCCGGCGAGACGATGCATCAGTCGGTTGCCCGCGAATGCAAAACGGCTCGCGACATCGCAGGCGTTTTTGATGCCTCGACGCTCGGCAAGATCGAGGTCGTCGGCCCGGATGCGGCCGAGTTCATGAACCTGATGTACACCAATGCCTGGGACACGCTGAAACCCGGCAAGTGCCGCTATGGCATCATGACCCGCGAAGACGGCTTCGTGTACGACGACGGCGTTGTCGGGCGTCTTGCGGATGACCGTTTCCATGTCACGACGACGACAGGCGGCGCGCCGCGCGTTCTTCATCACATGGAAGACTATCTGCAAACGGAGTTCCCGCACCTGAAGGTGTGGCTGACCTCCGTTACCGAGCAATGGGCTGTGATTGCCGTGCAAGGTCCGAAGGCGCGCGAGATCGTCGCGCCGCTCGTTGAGGGGCTCGATATTTCCAACGAGGCCTTCCCGCATATGAGCGTTGGCGAGTGCAAGGTCTGCGGCGTACCTGCGCGCCTCTTCCGAGTGTCGTTTACTGGCGAAGTCGGCTTCGAAATCAACGTTCCAGCCGATTTCGGCCAGTCGGTGCTGGAAGCTGTCTGGGCAAATGCCGAGCCGCTCGGCGCCTGCGTCTACGGCACCGAGACGATGCACGTTCTTCGCGCCGAAAAGGGCTATATCATCGTTGGACAGGATACGGACGGCACGGTCACGCCGGATGACGCAGGTCTTTCCTGGGCCGTTTCCAAGAAGAAGACGGATTTTGTTGGCATTCGGGGGCTGAAGCGTCCCGATCTCGTCAGGGAAGGCCGCAAGCAGCTTGTCGGTCTCGTTACGAAGGATACGAAGCTGGTGCTCGAAGAGGGCGCACAGATCGTCGCCAATCCGAACGAGCCGAAGCCGATGACCATGCTTGGTCATGTAACCTCGTCCTACTGGTCGGAAAACCTCGGCAAGTCCATCGCTTTCGCGCTGGTCGCCGGCGGCCGGGCGCGCACAGGCGAGACTCTTTATGTACCAATGCCGGACAAGACGATTGCCGTTGAAGTGACGGACATGGTGTTCTTTGACAAAGAAGGAGGCCGGATCAATGGTTGATGTGGCAATTCGCAAATCCGCTCTTTCCGGCAACCACGGCGGTTCTGCCACTGTTCGGCTGACGCCTGCGCCTGCGGCGAGCCGGGTGGCGCTGCGGGCGCCGGCAGCTTCGCTCAAAGCTCTTTCATCGGCTCTCGGCGTCACGATCCCGGATGCGCCGAAAACCTCGGGCCGCGAGGGTGGACGTTCAGTGCTCTGGCTCGGCCCCGACGAATGGCTGGTGATCGATGAAGACGGCGCAGATCTGATGGCCTTGTTATCAGGTGTCAGCCTCCTTCATTCGGCGACGGATGTCTCCCATCGCAATGTCGGCATCATCGTCTCTGGCCCCGGCGCCGAAGCCGCGCTTTCGGGCGGCTGCCCGCAGGACCTGTCGATCGGCACATTTCCGGTCGGCGCCTGCTCGCGCACGCTGTTCGGCAAGGCGGAAGTCGTGTTCTTCCGCACCGAGGACGATACGTACCGGATCGAATGCTGGCGGTCGTTTTCCGACTATGTCTTCGGTCTGCTGGCCGAGGCGGCAGAAGATGCGGGGCACTGACACGCCGGCCGTGAAATCGCGCGAGAGCGGCTAAGGACGCAAAGCCGCTTTCAGCAATTCAATGGCCGCTGAAACTGATCGCGGGCGGAACTGCGCGTTCGCAAAATTCCCGCCATACGAACAGCGTTAACTTCGCGCCATCAAAGGTCTTGGCGGGATATTCGGCAAGGTCCTCAAGGATCCGATATCGGGCATCCTCCCAGAAGAGTGTCTCCACCAACGCCGAATTCATCCTGTGGTTTACAATCCAGCTCCCGGTTTTCGAGGATATTAAACTGCGCGGGGATTTCCAAAGAGCCTGCTCCTCAGGGTTCCTCCGGCCGGTCCTTCGGATCGAACTGGATGATGGTGATCCAGTTCGCAGTAAGCGCGGGTTTCTTCTCGTTTTCGATCTCGATGGACACTTCATATGTGGTCATCAGCATGCTGGCGCCGCGGAAGCGTGCGTCGGCGAGGATGAAATGGCCGCGGATGCGGGTGCCGGATTTGACCGGCGCCATGAAGCGCACCTTGTCGAATCCATAGTTGATACCCATCGTCTGCTCGCGGATTTTGGGCAACGCATTGTAATTCATTGTGGAAAGCAGAGAGAGCGTCAGGAAACCATGGGCGATCGTGCCGCCGAAGGAGCTTTCGGTTGTCGCGCGGGCCGGATCGGTATGGATGAACTGATGGTCGTTGGTGGCGTGCGCAAAAGCGTCGATCATCGCCTGATCGACAAGAATCCAATCTGAAAGCCCTGTTTTCGTGCCAATGAGCCCGCGGACTTCCGCGAGCGAAATTTCCCTGACCATAAATTCCCCATGAAAAAAGCCGCCTGCTCAATTGCTTACAGTGGATTTATGACAATTACGACAACGATTCACATTCGTTGCGGCTTGAATCAATTCCCGACGCAAAAGATGGCCGACCGCGGCGGAACGATCACGGCCGCGCCAAGCTTCTCGGAGTTGCCGGACGCGCTCAACAGCCGCCACGCGGCAGTGTCTGGGGGCGGGAGGACGAAGTCCATCGCATTGTTCGATCGGTTGAAAAGCACGGCCAGACGCACCTGTCTGCGGCTGTCGCGGTCGCGCGTTGTGAGCAGCATGCCGAGCGTGGAAAGATTCGCAGTCTCCCACTCTCCAACGGTCATCGGATTGCCCGAGGAGGATATCCATTCGACATCGCCGTTGCCGTCGAAGAAGCCGGATTCGGAGAAGACGGAGAAGCGCTTTCGCAATGCTGCCACGAAGGCGGTGTGGGCGATCAATTCTTCATCCAGCGCCTCCCAGTCGACCCAGGTGATTTCGTTGTCCTGGCAATAGGCGTTGTTGTTGCCGCGCTGTGTTCGCCCGCCTTCATCACCCGCCGTCAGCATGATGCTGCCGCGGCTGGCAAAGAGCGTCGAGATCAGGCGCCTTCAGATCGCCACGGCGCTTCTTGATGATATCGGGATAGCGCGTTTCGCCCTCGATGCCGTTGTTCCACGAATGGTTCTCGTTGTGGCCATCGCGGTTTTCCTCGCCGTTTGCTTCGTTGTGCTTATGACTGTAGGCAACGAGATCCTTCAGCGTGAAACCGTCATGGGCGGCGAGGAAGTTGACGCTGCGCGTCGCCGTTCCGCCGTTTCGCAAGAAAATGTCGGAGGAGCCGGCCAGTGCTGTTGCGAGCGGCCCGGTCTTCCAGTCGTCACCGCGCCAATAGCAGCGGATATCGTCGCGAACGCGGTCGTTCCATTCGAGGAAGGGAGCTGGAAAATTGCCGAGTTGATAGCCGCCCGGACCGATATCCCAAGGCTCGGCGATCATGATGCGCTCGGCGAGCACGTCATCGTCGAGGATTGCGCAGAGTGTCCCTCCATGGGCCTCGAAGCCGTTTGCCGTGCGGCCGAGAACAGGCGCCAGATCGAAGCGGAAACCATCGACGCCGGCGCCGAGGACGAAATGTCGGAGGCTATCGATGATGAGCTGGCGGACATAGGGATGATCGCAGGCGACGGTATTGCCGGTCCCGGTGTCGTTGACAAGCTCGCCGGGCCGGCCGGGCAGATGCCGGTAGAAGGAGCGATTGTCGAGGCCGCGCAGCGACAGCGTCGTGCCGTAACGGTCGCTCTCGCCGGTATGGTTGAAGACGAGGTCAAGAATGACGCCGATGCCTTCGACCCGAAGCTTCGCAACCGTATCGCGCAGTTCGGCCATGCCGCCCGGCGCGAGGCGCGGATCGAGCGCCATGAAGGCAACGGGATTGTAGCCCCACCCGTTCGCTAGTCCGAGCGGCGGCAAATGGCGCTCGTCGATCCAAGCGGTGATCGGCATCAGCTCGACGGCATCGACACCGACCCGCTTGAGATGAGCAATCACTGAGGGATGGGCAAGGGCGGCGACGGTGCCGCGCTGCGTCTCGGGAACGTCCGGGTGGAGGATCGTGAAGGGTTTGACCGCGACTTCATAGATAAAACCGCCTGGCTTGAAGAGGGGTTTCTCCAACGTCACTTTCGTATCGCGGGTCACCATCGCCTTCGGCATCAGGTTCTGCGTGTCTTCGCCGAAGATGCCGAGACGCGGATCATGGCGGAGCGGCCGGTCGAGCTGTTTGGCGTACGGGTCGACCAGAAGCTTGGACGGATCGAACCAGAGACCGTTTTCCGGAGCATAGATGCCGTCGGCCCGTAAGCCGTAACAGGCGCCTTCCTTCAGACCGTCGACGAAAAGCCGGTGCACATGGCCGGTTTTTTCGCGCGCCATCGGCAGGCGCGCGAGTTCCTTGTTGCCGGTTTCATCGAAGAGGCAGAGCTGGATCTCTGCGGCATGCTGCGACCAGACGGCGAATTCGACGCCGGTTTCGAAAAGGATCGCGCCCCCTTTAGCCCTGTTGTCCGCCCGCATGAGCCTCCGATCAGGTGATCACCGAAGGTGCATCACGGCCCGTGTGCTTGCGGATGTCCGCGATGCTTTCCGCGGCGGCGACCAGGTCGGCCAGCGCCTCCTGCGTCTCGATGTTGTGCCGGGTCGAATCTGGCTCGTAACGCTCCAGGTAAAGACGTAGCGTCGCACCGGACGTCCCGGTGCCGGAGAGGCGGAACACGACTCGCGAGCCTCCCGAAAAAAGAATGCGAATACCCTGATGTTCGCTGACCGACTTGTCGACCGGATCGTGATAAGCGAAGTCGTCCGCTTTTTCGACGGTCAAGCCGCCGAAGGTCTTGCCCGGCAGGGCTGCAAGCTGGCTGCGCAAATTATCGATCAGGCCGTTTGCAGCGTCGGTATCCACGCCTTCATAGTCATGGCGGGAATAGTAGTTGCGGCCATAGGTCTGCCAATGCTGGGTAACGACGTCCTGAACGCTTTCGCCGCGGACGGCAAGGATGTTCAGCCAGAGGAGTACGGCCCAGAGGCCGTCCTTCTCGCGGACGTGGCTGGAGCCGGTTCCGGCGCTTTCCTCGCCGCAGATCGTTGCCATGCCGGCGTCGAGCAGATTGCCGAAGAATTTCCAGCCGGTCGGCGTTTCATACATGCCGATGCCGCGTTTTTCGGCGACGCGGTCGGCAGCACCGCTGGTCGGCATGGAGCGTGCGATGCCTGCCAGGCCGCCGGAATATCCCGGCGCGAGATTGGCGTTGGCTGCGAGGATCGCCAGGCTGTCTGAAGGGGTGACGAAGATGCCGCGGCCGATGATGAGGTTGCGGTCGCCATCGCCGTCCGAAGCGGCGCCGAAATCGGGCGCGTCCTCGCCCATCATCTCGTCATAGAGTTCCTTGCAGTGGACAGGGTTCGGATCCGGATGATGCCCGCCGAAATCCGGCAGCGGCATGAAATTTCGCACCGAGCCGAGCGGCGCGCCAAGACGGTTTTCGAAGATTTCCTTGGCATAGGGGCCGGTAACGGCGCTCATCGCATCGAAGGCGATTCGGAAGCCGAGGCTGATCAGATTGCGGATCGCGCCGAAATCGAAGAGCTCCTCCATCAGCGCGGTATAGTCCTCGACCGAGTCGATGACCGAAAGCATCATGCCGCCGGGCAGTTCTTCCTTGCCGATGCGATCGAGGTTCACGTCCGGGAAATCGGCGATCTTGTAACTGTCGATCACCCTGGTGCGCGCATAGATCGCGTCGGTGATCTTTTCCGGCGCCGGCCCGCCGTTGTTGACGTTGTATTTGATGCCGAAATCTTCGGTCGGGCCGCCGGGATTGTGGCTGGCAGAAAGGATAATGCCGCCGAAAGCCTTGTATTTACGAATGATGTGCGAGGCAGCCGGGGTCGAAAGAATGCCGCCTTTGCCAACGATGACCTTTCCAAAGCCGTTGGCGGCGGCCATCTTGATCGCCTTCTGGATGACCTCGCGATTGTAGTAGCGTCCGTCGCCGCCAATGACGAGGCACTTGCCCTGATAGCTTTCCAGAGAATCGAAAATCGATTGGATGAAGTTCTCAGCATAGTTCGGCTGCTGGAAGACCGGGACCTTCTTCCTGAGACCCGACGTGCCGGGTTTCTGGTCCTGGTAGGGCGTTGTGGATACAGATTTGTTCATTTCTGTCACTTGCCTTTCGGGGCGAGGCTTGAATAGAGGGCAGCGTAGCGCTCGGCGCTCTTCTCCCACGAGACATCCGATTTCATGCCCTGCTTTTGCAATTGGGTCCAGACTTTTTGGTCCGCGAAGAGATGTAGTGCACGCCGGATTGCCTGCAACATACCCTCTGCGGTGACGGGAGAAAACTGTATCCCCGTTGCGACTTTCGCTGCAAGCGCGGCGTGATTGGCATCGATCACGGTATCGTTGAGACCGCCGGTGCGTGCCACGATCGGCACGCAGCCATAACGCAAGCCGTAAAGCTGGGTGAGACCGCAAGGTTCGAAACGCGAAGGAATGATGATGGCATCGCAGCCGGCCTGCATCAGGTGCGACATCGGCTCGTTATATCCGATCGAGACGCCGATGCGGCCGGGATGACGGGCGGCTGCGGCAAGCAGCGAGCCTTCAAGCGCTGGATCGCCGGAGCCGAGGACGGCAAGCTTGCCGCCGAGGGCGACGATTGCGTCGCAAGTCGCAGCGATCACGTCCATTCCCTTTTGCCAGGTAAGGCGGCTGATGATGCTGAAGATCGGCGCGCCGTCATCATGCAGGCGGAAGAATTCGGCGATCGATTTGCGGTTCTCTTCGCGATTTTTAAGTGTCGTGACGCCGTAATGTGTGTGGACGACCGGATCGGTTGCCGGATTCCAAACTTCAGCATCAATGCCGTTGACGATGCCGTGCAACACGTCGCGGCGGCTGGCGATGACACCTTCCAGCCCCATGCCGAACTCGTTCGTCAGGATTTCCTCGGCATAGGTGGGGCTTACGGTGGTGATCGCGTGCGCAGTCTGAAGGCCACCTTTCAGGAAGCCGATATGGCCGTAATATTCGATGCTTTCGGTCGAGAACGCATGCGGCGGCAGGCGCAGGCTCGGGAAGATGTCGGCGCTGAACTGGCCCTGGAATGCCATGTTGTGGATTGTCAGAACGGTCGGCAGCTCAGGCGTCGGATAGTAGCGCATATAGACCGGCGTCATGGCGGCTTGCCAGTCGTGGGCATGTACGAGGTCCGGCCGCCAGTCCGGCATCAGGCCCGCGGCGATTTCGGCAGCCGCCAGCGATAGCGCCGCGAAACGCCGCCAGTTGTCGGCATAGTCCTTGCCCGTGTGGTCGAGATAGGGACCGCCCACGCGATCGTAATATGCAGGAGCGTCGAGAACGAGGATATCGAGGCCTTCATATTCCACTTCCAGCACCGTCGCGGGCGCTCCCAGCAGATCATCGAACTGCAGGCGAACGACCGGATCGCGAATGACCTTCATGACTGCCGGATAGCCGGGCATGAGGGTCTTCGTCTCAATGCCGAACTGCTTGAGTGCGATTGGCAGGGCGCCGGCCACGTCGGCAAGGCCCCCTGTTTTGATCAAAGGGAAGACTTCGGACGCAACCGAAAGAACTTTCATATGTTCAAAGATCCAACTTATCGAGCATCGGTTGCGTAATCAGGCAAATACCGCTTTCCGTCCGCCGGAACCGCTTGGCATCGAGTTCCGGATCCTCGCCGACGACAAGGCCCTCCGGAATGACGACGCCATGATCGATCACGACGTTTTTCAATTGCGCGCGCCGGCCGACC
Source organism: Rhizobium sp. USDA 4016 (assembly GCF_056279705.1). Taxonomy (NCBI): domain Bacteria; kingdom Pseudomonadati; phylum Pseudomonadota; class Alphaproteobacteria; order Hyphomicrobiales; family Rhizobiaceae; genus Rhizobium; species Rhizobium sp. USDA 4016. The sequence goes on from NZ_JBWCCY010000004.1 coordinate 279,738, forward strand.
TTCACGCTCGGAAGGACGACGGCTCCCTCCAATTTCGAATAGGAGTTAGCGCGAACACCGGTGAAAAGAAGGCTTTTGTGAAGCGTGGCGCCGGAGATGATGCAATCGCCGGCGACGACCGAGGAAGTGGCCGAGCCACGGCGGTCTTCGTCGTCGTGGACGAATTTTGCCGGTGGTGAGATTTCCGCATAGGTCCAGATCGGCCAGGATTTGTCATAAATATCAAGTTCCGGGACGATCGCCGTCAGATCGATATTCGCCTGCCAGTATGCTTCGATCGTTCCGACATCGCGCCAATAGGGTTCGTGCTCGAAATCCGAGCGGACGCAGGACTGGCCGAAGCGGTGCGCGACCGCCTTACCGTTCTTCACGATATAGGGGATGATATCCTTGCCGAAATCCTTGCTGGAATTCGGATCGGCTGCGTCGCGGCGCAATGCGTCGATCAGGAACTTGGTGTGGAAGACGTAGATCCCCATGGACGCCAGCGCAAAATCAGGTTTGTCCGGAATGCCTGGCGGATTGGCGGGCTTTTCGACGAAATCGATGATCCGGTCGGCCTTGTCCACATGCATAACGCCGAAGCCGACGGCTTCCATGCGCGGCACTTCCAGGCAGCCGATGGTGACATCCGCGCCCGAATCGACGTGCTGCTGCAGCATCCACTCGTAATCCATCTTGTAGACGTGATCGCCTGCAAGGATGACCATGTACTCGACGCCGTAATCCTCGATGATGTCGATGTTCTGATAGACGGCGTCGGCAGTGCCTTCGTACCATTGCGTTTCCGAGACGCGCTGGCTGGCCGGCAGGATGTCGAAGCTTTCGTTTCGCTCGGGACGGAAGAAGTTCCAGCCACGCTGCATATGGCGGATCAGAGAGTGAGCCTTATACTGCGTCGCGACGCCGATGCGGCGGATGCCGGAATTCAGCGCGTTCGACAGTGCAAAGTCGATGATACGTGATTTGCCGCCGAAATAGACCGCCGGCTTGGCGCGCCGGTCGGTGAGTTCCTTGAGGCGGCTCCCCCTGCCGCCGGCCAGAACATAGGCCATTGCGTCGCGGGCAAGTGGCTGAATGCGCTTTTCTACCATTGTCTACTCCTCCCACCAGTCTTCAAGTCTCAGGTTCAAGCATGATCGTCGCCAGCGGCGGCAAGGTGATCGACGCAACGATGCTGCCGCCGGCGTTGACGGCCTGCACGCGCCCGCCATTTCCCTTGCCGCTGCCGCCGTAGATATCGGCATCGGTATTCAGGATTTCCCGCCAGCGGCCTTCGAGCGGCAGGCGGATGGAATAGTTCTCGCGGTAAGCCGGCGTGAAATTGGTGATGACGGCGATCGGCTTGTGTTCCGGTGCCTTGCGTAGCCATGCAAAGACGGAGTTTTCGTGATCGTCGGCGATCAGCCATTCGAAACCGTCGCCTTCGCAATCGCGCGCGTGCAACGCCGGCTTGGAGCGGTAGGTGAAGTTGAGGTCGCGTACGAGGCGGCGCATGCCTTCGTGCATGCGGTATTGCAGCAGGTTCCAGTCGAGCGAGGTTGCCTCGCTCCATTCGCTCCATTGCGCAAATTCCTGGCCCATGAAGAGCAGTTTCTTGCCGGGGTAGCCCCACATGAAGGCATAGTAGGCGCGCAGGTTTGCGAATTTCTGCCAGTCATCGCCAGGCATCTTTGCGATCAGCGAACCTTTGCCGTGCACCACTTCGTCATGGGAGAGTGGCAGAACAAAGTTTTCCGAATAGGCGTAGAGCAGGCCGAAGGTCAGTTCGTTGTGGTGATGCCTGCGATATATCGGATCACGCTTCATGTAGCTCAGCGTGTCGTGCATGAAGCCCATGTTCCACTTGAAGCCGAAGCCGAGGCCGCCTTCATGCACCGGCTGCGAGACCTTCGGCCAGGAGGTCGATTCCTCGGCAATGGTCATGACGCCCGGGTGCTCGGCGTAGATGCGGGTGTTCATGTCCTGAAGGAAGCGGACGGCCTCGAGGTTTTCGTTGCCGCCGTATTCGTTCGGAATCCATTCGCCGTGGTTGCGCGAGTAATCGAGATAGAGCATCGAGGCGACGGCATCGACACGCAGGCCGTCGAGATGGAATTTCTCCGCCCAATAGAGCGCGTTGTTGACGAGATAGGATTGAACCTCGGTACGGCCGAAATTGTAGATCGCCGTATTCCAATCCGGGTGGAAACCTTTGCGCGGATCCTCATGCTCGTAAAGTGCAGTGCCGTCGAACCAGCCGAGGCCGTGTTCGTCGGTGGGGAAGTGCGCGGGCACCCAGTCGAGAATGACACCGATGCCGACCTTGTGGCAGCCGTTCACGAAACGCGCAAAACCTTCCGGTTCGCCGAAGCGGGCGCTCGGCGCGTAAAGGCCGGTGGTCTGGTAGCCCCATGACGGATCGTAGGGATGTTCGGTGATCGGAAGGAATTCGATATGGGTGAAGCCCATGTCGACGCAGTAGGGGATGAGGCTGGAAGCAAGCTCGTCCCAGGAGAGGAAGGAACCATCCTGATGGCGCTGCCATGAACCGGCATGCACCTCATAGATCGAGATCGGTTGGCGGCGCTTGTCGGTTTCGCTCCAGTGTTTGAGGTGGTCTTCGTCCTGCCATTCCTGCAGAAGTTCAGGCGCAACGACGGAGGCCGTCTTCGGACGAAATTCGCTGCGCCGCGCAAAAGGGTCGGCTTTCAGCGGCAGGAGAACGCCGTCATGGCCGCGGATCTCGAACTTGTAAGGGACGCCCGTCGGGACATCCGGCGCAAAGATTTCCCATATGCCGGCGCTGGCGCGAAAACGCATCACATGTCGGCGTCCGTCCCAATTGTTGAAATCGCCGACGACGGAAACGCGCTGGGCATTCGGCGCCCAGACGGCAAAATGGATTCCCTGCGCGCCTTCGTGCTTGATCCAGTGCGCCCCCATCTTGTCGAAGAGGCGGAGATGCGAGCCTTCACGCGCGTAGTAATCGTCCATCGGGCCGAGCACGGGGCCGAAGCTGTACGGGTCGGTGACGGCCCATTCCGCATCGTCGCGCCGGGCGCGGTAGCGCACCGGCTGCCGTTTCGCCAGCGCGACCGGGCCAGCGAAAAAGCCATCCGGATGGAGCTGCGTCAGTTCGCCAATGACGCTGCCGTCGAGGGTCAAGGCGGTGACTTCTTCGGCGCCGGGAATGAAGCAGCGGGCAGCGTAGCTGTCACCTGCCTCATGCACGCCGAGCACAGCAAATGGATTAGCGTGCGAGCCGGCAAGGATTGCCGTTATTTCGTCTGCCGAAATTTCCCAGGGACGCTTTACTTCAAGGGCGACTTTCGGCGTTTTCATCCGGCTCTCCAGATTTCATCGGCATACTGCCGGATCGTGCGGTCGGAGGAGAACCAGCCCATTCGCGCGGTATTGTTGATGGTCTTGGCATACCAGGAGGACGGCTTGTTCCAGATCTGGTCCACGTCCCGCTGGGCGGCTGCATAGGCGTCGAAATCGGCGGCGACCATAAACCAGTCGTGCGAATAAATGCCATCGATCAGCTGGGCGTAGCGATTGCGGTCATCCGGCGAGAAGACGCCGCCGGCAATCGAAGCCAGCGCCTGCGACAGTTCCCGGGAGCTTTCGATGATGGCGCGTGGGTTGTGTCCATCGGTGCGGGCATCGGCGACTTCATCGGCGCGCAGGCCGAAGATAACGATATTGTCGGCGCCGACATTGTCGCGCATTTCGACATTCGCCCCGTCCAGGGTGCCGATCGTGAGCGCTCCGTTCAAACCGAACTTCATGTTGCCGGTGCCGGAGGCTTCCATGCCGGCCGTCGAAATCTGCTCGGAGAGGTCGGCGGCGGGCACCATGACCTCGGCAAGCGAGACGTTGTAATTGGGCACGAAGACCACTTTCAGGAGGCCGCGGACGGCCGGGTCGTTGTTGATCGTGCGGGCGACGTCGTTGATGAGCTTGATGATGAGCTTGGCATTGTGATAGCTCGGCGCCGCCTTGCCGGCAAAGAGCTTCACACGCGGCACCCAGTCGAGTTCGGGATGCGAGCGGATCTGGTCGTAGAGAGCGACCGCCTCGACAACGTTGAGCAATTGGCGCTTGTACTCGTGGATGCGCTTGATCTGAATGTCGAACATCGCGGAAGGATCAAGCTTCACGCCCATGCGGCTGGCGACAAGATTGGAGAGCGCCACCTTGTTCGCGCGCTTCACGGAGCCGAACTTTTCCTGGAAGCTCGGATCGGTGGCGAATTTTTCGAGCGGCTTGAGCTTTTCGGCGTCATCCATGAATTCGTCGCCGATCGCCTCGCGGATAAGGCTGGTGAGTCCGGGGTTGCATTGCTGCAGCCAGCGGCGTGGCGTGATGCCGTTCGTCTTGTTGTTGATGCGGTTCGGATAGAGCTTGTGCAGGTCCGCAAAGACCGTGACCTTCATGAGTTCGGTATGCAAGGCGGATACGCCGTTGATCGAATGCGAGCCGACGAAGGCGAGATTGCCCATCCGCACCCGGCGGTCGCCGCTCTCGTCGATCAGCGAGATCGCCCGGATTTCGGTGTCGGAGAAGTTCTTTTCCCTGCGGGCCTCAAGCAGAATCTTGGCATTGATCGCGTAGATCAGCTGCATGTGACGCGGCAGCAGCCGTTCGAAGAGCGGGATCGGCCAGGTCTCGAGAGCTTCCGGCAGGAGCGTGTGGTTGGTGTAGGAAATCGTGCGGCGGACGATATCGAAGGCCTGCTCGAAATCCATGCCGTGAACGTCACAGAGCAGGCGCGTCAGCTCGGCAACCGAAACGGCGGGGTGCGTGTCATTCAGCTGGATCGCCACCTTGTCCGGCAGCGACGTGAAATCGTCATACTGCTGCAGGTGGCGGCGCAGGATGTCCTGAAGCGAGGCGGAGGAGAAGAAGAATTCCTGGCGAAGGCGCAGCTCCTGTCCGGCGGGCGTCGCGTCTGCCGGATAGAGCACGCGCGTCAGGCTTTCCGCCTTGTTGCTTTCGCGCAGAGCACCGATATGGTCGCCGGCATTGAAGGCGTCGAGCAGGATCGGGTCGATCGGCTGGGCCGACCAGAGACGCAGCGTGTTGACGCGCTTGCCGCGCCAGCCGACCACCGGTGTGTCGAAGGCAGCGGCAATGACGCGCTCTGCCGGCTTCCAGACATAGCGCGGCTCGCCTTCGGCATTGTTGGCGACGTCGACGGTGCCGCCGTAGCCGATTTCATAGGCGCTTTCGCGACGTTCGAATTCCCAGGGGTTGCCATGCGCGAGCCAGCTTTCCGGCAATTCCACTTGCCAGCCGTCGGCAAGCTGCTGACGGAAGAGGCCGTGGACATAACGGATGCCGTAGCCATAGGCCGGCACTTCGACCGTTGCCATGCTTTCCATGAAACAGGCCGCGAGGCGCCCGAGGCCGCCGTTGCCGAGAGCAGCATCCGGCTCGAGGCCGGCGATCACGTTGACATCGACGCCGAGGGAGGCGAGCGCATCGCGCACCTGCTCCATCAGGCCCATGTTCGTGACGGCATCGCGCATCAGGCGACCGATCAGGAACTCAAGCGACAGGTAGTAAACGCGCTTGTCGCCTGTCGCGTAGACCTTGCGCGTCGACTCCATCCATTTGTCAATGATGCGGTCGCGAACGACGAGGATAGTCGCCGTCAGCCAGTCATGCGGCTTGGCAACTTTTGCATCTTTGCCGATGCGGTAAGTCAGGCGTTCGATGATTTCTTCGGCTAGAATTTCCGGGCGGGAACTGCGCGGGGCGGGAGAAGGGATGGTCGGCTTGGAAACGGGGTTCATCGTCATATCTCGCCAAATTTGATTTAGTTTCAGTGCGTTACGTCTGACGAAGCCGACTTTGCACGCACGCCGGTCACGGCAGTTTATGCATCGTTACCAAGCACTTGCAACAAGGGATTTAGCGAAAGCAAAAATTTGCGAAACCGTCGTGTTCACCGGCATAAGGGACTTGATTTCAATTGGTTTTCCCGGTCTGATGCGCGAGATTAGCCCTAAACGAAAAGCCGCCCCGGTTTGTTCCGGAGCGGCTTTTCCTTTGAAAGGATGAGCGCCGAATTTTATTGGGTCAGGCGTATGCTCTGTTTGGCGGCCGATGAGCCGATTATCTTAAAGGCCGCGACGAGCGAGGCCATGTTCTCGGCTGCGAAATAGGTTGAAGAGCTCGTCGCGCAGTAGCTTAGCAGCGCCTTGCCGCGATCGGGAGCCATGAACGCAACCGTATAGACCGTGATATTTTTGTCGCGCGCCAAGTCGCACCATTTTTTTGGTTTCAGTATCGGCTGACGTGTAATTGTTGTTGCCGTCCGTCATGAAGACAATGTATTTGTCGGGTGTCAGGCCGTTCTTGTTCAAATGCGCTGTATTCTCGGCCGGGTCGATAATCTTGTCATATGCCGTCTTAAAGGCATCGCTTGAATCTGTCCCGCCTGTCGCGGTCAGAGCGTGGACGTAGGTTGACACGGCAGACGTTCCCCAGGCCAGGTCCAACGCCGACTGCATTTCGATATTGTAAGAGACGCTGCCCGTGCGGACGTATTGCAGATTGGGATCGGCGGTATTCAACTGGGTCAGCAGGCTCGAAACGGCCAGCTTCAATGCCTCGATCTTGGTGTAGTAGTCCGTAACGGTTCGATCGCAGGTCTTTGGGTTCTTTCTCGAGCCACAGTTGTAACTTTCCGTGTACGTATGCGAGGTCGTAGTATCCTCGGCCATCGAGCCCGAACGGTCGAGCACGAGATACATCGAGAGCGAGCTCTTTGTGACGGTGTTTTCGGTGCTGCTCTCTGTCTTGGACAATGAGCCGATTTCCGTGCTTTCCTTGCCCAAGATGCGCATCAGCGCGCTATTGCCCATGTTGTAGGCAGTTTTGACCTCAACTTTGTAAGTCTTGCCGCCCGAACCGGATGCGGTTTCTGTGACAACAACAGACATTGCATCCTTTAGGGCCGCGATGGTGTCGGAATCGTCAATGTAATTTGACATCTGGCCGATGACAAAGTTCTTGGCAAGCTCCTTGGCACCGTTCACATCGACCTTTTCGGCGACGAGCGCGGAGGCTGCAGCCAGCGCAGCCGAATCGGAGGCTTCCTGCAACTGACGTTGCGAAAGCATCATGTTGGATACGTCGACGGCGAGCCCGGCGGCGCCAATCGCGACTGGCATCAAAATCGCCGTCATCATGGCGAAATTGCCGGAACGATCGCGTAAGGCGCGCGTAATGTTGGCGCGCAGAAAAGATATGGGAGACATCATGTCACCTGCAGCAAGAGAGGGTTTATACTGTCTCCATATCTACAGCGCGGTTGTTACCACAGGTTTTAAGGTAATCGTTAAAATTGCAGATACCTTGCGATTTTGGGACATGATCTACTGCGTTTGCCGGATAACCTTCTCGCCAAGAGGACAGCTGGCGCTTTTGCGCATTAACGTCTGTGGCGGCGGGTTCTGCGTCAGTCCTACACACTTTCCCTGGCCATCGGCTCATTCCGGCACAGAGGCCAGGAAGACATGCGGATGCTTCCGCCAAGGTCGGTTGATTTCGGGATTCAGGCAGTCAAAAAGATATGAGACAGGGTTGTCTTGCTGGTCTCGAGGCTCCAGGAAGCAGCGGCTATTCCTGTCTTCCGATCACTTGATCGGAATGACGTCGACGGCCTGCACGGCGTGATGGCCGCCGTAGCTTTTCAGGACGCCGATGACAGGGGCGACGTCGGAATAGTCGCGGCCATAGGCGACGACGATGTGGTCGGTGCCGGCGGGCATGTCGTTGGTCGGGTCGAGTTCGATCCAGCCCAGGGTTTCACCGCACCAGACACGGACCCAGGCATGCATGGCGTCAGCGCCTTCGAGCCGTTCCTTGCCGGGCGGTGGGATGGTCCGCAGGAAGCCGGAGACATAGCCTGCCGGGATGCCGAGGCTGCGGAGCGCCAGGATCATCACATGGACGAAATCCTGGCAGACGCCGCGCTTCAGGGTGAAAGCGTCGAGAGCCGTGGAATCTACCGTCGTTGCTTCCGTATCGTAGGTGAAATCCTTGTTGATGCGGGTGCACAAGGCATTGGCGATCTGCAGCACGGTAAGGCCGGGCGGCGCGCAGTCCCGGGCATAGTCCGAAATGGCGCGGGTTTCCGTGAGACGAGGGCTGCTGGCGATGAAATGATGCGGAGAGTCAGGCTCCAGCGACCAGACGCCGGCGACCTCCTTCGGCAGGCGGTCGAGATCCGGTGAGAAATCGGCGGCGATCGAACGGCTATCGACCTGCACGCGGGCCTGCATGCGGATATCCAACGTCTCGTGCGGCGACCGCAGCAGGATGGATGTTGCCGGATGGAGGAAGAAATCGGTGAAATGCGATTGCTCGTCCGGCGACGGAGATATGGTAATCGAGCCTGCGACCAGCCGCTGCCGGTCGGGCAGCGAAAGCGGCATCAGCCGAATGATGTGACGCGCGCCGGAAGCCGGCGTGTCGTAGGTGTATCCCATGTGCAGGGTGAGGTCGTAGAGCACGGCGGTCACCCGAGGTAGGTCTGGGCGAGAAGGTCGGACAGCAGCTCGAGCTCGCGTTCAAACTTCTTGTAGAACTCGCCGGTCATCGTTTCCGGCGTCATGACGGCGAGGCCGGAATGCAGGCGCATGGCCTCGCGGTAGAATGGCGACATCTGGCCGTTGACGAAGGCGTTCGGCAGCTGCTCGACCTCGCGATGGATCTCGTTCATCTGGAAGAGAACCGAACGTGGGTTTAGCGGGTCGAGCGCCAGAAGGTCCGTGACGGTCAGGCGGGCGGTGTTGACGTTGTACCGGCGGCGGTGGGTCATGACGCTATCGCCGATTTCGAGCAGCATATCCAGCGCGCCATCAGGGGCATCGGGGCCGGACATGTGGCCGAGAAGACGCGTCATGTGCAGGCCGCGCTCGATATAGCGACCGAGCGAGAGGAAGCGCCATCCGGTGAAGCGATACATGTTTTCATGCACGAGACCTGCGAAGCCCGCGAGCTTGCGCAGCAGGATCGTCATGGCATGGCTGGCGTCGTCGCCCGCTGCAACGCTGACATGGAAGCGGTGCGCGGTCTTGGCTAGGTCGTTCAGGGCCAGCCAGCCATCCGGCGAGAACCGGTCGCGGATATTACTGGCGGAATAGACGGCGCTGTCGATGTTGCGCAGGAGCGTTTCGGGCACGGCTTCTTCCGTGCCGATGTCGACGGCAGCGAGATATTCCGAAACATCGGCAAGCAGCGGCTGACTCGGATCGGCAGCTTCGGCGTAACGGGCGTGCCAGGCGCGAAGGATGCGCAGCGCTCCTTCGGCGCGCTCGATATAGCGGCCGAGCCAGAAGAGATTGTCGGCCGCCCGACTTGGCAGGCTGCCCGGCATGTTGCGGGTGAAGCTTCCTTCGGCAGGCAGAAGGGTATGGCGCTCGACCGGCTTGTCGCTGACGATCCAGACGTCTGCCGCCGCGCCGCCCGACTGCATGGCGATCGCAGCGGCGTCATCGCCGGCGCCGATGCGGGCAAAGCCGCCCGGCATGATCTGCCAGCCATTCGCCGTGCGAGCGGCGAAGACGCGAAGCGACATCGGCCGCGGCGTCAGCTTTCCGTCTACCCAGGCCGGCGTCGTCGACAGCGTGACGACTTCCTGGCCGACGAGTTTCGGGCCGTCGGAGTTCAGCCAGTCGGTGATCGAATCCTTTGCCGTTGCGCGCAGCGACGAGCCGAGGACGGACTCGCCGCTATCGTCGAAGAAGGGAGCGCGCGAATAGGCGGGACCGATCACCATCTTCTCGATGTTCTTCGCGACGTGTTCGCGCTCCTCCTTCTGCCCGCACCACCAAGTGGCGATCGACGGCAGGTACAGTTTTTCGCCAAGCAGGCGGCGACAGATCGTCGGCATGAAAGCGAGCAAGGCGCGCGTCTCGAGGATGCCGGTCCCGAGAGCATTGACGATCGTCACCGATTCAGCACGCAGTGCCTCGACCAGACCGGGGGTGCCGATATGCGAATTCTGGTTCAGCTCCAGCGGATCGGCATAGGCGGAATCGAGGCGCCGCCAGAGGACGCCGATCGGCTTCAGGCCAGCCACCGTGCGAACCATGACGCGGCCATTGACCACCGTCAGATCTTCGCCTTCGAGAAGCATGAAGCCGAGATAGCGGGCGATATAGGCGTGTTCATAGTAGGTTTCGTTTGCCGGTCCGGGGGTCAGAACGCCGATGCGGTCGTCGCCGGAATGTTTCATCGTCTGCAACGCATCGCGGAAGGCGCCGAAGAAGGAGGCGAGACGGTGAACCGGGGTTTCGGCATAGATATCGGAGAAGGCGCGCGTGGTGGCAACGCGGCTTTCAAGCGCGAAGCCTGCACCTGACGGCGCCTGTGTACGGTCGGCCAGAACCCACCAGTTTCCGTCCGGGCCGCGGCCAATCTCGAAGGCGCAGAAATGCAGGTAGTGGCCGGTCGCCGGCTTTACGCCTGCAAGCGGGCGTTGGAATTCCGGGTTGGCGGCGATCAGGCCAGGCGGCAGGAAGCCTTCGTCGACCAGCTTGTTGTCGCCATAGATATCGGCAACGATCGCCTCAAGCAGATCGGCGCGCTGCACCAGGCCGGCGGAAAGCGCCTGCCATTCGCGCTCGTCGATCAGGACCGGGATATGCGACAGCGGCCAGGAGCGCTCGCCGGTGCCCTTGCTGCCATAGGCGCGGTAGAATACGCCGGCATCGCGCAGATAGCGGTCGGCTCGGGCGAAGCGCTCGGTCAGTTCCTTCTCGGGAATTGCCCCGAAGCCCGCAAGAAAGCGCTGCCAGACCGGGCGGATGGCGCCGTTGTTATCGACCATCTCGTCGGCAATGCCGGGCAGGGGCGCATAGCCGAACGCCGCATCGTTGCCGCCGCGGCTTGGAACCTCGTCCCTACGTTTCTCCATTGCCGGTTTCTTGCCCATTAAAACCTAGCTCGTCAAATGCCTGCCGGCCTGCGGAGATCCAGCGTCAGCGGGAATTCCGGCGAACCGATCTCGGCGCGCGGAATGAAGCCGCCCGCCGTATGTCCCCACGGTTCGAATCGGGAGAGCCGCCTTGCTTCCGCTTCGTTGCCGTTTACCGGGAAGGTGTCATAGTTGCGCCCGCCCGGATGGGCAACATGATAGATGCAGCCGCCGATCGAACGCTTCGACCATGTATCATAAATGTCAAATGTCAGCGGCGTATTCACCGGCAGGACCGGATGCAGGCCCGAGGCCGGCTGCCACGCCTTGAAGCGGACGCCGGCGACGGACACGCCGGACGTCCCTGTCGGTGTCAGCGGCACCGTTCGGCCGTTGCAGGTGACGGTGTAGCGCGAGGAATTACTGGTTTCGAGGCGAACCTGAAGTCGTTCGACCGAGCTGTCGACATATCGAACGGTGCCGCCAATCGCGCCTTCCTCGCCCATGACGTGCCAGGGTTCGAGCGCCTGGCGAAGCTCGAGTTTCGAGCCCTCGTATTCCACTTCGCCGCAGAAGGGGAAGCGGAATTCGAGTTGTGCCTTGAACCACTCCGGGCTGACCTCGAAGCCGTTTTCTTTGAGATCGGCAAGCACATCCAGGAAATCGGCCCAGACGAAATGCGGCAGCATGAAGCGATCGTGCAGGGAAGTGCCCCAGCGCACGAACTTGCCGTCGGCGGGATTTTTCCAGAAGCGGGCAATGAGGGCGCGGACCATCAATTGCTGAGCGAGCGACATGCGCGCATTCGGGGGCATTTCGAAGCCGCGGAACTCTACGAGACCGAGACGTCCGGTCGGCCCATCCGGCGAAAACAGCTTGTCGATGCAGATTTCGGCACGGTGGGTGTTGCCCGTCACGTCGATCAGGAGATTGCGGAACAGGCGGTCGGTCAGCCAGGGAAGCGGCGACGGGCCGCGGCCGGGTGCGGGCACCTGGGCGAGGGCGATTTCCAACTCGTACAGGCTGTCGTGCCTGGCCTCGTCGATGCGCGGCGCCTGGCTGGTCGGTCCGATGAACATGCCGGAGAAGAGATAGGAGAGCGAGGGATGCCGCTGCCAGTGCAGCACGAGGCTCTTCAAGAGGTCGGGCCGGCGCAGGAACGGGCTGTCGTTCGGATTTGCGCCGCCGACGACGACATGGTTGCCGCCGCCCGTGCCCGTGTGACGGCCGTCGATCATGAACTTGTCGGCGCCGAGACGCGTCATCCGCGCTTCTTCGTAGATCGCGGTGGTGATTGCGACGCAATCCTGCCAGTTCGAGGCGGGGTGGATATTCACCTCGATGACGCCTGGATCCGGTGCGACACGAATGACATTGATGCGCTCGTCCTGAGGCGGCGAATAGCCCTCGATATGGACGGCAAGCCCAAGTTCGGCCGCTGCGTTTTCGGCGGCTGCGATGAGTTCGAGATAGTCTTCAATGCGCTCGACGGGCGGCATGAAGACGCAAAGCCGGCCGTCGCGCGGCTCGACCGATATCGCCGTGCGAACCGCCCCGCCGATTTCGCCGAGCGTCTGTTCCACACGGCTCTGGCCGCTCTCGTCGCGCTGGAAGGAGGCCTCCGGCATGGCGCGGCCGGCGGGCACGAAAACTTCGGGCAGGGGCTGGCGCGGGATCGATGGGTCGGCGATGTGGATATAGGGATATTGCGATGGCGGCACGTAAGGGAGCGTACCAAGCGGCAGACGGTATCCGACAGGGCTGTCGCCTGGGACGAGGAAAATCTTGCCGCGCCGGGTCTGCCATTTCTCGCTGATCCAGCGGTGCCCTGAAGCCTGAGCATTCCAGGCTTGAACGGGAAGGATATAACCTGTCGGAACCGTCAGGCCACGTTCGAAAACGCGGGCGATGCGGTTGCGTTCTTCCGGATCCTTCAGCTTGGAGTTCGACGGATCGACATTTTCGGGAAGGCTTCCCTCCTTGACGATCCACTCGGCGGGATCCTCATAGGCCGGCAGCACCATATCAGGCGTAATCGCCAGCTCGCGCGCGATGCCGGTGAGCAGCCGCTCGGCGTCTTCCGCCTTGGCGACGGTGTCAGCGCCTTCTACTGCGATCAAATCCGGATTCTGCCAGATCGGCTTTCCGTCCTTGCGCCAGTAGAGTGAGAAGGTCCAGCGCGGCAGGCTTTCGCCGGGATACCACTTGCCCTGTCCGTAATGCAGGAAGCCGCCCGGGGCGAAGCGCTGGCGCAGCCTGCGGATCAGGCTGTCGGCTTTCTCCCGCTTGGTCGGGCCTACGGCGGCGGTATTCCACTCTTCGGATTCGAAATCGTCGATCGACACGAAAGTGGGCTCGCCGCCCATCGTTAAGCGCACATCTTCTGCTTTGAGGATACGATCCACTTTTTTGCCAAGTGCGTCGAGCTCGTTCCAGCTCTCCTCGGAGAAGGGCTTGGTGATGCGCGGATGTTCGGCGACACGGGCGACCTTCATGTCGAAGGCGAACTCGGTATTGGCTTCGCCGAAATAGCCGCCGGAGATCGGGGCGGCGTTGCTATAATGCGGGGTTGCGGCGAGCGGGATGTGGCTTTCGCCGGTGAGCAGTCCGGATGTCGGATCGAGGCCGACCCAGCCGGCGCCGGGTAGATAGACTTCGGCCCAGGCATGCAGGTCGGTGAAATCGACCTCCGTACCGGAGGGGCCGTCAAGGGCCTTCAGGTCGGGCGTCAACTGAATGAGGTAGCCGGAGACGAAGCGGGCGGCGAGGCCAAGGTGACGGAGAACCTGAACGAGCAGCCAACTCGTATCACGGCAGGAGCCTCTGGCGCTTTCAAGCGTGTCCTCCGGCGTCTGGACGCCGGCCTCCATGCGGATGACATAGCCGATCTGCTGCTGCAGGCGGGCGTTGAGGCCGACGATCATGTCAACGGTCGGCTGGCCCGGCGAATAGTCGAGCGTTTCGAGGAAAGCCTTGAGCCGCGGGCCGGGGGCCTCCGGTTTCATGTAGATCGAGAGGTCTTCCTGGATCGTCTGCGGATAGTCGAAGGGCCATTTGGTGGCCTCTTCTTCGACGAAGAAGTCGAAGGGGTTGTAGACCGTCATGTCGGCGACGAGATCGACCTCGATCTTGAATTCGGTCACCGGGTCGGGAAAGACATAGCGAGCAAGATAATTCCCGTAGGGGTCCTGCTGCAGGTTCACGAAATGGTTCGACGGCGTGACCTTCAACGAATGACTGAGCACGTGCGTTTTTGAATGCGAGGCGGGCTTGAGGCGGATGACCTGCGGCCCAAGGCGGACCGGCCTGTCGTATTTGTAGTGCGTCAGATGATAGATACTGGCTTTGATCGACATATTTTGCCTTGTCCGACGCCACATCGTTATGCGGCATTTGCTGTTCCCGACGCGATAGTGTGCAATGCAACGAAAGAAAGCAAGGCGGAAAGGTTAACGCCGCGAAGCCTTTACGACACTTTTGCAAAGGCGACGGCGGCTTTGAGCCCCTTGCCGCTGGTCGCAGGCGAGAGCGTGAGCGTCGCATTGAAAAGATTGGCGATTTCCTCGACGATCGGGAGGCCGAGGCCGGCGCCCGGCGCCTCGGAGTCGTTGCCGCGCGAAAAGCGGCGGCGCACGGCGTCGAGCTTTTCCGGCGCGATACCGGGACCATTGTCTTCAACCTCGAGGCGTACGGTTTCGCCATCCTGCGCAATCCGCACGGTAACCTCGGCGCTCTTGCCGGCATATGCGATGGCGTTGCCCGCAAGATTGCGCAGCAGCTCGCCGATCAGCAGGGGTTCGGCGCGGATCATCGCATGTCCATCCCCCTCAAAGCCGAGATCGATACCGGCCTCCGCGGCTTGAGGGATCAGTTCGCCGGTAATCTCCTGGGCGATGGCGGCGATGTCGATCGTCGAGGCCGCCAGGGCCTCCTTGGCTGTTGCGGCGTCGATCTTTGCCATCAGCAGCAGCTGGGCGAGAATGCGTTCGGCGTGCGCGACGGCCTGGTCGCCTTTCAAGGCCGAGTCCTGCGCTTCAGGCAGCGTTGCGGCGCGGGCGGAAAGCGCGAGCTGAGTTCGGATGATGGCAAGCGGTGTGCGTAATTGATGGCTGGCATTGCCGGTGAAATTCCGGAGTGCGTCAAGGGCTGACTGCAGGCGCACCATGAAGCTGTTCACCGTATCCACCAGTGGCTGCACCTCGCTCGGTACCGATTGCTCGATCGGATGCAAGTCGTCCGGGCTGCGCTCGCCGATCGCGTCCCGGAGCTTGTAGAGCGGGCGGAGCGCGACCGTGACCGAGATCCAGACGATCACGGCTGCACCGGCGATCATGAAGGCAAGGCGGACAGCCGAACGGAAAAGGATCGCGCGTGCCAGCTGACGGCGGGCGATCGTCGTTTCCGCGACGGTGACAACAAACGGAACCGAGCGGATGCCGGTTGAGGCGGAGCGCTCCAGCGTCGCGACGCGGATCGGCTCGCCGCGGAAAATATCGTCTGCGAAGACGGCTGCGTCGCCCTTGGTTTCCTTGAGAACCGGAAGCGCCTGGTAGCCGGTAATGAATTTGCCGGGCGGACCATCGACGCGGTAGAACACCCGGTCCTGAGCGGCCGATGTCAGCATTTCCAGCGCGACATAGGGAATGTCGACTTCCAGAGCGCCGTCTTCTGCCACGACGACGCGCTCGGCAATGGCGAGCGCCGAACCGGCAAGCACACGGTCTGAAACAATGTTCGAGGTCTCGACCGCCTCCCGGTATGTGTCGGCGAGCGCCAGCGTGCCGATGATGGCGGTGGAGATCAGCAGCCAGAAAAGCAGCCGGCGCCTCAGCGAATAGGCGGCTTTCATGAGGCCTCGGGAAGCTTGTCGAGATAGTAGCCGATGCCGCGCGCGGTCTTCACGGTCAATCCATGCGGTGCCAGGCGCTTGCGCAGCCGGCTGACATATTGCTCGATCGCATTGGTGGAAATGTCATCGTCGAAGGCCGTCAACGACTGGGTGATTGCCTCTTTGGACACGACTTTGCCGGCACGCATGAAGAGGATTTCAAGCAGTCCGACTTCGCGAGCGGGAATATCAAGCTGCATATTGCCGGCGGAAAAGGTGCGGGACTTGAGGTCGAAGGACACGCAGCCGTACATCACCGTCGCCGAATGCAGGCCCGCCTGGCGCCGGAGCAGCACGCGCACGCGCGCCTCGAATTCGGTAATGTCGAACGGCTTGATAAGGTAATCGTCGGCGCCGAGGTCGAGGCCTCTGACCCGCTCCTCCGGCGCTCCGCGTGCAGTCAGAATTAGGACGGCCGCCTGGTTCTGCCGGGCGCGCATGCTGCGCAACACGTCCAGCCCGTCCATCTCGGGCAGGTTGAGGTCGAGGATCACGAGATCGAAATTTTCCGCCGCGATGACTGCATTGGCGGATGCGCCGTCGTGGACGACATCGACGGCATGCCCCGTACCGCGCAAGATCGCGGACAGGCCGTCGGCCAGCGCGATATTGTCTTCGGTAAGGAGAATGCGCACGGGTGGTTTCCTGTTGTTCAACAAAGAAGATTACAGCCCGTGAATGGGGATGTCATCAGCGGCAAAAGAAAACCGGGCGTCATTCAATCAACGCGAGTTTGGCGGCCTCAATTGCTCTATTCAGCGACCTCCCGGGGTTGTTCCTCCTGCGCTGCCAGCAGGAGTTTCTGGAAGCGCTGGTCGCTGCGGATGTTATCCAGATCGGAGTCGTTATCGAACCATTTGATGTGGTAGACCGAGCTTCGCGGCATCAGCCTCTCCAGAATATCAATCGCTTCGTCCACGTCGCCGAGGACGGAGTAGACGCAAGCGAGATTGTATTGCGCAACGATGTCGTCGGGATCGATCGCGATGGCGCGGGCGGCCCAATCCCTTGCCCTCGCCCTGTCTCCGAGATGCGCCAGCGCCAGGGCGCCGCGATGGGCCGGTCCTGAATTTTCCGGACTGAGATTCAGTGCGCGTTCCGCTCGCAGCAGCCCGAGCTTGGCCCAGTTTTCCGTATCCGACATGCGGCCGAGCGAGCGGTGGGCGCTCATCAAATGAATGGGTGAGACATAGTCGTCCGTGCGGATGTGCGCCGCGCGCGTGAAGTAGCGGACGGCGTTGGCGAAATCGCCGCGCATGAAGAAGAATCGCGCATAGTGGAAGTTCGCTTCATAAAGATTGGGTTCAAGTGCAAGTGCCCGCTCGAAGGCTGCAATGGCCTGCTGATCCTGGCCGTTCTGATGCAAGGCCAGACCTCGGGAGGCATGGGCCTCCGCGAGATCAGGATCGAGTTCGAGGGCGCGGGCGCTCATCTGCAGGATGTTTTCGAGAGGGACATTTTCAGGGTCCCAATCGCGTATGGCCGCATCGCAATCGGCAATACCCGCATAGGCGCGCGCATAATCAGGATCCAGCTCGACAGCCTTGCAGAACATCCTGCGGGCAAGCTGCAGATACGACTTCGTCCAGGTGTGCGATAGCTGGCGGCCTCGCAGGTAGTAGGTATAGGCCTCGATATTGGCCGTGGGTTCGGCGGCGATGGCCTTCTTCTCGGCCGGCAGGAGTCGGATCTTGAGCTGGCCGACGATCGAATTGGTGATCTCGTCCTGGATCGCGAAGATATCGGTGAGATTCCGGTCGTAGCGATCGGCCCACAGATGGTCGCCGTTCGCCGTATCGATGAGATGGCCGGATATGCGCACACGCGCGCCGGCGATGCGGACGCTACCCTGGAGAATGTATCGCACGCCAAGTTCGTGGGCGAGCTGCTTTACCTTCAGCGAACTCCCTTTATAGGTGAAGACAGTGTGCCGCGGCACGACGTGCAGACTCGATATCTTGGAGAGGTCGGTAATGATGTCTTCCGTGATGCCGTCCGCGAAATACTCCTGCTCGGGATCGCCGCTCATGTTGGTGAAAGGCAGAACGGCAATAAAGCAGGTATTGCGGGTTTGGTCGTCCGACGCACCGGCCGTTGCAGAAGGCGGATCGAGGAGAACCGTGAACACCGACACAGTCTGCTTGATGTTCTTCAGAGATTGCTCACCTTGGAACTCGAAACCGATATTGAGGCGCGTGCCGACCTGATCGCGAACCGAGCCGGAAACGACAATGCCACCCGGCGAAGCAAGGCGCTCGAGCCGAGCAGCGACGTTTACGCCGTCGCCGAAGACGTCGTCGTTCTCGATGACAACATCGCCGAGATTGATGCCGATCCGTAATTCGATGCGCTGATCCTGCGGGACGTCTTTGTTGCGCACAGCCATCTCGCGCTGGATTTCGACAGCGCAGGCGACAGCGTTTACCACACTTTGGAATTCCGCGAGCATTCCGTCGCCGGTCAGCTTGAAGATGCGCCCTTTGTAGTCGGAGATCCTGACATCGATCAGTTCGCAGCGGTGGCGGTTGAGCGCCTGCAGGGTACCGGTCTCGTCGATACCCATCAGACGGCTATAACCCACCACGTCGGCAGCGAGTATGGCACTCAGCCGTCGTTCCAATATCCCCTCCATACGGTTGTCTAAATTAGCTTAGCGTCTTTTAATGCTCTTGTCGCGTTGCGAGACAGCGCCCGCAATTACTCGTCCTTGCCCGCTGAAGCGTGGTGATGCATTCTGCGCTCATGAGGAGACTTCTGGTTCTGCTGCTTCTGCTCTGTCCCGGTTTTGCAGCCGCGGATCAGGCCTTTTATCCCGCGAAATCCGGCAAGGCTGATGCGCGGGTGCTGACGGTTTATTCCTCGCTCGACGAGCCTCTCGCCCAGCCGATGATCCATGGCTTTCAGGAAGCCAATCCGGATGTCGCCGTGCGTTATGAAGACATGCTGACGGGCGAGATCTATGACCGGATCGTGCGGGAGACCGATGCCGGGAAGAAAACGGCGGATTTCGCCTTTTCATCAGCGATGGACCTGCAGGTCAAGCTCTCCAACGACGGCTATGCGCAGGTCAGCAATCTGCCGATGAGCGGACAATGGCCGAAATGGGCAAACTGGCGCAACACGGCCTATGCACTCACCTTCGAGCCGGCCGTCTTCGTCTATCACAAGCCGAGCTTCTTGCATGAACCGGTGCCAAGTTCACGGGCGGAATTCGTCGATTACCTGAAGCGCAAAGGCAACGCGGTTTACGGCCGCATCGGCACCTATGACATCGAACGCTCCGGCGTCGGCTTTCTGTTCATGGCGCGCGACCAGGAGCAGTTCGGGGACATCTGGTCGGTGATCCGGGCGATGGGGGCTGCGGGCGTCAAGCTCTATTCGACGAGTTCGGCGATCCTGGAGAGGGTAGCCGACGGGCGCTTCGTGCTCGGCTACAACATTCTCGGCTCCTATGCGGCGGACTGGGCGTCGCGGCACCCCGATGTCGGCATCGTGCTGCCGAAGGATTATACAGTCGTGATGTCGCGCATCGGGCTGGTGCCGCAGGCTGCCGCGGAGCCGGAACTCGGGCGGCAATATCTCACCTTCTTCATGTCGAAGGAAGGACAGACGATCATGGCCCGAAAACTCCAGATCCCGGCGGTCAGCCCCGAGGTTGCGGGCGAGAATACGGCCAACACCATGCAGGAGCTTCTCGGCGCCCAGCTCAGGCCCGTTCCGGTCAGCCCGGGCCTGATGGTCTATCTCGACCAGGTCAAGCGCGCGCGGCTGATCGCCCATTGGAACGAGGTGCTGCGGACACAGTAGGTGGGATAGCGTTCGCACCTACCTGCTTTATTGGAGCGGAGTTGGGATGCACGCCACCGGCATAACCGGGCGCTCATGCTTGAATTACGGCAAAAAAGTGTCCTTGGTGCTGGATATCCTGCCGATGTCAGCTAAATGACAGCTTGATGTGGTGCGGTTCTGGTACTTCTCTTCGTGGAGGCGGAGAGTAGACGTTTCGGGAGGAGTCTCCGTCGCTATTGCGGACCATCAATGTCCGCTGCCCGGCAACGCTTCTCGATTCCCTTGAGAACAATACGCGGCGCTCACCGCGATCACGGAGGACACATCGTGAAGCATACTTTCCTTGCTACGCTTTTCGCAGCCGCTATCGCGCTGCCGGCCTATTCGGCCGACTACACCATCATGGCGCCTGCCGCACCCGGCGGCGGTTGGGATCAGACGGCCCGCTCGCTGCAGACCGTCATGCAGAAGGAAGGCATCTCTGGCAATGTTCAGGTTCAGAACGTTCCGGGCGCCGGCGGCACCATCGGTCTGGCGCAGTTCGCCAGCCAGAATAGCGGCAATCCGAACGCCCTGATCGTTGGCGGCTATGTCATGGTCGGCGCGATTCTCACCAACCAGTCACCTGTCACGCTGAAGGACGTCACACCGATCGCTCGCCTGACCGGCGAGTATGAGGCCATCGTCGTTCCGGCATCGTCCGACATCAAGACGATGGGTGACCTCGTTGCCAAGCTGAAGGCTGATCCGGGCTCGGTGTCCTGGGGTGGCGGCTCGGCCGGCGGTACCGACCACATCGCGGTCGGTCTCATCGCGAAGGCCTCCGGCGTCGATCCGACGAAGATCAACTATGTCGCCTTCTCGGGCGGCGGTGAGGCGCTTGCCGCTATCCTCGGCGGACAGGTGACGGCCGGCATTTCAGGCTATGGCGAGTTCGAATCGCAGGTGAAGGCCGGGCAGCTCCGCCTGCTCGCCGTCTCGAGCGATAAGCGCATTGACGGTGTCGACGCTCCGACACTGAAAGAATCTGGCGTCGATGTCAGCGTGCAGAACTGGCGGATGGTCGCCGCCGCTCCCGGCCTGACGCCTGAGCAGACGGCTGCCGTCACCGCTGATTTCGACAAGCTTTCCAAGTCGGCAGGCTGGCAGGAAATCCTAAAGACGAAGGGCTGGGCCGACACATACCTCGCCGGCGATGCCTTCAAGGCGCAGCTCGAGAAGGACGTCTCCGCAACCGAAGGCATCCTCAAAGAGATCGGGCTTGTTAAATGAGCAGGGGCAACGCACCCTTGGCAACGAAGCGCCGCCCGGATTGGGCGGCGCTGATCATTGCTATCTGTCTTTTCGTCGTTGCGGCCGTCATGCTTTGGGACGCCACGCATATGAGAGCGATCGCCCAATATGCTCGCATCGGCCCGGCTACCGCGCCCAAGGTCGTGGCGTTCGGGTTGATCGGCCTCGGCATCTGGACCGTCTTCGAGGCGTTGCGCAATGAGTTTCCCGAGCGGGAACATCAGGAAGTCGCTCCCGTCATCTGGATTGTTGCTGGTCTTGCAGCGCAAATGCTGCTTCTGAAGACGGCCGGCTTCTCGATTGCCACAGGCATTCTCTTTGCCTTCACGGCGCGCGGCTTTGGGCGTCGCAAGCTCTGGCTTTCGATCCCGGCGGGTATCGTCTTAAGCTTCGTCGTCTGGATCATTTTCTCGCAGCTGCTGCAGCTTACGCTGCCTGCCGGACCCTTCGAGAGACTCTTCTTCTAGGATTGGATGCGATGAGCACCTTCGAATTCCTCTTCCAGGGCATCCTGGTCGCCATGCAGCCGATGAACCTTCTTTATGCGTTCGTCGGTGTCACGCTTGGCACCGCGGTCGGCGTTCTGCCGGGCATCGGCCCGGCGCTGACCGTTGCCCTTCTTCTCCCCGTCACCTACAAGCTCGACCCGGCCGGTTCGCTGATCATGTTTGCCGGTATCTACTACGGCGGCATGTATGGCGGCTCGACGACCTCCATCCTGCTCAATACGCCGGGTGAAAGCGCCTCGATCGTGACTGCGCTCGAGGGTAACAAGATGGCGCGCGCGGGTCGCGGCGGTCCGGCGCTGGCGACAGCGGCGATCGGTTCGTTCGTGGCCGGCCTCATAGCCACGCTCGGCCTTGCCTTCATCGCGCCCTACATCGTCAAACTGGCGCTGATCTTCGGGCCGCGTGAATATTTCGCTCTGATGATACTCGCCTTCGTGACCGTTTCGTCCGCTTTCGGCGATTCGGCGCTTCGCGGGCTGACGTCGCTTTTCATCGGCTTTGCGCTGGCGATGGTCGGCATCGATCAGCAGACCGGCCAGGCACGTCTTTCCTTCGGCATTCCGGATCTTCTGGACGGCATCGAAGTGACCACGCTTGCGGTTGCCATGTTCGCGATCGGGGAGACGCTCTATATCGCAGCCCAAGGCAATCGCGGCGAGGACAAGGTCGAAGCGGTCAAGGGTTCTCTTTGGATGACGGCCCAGGATTGGGGCCGCTCCTGGAAGGCATGGCTGCGTGGTACCTTGATCGGCTTCCCGATCGGTGCAATGCCGGCTGGCGGGGCCGAAATCGGCACGTTCCTCTCTTACGCGACCGAGAAACGCCTGGCGAAGAACCCCGAAGAATTCGGTCACGGTGCGATCGAAGGCGTAGCAGGCCCGGAGGCGGCAAACAACGCATCGGCAGCCGGCACGCTGGTGCCGCTCCTGACGCTCGGCCTGCCGACGACGGCGACGGCGGCGATCATGCTCGCCGGCTTCCAGCAATACGGCCTGCAACCCGGTCCGCTGCTGTTTGCGAACAATCCGCAGCTCGTATGGGGCCTGATCGCCAGCCTGCTCATCGCCAATGCCATGCTGCTGGTTCTGAACCTGCCGCTGATCGGGCTTTGGGTCCGCCTGCTGACGATCCCGAAGCCCTGGCTTTATGCCGGCATCCTGCTGTTTGCGACGCTTGGTACCATCGGCGCCAATCCCTCGGTGTTCGAGCTCGGCATGCTGCTCGCGTTTGGCGTACTTGGCTATATCATGCGGCTCTTCGGCTATCCGATCGCCCCGGTGGTTGTCGGCTTGATTCTCGGGCCGCTTGCCGAACAGCAGCTCCGCCGGGCGCTCGCCATCAGCCAGGGCGATGTGACGACGCTTGTCACGTCGCCGATCGCAGCCGGGTTGCTGATCGTTGCGGCTGCCGCCTTCATCATCCCGTTGATCTTGAGAATACGCGGCCGCGGCGAAGTTCTTTCGCAACTTGCTGCAAGCGAAGACTAAAGAAGAACAATACTGCTCGAACCCTTTCTTGCGGCCGGCCCTGAAACATGGGCCGGCCGCTTGTTTTTGCATGGCAGGCCTGAAATCCCGTCACTTGTGGAAAATGCTGCAGCGCATCATGTATGAGGTGTCAATAATGAAGCAAAGCGAGAAAGACAATGTCCTCCTACAGCAAGTCCATTCGGGAAGGTTTCTTCGGCCGGGCCTTCGCAGTCATCGGCGCCGCAAATGCTGTAAGCGCTGCATTCGAAGCGGGTCGCCGTCCGAAGCCCCGGGACCTCAAGGTTCTCGGTATCGCACCGGACGCCTTCGACCATTTCGGCCGTTAATTTCCCGATACATCACGCATGAAACAGCCCGCAACCGGTTGGTCGCGGGCTTTATTTTTGTCCGTCAGGCCGCAACGCATGCAAACGCTGCGGCTTCGGAAATGTCAGGCCTCCAGCCGCTCGCGGGCAGGTGAATGGACTTCGGCCTGCGCCTTCGCTGCTGCTTTCGCACGGGCTTCCCTCCGCTTGTTGTGGCGGATCGAGGACCAGAGCGAGACACCGATGAGCGCTGCACCGCCGAGACCGGTGACGACTTCCGGAATGTGGAAGAGGGTCTGGACGTACATGATGATCGCAAGGATCAGGATCGCGTAAAACGCGCCGTGCTCCAGGTAGCGGTAATGCGTCAGCGTTCCGTTTTCGACGAGCATGATCGTCATCGAGCGTACATACATCGCGCCGATGCCCAGACCGATGGCGATGATGAAAAGGTTCTGCGTCAGGGCGAAGGCGCCAATGACGCCGTCGAACGAGAAGCTTGCATCCAGAACCTCAAGATAGATGAATGCGCCAAGCCCACCGCGTGCCGCTTCTGCCATGGCCTTTTGCGAGGGCGTCCAGCAGTGCGCCAATGACTTCGACCACCAGGAATGTGACAAGACCGTAGATCGCGCTGTAGACGAAGGTCGTCGATTCTTGGCCTTCAAGCAATGAAGCGAAAGTGAGGATCAATAAGAGAACGAAGGCGATTTCGATGCCTTTGACCGTGGCACCGCGCGACATCAGTTTTTCAACAGAGACAATCCAATGGACGTCCTTCTCAGGGTCGAAGAAGTAAGAAAGGCCGACCATCAGAAGAAAGGTCCCGCCGAAGGCGGCGATTGGCAGATGGGCTTCGTTCATGATGCGCGCATATTCAGCCGGTTGCCGTGCGGCGAGGATCACGGCGTCGATCGGGCCGATACTTGCGGCTATCGCCACGATTGCCAGCGGAAAGACGATGCGCATGCCGAAGACGGCAATGATAATGCCCCAGGTCAGGAACCGATGCTGCCAGACAGGCGTCATTTCCTTGAGCTTGTTGGCGTTTACGATCGCGTTGTCGAAGGAGAGGGAAATCTCCAGCACGGCCAGAACCGTGCAGATAAAGAAGATAGTCGCCATGCCGCTGATCGTGCCGGTTGACTGCCAGCCCAGCAAAGCGCCGAGCGCCAGGCCAACGGCCGTGATGATGAAAGCCCAGCGGAAATAGCCGAGCGTGGATTGATGGCTGATGGGTTGCTTCATGGCCGCACCTCTTTGATGCGGACATCGTTCTTGAAGGATGATGTGAGTGAAAAACGCGGCATATCGTAAGGGATATGCGCGCGAGGCATTGTGAGCTTTTTCATCGAGTGAAAATCCGCCGGCTATTTGCAGGCGGTACCGACATCACGAGAGCGCCGTAAAAACTCTCGCCAGAGGGGCCCGGCACCAGTGTTTGTCCGGCAGCCGATGCTTTTGCACGGGGGGCAACCATGCGCATCGTTTTGGCCGCGGACAGCCTTCTAGGTAGTCAACCTGTGGCGCCAGTCAAGGCGGCCGCAGTCTGCGCCGAAGCTTTTCTTTGGAACCATGCAGTCGCCCGCCCGTTAGGCTCTGGTTGAGCAATGGAACGCCATTGCCGGCGCGATAAAAAAGGAGGGACCACGAATGCAGACTTCGACCCATTCTCCCGACAAGCGTACGGAAGCGGCAGACCGCATGAAGCGGGCAAAGCCGAACCGCATGCAGAAGGTGCAGGTGCTGCCGCCGCACCATGTCGATCTGACGCTGCCGCAGACGCCGATGGACGACATTCACGTTCCGGCTCATGTGACCGGCGGCGATCTTTCAAAAGGCGGTCCAGACCTTGCAGCGTCCAAAGGCCGCAAACGGCGCGCCGAATGATTTTTCGGGCGGCGCGGGAACCGACGTCGGGGCTTTTGCATTTAAGGCCCGGACAAAGATGTGAGGACTCCATGACGACTGATCTCGTGCCGCAGGACATCTATCTGAAACACGAAAACGAGTGGCAGGCCCTCAAAGAGGCCTCCGAGAACGGCATTGACATCCAGAAGCGCGAAACGGCATCCGGAATTATTGCTCATGGCGAAACGAGCGCGCCTGGAGACAAGGACAGTTCGAGAGGGAAGACTGGCTAATTCTCATCGCCGATAGCGCGCCCGGCATACCGGGCGTTTTTTATGAGTCGGCATCGTCTTCGGGTGGCGGCTGCTTTCCGGAATTCCGCTCCAGGCGCTGCTCCATCTTACCCAGAGCAAAGAGCACGCAGACTGCTGCCGCCGTCGCGAAGAAGGCAACCGGCCAATAGCCGAAGCCGATGGCAAGGCCGATGGCGCCTGAGAGCCACATGCCTGCTCCCGTCGTCAGGCCCTTCACCCTGCCTCTGGAAAAGACGATCATGCCCGCGGCCAGAAACGCGACGCCCGCCGTCACGGCCTCGATGACGCGCAGCGGGTCGATGCGGACCTGCTGATCGTTGGCAAAGCCCGGCATATGCACGGATTCGATGGAAATGATGCCGAAAAGCGCTGCCGCAAGACTCACCAGAATATGGGTCCGCAGTCCCGCTGCATGGTTTTGCGCCTCGCGTTCGAAGCCGATGATGCCGCCCAGCACAATCGCGCCGATGAGCCGGGCAAAGATCACCGGGTAATGAATGCGGGATTCAGGGAACATGTCGGCAAAAACGATATCCATGGAAAAGGCGCTCCCTTCGGTGAACATTTCTTCGCGGGGCTAACGTCTTCTGTGGCTCTTTGTTCGTCCGCTTCGACGTTGCGGCTCCATGCCAACCTTTCGGAAAGGATTGGGAGGCGATAATCGGCCCATCACGGGATTCGGACCAGATGGCTAGAACTGCAACTCGCGGCCGCCGCCGCAAATCATCCGCAAAATCGAAGGGCAGGGGCCATGGTGGAGCCTTGCCCTGGCTCTTCGCCGGTGTCGTTGCCGTAGGCAGTATCGCGCTTTACGACAACTGGAAGAGCGTGCGCCCGATTCTTGCCTCACGGGCGCCGGACACAGCCGCGATTACCGCTGCAATCAAGGCGGATTCGCCGAAAGCGGCTGTCGCCAAGAGCGCGCCGAGGCAGGCCATTGCTTCGCAGCCGCAGCGTCCCGTGCCGCCCGAAGCCGTTCCTGTTCCTGCCGCGCAGCCTGTGAAGCTCTCCTCAACGGCGACCTCACCCGCCGGCCCGCAAAACGCGCGCGCCGCCTTCGGCTATTGTGGGCAGGGGGAGCATATGAACTGCGTCGGAGACGGTGGGATATTCTGGTACAAGGGCGAGAAGATCCTGGTCGCGGACATGGTAGTGCCGGATGTCGGCGCCGCGCGTTGCGAAGGCGAGCGGAGGATCGGCTTTGCCGCAAAATCGAGGCTGCTCAAATTTCTGAATGCCGGGCCCTTCATCATGAACGCTGCCGGCAAGCCTGCCAGTTCCGGTGCGCCGCACGTGATTTCGCGCGGCGGCCGCTCCTTGGGCACTCAACTGATTACCGAGGGTCTTGCCCGCAAGCCTGGCGCCGCCGGTGGGTGGTGCGCCTGAGGTCTATTTCTGCTTCGGAGCCTTACCGCTGGTGCGGAAACTGCCGGTAAAGGCCGTATCCTTGCTTTCCGCGGAGCATTCGATCACGACCGGCTTGCCGCCGTAAGGGTTGCCGAATGTGCAGGTGCCTGCCACCTTGACCTGGCCCGTCATCTTCTCGCCGACGCCGGTTGTCACCATCTTGAGCGGAATCCTGGCATTGCCATTAGATGCCGGCTTGATCGCGGTGCCATCGCCCTGGAAGCCAAGCATCTTCCCGCCTGAGGTGAAGATGAAGGTCACCTGGCCGTTCGGCAGTCCCACGCTGGCGAGTTCGCCCTTGCACCCCTTCGTTGCATCCACGTTGCCAACGACGAGCTTTGCGCATTTGCCTGTAAGGATCGAAACGCCGGCGCCTGGAAAGTTCTGGGAGGCGGCGTTGGCGCCGGAGGCGAAAGCTGCGGCGGAAAGCGCCGCAGCTGCAATCACTGTCAGTCTCATCTGTTCAGGAATCCTGTCATGCTGGTTTACCGGACGGGGGTCGCATGTTTCTGTGTCCGAAATTTGCCGCGCTCAAAGAAAAAACGGGCCGCTGCAGGGATAGCGGCCCGTTCTGGGAAGCGTGGCCGTCAACAGCGACGGCCGGCCTCTGTATCTTACCGCTTGCGCGGGGCCTTCGCCCATTCAAACGCTCAGTGGCACCGGCTGGCGTCCTCGACGGCCCAACCGAAGCGCCATGCCTCGTAGCGGGCGTACCAGACTTCAAGCTCCCAAGCATCACGGATCGGCATCAATTCCGGTCGCGACATGGGATTGTCGCTTAAAGCGTAGCCGAGGATCCGGTCGCGTATTCCGCGCTCCTGCATGTCGAGCAGTTCTTCGATATTCATCGCTTGCCCCCAACCGCCGGCCCCTCAGCCAGCCTTCCCAAGCAAACATTTCTCTTTGCTAATGTCCAGCCCGCCGGCGTCGATTCCCGCTATTCACAGGATTAGCTCGAATGGAGCAATACCTCCTTCGCGATCAAAAACCCTCCTTCTTCCGGCTTATAAGCACCCGCGGGAAAAGGAGAGACTCTCCAAAATGTGTTGTAAAAATATCGTTAAAATGCCCCGTCACAAGTTTTTGTTCATCTCCCGTTCAGAAAACGGTTTTGGAAAACCCCGATATGGGTCAAGCTGTCCGTGTGAATAAGGAGATACTGAATGATTCGATTGACCGCGGTGCTGACGTTGTTCTCAGTTTATGCGTTCACGATGTTTTTCATCGCAGCAATCCCTGAGACGCCGAACTTGCAAACCGCAGCAACTCTATCTGAAGACGCCACGCTTACGAAGTAAAGTATCTGATGGGGTTTTGGCTGGCTTGTGTGAGCCGTGTTGGGCAAGGGCGCAGTGTTGCGTCAACGCACGACTGCTCACGTCCTGGAAGATAACTCGTCAATCAGCGGTTTGACGAAGTCCTCTGTAATTTCAAGAGGATCGAATGGTGGGCGTGACAAGGATCGAACTTGTGACCCCTACGATGTCAACGTAGTGCTCTCCCGCTGAGCTACACGCCCATCCGATGGCGGCGCATAGATCACAAAACCTTGGGAGCCGTCAATAGGCTTTTTTGAAGTTTTGTGACCCGCCGCCCGCAAGCCTTATGCGGCAAGCATTTTGTTCACTTCATCGACGAGATCGCGAAGATGGAAAGGCTTGGAAAGCACCTTTGCATCCTTCGGCGCCTTCGAATCAGGGTTCAGTGCAACGGCCGCAAAACCGGTGATGAACATGACCTTGAGGTCCGGGTCGAGCTCGGTCGCACGGCGTGCGAGCTCGATGCCATCCATTTCCGGCATGACGATATCGGTCAGGAGCAGGGAGAAGGGCTCTTCCCGGAGCCTGTCATAGGCGCTTGCGCCGTTATCGTAGGAAAGAACCTTGTAACCGGCCTTTTCGAGCGCCTTTACCAGAAAGCGGCGCATGTCGTTGTCGTCTTCAGCGAGCAGTATCTTCTGAGTCATTATCCAGACCGATTGGTGAATAGGTTTTTGGTGGGAGGCGCCAGCTATTTACACTAGACTTTAGCCAGTAAACAACCGGTGAATTGCCTGCCCAAGGCTGTCATCCCCGCTACATAGTATGGACTTGCAGTGAGGCAACTGGCAACATGGGCGCAGCAGCCGTCCTGTGACATGGTTAAGAGGGAAAAAGGTGCCGGAAATTCGCGAGTACGAGCTTTTTGAGATCCGTGAGCCCGTGTCGCAGACCATTCCCTTCGTTTACAATTCTCCCCACAGCGGCCGCATTTATCCACCGGAATTTATCGCCCAGTCGCGGCTCGAAGGCATCTCCATCCGCCGGTCGGAGGATCACTATGTCGATGAGCTCTTTTCAGCCGCCAGCCTGCTTGGCGCCCCCCTGCTTCTCGCCAATTTCCCGCGCGCCTATCTGGATGTGAACCGCGAACCTTACGAACTCGACCCGCGCATGTTCGATGGCCTGTTGCCGCCATATGCGAACATCAATTCGCTGCGCGTGGCAGGCGGGCTCGGCACCATTCCGCGCATCGTTGCCGAGAATATGGAAATCTATGCCCGGCGGCTGCCGGTGCAGGAAGGGCTCGATCGGGTCGAGAGCATCTACAAACCCTACCACGCCGCGCTGCGCCGGCTGATTGCGCGCACCCACGTGCAATTCGGCTTCGGCGTGCTGATCGATTGCCACTCGATGCCGGGCAATGTCCGCGTCGCAGGCAGCAATGCGCGTCCCGACTTCATCATCGGTGACCGGTATGGTACCAGCGCATCGGCCGAACTTTCGCGTACGGCGATCAGTATTCTCGAGGAGATGGGTTTTACCGCCATCCGCAACAAGCCCTATGCCGGCGGCTTCATCACCGAGCATTACGGCCGGCCGGCGCGCGGGCTGCACGCCCTGCAGATCGAGGTGAATCGGGCGATCTACGTGGACGAAGTGACACTGGAAAAGCACACGGATTTTCCGCTGATCGTCAACGCCGTCACAGGCTTCATGCGGCAGATGGCCAGCTACGTGGAGCAGTTTGCAACCGATACGGCGCTTGCTGCCGAATAAGCTCCCGGACAGTCGCTCAAAAAAGAACCGCGCTATTCAGCGCGGCTAAGTCTAGGGAGGAAACACCCAAGGAGGGTATTTACAGTCAGAAGACTGTATGAAGAAGCTACTGCTGCGCTGCACAATTGTCAATCATTATTTTGCAATGCAAAATCTTTAGGCAGATATCGAGAAAATGCCTGGTAGATTTGCATTCGAACGCAACTCCGCTAAGAAATGCGTGCCACACGGCCCAGAAAACGGATCATCCATGCTTCCTGACCGCTCGTTCTTCAATCGCCTGGCGGAAGCCGCCAAGGCCGAGACACTGCCGCGATTCCGATCCGGCCTCGATGTGACGAACAAGCTTTCGAGTGGCTTTGATCCCGTTACCGAGGGCGATCGGGCAGCGGAAGCGGCAATCCGCAAGCTGATTGAAGAGCATTTTCCCAATCATGGCATTCTTGGCGAGGAACACGGCAATGTTGGCCTGGACCGTGATTATGTCTGGGTCATCGATCCTATCGACGGCACGCGGGCCTTCATTTCCGGCGTGCCGGTATGGGGAACGCTGATCGGGCTACAGAAGAACGGCCGGGCGATCATGGGCATGATCGAGCAGCCCTTCACCGGCGAGCGCTATTTCGCGGATGAGAACGGCTCGATCTATTGCGGACCGGAGGGCGAACGGCGCTTGAAGACACGCGATTGCGGCACGCTTTCGAACGCGATCCTCTTCACCACTTCGCCGCATCTCTTCACCGGCTTGGAAATGGAGAAATATCGTGAGATCGAACGCCAGGTCCGGCTCTTCCGCTATGGCACGGATTGCTATGCCTACGCACTTCTCGCGGCCGGCCATGTCGATCTCGTGATCGAAAACGGCCTCAAGCCCTACGATGTCGGCGGGATCATTCCGGTGATCGAAAATGCGGGCGGCATCATCACGACCTGGGACGGCGGGCGGCCCGAAAACGGTGGCTCGATCATCGCCGCCGGCAGCCGTGCTGTTTACGACCAGGCACTTGCGATCCTGCAGCGCTAAGTCGCCATCCGTTTAGACGCCGAATCCTTCGACCTCTTCAGCGGTCTCGGCGTCGCTGCCTGGAATAAACGCATGGAACGCGGCGAGTGCTGCGGCGCGGTAGGCGTCGCGCTCCTGAAAAATCTCGTGCCGCGCGCCATTGATGGGCACGAGCTGGGCTGCGCGGAAATAGCGCGAAAGCCGTTCCTGCGCGATATAGGGCACGACGCCGTCGCGGGTCGGGGCAATGACGATCGTCGGGATGGTAATCGAAAAGAGGTGGCTCGGCATGAGTACCTTGTCGATCGCCTTGAAGGATTCATGGACCCAGCGCGCGGTCGGTGGGCCGAGCATCAGTTCCGGATGCTCCCTCATCATTGCAATGTTGCGCTCGAAACGCACCTCGTCCGATGTCAGCGGATTGTCCTGGAAAGGAAGCTCCCGTAGCTTGCGGCTCAATGGCAGCGAGCCAAATCCGAGCGAGCAAGCCGTCGCGGCCAGGCGGCGGATGGTCGATGCGGACGCTGCCTGGCCGATCAGGCCGATGAAGGGCGCGGAAAGCACCATGCGTTCAATGCGTGTTGCAAGATAGGGGGCCGCCGAAAGCGCAATCAGGCCACCGGTCGAATGGCCGAGCAGGTAGAAGGGCAGGCGGGTGTCGGGCAGCACCACCTTTTCCAGAAAGGTGTCGAGGTCTCGCTCGTAATCGGAAAAGCGCCTCACATGGCCATGCTGTCGTTTCTTGATCAGCCGTGGCGAGCCGCCCTGGCCACGAAGATCGAAGATCGCAACCCAGAAGCCCTTCGCCGTTAGATCGCCGATCGTCTCGAAATATTTCTCAATGTATTCGTTGCGTCCCTGCAGGATGACGACCGTGCCTTTTGCAGCAGGGGCATCGGAGCGGAACACCGCATAGCGCAGCTTCCAGCCGTCATGCGTCTCGAAATAGCCTTCGATACGGTTTTCCGGGACCGGATTGTCAGGTGTCGAAATAAGGACGCTGTCCATGAGCCGCTGCTTTCGATGCCGCCTTGAGTCTAGGGGATAATGCACGGAGACGGAAAATCAACTGTTAAGCGCGGAGCGAATAAAAAGAGACCGGCGGGGCGATGTGAGGGGTGCCCGGCGCCGGCCGTAAAATCGGACTGAAGAAGAAGGGACGATGCACTTCAGCCATCGGGCGGTTTAATCACCCGACAGTTACTACTTCTACAGAGGTGCTGCTGAACGCATGCCGAACCTCGCGTTCATGCCCCGTTCACCGGGCTTCAAAAGGGTCTTGAACTGCGGAAGGTCGATCACCATCTGAATTCTGCGGGTGCCAAACGGGTCCGCTGAACCGTCCCGAAGCCGCCGAATATGGGGTTTCAGGGGCATTATCGCAACACGTCGCTTCCTTAAGGAGGACATCATGCGTCACGTCGACTTTTCTCCACTCTATCGTTCGACCGTCGGTTTCGACCGTCTCTTCACCATGCTCGACAGCCTGGCTCAGCCGGATCAGGGCAATACCTATCCGCCCTACAATATCGAGCGCACCGGTGAGAACACCTACCGCATCACCATGGCCGTTGCCGGTTTCGACGAAAGCGAAATTTCCATCGAGGCTCAAGCTCACGCGCTGACCGTCAAGGGCGTAAAGAGCGAAGAGAACGCCGAGGGCAGTGAGTTCCTCTATCGCGGCATTGCCAAGCGCGCCTTCGAGCGCCGCTTCCAGCTTGCCGATCATGTCGAGGTGACCGCCGCTTCGCTAAAGAACGGCCTGCTTCATATCGACCTTCTTCGCAGCATCCCCGAAGCCATGAAGCCACGCAAGATCGCGATTGCCGCAGAGCCGGTAAGCGCGCCGAAGGCTATCGAGGCTCAGGTCGCCAACTAACCGATCCCTCCCAGGATAGGAAAAGACAGGCGGCGCTCCGTTGGGGCGCCGCTTTTTTTAGGCTGCGGATCAGGCTGGGCTCGCAGCCTCTTCAGCTTCCTCTTTTGTTATCCGATGCGCAGCCGCTGCGGCATATTTTTGCGCGATCACCGCGCAGACCATCAGCTGGATCTGGTGGAAGAGCATCAGCGGCAGAACGATGGCACCGATCGACTGGCCGGCGAAAATGACGCTCGCCATCGGCACCCCACTTGCCAGGCTCTTCTTCGAGCCGCAGAAGGTGATGGTGATCTCGTCGGCCTTGTTGAAGCCGACAAGGCGGCTGCCATGCATGGTGAGCGAAAGGACGATTGCGAGCAGCAACATGTCGAGCACGACGACGACCGCGATGTCTCTTACCGAGAAGGTGTGCCACAGGCCCTCGACGACCGCCGTGCTGAACGCGAGATAGACGACCATCAGGATCGATCCGCGATCGACCGGCATCAGGATTTTCTTCTTCGCGCGGATCCAATTGCCTATCCAGGGCTGCAGGATCTGGCCTGCCACGAAGGGAGCAAGCAATTGCAGCAGGATCTGCTCCAGCGCGTCCCAGGAAAAGCCGCCATGGCCGCCGACGGAAAAGAGCAGGCCGACGAGAAGCGGCGTCAGGAACATGCCGAAGATGTTGGAAGCGGAGGCCGAGCAAATGGCGGCCGGCACATTGCCGCCTGCCATCGAGGTGAAGGCGATCGAGGATTGCACCGTGGATGGCAAGACGCACAGGAAAAGGATGCCGAGGTAAAGCGGCTGCGGCAGGATCGAATCCGGGATGAGGCCGAGCGCCATGCCGAGCAGCGGAAAGATGGCGAATGTCGTCAGAAGAATGACGAGGTGCAGCCGCCAGTGCAGGATGCCTGCAATGACGACGTCGCTGGATAGCCGGGCGCCATGCAGGAAGAACAGCAGGGCGATGGCAAGTCCGGTGGCGACGCCGAAATAATCCGCGAAAATGCCGCTTGCCGGAAGCAGCGAGGCAAGAATGACGGTGCAAACGAGCAGGATCGTGAAGGTATCGGGCAAGAAGCGGCGCATGATGCTTTCTCGGCATTTTCAGAATTTCGTTGTTTTGTCGCCCATTATGAATCAGGATGCAAGGAATAACAGTTATCGCGAATTGGGATGTCCATGCTTGATCTCACGCAATTGCGCAGCTTCGTTGCCGTTGAGCAGATGGGCAGCTTCACGCTCGCTGCAGAGCGTTTGGGTCTCGGTCAATCGACCGTCAGCCAGCACGTCCAGCGGCTGGAAACTTCACTCGGGCGAAGGCTTCTCGCGCGCGACACCCACAAGGTCGTGCTTACCGGAGATGGCGAGGCGCTGCTTTCGCATGCGCGCCTGATGCTTTCGATCGAAGGGCAGGTTCAATCGCTTTTCAAGGAGAACAGTCTGCGCGGCCGCCTCCGCCTCGGCGTCTCGGAAGACTTTGTGACCAGCCAGCTCCCGGCCGTGCTGGAGGATTTCGTGCGGTCGCATCCATCGGTCGATCTGGAGTTGACAGTCGCGTTGTCGGGTGCGCTTTACGAGATGCAGGACAATGGCGAGATCGATCTTGTGCTTGCCAAACGCCGGCTCGGCGATGCCCGCGGCCGGCTTGTCTATCGCGAGCCGCTGGTCTGGCTGGCGCGCGATCCGGACCATGTGCTCGCACAAGGGCCGCTGCCGCTGATCGCCTTCCCGCCGCCAAGTGTGACGCGCAGCATTGCGCTCGAGGCCCTCAGCCGAATGCAGGTGCCTTGGCGGATCGTCTGCACCTGCGGCAGCCTGAGCGGGCTTACGGCCGCGGCGCGGGCGGGAATGGGAGTACTGGTGCAGCCGCGCAGCATGGCCCCCTCGGGATTGAAAGAGATCGGCACGGCAAGGCTGCCGCTGCTGGAGGATGTGGAATTCGTGCTCGTGCCGCGCAAAGGGGCCGATCAGGCGCTGGTGTCGGCGCTTTCGGAGGACATTCTTGGGAAGGTGCGGGGTCTGCGATCGGGCGCACAAAAATAGAAACCCGCCAGGCGGCGGGTTTCGGGTGCTTGCCGATCAAGTTTCGGTTGCTTGCCGATCAATAGGGCGAAACGCACTGCCGGCGCGAGCCATAATACGGCTGGAACGTATTATCCCAGGCCCTATAGGAGCGATATCGGCTGTAGCACCAGCGCGTATGACCGTTGCCGCCATAAGCATAGGAGGACGGGGGACCATAGTAGCGTGGCTGAGCCAACGCACCGCCGACGATCGCGCCGAGCGCCAATCCGCCGATAATTGCGGCGGCGTCGTTGTCATTGTCATAATCGCGATACCGGCGGCCATAATATCTGTTGGAGCGATAACCACGAGAACCGCCATAGTATGCGCCGCGATTGCTACGCATACTCTTAAGATAGCGGCGCCTAGCAAAATTGCTCCATCCGCTCCAGTCGCGATCCCGAACCTGCTCTATGTTCGATACGACTTTCGGCTTTTCGAGATTGATCGCAGGAAATGCCTCGGCAGGCAGAACACTTGTCAAGGCAGTCACAGCTGAGATGAGCACGACAGCTAACTTTTTCATCGCTTTTCACCTTTCTAGCTATCAATGAAGTTGTTCCCGAAAGGTTCCAGCAGCAGCGGACGAATTTTAAACGGCGGTCGCTGTCAGCGGTTAACCGGTTGCCTGCCATTTTAAGCCCCTCTCAACCTTGTCGCTTAGCTATTTGGTTAGATTCCGGCTTCTACGTTAGGACCCAATCTGGTCGTCGTTCGGGGCAAGAAAGGACGGACCGATGATGTATGGCGCACTATTCGTATCCGGGCTGGTGGCCTGTGTAATGATGATCCTTGTGATCGGGCACGAAGCGGAAAAGGCGGATCACGGTGCCCCGCAATCCGCCGTCTACGGCCATCAGAACTAGGTGCTGCCGGGCTTTATGCCGCCAGGCACTTCAGGAAGCCGTCGACATCGGCTCTTGTCGTGGCGAAGCTGGTGACGAGGCGGATCAGCGTCTCGTTGTCGTTAACGAGGTCAGGCGTTGCGGCCGGAATCGGCCACTCGTAGAACGTCGCCCCCCTATTTTCAGCAGTTCTCGCCGCGCTCTTGGTGACGACGGCGAAGACTTCGTTGGAGGCGGTGGGCCAGGCGAGCCTGGCGGAATTGCTGGCGCCGATGCCGCCACGGAGGCCATCGGCCATGCTGTTCGCATGGCGGGCAAGATCGAGCCAGAGATCGTTGTCGAAATACGCGTCGAACTGGGCGGCGATGAAGCGCGACTTGGAAAAGAGCTGCGCCGCACGCTTTCGGATAAAAGGCATCTCTTTGGCCTGATCCGAATGAAAGAAGACGATCGCCTCCGCGCACCAACAACCGTTCTTGGTGCCGCCGAAGGAAAGCATGTCCACCCCGCGTTTCCATGTCATTTCGGCAGGCGTTGCGCCAAGCGCGACGAGCGCATTCGCGAAGCGGGCGCCGTCCATATGAAGAGCCAGGTTCCGCTTCTTTGCGATGGCTGAAATCTCGCCGATTTCCGGCAACGTGTAGACCGTACCAATCTCGGTCGCCTGGGTGATGGTGATGGCACTGGCGCGGCCGTGATGCACGGCATCTTCAGGGAAGCCTGCTATCTTCGCCGAAAGCCTTGCCGGATCGATCTTGCCGGACGCACCGGGCACGGCAACAAGGCGGGCGGAGCCGGAGAAAAATTCCGGTGCGCCGCATTCATCCTCGATGACATGGGCCTCCGAATGACAGAAGGTGACGCCGCCGGGACGCTGGACGCTGGCGAGCGAAAGGGAATTCGCAGCCGTACCCGTCGCGACAAAGAAGACGGAGACTTCACGCTCGAAGACCTCGCAAAAGCGTGCCTCGACTTTTTTATCGAGATCGCTGGTGCCGTATGCGGACGCGAAACCGGCGGAAGCCGAGAGCAGGCGTTGGGCAATAGATTCATGGGCGCCAGCCCAGTTGTCGGAAGCAAAATACATGGAAGAACCGTTAGGGAAATGTGGGGTTGGCAAGTTCGGCAGGGACATTACGCCAAAGCTTCACGCGATCAAACATCTGCGTCGCAATGCATCACAAAAATTGAATTCCGCAATCAATAAACAAAATAGTGCGGCGCCGGGTAATTTAATTTCGTCATTTTCGTCAGTTTGGCAATCTTCCGTCGCAAATCGACGATTTTTTAATCGCGCGCTCTTGCGGAGCGCATAGGTTTCTGGCATAGAACTGATGAATTAGGACAGTGTTGCTGTCCTATTTTGGCCTTTACGACCGAAGAGGCGCCGAAGGCCCTGACCTTTGCAGGGTTTCACGCTATAGTCCACTCGAGCGCAGCCTTGGCAGCGCTGCGGCGACTGGCAGGCGCGGAGCGCGGCGGCTCGCTTTTGGCGGGCCAACGCGACCGGATCTTCGATAATGCAACAGCGCTGTCACGCGCCGAACCCCGTATCAAGGGACGGCGCGCGACAAAGAGACGCCCGCTCGCGGGCTTTGACAGGAGGGAAAGATGACGAAGACGCCATCCACGGGTTTTGACCAGTTCGCAGCAGCAGACGCGCGCGCAACGGCCAATACGCGTAAATCCGCCTCCGGTTTGCCGCGAAAACAGGGTCTATACGATCCGCGCAACGAGCATGACGCCTGCGGCGTCGGCTTCGTCGCGCATATGAAGGGCCAGAAGTCGCACCAGATCGTCAAGGACGGCCTTTTCATCCTCGAAAACCTGACGCACCGCGGTGCCGTCGGTGCTGACCCGCTGATGGGCGATGGCGCCGGTCTTCTCGTGCAGATTCCCGACCGTTTCTTCCGTGAGGAAATGGCAAAGCAGGGCGTCATCCTGCCGAAGGCCGGTGAATACGGCATGGGCCATATCTTCATGCCGCCCGACGAACAGCAGATCGAGCACTTCAAGAAAGTGATCCAGGATGTGATCACCGAGGAAGGCCAGGTCTTCCTCGGCTTCCGCGACGTGCCGGTCGACAACTCGTCGCTCTCCAAGGCGCCGGATATCGCCGCCACCGAACCGCATCATGTTCAGGTTTTCATCGGTGCCGGCGAGGATGCCGCGACGAACGACGAGTTCGAGCGCCGCCTCTTCACGCTCCGCAAGGTGATCTCCAACCGCATCTACGACGAGTTCGAAGGCGAGGAGAGCAACTTCTACCCGGTGTCGCTTTCGTCATCCACCGTCGTCTACAAGGGCATGTTCCTCGCCTATCAGGTCGGCGCTTATTATAAGGACTTGTCGGACCCGCGATTCGAAAGCGCGGTTGCCCTCGTGCACCAGCGGTTCTCGACCAACACCTTCCCGTCCTGGAAGCTGGCGCATCCCTATCGCATGGTTGCCCACAACGGTGAAATCAACACGCTGCGCGGCAACGTCAACTGGATGGCGGCGCGTCAGGCGTCGGTGTCTTCGCCGCTCTTCGGCGAGGACATTTCCAAGCTCTGGCCGATCTCCTACGAAGGCCAGTCGGACACAGCCTGTTTCGATAACGCGCTCGAGTTCCTCGTGCGCGGCGGCTATTCGTTGTCGCATGCGGTGATGATGCTGATCCCGGAAGCCTGGGCCGGCAACCAGTCGATGGCGGCTGAGCGCAAGGCATTCTACGAATACCACGCTGCCTTGATGGAGCCATGGGACGGGCCGGCTGCTGTCGCCTTCACCGACGGCAAGCAGATCGGCGCGACGCTCGACCGCAACGGCCTGCGTCCGGCGCGCTATCTCGTCACCAATGACGATCGTGTCATCATGGCGTCGGAAGCAGGTGTGCTGCCGGTTCCGGAAGAAAACATCGTCCAGAAGTGGCGCCTGCAGCCCGGCAAGATGCTGCTGATCGATATGGAAGAAGGCCGCATCATCTCGGATGACGAGGTGAAGTCGCAGCTTGCGACCCAGCATCCCTATCGCAGCTGGCTCGACCGTACTCAGCTTATTTTGGAAGACCTGAAGCCGGTCGAACCGCGTGCGCTGCGCCGCGATGTTTCGCTGCTCAACCGCCAGCAGGCTTTCGGCTACACAACTGAAGACACGAGAATCCTGATGTCGCCGATGGCGACGACGGGTCAGGAAGCGATCGGCTCGATGGGTACGGATACGCCGATTTCGGCGATGTCCGACAAGTCGAAGCTACTCTACACCTACTTCAAGCAGAACTTCGCCCAAGTCACGAACCCGCCGATCGATCCGATCCGCGAAGAGCTTGTCATGAGCCTGGTTTCCTTCATCGGGCCGCGGCCGAACATCCTCGACCATACCGGCATGGCCAACGCCAAGCGTCTC
The DNA here is from genome assembly GCF_056279705.1 of Rhizobium sp. USDA 4016. Classification (NCBI taxonomy): domain Bacteria; kingdom Pseudomonadati; phylum Pseudomonadota; class Alphaproteobacteria; order Hyphomicrobiales; family Rhizobiaceae; genus Rhizobium; species Rhizobium sp. USDA 4016. The sequence goes on from NZ_JBWCCY010000004.1 coordinate 318,706, forward strand.
GAAGTGCGCCAACCGATCCTGACCAACGGCGATCTCGAAAAGATCCGCTCGATCGGTCACACGGAAGACCGTTTCGATACCAAGACACTCGACTTCACCTATGATGTCGAGCGTGGTGCCGAAGGCATGCCGGATATGCTCGACCGTCTCTGCGAGCGCGCCGAAGCGGCGGTCAAGGGCGGCTACAACATCATCGTGCTCTCCGACCGTCAGATCGGGCCAGATCGCATCGCGATCCCGGCGCTGCTTGCGACCGCTGCCGTCCACCATCACCTGATCCGCAAGGGGCTTCGAACGTCGGTCGGTCTTGTCGTCGAGACCGGCGAGCCGCGCGAAGTGCATCACTTCTGCCTGCTCGCGGGCTATGGTGCTGAAGCGATCAACCCGTATCTCGCCTTCGACACGCTGCTCGACATGCATGCCAAGGGCGAATTTCCGAAGGAAGTGGACGCCAGCGAAATCGTCTACCGCTACATCAAGGCGGTCGGCAAAGGCATCCTCAAGGTCATGTCGAAGATGGGCATCTCGACCTATCAGTCCTATTGCGGTGCGCAGATCTTCGATGCGATCGGACTGCAGTCGGAATTCGTCGACAAGTATTTCTTCGGCACCGCAACGATGATCGAAGGCGTCGGGCTGGAAGAGATCGCCACGGAAACCGTTGCTCGCCATACGGCCGCCTTCGGCCGCGACCCGTTGCTTGCCAGCACGCTCGACATTGGCGGCGAATATGCCTTTCGCATGCGTGGCGAAAGCCATGCCTGGACGCCGGACGCTGTTGCAGCCCTTCAGCATGCCGTTCGCGGCAATGCCGAGGATCACTACCGCGAATTCTCCGAAATGGTGAACACCACGGCGCTGCGCATGAACACCATCCGCGGCCTGTTCAAGGTCAAGAGCGCAGAGCAGCTCGGCCGCAAACCGGTATCGATCGACGAGGTCGAACCGGCTGCCGATATCGTCAGGCGCTTCTCGACGGGTGCGATGTCCTTCGGCTCGATCAGCCGCGAGGCGCACACGACGCTCGCAATCGCCATGAACAAGATCGGCGGCAAGTCGAACACCGGCGAAGGCGGCGAAGAGTCCGACCGCTACATGCCGCTGCGCGATGGCTCGATGAACCCGGAACGCTCGGCGATCAAGCAGATCGCTTCGGGACGCTTCGGGGTGACGACCGAATATCTTGTCAATGCCGACGTGCTGCAGATCAAGGTCGCGCAGGGTGCAAAGCCCGGCGAAGGCGGCCAGCTGCCGGGTCACAAGGTCGATGCGACGGTCGCCAAGACCCGTCATTCGACGCCCGGCGTCGGGCTGATTTCGCCGCCGCCGCATCATGACATCTATTCGATCGAAGATCTGGCGCAGCTGATCTACGACCTGAAGAACGTCAACCCGACGTCCGACGTCTCGGTCAAGCTCGTCTCGGAAGTCGGCGTCGGCACGGTCGCCGCCGGTGTTGCCAAGGCGCGCGCCGACCACATCACCGTTGCCGGCTTTGACGGCGGCACGGGTGCGTCGCCGCTCACTTCGCTGAAGCATGCCGGCAGCCCTTGGGAAATCGGCCTCGCCGAAACCCAGCAGACGCTGGTGCTGAACGGGCTGCGCTCGCGTGTCGCCCTGCAGGTGGACGGCGGCCTGAAGACCGGCCGCGATGTCATCATCGGCGCGCTGCTGGGCGCCGACGAGTTCGGCTTCGCAACCGCGCCGCTGATTGCCGCGGGCTGCATCATGATGCGCAAGTGCCACCTCAACACCTGTCCGGTAGGGGTTGCGACGCAGGACCCGGTTCTGCGCAAGCGCTTCAAGGGCACACCCGAGCACGTCATCAACTACTTCTTCTTCGTCGCCAACGAAGTGCGCGAAATCCTGGCCTCGCTCGGCTTCACCAAGCTCGATGACATCATCGGCGCTTCGGAACTGCTTGAGAAGGACGAGATGCTGGCGCACTGGAAGGCCAAGGGGCTCGACTTCAGCCGCATCTTCCACAAGGTCGATGCAGCAAAGGAAGAGACCTACTGGACGGCGCGTCAGAAGCACCCGATCGACGACATTCTCGACCGCAAGCTGATCGAGAAGGCCGAGCCTGCGCTCTCCTCGAAGACGCCGGTCGCCTTCGAAGTCGATATCAAGAATGTCGACCGTTCGGCGGGCGCCATGCTCTCTGGCGAGGTTGCGAAGCGCTACAACCACCGCGGCCTGAAGGACGACACGATCAACGTCACACTCAAAGGGACAGCCGGTCAGTCGTTCGGTGCCTTCCTCGCGCGCGGCGTCACCTTCACCCTCATCGGCGACGGCAACGACTATGTCGGCAAGGGCCTTTCGGGCGGCAAGATCATCATCCGGCCCCCGGAGAACTCGAAGATCGTCGCTGAAGATTCCATCATCGTCGGCAACACCGTGCTTTACGGTGCGACTGAAGGCGAGTGCTACTTCCGCGGTGTCGCGGGCGAGCGTTTCGCGGTGCGCAACTCAGGCGCCATTGCCGTTGTCGAGGGCGTGGGCGACCACGGCTGCGAATACATGACGGGTGGCGTGGTGGTCGTGCTCGGCGCAACGGGCCGCAACTTTGCCGCCGGCATGTCCGGCGGCGTCGCCTACGTTCTCGACGAGACCGGCGACTTCGCCAAGCGCTGCAACATGGCGATGGTCGAACTCGAACCGGTTCCCGAAGAGGACGACATGCTGGAGAAGCTGCACCATCACGGCGGCGATCTCATGCACAAGGGACGCGTCGACGTCTCCGGCGACATGACGCGTCACGACGAGGAGCGCCTTTACCAGCTGATCTCCAACCATCTGCACTACACGGGCTCGACCCGCGCCAAGCAGATCCTGGACAACTGGGTCGACTATCGTCCGAAATTCCGCAAGGTCATGCCGGTCGAGTACCGTCGTGCGCTCGAGGAAATGGAGCGGAGCCGGATGGGGATCGCCGCGGAGTGAGTGCTCTAAATCGCTAAATCAGCCACCGCTCTGACGAGCGGCATGGAGGATGCTGGAAAGAACGATGATGAAAAATCGGTTTTCGCTGCTTCATTCCTTCATCTCTCTGTGCCTCGCTGTCGCAGTTTCCGCCGGAACCTCTTTTGCCGGCGGCGGCCTTGAAACGGAATTCGTAGCCCTGGGCGCAGTCATGGGACTGGCCTACTGGTATTGGGGACCTTTGGGTCTTGGGCTTTAAGATGATGAGGGACGAAAATATGGGTAAGGTCACAGGGTTTCTGGAAATCGACCGGCAGGTGGCGAAATATCAGCCGGCGTCGGATCGTATCCGGCATTTCCGCGAATTCACGATCCCGATGTCGGACCAGGAAGTGCAGAAACAGGCCGCGCGCTGCATGGACTGTGGCATCCCCTATTGCCATGGCCCGACCGGCTGCCCGATCCATAACCAAATTCCGGACTGGAACGACCTCGTCTACAACAACAATTGGGAAGCGGCGATCCAGAACTTGCATTCGACCAACAACTTCCCGGAGTTCACCGGTCGTGTCTGCCCGGCGCCCTGCGAAGAAGCCTGCACGCTGAACCTCGAAGATGCGCCGGTTGCGATCAAGACGGTCGAGCAGGCAATTGCCGACAAGGCTTACGAGCTCGGCTTCATCCGTCCGCAGCCGGCAACGGTCCATACCGGCAAGAAGGTCGCGGTCATCGGCTCCGGTCCCGCTGGTATGGCGGCTGCCCAGCAGCTCGGCCGCGCCGGCCATGAGGTCCATGTCTACGAACGCGAAAGCCGCCCTGGCGGCCTGCTGCGCTACGGCATTCCCGACTTCAAGATGGAGAAGAACTTCATCGATCGCCGCGTCGAGCAGATGAAGGGCGAGGGCGTTACCTTCCATTGCGGCGTCAATGTCGGCGTCGACATGAAGGTCGAGCAATTACTGTCCGATTACGATGCCGTGCTTTACTGCGGCGGCTCCGAAACGCCGCGCGAAGCCGGCATTCCCGGTATCGAATTTGCCGGCGTCCATGACGCGATGCCCTATCTCGTGCAGCAGAACAAGCGTGTCGGCCGCGAAAACATCGACAGCGTCGGCTGGGCGTCGGACCCGATCCTGGCGGGCGCCAAGCATGTGGTCGTCGTCGGTGGCGGCGATACCGCTTCGGACTGCGTCGGCACGGCGTTCCGTCAGGGCGCTGTGAAGGTTACGCAACTCGACATTCGTCCGCAGCCGCCGGAGAAGGAAGACAAGCTCGCCGTTTGGCCGTTCTGGGCAACCAAGATGCGCACCTCTTCGTCGCAGGCCGAAGGCGCCGTCCGCGAGTTCCAGGTGGCGACGCTGGAGTTCATCGGCGAAGACGGCGTGCTGACAGGCGTCACGTGCTGCGAAGTCGACGAGCGCCGCAAGCCGGTTCCCGGTACGGAATTCGTCATCAAGGCGGATCTCGCCTTTATCGCCATCGGTTTCCGCGGACCGTTCACTGACAGCGTGCTCAAGGAACTGGACGGCAAACTGACGCTCAACACCGACCGCCGTGGCTCGACCAATGTCGTTGCCAACGACCACGACTACAAGACTTCGGTCGACAAGCTATGGACGGCAGGCGACGTTCGCCGCGGCCAATCGCTGGTCGTCTGGGCGATCCGCGAGGGCCGCCAGGCAGCGCGTGCGATCGATGAAGCGCTGATGGGCTCGACGGTTCTGCCGCGCTGATTGCTCTCGCTTAAAGCCGAACAGAACGCGCTGCTCGCAAGAGGTTGCGGGCGGCCGATCTATTGATCAGTCTGTAGGGCATCTGTTCAAGGGCTTCGAAAGGCGAGGCTCGACCGACTTCGAGTTCGAAGGCGAGCGTCATGAAAATTTCATCTCCATGCACCGTCGCTCGGGCAAAGAACTGAAGCTTATTTAGCCGAGACCTGCTTCGGCTCTTTCAGGGCCGGAAGACTGTAGTCGTCCACGCGTCCTGCCGGGGCCGGCTCCATCTTGCCCTCCTGCACCAGCATGTCGCGTGGCGAGTTCGCCAAAGTGGCCGGAGGCTGCCTGCCGCCGAGAAGCTCAGCTCCTCCATCGAGATTGGGGTCCGAAAGACTGATCGGCTGCGTATGCGCGACCGGGTCCGACGGCAGACCGAGATGGGGCAGGTTGCTGGTGTCGAGGCGCACAAGGTCGGGACTTGCCTGGGTGCCGAGAAGGCGGCGGGCCGGCTTTTCAACGTAGAAGGCGACCTTGCGGCGTCCGGCCTGTGTCAGATTGATGCCGTCCGAGGTGCGCAGGCGCACCTGCTGACCATTGATGTCGGAACCGGTAACGACGAACTGTCCGTTCTCGTCCACGAAGCCATCCCAGATGTCGACGAATTCGCCACCGATGCTTTCCACCTGCTTGCGATAGAGCTGGTTCATCTGAACGGCGTCGGCCGTCATCGAGGGCGATTCGAAAGCAGGGAGTCCGACCCAAAGCAATGGTATCTTGCGGTTCGTTATTTCCTTGCCGAAGTTCAGCACACGCTTCTGATACTCGCCATACCAGGCGTCGGTGCGGAACTTCTCCTTGGCGCCGCCGATGACCATCTGCTGCCGGTCGTTGGCGCCGATCATGACGACGACCATCGCCGGCTTCAGTTCGTCCATTATCTTCAGGAGCTGTTCGGGCCAGTCGTAATAATCGTCGCGCACCAGGCCCGAAGAGACGTTGCCTCGGGCCTCTACGATCACGCCGGGCGAAGTCTTGAATGCTTCCGTCATGCCATCGCCCAGGCCGCTTGCGAGAAAATCGCCGACGATCAGGATCTTTTGGGCATTCTCGAGTTTCTGGACCACCGGCTCCTGAAGGACGGGCGCTACAGGCCGCGCAGTGGCGACGGTTGGAGGTTTGGGCGCAAGCGGTGTCCGTTTGCGCTGACGCTGCGGCGGGCGTCGAACCTCGGGCGGCGGCGCATAATCTTCGTTGATGTAGCGGCGGCCGGTGAAGAAATCGAAGATCGAGCGGCGGTAGTAATAGCGCTCCTGCGCGTCGGCAAAATCAACGGGCGCGGTGATGCCGAAGGAAAGCACCAGAGCGGCGGAAAGCAGCGTCCTCCAGCCCAGTTTCAGCCTGTCACCCGATCTACGCATCGTCATGCCCCATATCTCGCGACATTTTCGCATGGAGGGGACACGCACGTCCACTCTCCATGAAAGCTATGTCGCGGATTTCTCCTTTCTAGCGCCGGAGCGCATTCAGGAGCGGGAGCGAGGGTTTGCCATCGGCCTGCATGCCGAGGCGTTCTTGAACCGCCGAAATTGCGGCTTTCGAACCTGAACCGAAATTGCCGTCGACCTCGCCGTTGTAATAGCCGAGTGTCTTCAAGCGATTTTGCAGCTCGAATTTTTCTTTCATGTCGAGCGTGCCCTCCGGGCGCGGCCAGCGCTGTTTCATGCCACCATAACCGGCAATTTCATCGGCAAGCAGGCCAACGGCGAGCGCATAGCTGTCGGAAGCGTTGTATTTCTTGATCGTGAAAAAGTTCGCGGTCATCAGGAAGCCGGGACCGCCGGCGCCAGCCGGCATCTTCAGCACGGCCCTTGTTGAGCCGTCTCGAAAACCCTTGCCGTTGGGGCGGGTGACGCCCATCGCTGCCCATTGCGCGATCGTATGTGTCTTGCCTACCTGCTTTGCGAGGCTCGCCGGAACCGAGACTTCGTAGCCCCAGGTCCTGCCGGTGTCCCAGCCGTTCTTTGCGAGAAGGTTGGCCGAGGTCGCAAGTGCATCCGGCACGGAATTCCAGATGTCGCGATGACCATTGCGGTCGGCATCGACGGCATAGAGCAGATAGCTTGTCGGGATGAACTGCGTATGGCCCATGGCGCCTGCCCAGGATCCTGTCATGCCATCGGCAGAGATATCACCGTTCTGCAGGATCTTCAGCGCAGCGACGAGCTGCTTCTTGGCATATTTGGAGCGGCGGTCGTCCGCATAGGCAAGGGTTGCAAGCGCGCGTGGCACATAGTGCAGCCGGTCGTCCTTTGTGAGGACTGCGCCGTAGTTCGATTCCATCGACCAGATCGCCAGTATGATGTTCTTGTCGACGCCGAAATGCCGTTCGATCGCCGTCAGCGTCGACGCATGCTTTGTGGCCATTTTGCGGCCAATCTCGGCTGTGTAGGGGTTGACGCGGGAGTCCACATAGTCCCAAATCTTGGTCGTGAATTCCGGCTGAAAGGTCGCCTTTTCAAGGACTGTCGGGTCCGGTTCGGTCACGCCTGCGAAAGCTTTCCGATAGGTTGCCTTGCTGATGCCATTTTGCGCGGCAGTTTGATAAAAGTCCGCGATCCACTTCTGGAACCGCTGGTCGGCCGCCGCGCTATCGGGAGCCAGACCTGCGGAAGCGGTCACCATGAGGGCGAGAGCAAGACCACGAAGGGAGTATTTGCGGTTCTGGGTCATCGGCAGTCGTATCCGTCATCTTCGTTGCACGTGCGGCGGAGTTGCAGTTTCCGGCCAAACCCGACACTACCGGAACGGAGTCAACAAATTCTTTACCATGACCGGCTTCTCCCGTCATCCTTTGCAAAACGGTAGCGATTCTAATCTAGTTCACCCTAAATAGCTTGAGTGTAAAAGCGATCCAGCCCCCCCAGGAGGTCTAAGTGGGACAGCAGAAAAAAGTTCGTAAAGCGGTATTCCCGGTTGCAGGTTTGGGGACACGCTTCCTCCCGGCCACCAAAGCCGTTCCGAAGGAAATGCTGACTGTCGTCGATAAACCGATCATTCAGTATGTGATCGACGAGGCGCTCGAAGCCGGCATTGAACACTTCGTTTTCGTGACCGGCCGCAACAAGCATATCATCGAAGATTATTTCGACATTCACTTCGAGCTCGAGCAGACGCTGCGCGAACGCAGCAAGCAGGCGGAAATGACGCTGCTCGCCAATCAGCTTCCGAAAGCAGGAACGGTCAGCTTCACCCGCCAGCAGGAGCCACTCGGCCTCGGCCACGCCGTATGGTGCGCCCGTGAGATCGTCGGCGACGAACCTTTCGCGCTGCTGCTGCCGGACATGATCATGAAGAATGAAGGCAAGGGCTGCATGAAGGGCATGATCGATCTCTATGCCCAGAGCGGCGGCAACATCATCGCCGTCGAGGAATGTGCTCCGGAGCAAGCGCATAAATACGGCATCGTGGGAGCCGGCGAACCGGTCGGCGAGGGCTTCCGCATCACCGGCATGGTCGAGAAGCCGGCCAAGGGGACGGCACCTTCCAACTTCTTCATCAACGGCCGCTACATCCTGCAGCCGGAGATATTCAAGATCCTCGAGACGCAGGAGCGCGGCGCCGGCAATGAAATCCAGCTGACCGACGGCATGCTGAAGCTGCTCAAGGAACAGGATTTTGCAGGCTACCACTTCCGCGGCACGACCTATGACTGCGGCGCGAAGGATGGCTTCATCCTGGCCAATGTTGCCTTCGCACTCGAACGTGCGGATATCCGCCCGACCGTCGAAGCCGGTTTCAAGGCATTGCTGAAAGGCCTTTGAGCCTAGCGTTTCAGCTTGAGACCGACGCCGGCTCGCCATTGCTGCGAGTCGGCGCCCACATCGCGCGTCGTCAGCTCGTATCCCAGCGTGCTGGTGAAATCGAGATAGCGGTTGATGTTCCAGGTGAGCCCGCCGCTCGCCGTATAGACCGTCTCGTCGCTGCTGCCGCCGGACGGATAGTCCCGCAAAGTCACCCCACCCAGCACCGTTGCCTGGAGATTGTCGCGCAGCTGATGCGTGACCGCCGTTGTCAGTTCGTGCGAGATATAGCCGCTCTGACCAGCTGTCGTTGAGGGTTGGATGCTGGTCGATAGATCAAAACGAACGTCGGTTCCACGCAGCGGCGACCAGAGGAGGTTTGCATCGACGGTTGCGGTATCGATCGGTTCGAGGCGGCTATCGTCAAAGGTTGCGGTTTCGTAGCCGAGACCGACTTCACCCTTCAACTTTTCTCCCAGATCGACCTCGACGCCAGCTTTGGCGCCGTAGCTGTTGCCGGAGCGCGCAAAACCCGCCGAATCCCGGGTTTCGTCGTAGACAGTCTTACCGACCGAGGACTCGACGAAGGGAATGAGGGCCGGCGAAAGCTCATAGCCGACACGGGTCCGAAATGTGCCGGACGTCTGGTCGCGGTCGCTGAGCGAGATCCTCGTGCCGTTCGAAAGCACGGCGTCGGAGTAGATGGTCCGGGTCAGATCGAGTGCCGCGGTACCGCGCAGGATGCCGAAGCCGCGCTCGATGGATGCGCCGGCTGAGAACTCCTGCACATCCGATTGCTGCTCGGCATCGGCGATTGCGTCAGGATCGTCGGTATCTTCCCGATAAAACCGGTATCCGCCCTTGATATGAGCGACCGTATCGTCCGGCAGGTCGAGTCGAAGGTCCCCGTCGATGTCGAAGGCGGGCTGTTCTTCGCCGGTACCGCTGACATTGCGCTGCCAAGTGCCCTCACTCGTGACGATCAGTTGATGGAGCGCCCAGTCGGAGGCAAGCGTTGCGTGGGCGTCGGTTTGGAGGAAAGCGCGCGTCTCCTTTGTCTCTCCGTCCTTCGTCGTTTCGGTGTTGATCGACTGGGTAACGGAAGGGCGCAGCACGAAGGTGCCGATGCGGATGCCTGGCGTCTCCTGACCTGAGAGGTTTTCCTCCGGCTTGCGTGGCGCCCTTCTGTCATCGATTGCCGGTTCGCGGGTATTCAGGCGACGAATGTCCTCATCGAGAATGGAGCTGGTCGTCTCGCCGGACGGATCCTGATCAGTCGTCCCGGTTGCCATCGTTGTTCCGGCTTGTTGGTTTGAGCTGGGCGGTGTGCCGCTCATTCCATCGGCTGAGGGATTTGCGATATCGCTACCGTCGGCTGCGCCATTGGCGGGCAACTGCTGTGCATTCGGCGAACTGCTGTAGGACTGCGCGCTAGATGCAGACGAATAGCCGGATGTGCCGCTGCCGGTGCTGTTTTGCGCGGACTGAGCAAAACCAGGGTGAGGTGGAAGAAACAAAGCGAAGCAAGCGATAGAAGACACGGCAAAGCGCGCCGCGCAGAGCGGCGTCAAACTGCTCGTCTCTCTTTCCTTGGCCATCCGGATTCCGCGCGTGGCATGCTTCAATTCGTTACCCGAACGTAAAGCCTCGTGGTTAATCATTCGTTGCGGCCGCGAGGCTCTGTTCACAGGTTGCAAAGCAACGTGGGTAGACACCTCAAATGAAAAGCGCTAACGCAGGACCATGAGAAAAGCAGTCAAACTTGTTGAGAACGGTGTGCTCGAATCCGCCAAGCGGACGATCGAGACGGAGAGACGCGGACTGGAAGCGCTGGAGCGCGCCTTGAGCGACGGTCTGTGGGAGCCGTTTTCTCAAGCGGTGGAGACGATCGGCAGTATCAGCGGTCGTGTCATCGTAACGGGTGTCGGCAAAAGTGGACACATCGGAACGAAACTGGCTGCTACCTTTGCTTCGACGGGCACGCCTGCGTTTTTCGTTCACGCTGCGGAAGCCAATCACGGCGACCTTGGGATGATCGCGAGCGACGATCTTGTGCTCGCCATATCCAAGGGCGGCGAAAGCGCGGAACTGCGCAGCATCATTGCCTATACGCGCCGATTTTCCATCCCCCTGGTCGCGCTCACGTGCAGCGAACACTCGTCGCTGGCGACGGCATCCGACATCGTACTGCTGATCCCGAACGAACAGGAAGCATGCCCGAACGGCCTTGCGCCAACGACATCGACATTGATGCAGCTCGCCCTCGGGGACGCGCTCGCGATCGCGCTGCTTGAAGCGCGCGGCTTTACGGCGCGGGATTTCCATGTCTTCCATCCAGGCGGAAAGCTCGGCGCCAGCCTGATGCATGTCGGCGACGTCATGCATACCGGCGACCGCGTCCCGCTGGTGGCGAAGGGGACACCGATGCCGGAGGCGATCCGCGTGCTGTCGCGCAAGCATTTCGGCTGCGTCGGCGTTCTGGACGAGGACGGGCGGCTCTGCGGCATCGTTACCGAAGGTGACATTGCCCGTAACTTGACGCGCAACCTGTCCGAGCTTTGCGTCGACGACGTCATGACGCGCACGCCGAAGACGGTCAGGCCGACGGCGCTTGCGACAAGCGCGCTGGCATTGCTGGAGCAGTATCAAATCGGCGCACTGATCGTCATCGATGACGATAACAAGCCGGCCGGCCTGGTGCATTTTCACGATCTCTTGCGGATCGGCGTCGCCTGATCAGAGCGGCTCGACCGTCAGGTCGCGCCCGTTGCTTGCGACCACCTTCACCTGCGTTCCGATGGGGAGGTTCGGGCCTGTCACCCGCCAGATCGTATCATCGATGCGAATGCGGCCGCGGCCTTCGGCGATCGGTTCTAAGAGCGTTGCCGTCCGGCCGACGAGACTTGCGCCCCGCTGATTGAGGAAGGGTTCGTCGGTCGCATCATGGCGAAGCGTCAGCCGGCGGCCAAGGAATGTCGCAGCAACGGCCAGGATGGCAAAAAGGATGAGCTGCGTTTCCCAGATCCAGAAGGCGGCATTCCAAAGCAGCAGCGACAGAACGCCGACGGCGAGCGCGGCAAGACCGATCCAGACGAGGAAAAAGCCCGGCACCATCATTTCGGCGGCAAGCAGCGCCAGGCCCACAATCCACCAGGTCCATGGTCCCAGTTCGGCAACGACGCGTGTCAGCATTCGTCAGCGCTCCGGGGCCTGGTTGAAGGGATTGACCGGCGGGGTCGTGCGCGGCGGCACTTGACGCGGCCGCGGCGGGGAGGGCGGACTATTGCCGTCGCCGAAGACCTCCTTAGCGATTGCACCGATACCGCTCAGCGAGCCGATAATGGATGAGGCTTCCATCGGCATCAGGACAATCTTGGAATTGCCGGCCGTTCCGATGGCAGACAGCGCCTCTGTATATTTCTGCGCGACGAAATAGTTGATCGCCTGCACGTCGCCGGCGGCGATCGCCTCGGAGACCATCTTTGTCGCCTTGGCTTCGGCCTCGGCCAGACGCTCTCGGGCTTCCGCTTCGCGGAACGCTGCCTCGCGCTGGCCTTCTGCCTCTAGGATTGCCGATTGCTTGGCACCTTCGGCGCGAAGGATCTGAGCGTTGCGCGAACCTTCGGCTTCCAGAATTTGGGCACGCTTCTCACGCTCGGCCTTCATCTGCCGCGCCATGGCGTCGACGAGATCGGTCGGCGGACGGATGTCCTTGATCTCGATACGGGTGACCTTGATGCCCCACGGCTGCACGGCATCATCGACAACCCGCAGCAGCCGGTCATTGATCGCATCGCGGTTGGACAGGAGCTCGTCGAGGTCCATAGAGCCCATGACGGAACGGATATTGGTCATCGTCAGGTTAAGAACGGCGTTTTCGAGATTGGAGACCTGATAGGCTGCCTGCGCGGCATTCAGGACCTGATAGAAGGCGACGGCATCGGCGGCGACCGAGGCGTTGTCCCGGGTGATGACTTCCTGGGTGGGTACGTCGAGCACCTGCTCCATCACATTCATGCGGGCGCCGATGCGCTCGATGAAGGGCGTGATGATGTTGAGGCCGGGCTCCAGTGTGCGCGTATAGCGGCCGAAGCGCTCGATCGTATAGCGATAGCCCTGCGGCACCGTCTTGATGCCTGCAAAAAGCACAAGGATGACGAAGACGACGAGAGCAATAACGACGATATCGAACCCGCCTAAAATCATCACTCTCTCCTTCATCGCCTATGATCGCGGCGATCCTATTCAACGAGCGGGATATTCACAAGCGCACGCCAAGGTTTTAAACAGCAGCCCGAAGACCGGGGCGCGGCTGGCAGCAGACGTCCGACTAGACCCAACCCAGTAGTTCGCGGCGCACGACCTTTTCCAGCACGCGCATCCCGTCCTCACTGTCGTTGAGGCACGGAATATGCGCAAACTTCTCGCCTCCGTTTTCATGAAAGGAATGGGCCGCCTGCTCGGCAATCTCTTCCAGTGTTTCCAGGCAGTCGGAGACGAAACCGGGATTGAGAACGGCGATGCGTCTGACGCCGTCTTGTGCCAGCTTTTCGACGGTCTTGTCGGTATAGGGCTGCAGCCATTCTTCCGGCCCGAAGCGGGACTGGAAGGTTATCATGAACTTCTCCTTCGCAAGGCCGAGCGTTTCGCGAAGCAAGTGGCCTGTCTTCTGGCATTGGAAGAAGTAGGGATCGCCCTGCTCGGAATAGGAGAGCGGGATGCCGTGAAACGAGGCGAGGATCACCTCCGGTTCCCAGTCGAGCCCCGCAAGATGCTTTGTCACCGAATTGGCGAGCGCTTCGATATAGGTTTCGTCGTCGTGATAGTCCGGCACCGTGCGCAATGCCGGCTGCCAGCGCATCTTCAAGAGATGCTGGAATGCCTTGTCGTTGACCGTGGCGGTCGTCGCTGCCGCATATTGCGGATAGAGCGGGAAAAGAACGATGCGGTCGCAGCCTTCCTCTTTCAGTGCGTTGATGCGCGAAGCGATCGAGGGCGTGCCGTAACGCATAGCCCAATCTACCTTTACATTCGGCAGGTCCTTCAGACGCGCGGCCATGAGATCGGACTGGTTGCGCGTATAGGTGCGCAGATAGCTCTCGTTCTTATCCTTGTTCCAGATCGTCTCGTAGGCCTTGCCGACCTTCTGCGGGCGGGTGTTCAGGACGATGCCGAAGAGGATCGGGTACCATTTCAACGGTGACCATTCGATGACGCGCCTGTCGGTCAGGAATTCGCGCAGATAGCGCCGCATCGACGTGTAGTCGGTGCCGTCGGGCGTGCCGAGATTGACGAGAAGGACTCCGACCTTGCCGAATTTGACCGGAGGATGCTCCGCCGGGAGGTATGAAGGTGCAATGGTCATCTTGGCCCCAACGTTTGATAGTCCCTTCCCGCTCATAGGCAGCCGGCGCGGTGGTATATCCCTATAAGTGGAAAAACCGGCCCGGGAAACCCCGGACCGGTCTTCAACATCCAGACTATCGCCTTACTTCGCGGGAACCTGCAGCTCCTTGCCGACCATCAGGCGACGCGGATCGGGATCGCCGTTGGCTTCGGAGATTTTCTTCCAGAGCTCGCCATCGCCGTAAAACTGCTTGGCAAGATCCCAAAGGGTATCACCTGCGGCGATGACATGGCTTGCCGGCGTCACCGCAGCCGGTGCGCTGGCAGCTGGCGCAGTTGCGGCTGGAGCTTGAGCGGATGGAGCAGCCGGCGCGGCAGGTGCAGCGGTCGCAGCCGGGGCGGCTTCCGCTATGCGGCCGTCGGTGTAGGGCTTGTAAGGGTTATGGGCTGCCAGATATTCGACCGTCACGTCGGCGAGATCCGGACCGAAGTCATAGGCATTCTTGCCGGCTGTTTCGAAGATCGAATAGCCATCCCCGCCGGCGCGCATGAAATTGTTGGTGACGACCCCGTAGGTCTTGGCCGGATCGATCGGTGCGAATTTGTCACCCTCCTTGACCTCAACGCCGCTGACGCGGCTGCCCGCCGGCTTCGACTTGTCGAAGCTGTACTTCAGGCCGGCGACCTGCGCGAAGCGGCCGGCGCCCTCGTCGATCTGGCTGACACCGTTTTCTAGCGCCGTGACGATGTCTGCGCCCGTCAGCTGGAAGGTGGCCACCGTGTTCTGGAACGGCAGCACGGTGATGACTTCGCCCTGGGTGATGTCGCCGCCGTCGATCGAGGCGCGAAGGCCGCCGCCGTTCTGGATGGCGATCTGTATGCCCTGGTTCTTCGTGCGGTCGAGCATGGCATCGGCAACGAGGTTGCCCATCGAGCACTCCTTGACGCGGCAAACGGTGCGGTCGCCCTCGATCGGGGCTTCGGACGAGCCGATGACCTTCTTGCGGAGTTCTTCGATCGGTTTCGCCAGTTCCTGGATACGGGCAACAAGGGCCGGGTCGGGCGTGAAGGAGGAGTCGATCAGGATCGGATCGCCGTTGGCGCTCTTGACGACGCCGCTGTCGTCGAAGTCGACGACGAGATCACCGAGATACTTGCTGTAGGATGCCGCCTGCACGACGGGCACCTTGTAGCCGCCCGGATTGTCCACCATCGTCGGGTAGGGGCCTTCCGCCTTCGGATCGGTGTTCGAAAGCAGGCTGTGCGAGTGGCCGCCAACGACGACATCGACATCCGGAATCTTGGCGATGGCTGCGAGGTCGCGCGGATAGCCGACATGGGTGAGCGCGATGATCTTGTTGATGCCCTGGGCCTTCAATTCCTGGACAGCTGCGCTGATCGTCTGGACGTCCTCGGCAATCATCACTTTGGGGCCGGGAGAGGAAAGCTCTTCGGTATCATTGGCCACGGCGCCGACGATGCCGATCTTCTGCCCGCCGACATCGAGCACCAGCGAAGGCTTGATGCGATCGCCGAGCTTCGAGCCGTCGGCGGCAAGGACGTTTGCGGAAATAACCGGGAACTGGACCTTGTCGAGGAAGGCGGCGAGGCCGTCTTCGCTGTCGTCAAATTCATGGTTGCCGACGGTCATCACATCGAACTTCATGGCGTTCAGCATCTCGGCTTCCGCAGTACCTTTGTAGGTCGTGTAAAAGAGCGAACCCTGAAAGTTGTCGCCGGCGTTCAAAAGCAGGACGTTCTGGCCGGACAGCGCCTGGCGGCGCTGGTCGATCGCGGTCTTCAAGCGGGCGGCGCCGCCGAAGCATGCGTTCTTGCCTTCGTCCTCCGCCGAGCAGGTGGAATCGAACTTGTTGATCGACTCGATGCGTGAATGGAAATCATTGATATGAAGAATATTGAGCTGGTAGTCCGCGAAAGCTGCGCCAGCGCTAAGCGCCAGCATCGATGCGGTCAACAGACCGAAGCTAAATGACTTGGTCATACTGTTCTCCTGATTTAATGGCGAAGCCCCGTACCCCTGACTTCGTCCTTCCCTTACTCGTTTGGCGGCTACCCGGCGTGCGGATGTTTTCATCAACGATGACCGACCGCAAGTGCAAAAAAGCTGTTGTTCTCGGGGTGCTTTCCAAGAGGCAAAAAACGAAAAAAGCTCCCGCAAAGGAGAGCTTCTTCATTAAAAGCGGAGGAAATTACATGCGGCGCGTCAACGTGAATTGCGAACCTGCATCCGAGGTGCAGTTCAACTGACTTTGGTTGACGAGCGCGCAATTGACCTTCGACTGCGTCTTGCGAACCAGCGATGTCATGCTGATTTCGACCAGTGACGGTGAGGTGTTGATATAGGTGCCGGACGCGAGCAGCTGGTTGCTGTCGGTCGTGCGGGTGGTGAAGGTGCCCGCCTGGAAGGTAGAAATGATGCCGTTCGGATCGGCCCAGGAACCCTCGACGCCGGTCGGCGCAGCGCGTGTCGCTACCGGCATGGGGCGGTCTGAGACGCAGGCGGCAAGCGCTGCTGCAGCACCCGCAAGGACGAGAATGTTTCTGAACGTCATATGGTTCTCCCGGCGATTCGGAGCGGACTCTATCCGCGAAAGTCTTGAAAAACATGGCGCGAGCCCGCCGCCATGGCAAGCCTCCTGCAACGATGAAGCGAAATTACGCGGCAGGCGTTACAAAAATGCCCGCCTTTCGGCGGGCATCGATGCGGATTTGAATGCCCGGTTAGGCACGAACCAGGATGTTCTTGAACTGCCAGGGATCCTTGGTGTCGATGTCTTCCGGGAAGAGGCCCGGACGACCATTAAGCGGCGTCCAGTCGGTGTAGTGACCTTCAACCGGGCCGAGATAGGGCAGCTGCACTTCGAGGCAGCGCTTGTAGTCGATCTCGTCGGCTTCGACGATACCGGCCTTCGGGTGTTCGAGAGCCCAGACCATGCCTGCGAGAACGGCAGAGGTCACCTGCAGGCCGGTCGCATTCTGATAGGGCGCGATGCGGCGGGTTTCTTCGAGCGACAGGCGCGAGCCGAACCAGTAGGCGTTCTTCTCGTGGCCGTAGAGGAGCACACCGAGTTCGTCGATGCCGTCCTCCAGTTCGTCTTCGTCGAGAACGTGGTGGACCGGCTGCGACGTGCCGCCGTTACCGAACATCTCATGCAGCGACAGGATCGCATCGTTGGCCGGATGGTAGGCATAGTGGCAGGTCGGGCGGAACGTGACTTCGCCATCCTTGTCGCGGACCGTGAAATAATCGGCGATCGAAATCGACTCGTTGTGAGTGACAAGGAAACCGTATTGCGGACCGGGCGTCGGGCACCAGGTGCGCACGCGGGTATTGGCGCCCGGCTGTTCCAGATAGATCGCGGCCTTGCAGCCCTTTTTCTGCTTCTTGGCGTTCTTCGGCATCCAGTTTTCATGGGTGCCCCAGCCGAGCTCTGCGGGCTGCATGCCTTCGGAGATGAAGCCTTCGACCGACCAGGTATTCCAGAAGACGTTGAGCGGCTTCGGATGCTTGGTGCGCTGCGTGTCGCGTTCGGCAATGTGGATGCCCTTGACGCCGACCTTCTTCATCAGCTTCGCCCAGCCTTCACGGTCGTGCTGATCCGGCTCGTCGAACTTCACGCCGATTTCGTTGGCGAGGTTGACAAGCGCCTGCTTGACGAGCCAGGACACCATGCCTGGGTTTGCGCCGCAGGTGGAAACGGCGGTCGCCCCGCCAGGGTTCTTCGCCTTTTCCTTGCGGACGGTTTCGCGTAGCGCATAGTTGGTGCGGTCGGCGTTCTTCATGTTCTTGTCGAAATAGAAGCCGAGCCAGGGTTCCACGACGGTGTCGATATAGAGTACGTCGAGCTTGCGGCAGAGCTTCATGATGTCGAGCGAGCCGGTATCGACCGAGAGATTGACGCAGAAGCCTTGACCGCCGCCTTTGGTCAGAAGCGGCTTCAGGAGATCCTTGTAATTGTCCTTCGTCACGTATTCTTTGATGTGGAGGACACCGTACTTCTTCAGGATCTCCATGTCGGCCGGCTCGTCGCGCGGGTCGATGACAACCATCCGGCTCTTGTCGAATTTGAAGTGGCGCTCGATCAGCGGCAGCGTGCCGCGGCCGATGGAGCCAAAGCCGATCATCACGATCGGACCGGTAATTTCGGCATATACCGGGTGGGTCTGTTCCGTCATTCTTTTCTCCTATGGAAGGTGACGAAGGCGATGAACCTTTAAGAATTCTTCTGAAATGGCGCGAGAAATGCGAGGTGACCGGCTCTAACCATAAATCGGCGTCACAATAAAGAGCGTTTGGGCCGGAAATGGATTTATCAGCGCGCGGACATGCGCAAGCTCCGCAACGAGCTCGGCCTTGTGCAGCGTCAGCCCCTTTGTAGGAAACTCTATTTTTTCAGGATATCCAGCCCCTCGGCCACCGTCGTCACCGCGACTTCCGTGATCTCATATTCTGCAACGCCGTGAACCATGAACGGATCGGCGGCGACATAGGCCTCGATCTCGGCACGATTGCCGATAGCGAGGATGACGCCGCCGGTGCGGGGAACCTTGCGGCCGGAGGCAAGGAACCAGCCTTTGGCATAGCCTTCCTTGACCCAGGCCATATGCGGCTCCATGTGCTTATCGGCCTCTTCGTTCGGCTTCACATAGGTGAGCGCCAGCATGAACATGGCAAAATCCTTCCGGCCTATCGTTGCGGATCTGTTGAATATTCGATTGGAACGTTGCCATCCATCTTCTTTTTAGGATTTGCGCGGCTTAGATGACAAGCCGTGCAGGGATGAGGCCGCGGAGCGAATTTCCAACGTAGATCTGGCCGTTGTTCAAATCGTCCAGCCGGATGCGACCGACGCGGGCTTTGCGCTGACAGATCAACTCTGTGCGCAGCACGCCAGCGAGCAGGCCGCAGGAAATCGGCGGGGTGCGAAGGATGCCGGAACCATCGCCGAGGAAGACTGAAGTGATCGTGCCTTCGCAGACGTCGCCGCGTTCGTTCAGCATCAGCACTTCGTCCGCCTGCTGCGGCGTGTATTCGGCGCGGGCGGCTTCGTAGAGCGTGCGGCGGGTGGTCTTGATCCGCAGCAGCTTGTCGGCGCTGTCGAGGCGGGTCGAAGCGATGCGGATGTTCCACACCGTGCCGGGCGCAAGCGGTGTGAAAGGCGCGGTCGTGACGTCTATGCGGCCCTGCGCATCGAAGGTCAGCCGGATGCGCAGAGCGCCCGTCGCGCCTTGGACGGAGGCATTGAGCTCATCGAGCGCATGTCGCGGCTCGGCAAAGCCGATCCGCCGGGCCGAGCGCGTCAGACGGGCAAGATGCAGCCGCAGGCGCATGAAGCCGGTCCCCGGTTCAAACCGCAATGTCTCAATCAGCGAGAAGTCGCTCATCGCGCGATGTCCTGGTCGCCGATCGCAAAACGCGCCTTGAGCAGGCATTCTTCATATTCGGCTTCCGCAGTGGAATCGAAGACGATGCCGCCACCGACATTGAAGATTGCCCTGCCGTCCTCAAAAAGGCTGATCGTGCGGATCGCAACCGAAAAGCGCATGGCGCCTGCCGGAGAGATCATGCCGATCGCGCCGCAATAGGCGTCGCGTGGCGTGTCTTCGAGTTCGTGCAGGATGTGCATGGCGCTGAGCTTCGGTGCGCCGGTGATCGAGCCGCAGGGGAAGAGGGCGGCGAAGATATCGCGGATGGAAAGGTCGGGAACAAGTTTCGCCTGCACATGGCTTACCATTTGGTGCAGTGTGGGGTAGGTCTCGATCTCGAAGAGCTTCGGAACATCGAGCGTACCGACCTCCGTGATGCGCGAGATGTCATTGCGAAGCAGGTCGACGATCATCCGGTTTTCGGCTTGTGTCTTTATATCGTGACGCATCGCCGCGACAATGGCGGCATCTTCGGCCGCATCGGCGCCGCGCTTGGCGGTGCCTTTCATCGGATGCGTCTCGATCCAGCCTTCCTCGTCCGTCCGGAAGAAGAGCTCGGGAGAGCGGGACAGGATGACGGGGCCGCCGAGATCGACGAGCGCACCGTATTTCACCGGCTGACGTTCGATCAGCGACCAGAAGGCCGCGCGCGGATCTCCATTCCAACGTGCTTCGATGGGCATCGTGAGGTTTGCTTGATAGCAATCGCCCTGGCGCAGATGCCGATGCAATCGGTCGAAGCGCTCTTTGTATGCGGGGAATGCCCAAGCGGCTTTGGGCGCCGTCAGGAATTCCTCGTTGTCGAGACGCTGTTTCGGCTGCGCGAGCGGACGACCGTCCTTCTGCGGGGCGTCGAAGATGCCGAAGCAGAGCAACGGCGTCGGCCTGTTCTCTTCCACGAAGCCCGCGAGTTTTTCCTCGAAGAGATAGCCCGCTTCGTAAGATAGATATCCTGCCAGCCACTTTCCGTCCGTCTTGGCCGTCTCCATCCGCGCGAGGCCGGTGAAGAATTCGGCACGCGTCCGGGCGATGATGATCTCGGCGGGATCGGCGAAGAGCATGACTTCGCCGGTGGTGTCGTCGCGGAAGAGGATGCAAGACTGAGAAATTGTCATCCGCGCTCCCATTTGCTGAGACCGGTCGCTCCGGATTTCCTCATTCCCGTGCTTGTCACAGGGTTCCAGCCCCGGCGCATCCGCGTCGCGAATGACTTTTTTCGTTTCAAAGTGTCTCCCGCTCCCAAGGCCTTGGGTGCACTGGATTCCTGTGACAAGCACAGGAATGAGGGAGAAGGGGTTGCCTTCATCATTCCTCGTAAGCGTTGCACAATGCCGCCTGGCTGCTTGCACCGACGGCCGAAGCTCAAGGTCAGGGCTTTCGGTTAGCCCCTGACCCGGAGCTGCGTCTTAAGCCTTATCAAGCGCTTCCAATTCATCGATCAGCCCCTCAATCATCGACAGGCCCTTGCTCCAGAACGACGGATCGGTGGCGTCGAGGCCGAAAGGCTTCAGGAGTTCAGAGTGATGCTTGGTGCCGCCGGCCTTCAGAAGCGCGAAATATTTGTCCTGGAAGCCCTTGTCGGCTTTGCGGTAGACGGCATAGAGCGAGTTCACCAGGCAGTCGCCGAAGGCATAGGCGTAGACATAGAAGGGCGAGTGGATGAAGTGGGGGATATAGGCCCAGTAGGTCTCGTATCCCTCGGAGATCCTGATCGCCGGACCGAGGCTTTCCGACTGAACCGAAAGCCAGAGTTCGCCGATATCCTCGGCGGTCAGTTCGCCTGCCTTGCGGGCCGTGTGAAGCTCGCGTTCGAATTCGTAGAAGGCGATCTGGCGCACGACCGTGTTGATCATGTCCTCGACCTTTTGGGCGAGCATCGCCTTGCGCTCGCGCTTGTCCGTCGTCTTGTCAAGCAGTGCGCGGAAGGTCAGCATCTCGCCGAAGACGGAGGCGGTTTCAGCAAGCGTCAGCGGGGTCTGGCACATCAGCGCGCCCTGTGCACCGGCCAGCACCTGATGAACGCCGTGGCCGAGTTCATGGGCAAGCGTCATCACATCCCGCGGCTTGCCCATGTAGTTGACCAGCACATAGGGATGCGCTGAGGGAACCGTGGGGTGAGAGAAGGCGCCGGGCGCCTTGCCGGGACGCACGGGCGCGTCGATCCACTGCTCGTCGAAGAAGCGCTTGGCGATGGCCGCCATTTCCGGCGCGAAATTGCCGTAGGCCGAAAGAACGGTGTCCTTCGCTTCGCCCCAGGAAATCACTGCATTGGAGGTTTCGGGCAAGGGCGCATTGCGGTCCCAGAAATTCATCTGGTCCATTCCGAGCCACTTCGCCTTCATCTTGTAATAGCGGTGCGAAAGGCGCGGATAGGCCTGCTTGACGGCAGCTGCCAGCGCATCGACCACGTCGCGCTCGACGCGGTTTGCCAGATGGCGGCTGTCGGCGATATCCTCGAAGCCGCGCCAGCGATCGGAAATATCCTTGTCCTTGGCAAGCGTATTGGTGATCAACGTGAAGGTGCGGATATTCGCCTTGAAGGTTTCGGCGAGCGCCATTGCCGCCTTGCGGCGCGCTTCCGGATCCTCGTCCTGCAAAAGATTGAGCGCGACTTCGAGCGGCACTTTCTCGCCGTCGATATTGTAGCGGAGCTCGGCCATGGTCTCGTCGAAGAGGCGGTTAAACGCAGCCGCACTCGTCATCGACTTTTCGAGAAAGAGCTGTTCCAGCTTGTCTTCCAGCTGGTAGGGCTTGTCCTTGCGCAGGTCGATCAGCCAGGGGCGGTAATGGCCGGCCTCAGGGTCGTTTGCCATGCATGCGTCCATCACCGCGTCGTCGATGCGGTTCAGCTCAAGCGCGAAGAAGAGAAGGTGGCCGGAGAATTCGGTGATCTTCGCCTGGACGTCGCCGTAGAGCTTGCCGTTTACCGGGTTGGTCGTATCGGAGAAATAGGTGAGGCCGGCAAAAGAGCCGAGACGGCCGATGAGATCGTCCAGCGCCTCATATTCCTTCAGCGCCTCGCCGATGCCTCCGGCGCCTTTTTGGGCCGCTGCATCGGCAAGTTTGCCTTTCCATTTTTCCTCGAAGGCGAGCGCGTTGCGGCCTGCCTTTTCCATGTCGCTGGTGAAGGCGGTCGAGGTGGCGGAAGGGTAGAGATCCTGCAGCTTCCAGACCGGGAGGTCGCCGAGCGCCGGATCGGTCGCGGCCGAGGCAACTGTTGCCGAAAAATTAAGACCGGCGCCGGGGAGCACGAAATTCATGGCTGGGTTCCTCTTCCTCATTTCGAACAGGTCTGACTGTCTAAGCGCCGGAAGGCCCCGTATCAAGGGGCTTTCGGGATGCTGGAGGCCCGCTTCGATACGGATTCGGTATCGCCACAATCGTTAAAATGCAATTATTTCTCAAAACTGGATGTTCAAGCCTTTCTGCCAGAGTGCCCGCAGGTTTCGCATGAAGTGAGGCGACAATGACCGGTTATAGTGAGCTCAAGGGTGCAGGGCAGATTCTCGTGGTCGAGGACGACCCGGTGCAACGCCGTCTGCTGAAGAACGCAATCGAGCGTCACGGGCATGTCGTCCATCAGGCTGAGAACGGCCGCATCGGCCTGGAGATGGTGAAGCGCGACAGTGGTCTCTTCAACGTCATCCTTCTCGACCTGATGATGCCGGAAATGACCGGCCTAGAATTCCTCGAAGCGCTCCATGAACTCGGCACGCAGATCCCGGTGATCGTGCAGACCGGGCAGGGCGGCATTGAAACGGTCGTGCAGGCCATGCGTGCCGGCGCCTTCGATTTCGTCGTCAAGCCCGTTTCACCGGAGCGAATCGCAACCTCGATCGCCAACGCAATGAAGCTGGACCAGCGCGAAGTGCGGGCCCGCTCGGGCCGCCGTTCGCGCTCCGGCCTCGTCGGCTTCGACGACATTGTTTCGGCAAGCCCGGCGATGATCCGCGTCATCGATCTGGCGCAGCGTGCGGCGCAATCCAACATTCCGGTCGTGCTCGAAGGCGAGTCCGGCGTCGGCAAGGAGCTGGTTGCGCGTGCCATCCAGTCAGGCGGCGACCGCTCGGGTAAGCCCTTCGTCACGGTGAACTGCGGCGCCATTCCGCACAACCTCGTCGAGAGCATCCTCTTTGGCCATGAAAAGGGCGCGTTCACCGGTGCAACCGAGCGCCATACGGGCAAGTTCATGGAGGCCGACGGCGGCACGATCTTCCTCGATGAAATCGGCGATCTGCCGCTCGACGTGCAGGTCAAGCTGCTGCGAGCCGTGCAGCAGGGCGAAGTCGAGACCGTCGGCGCACGCACGGCGCACAAGGTCAATGTCCGGCTCATTTCCGCGACGAACAAGGACCTGATCGAGGAAGTGAAAAACGGCCACTTCCGCGAAGATCTCTATTATCGCCTCAATGTCTTTCCGATCACCATTCCGGCGCTGCGCAAGCGCAAGGAGGACATTCCGAATCTGGTGCGCGTCTTTGCCGACCGCTTCTCGTCCGAACAGAAAAATGGCCATCGCATGACGGTCAGCGCGGGTGCGTTGGCATTGCTGACGGCCTATGACTGGCCGGGCAACATCCGCCAGCTCGAGAACGCGATCTTCCGCGCCGTCGTGCTCGCCGAAGGCCACGAGCTCAGCGAAGCGGATTTTCCGCAGATCGCTGCCCAGCTGCCGCAATATGACGTGGTCGATCACCTGGCGCTGGTTGCCGACAATACATATCGCGAGCACGAGGTGGAGTTTGCGGAATTTCACGTTCCGCAGGTCTCTGCGAGCGAGTCGCGCGGGCACCACGACGAGATGCCGGAGAATGCGATCGCAAGCGTCAATCCGGCGGGCGAGGTGCGCAAACTTGCCGATGTCGAGGAAGAATTGATTCGATTCGCGCTTAAATTCTATCGCGGCCAGATGAGTCAAGTGGCCAGAAAACTCGGCATCGGACGCTCAACGCTTTACAGAAAGCTCAAGGATTACGGCATCGATCCCGACAATCCCCAGAAAGATGCGGCATAAGCGGCGTTCCATTAATATTCCCGCAAGCATGTTTTGTTACCCGATATAAACTACTTGTTAGTCGATCGTTGACTATGTAAAGAAAAGGTTGATCGAGTGTGGCATTTTTGCCATCGTGTCACCGCAATTGACAGTCATTGGGACAGTTCGGGGACCTGGGCAGTCTGACGGGGATTGAGTTTGCCGGATCTGAATGAGAACACCAAGCCTTCGCGCTTGAGCTGGCGTACAGTGTGCGCCGACATTGGCGGAAAGGCGGTTAGGACGGCCATGGCTGTCCTTCTCGCACTCGCGGTTTCCTCACCAGTATTCGTTGGCACGCCGTCCGAAGCAGCGGGCGAAACGCGCAGTCTGAAACTCTATTTCATCCATACCGGCGAAAAGGCCGTCATCACCTACAAACGCAATGGCAGGTTCGACCCGAAGGGCCTTGGGCAGTTGAATCGATTCCTTCGCGACTGGCGCAAGAACCAGCCGACGAAGATGGACCCCCATCTTTTCGATCTGATCTGGGAAGTCTACCGCCAGAGCGGTTCCAGGGACTACATCAACGTTGTCTGCGGCTTCCGTTCGCCCGCCACCAATTCAATGCTCAAGTCCCGTTCGCGCAATTCCGGCGTTGCCGAGAAGAGCCAGCATATGCTCGGCAAGGCGATGGACTTCTTCATTCCGGATGTGAAGCTTGCAAAGCTGCGTGCGATCGGCATGAAAATGCAGGTCGGCGGCGTTGGCTTCTATCCGAAGTCCGGTTCTCCCTTCGTGCACATGGATGTCGGCGGCGTTCGCGCCTGGCCGCGCATGAGCCGCCAGGAGCTGGCGCAGCTTTTCCCGAACGGCAACACCATTCATATCCCGTCGGACGGCAAGCCCCTGCCGGGCTACCAGCAGGCGATGGCCGACTATAAGCGCCGGGTCAGCACCAATCAGCTTGTCATGGCAAGCGGCGGCGATGCCGAGACGAGAAAGCCGAAGACATTGTTCGCTGCACTCTTTGGCGGCGGCGCAGACGAGGAAGAGGATAGCGCGGAGGATTCCGCTCCGGTCGCCGTTGCAAGGGCAACGCCGCCGAAGGCCGAAGCGCCTGCTGCCGCGGCTGAGCCGCAGCCGACTGAGGTTGCCGCCGTGAATGCACCGGTGCCCCAGGTTCGTCCAGCCTTTGCCGGTCAGCTTGCCGGCGGCGAAGTTGCAAATGCTCTCGTTTCACCGAATTCCGGCAATGCTGCACAGCAGGCACTTGCCGCTGCCACCGAAGAGCAAGGCCAGCCGCAGCAGTTCGCCGATCTCAGCGCCTATCACGTTCCGGTTCCCTCGCTGCTTGGCCCGCGCAACGCGCCAGGTGATGCGGAAGTCGCATCCAACGATCCGATGGTTCCAACCCCGGCCGAACGTCCGGCGGTCGCCGAAAATCTGCTTGCGGCGGCAGCAATCGATCCGCAAGCGGATGCGGACGAAGCCGAAGCGGACCGGCTTTCTCCGGCACTGGCTCAAGCGCTTGATCAGAACAATGCAGTCGATAGGCGGGTGGCTGCCCTTGCGCCGGCCACCGTCGAGCAGGCCATCAGCGCAGCGATGCCTGCCGCCAAGCCGGCTGAGAATAAGGCACCGGTGCAACTTGCCGCACTTGCTCCTGTCAAATCCGCAAGCTTCGGCGACGCCTTCGACCTACAGCAGATTTCCGAAGACTCCACTGCCAATGGCGTTGCAACCAAGGGCGGGCGCCCGACGAAGGAGGCTGCTGCCGCTGCCGACGCAAGCCGCGCGACGGTCCGTACCGAGCCGAAGCTGACCCAGAAGATAATTTCGCAGTGGGCGCTGACCAATTCCCGCATGGAAATGATCACGAAGCCGGTCAAGGCACCCCGTTTCGTCAGCCAGACGCTTCGCGCCCAGCCGACCGCCGTCTACGCCGAAGGCTTCAACGTCAAGACCGCTTCCATCGATCCGGCCCGCTTCAGCGGCTCGGCGGTGAACTTCATGGAAGTGCGCAAGTTCAATACGAACTGAGCGAATCTATCAAAATGAACGACAGGCCGCCGGAGAAATCCGGCGGTCTTTGTTTATGCGCTGGGCACATCCTCCCGCACTGGAGGCGGGAGGATTGATGGCCCGAAGGATCAGGCCTTCAGGAAGTCGAGTACATCCTTGTTGAAGCGGTCGGTATGCGTCTCAGCAAGACCGTGGGGAGCGCCCCGATAGACCTTGAGAATAGAGCCCTCGACGATCTTCGAGGACTCCAATGCGGAAGCACCGATCGGCACGATCTGATCATCGTCGCCATGAATGATGAGCGTCGGCTTGTCGATCTTCTTGAGGTCGTCGGTGTAATCGACCTCGGAGAATTCGTGGATGCAATCCAGCTGCCCCTTCAATCCGCCCATCATTCCCTGCATCCAGAAACTGTCGCGGATGCCTTCGGAGAACGTCGCGCCATCGCGATTGTAGCTGTAGAAGGGCGTCACGAGATCCTTGTAGAACTGCGAGCGGTTTTCGAGCGTGCCCTTGCGGATGCCATCAAAGACTTCAAGCGGTAAGCCGCCGGGATTCTTGTCGGTCTTGACCATCAGCGGCGGCACGGCGCCCACCAGCACGACCTTGGCGACGCGCTTCGTGCCGTGGCGGCCGAGGTAATGGGTGACTTCGCCGCCACCCGTGGAGTGGCCGATCATGATCAGATCCTTGAGGTCGAGCGTCTCGATCAGTTCGGCCAGGTCGTCGGCGTACTGGTCCATGTGGTTGCCATCCCAGGTCTGGCTCGAACGGCCGTGGCTGCGACGGTCATGTGCGATGACGCGGTAGCCGTTATTGCCGAAGAAGACCATTTGCGCATCCCAGGCGTCGGCCGAAAGCGGCCAGCCGTGGGAGAAAAGAATAGGCTGGCCCTTGCCCCAATCCTTGTAGAAAATCTCCGTTCCGTCCTTCGTGGTAATCATCGACATGATTTAAGTTCCTCTTGAGCAGGGTTGATTTTCGCTTCGGCTTTGATCTCGGCGCCATGCGAGGCACCGGATGGGAGTGAGCGAAGCTCGCGGCTTCGCGCATGTCTGAAATAGGAATGCATGCATTGTGTGTGCGAGGCGCAGCAAAGAAAAAACCGGCAGCCGCTTGCTACAATTAAGTCAAATAACTGAATATTAAGCGGAACCGGACGCGGCTCCAGTATGCGGCGGAGGGATATTATCGCGCCGGATGCAAAGCACAATGGGAAAACAGCGGGCTAATTCCAAAGCATGATTCAAAAAGCCGCCGGGGTAAATCCGGCGGCTTTGAAAACTGCCAATGGCAATCCTCAGCCTTCCGGCGGGGACTCGATCATGCCGAGCGCGTGCAGGTAGGTATCGAGGATGGCTTCCTCTTCCATGCGCTCTTGCTCGTCCTTCTTGCGAAGGGCGACGACCTTCTTCAGGATCTTGGTGTCGAAACCCATGCCCTTTGCTTCGCCGTAGACGTCCTTGATATCGTCGGCGATGGTCTTCTTTTCTTCTTCCAGCCGTTCAATGCGCTCGATGAAAGCGCGAAGCTGATCGCGGGCGACGCCATGAGCATCGGACATCGTGTTCTCCTGATTTTCTCGTCTTGAATTCGGTGGGGAGTGACTGCCGCGAAGCTGCGCCGCGGTCAAGTCCAATCGGGCGTCATGAACCTATTTGTGCGGCTTGTTCAGTTCAAATGCAGTTTTTTGTGCGTCCGAGGCCTCGTTCTGGTGCAGGTTTTTCCAGTCTTCGTAGGGCATGCCGTAGACGATCTCGCGCGATTCGTCCTTCGACAGCGGCACGCCCTCAGCCTCGGCGGCTTGGCGATACCAGTTCGACAGGCAGTTGCGGCAAAAACCCGCCAGATTCATCAGGTCGACATTCTGAACGTCGCTCCGGTCGCGCAAATGCGCGACAAGGCGGCGGAAGGCGGCAGCTTCGAATTCGGTCTGCTGTTCCTTGCTGAGTGCGGTCATCTCGCTCTCCTTCATTCGTAAGGGCCGGTGCGCGACACATGGACATCGTATTCATGCAGCGCCGGATCGGCATTCATAGCCGCGAAGATCGGAGCCAGGCGTTCGGCCCATTCGCAAATGCCGGCCTCGTTTCCGATCAGGTCCTGACGGATCTCGAGCAGCGCATGCGGTATGCCGGTGACCATGCAGTGCCGGTACATCGTATCGCCTTTGAGTGCGCCGTCATACGGCTCGTTGTCGCCGACCATCAGATCGGGATCGCGGCTCAGCATGTCAAGCAGAGGGGCGACGGCGCGGTGGTCGCTGTCCCAGAGGACGGCGGCATGCCATGGCCGCGGTACGCCTTTCCAGGCAGGCGTGTAGGAATGAAGCGAGAGCACGAGCGGCGCCTTGCCGGTCGCGTTGGCGACCTTGTCGATCGTCTTGGAAACGGCACTGTGATAGGGCCGGTGGAAGGCCTCGATGCGGTAGTTCCACTCCTCATCCGTGATCGGATGATTGCCAGGAATGATCGCGCCGTCGGAAATCTTCATGATCAGCGTCGGGTCGTCCTCGCCGCGGTTCGGGTCGATTAGAAGCCGCGAAAAGCCGCCAAGAACGGCCGGAACCCCCAGCCTCGCGGAAAGCTCCCGCACCAGGCCTTCGATGCCTATGTCATAGGCGATATGGCGGGAGAAGACGGATTCGGCAAGCCCGAGCCTATCATACCGTTCAGGCAGGCGGTTCATCGCGTGATCGCCCAGAATCACCATGCCGCTGTCATGATCTCCAGGTAGAATTTCGAAGGATTGGAAGGGATTCATCAGGGAATTGCCGATCGTCATTTGGCGCTCGCCGTCACTGATCGCATGCACATGCTGCAGGTTCAAGCGCAATGCGCACCAGCCCGCGGCAAGTCAGTGATCACGAGCAGGTTATGAAAGGAATATAATCGATTAGCATCGCGTTGACATTCGTTTGATGGCGGCGCAAGAAGGCACGGACAACGAATAACCGTGGGAGCCATTCGGAAGCCGTGTTGATGCAAGCCGCACCAAGTTTCCTCACCCGGTCCGGGATTGCCCGTTTCGCCTTATTTGCATTCGCTGCCCTCTCACCGTTTTTCGCTGCCGATGTTGCGCGCGCCGATTTTCGCGTCTGCAACGGCACGCAGAACCTTGTGGGTGTGGCGATCGGATACCGTGCCAAGGACGGGTGGATCACGGAAGGCTGGTGGCAGGTCCCGGCAACGACCTGCGCGACGCTGATCGAAGGAGAATTGCAGTCGCGATACTATTACCTCTACGCAGAGGATGCCGCCCGGGGGGGACGTTGGACGGGTGACATCCAGATGTGCGTAGCGGAAAACGAGTTCAAGATCGCGGGCGTGCAGGACTGCTATGCCCGCGGTTATCAGAGGATGGGATTCAAGGAATATGACACGGGCCGCCAGGGCAGCTGGATGGTTCAACTTTCCGACACTCCCGGCACGCAAGAAAGTCCGAATTGATGAAGCGTAACCGCAAAGTGAAAATCCTCGCGACGCTCGGCCCCGCCTCGAGCGAAGAAGCGATGATCGAAAAGCTGCACCAGGCCGGTGCCGACGTTTTCCGTATCAACATGAGCCATGCAAGCCATGACCTGATGCGCACTCTGATCCAGCGTATTCGCGCCGTCGAGGCCCGCTCCGGCCGTCCGATCGGCATCCTGGCCGATTTGCAGGGGCCGAAGCTTCGTGTCGGCAAGTTTGCGGAAACCAAGGTTGAACTAAAGCCGGGCCAGACATTTACGCTCGACAACGATGACGCACCCGGCGATGCAAGCCGTGTCTTCCTGCCGCATCCGGAAATTCTTGAAGCCGTCAAGCCCGGCCACCGTCTGCTGATCGATGATGGCAAGCTCGCATTGCGCGCCGAAAAGTGCGACGGAAAGAGCATCGTTACGACGGTCATTTCCGGCACGAAGATATCGGACCGGAAGGGCATCAGCCTTCCAGACACACTGCTCGGCGTCGGCGTTCTGACGGAGAAGGACCGTACCGATCTCGATGCCGTTCTGGCGACCGATGACGTCGACTGGGTCGCGCTCTCTTTCGTCCAGCGCCCGGAAGATCTCGCGGAGGTCCGCAAGATCGCCAGGGGTCGGGTCGGCCTGATGTCGAAGATCGAGAAGCCCCAGGCAATCGAGCGCATCGAAGAAATCATCGAACTCTCGGATGCCTTGATGGTCGCCCGCGGCGATCTCGGCGTCGAGATGCCGCTCGAATCCGTTCCGGGCATCCAAAAGCAGTTGATCCGCGCCTGCCGCCGCTCCGGCAAGCCGGTCGTCGTCGCGACCCAGATGCTGGAATCGATGATCTCCGCGCCGGTGCCGACACGCGCCGAAGTCTCGGACGTCGCGACCGCCGTTTTCGAAGGCGCCGATGCCGTCATGCTTTCGGCTGAATCCGCCGCGGGCGACTATCCGGTCGAAGCCGTTGCGACGATGGCGTCGATTGCCAGCGCCATCGAGCGCGAACCGCATTATCCGGGCATCATCTATGCCCAGCGCGCCCAGCCGGAAGCAACCGGTGCCGATGCGATTTCTCTCGCCGCCCGCCAGATTGCCGAGACGCTGAAGCTTTCGGCGATCGTCTGTTACACCTCGTCGGGCACTACGGGCCTGCGCGCTTCGCGCGAGCGCCCGCAGGTGCCGGTTCTGGCGCTCTCGCCGATCATCAAGACAGCCCGCCGGCTGGCGATCGTCTGGGGCCTGCACTGTGTCGTCACGCATGACGCGACCGATCTCGACGACATGGTCAACCGGGCCTGCCGCATCGTCGCCGGCGAGGGTTTCGGCAAGCCGGGCGACCGTATCATCATTTCGGCCGGCGTGCCGCTCGGAACGCCGGGCGCCACCAACATGCTCCGTATCGCCTATATCGGCTCCGACGGCCAAAGCGGCATGTGATCCGTTCGCGTTGGCTCGAACCAGCTCGCTGCCTCGGAAGGAAACGGGCTTTTCGTTTTCGGCTTGATCGCGATCCCGGCAAATGCAAGCTTCCGATATCCGAGCTCTGGAGGGACCTATGGATATCGTCACGCTTCTTGCTTACGCCGCGGTTTCCTTTGTCGGTATCGCAACGCCGGGGCCGACCGTGCTCCTGGCGCTGACCAACGGTTCGCGTTACGGCACTCGCCGGGCGATTGCCGGCATGCTGGGTGCCGTGCTTTCGGATTTCGTTCTGATCGGTGCTGTGGCGATCGGCCTCGGTGCGCTGCTTGCGGCCTCCGAATTCTGGTTCTCCGTGCTGAAATATTTGGGTGCCGCCTATCTTGCCTTTCTCGGCATCATGATGCTGCGCTCTCAGGGGACGATCGAAACGGCAATGAAGGTGGAAAGCGCCGGCAGCGCCGCTTCAGCCTTTGCGATCGGGCTGAAAAGCTTCATGGTGGCAGTCACGAATCCCAAGGGCTACCTGTTCTTCTCGGCTTTCCTGCCGCAGTTCATCGATCCTACGCTGCCGCAGCCTGCTCAGTATACGGTGCTTGCCCTCATCTTCGCCTCGATCGATTTCGTGATCATGTTCGGATACGCCGCCTTCGGCGCGCAGGCTGTCCGCCTACTCAAGAACTCCGGCGCCATGTGGCTTGACCGTATCAGCGGCGGCGCACTCATCGCGCTCGCCGGGTCATTGGCATTTTATCGGCGCGCGACCGCCTGACCTACGGCAAGGAGACATGGCCGACGCGATAGATCTGGTCTCCGTTGGAGATCAACGGCATGTCGCGAAAAAGCGTGAAGCGCACAAGGCTCCAGCCGGACGGCTCGAAGGCGGATATCGAGGCCAGCACGCCGCGTCGCGCCGCTTCAGCATGTGACCGCGTGACCTCCTCCTTGCGGATTTCGGCAAGCGGCGCGTAGGCAGGGATCGGCAGGATATCGCAGCTTGCAAACTTTGCGGCTCGCAAGTCCGCGACCTCGGCATTCCATACCATCCAGTGCCTTACCTGCGGCCAGCCGAAAGACTGCGTCAGCCCTTCGAAACCGGGCCCGGCGAGGAAATCGCTGGCGCCTTGCGGCTGCTTCCAAAGATAGAATGGAGCATAGAGGTTCTCCCGGCTGCCGAATTCGCCCTTGCGGGCGCTGAGGTAGGCCTTGAATCCAAGATTCGAAAAGCCGTCCAGCATTGGCCCCTTGTCGCGGATCCGGCGATCGATGATCGTCATGTCATAATCTGCCGGCAGCGTGAAGCCGTATTGCATGGCGATCATCGGGATGGCTCCATGGGCGCGAGCGCTCGGATTTGCCAACCTTGTTCCGTCATCGAGGCTTCGCCATTGGCGAAGGACCATTCTTCCGGAGAGGTGGTATTGACCACGATCATCACATCTTCAGGTCTCAGGCCCGGAGACTGTCCAAGCAGATCGGCCGCACGCCGGTAAAAGGCCTTGCGCATCCCGGTCGTGCGGGGCTTGCCCGCGGTGATGGAAAAAAGCACGAAATCGTCCGAACGCGGGCCCCCGAGATAGTGGCGGTCGAAGATCAGTTCACCAGGCTCATGCTGATGAATGACCTGAAAGCGGTCATTCGGAGGGACGTCGAACGTCTCGACCATGGCACGATGAATGTTGTCTGAGAGGGCACGGAGATAATCCGGCGACTTGCCTTTCAGCAGAGAGATTCGAACGAAAGGCATTGGAGCCTCCTTTTCCTTGCTAATCCAACCTTGACTTCATAATCCTCGCACGCCACGATGATGCAGAAAATCAGAATTTTGTGGATCAATTGTCCTGAAAAATGGGATTAAGCGATGCGTAGGATGGTCTTCGACCTCGATGTACTTCGAACCTTCGCGACTGGAATGGAACTCGGGAACTTTGCGAAGGCGGCGGACCGGCTTGGGCGCTCCACCTCGGCCGTCAGCGCACAGCTCAAGAAACTGGAGGAGCAGGCCGGTACGCCGATTTTCCGCAAGGCGGGCCGTGGCCTGGCGTTGACGGAGGCGGGCGAGACGATGCTCGCCTACGCCCGACGGCTGCTCGACCTTAACGACGAAGCGGCAGTGGCCGTCCAAAGCGTCGAGTTGGAAGGCTGGGTGCGGCTTGGCCTACAAGAGGACTTCGGCGAAAATCTGCTTCCCGATGTTCTGGGCCGTTTCGCCCGCGCCCATCCGAAGGTGCGGATCGAGGCGCGAGTCGTCCGCAACGCGGAACTGCTCGAGCGGGTCACAACGGGGAAACTCGATCTGGCGCTCGCTTGGAGCGATGCAACCCTGACGGCCCATTGCGAAAAGATCGGCGAGGTGCCGATGCGCTGGATCGGTCCTGCCGCAGGTGAGCCCGGCTGGAATGCCGCAAGCGGCGAGCCGCTGCCACTCGCCTCGCTGGAGGCGCCCTGTCTCCTGCGAACCGCCGCGACGAATGCGCTGGACAGGGCCAATATTGCCTGGCGGCTTGCCTTCGTCAGCCCGAGCCTCGGCGGGCTGTGGGCTGCGACCGCGGCCGGGTTGGGGGTGACAATACGCACCCCGATCGGCTTGCCGGCAAAGGTCAGGCCGCTGAAGCCCGCGGAACTGGGATTGCCGGAGCTGCCGTCGTTGGGTCTCGTGCTTCACCGCGCGGAAGCTGACCCTGATCCGGCGACGGCACGGCTCGCTTCGATCTTGCTGCGGGCGGTAGGCGAGGCGATCTCGGATTTCATGCCGCAACGGGTATCGGAGAATGCGTAGGCGGCAACTTCGCTGGGTTAGCCGTATTTCTTGAGAGCGGCGGCAAAGATATCCGCATCGACATTGCCGCCTGAGGTCACGGCGATGACGTTGTCGCTTTCGAGGGCCTCGCCATGGAAAAGGGCAGCGGCAAGCGCAACCGCCCCGCCGGGCTCGACGACGATCTTCAGCCGTTTGAATGCGAGCGCCATGGCGCGCAGCGCCTCTTCGTCGGTGACGACAATGCCCGCGCCTGCGAGCCGCTGCAGGATCGGGAAGGTGATCTTGCCGGGTTCCGGTGTCATGATCGCATCGCAGATCGTGCCCGTCATCGCCGCGTTGCGTTCGATCCTGCCGGAGGCCAGTGAACGCGTGGTGTCGTCGAAGTCTTTCGGCTCGCAGGGCCGCACGGTGAAGCCCGGCGCACTTGCTTCGAGCGCCAGCGCGATGCCGGACGTCAGCCCGCCGCCGCCGCAGGGAACAAGCACTTCTGCCGACTTCACGCCTTCCTCTTCTGCCTGTTCGGCAATTTCAAGCCCGGTCGTGCCCTGGCCGGCAATCACCAACGGCTCGTCGAAAGGCCTGATCAGAGTGAGGCCGCGCTCAGCCGAAAACCGGGCGCCGATCGCATCGCGATCCCCATTTGCGCGGTCGTAAAGCACCACTTCGGCACCGAAAGCGCGGGTATTGTCGATCTTCAGCGCCGGCGCGTCGGACGGCATGATGATAACGGAGGGAATGCCGTGAAGCTTTGCGGCAAGGGCGACGCCCTGCGCGTGGTTGCCGGACGAAAAAGCGATAACGCCTTTCGCACGCACTGTAGGATCAAGGCCGGAAACGGCCGACCAGCCGCCGCGGAACTTGAACGAGCCCGAATGCTGCAGACATTCCGCCTTCACGAAGACATGCCTTCGGGCGATCTCGTTGAGGAATGGGGAAGAAAGAAGCGGCGTTCGCCGTGCATGGCCCCGCAGACGGGCGCGAGCGGCGACGATCATTTCAATGCTGGCCATTGTGAACTCTTTCGGCTGATAGTTCATCCATGAATATGATGCCCGCCTTCACTTGTGAACGCAGACTTTGTCACCGTGACACAAAAGCCGGCACTTTCGCATCAGCGATGTCAGCCATGCCGATGATGCGCCGGCGCCGGAAGTCGGTCGGGCTCGTGCCGGTCACGCGCAGGAACTCGCGATTGAAGTTCGATTTGCTGATGAAGCCGGAATCGAACATCACGCGCGTTACCGGTTCATCCGTCTTGATCAGTTGATCGCAGGCCGAACGGATGCGGAACTCATTGACATATTGCGAGACGCTGACGCCGTGGATGCGGTTGACGGCAATCGATACGCGGCGGGCAGGCAGACTCATCTTTCGCGCAATGCGGTTAAGGTTGAGCTCGGGATCGCGATAGATCTCGCGGGATTGCATCAGTGCATCGAGGGAGGCAGCAACTGCGCCGTCCTCTTCCGTCGGCATCAGCGGCGGGGTGGGGGGTGTTTCCAGGCTCTGCTCCTCCGCCGGTTGGCCGCCGCTGGCGATGGACGCAGCACCCCCGAGAACCAGGAGCGTGATGACGTTGCCGAGCGCCACGATGGCACCGCCATGTGTCCCGCCGGTGCGGTCGAAGTCCAGGCTGATGTAGATATCGGCGACGGCGGCAGCAATGAGCGCCGCTGCGGTAATCAGGAGCGAACGATAGGAAAGTAGCGCGCCGTCCAGCCGCGATGCGATAAGTCCGTCCGGGCCATGGCGCGCGAGCCAGAGCAGGGCCGCTCCATAGCCAAAAAAGATGAGGGTCAAGGCAACGCCCACCGGCTCGCGCCAAAATACCAGCAGGGCGGCGATCAGAACCGCTGGAAGGGCATGAGGCCACAGGTGAGCGAATGAGCGCGGCCCTTCCAGCGTCAGGCTCCGGAAGCTGACCCAGGCGAGTGCGGCAATCATCGCCGCCAGAATGGCTTGTGCCGGCATGATCGCGAGGACGTCGTAGCCCCAGCGAATTCCGATCAGCACGGACTGCAGCGCGTAGATGCCGATGAGAAGCAGGAACGGCCGCTTTTCCGGCGCACGCCAGTCCTCCTGCCGCAGCAGGCGGATCTGGACGATGAAGAGCAGCAGTGCAACGACGAAGGGAAGCGGAACAAAGATCATGAGGCGGCGTCCGGGTTCGATGGTTCGATATCAGCACGAGAATGGCCTCGATCGCAATTGCAGGCGACCCGGATCATGATTCAGGTCTCAACAAAGAGGACTGGAAGGCAACCTGATATGGCCGGTCATTTCGACGGCACCATCAAGGAGAAAGCCGATGTCGATAGTCCTGTCCATTCCCCTGTTTTTCATGATGCTGATATCCAGTTTCGCTGATGTGAGGCCGCTCGGCGAGACCTTTGATGTTTCCAGCATCCGCACGATCGTGATCATTGGCGATGCAAGCTCAATCAAGATCACCACGAAATCCGATGAGCCCTATCGTGCAGCAACCAGCGGCCGCCGGAGCGGCTGGTTTTCATCCTGGTATTCGAGCTGGTTCTTCAATATCTGCAAGGACGAGAGCCGGGCAGAAATCGACGGAGCGACATTGACGCTCGACGTAGCGATGTCGGCCTGGAGCGACATTGCCGATTGCTCGCCGGAAGTATCGGCGAATGTCCCGCCCGGCAGCGCCGTGCGCATCGAGCAGCAGGTATTCGTGGCGAAACTGAACGGCGACTTCGCAAGTCTTGGCACGTCGGGAAAGGCGGCGGACATCACGCTCGACGGCCACGCTTCCAGCGTCGATATCTCCGGCGCCGCCGTTCGCGCAAACCTCACCTACGATGCCGTCAAACACGACGAAAAGATCGAGATCGCCGCACAGTCGCTCGATGCCTATCTCGGATTCGGCAAGGATGTCCCAGTCGATTACACTGTGACCGCCAAGGCGTCCTACATTGACAGCCTCGTTCCAAGCGTCCCGGGCACGCGCCCGCTGGTGAACATCAAAGGAGATTATGTACGCGCCCGGATCCGGTAGCCCAGCCGGCGCTTAATATCCCTTTGCCGCACCCTCGGTGGCGCGGCTATCCATCGCACCATAATAGCGCGCGCCGCCACCCTTCTCGATATCGGCAATGCTCTTGCCGCCGACAAGGATGCCGGCCGCCTGGCCCCATTGGGGCGGACCACTGCCATCGTCGAAGCTGTAGCCCATGGCGGCGAGCGTCTTTATCGTATCCGGAGAAAGGGTATAGGGTTCGAGATAGATCTTGTCCGGCTGCCATTGATGATGGATGCGCGGTGCATTGACGGCCTGGCTGATGTCCATGCCGAAATCGACAACGTTCAGGATCGCTTCCAGCGTGATGGTGATGATGCGCGAGCCGCCGGGGCTGCCGATCACCATGAAGGGCTTGCCGTCCCTGGAGATGATCGTCGGGCTCATGGAGGAGAGCGGCGTCTTCTTCGGCGCGATGGCGTTGGCCTCGCCCTGGACGAGCCCGTAGAGGTTGGGCACGCCCGGCTTCGAGGTGAAGTCGTCCATTTCGTTGTTGAGCAGGATACCGGTGCCGGGGGCAACCACGCCGGCACCGAAGGAGCCGTTCAGCGTATAAGTGACGGCGACCGCGTTGCCCTCGTCGTCGATGATCGAATAATGGGTGGTTTCAACGCTTTCCTTGGCGCCGAGCGGCTTCAGGTTGACAGATTTACCGGCCTTGTAGGGATCGATCTTCTCGCGGATTTCCTTGGCATAGCCTTTGTCCAGAAGCTTCGAAACCGGGTTGTCGACGAAGTCCGGATCACCAAGCGCGGCGTTGCGGTCGACGTAGGCGTAACGCATGGCCTCGACCATGGCGCGGACTGTCTCGGACGAACCATAACCCATGTAGGAAAGCGGGTAGCCCTCCAGCACGTTCAGGATCTCGCAGATGATGACGCCGCCGGAAGAAGGGGGCGGCGAGGAGACGATGTCGTAGCCACGGTAGTTGCATTCGACCGGTTTTAATTCGCGCACGCTATATTGCTCGAAATCTTCCTTCGCGAGAACGCCGCCTTTCGTCTGGCTTGCCTTTACGATCGCCTCGGCAGGTGCGGCCTTGTAGAAGGCGTCCGTGCCCTTCTCGGAAATACCGGACAGCACCGCGGCGAGCTCGGGCTGCAGGAGCTTTTCTCCCGCGGAATAAGGTTTGCCATCCGGCTTCAGGAAGATCTTTGCGGCAGCTTCATCTTTTGCGAGGCGCTTTGCGCTTGAGGCGAAAGTCGCGGCGTCGCCCTGTTCCAACGTAAAGCCGTCCTTGGCAAAGCGGATCGCCGGCGCCAGCAACTCGGCGCGGGGTTTGGTGCCATATCGCTCACGCGCCGTTTCGAAGCCCATGACCGAGCCCGGTACGCCGACGGCGAGATAACCGTCCAGGCTGGCGCGCGGAACGACATCGCCTTTGGCATCGAGATACATGGTCTTTGTGGCGGCCAGCGGTGCGCGCTCACGAAAATCGAGGAAGGTCGTCTTGCCGTCCTTCAGCCGGATCGTCATGAAGCCGCCGCCGCCGATATTGCCCGCCGTCGGATAGACGACTGCCAACGCGTAGCCGACCGCCACTGCCGCGTCCACGGCATTGCCGCCGTTCTTGAGGATTTCGACACCGACATCCGTCGCCAGATGCTGTGCGGTTACGACCATGCCATGTTCGGCTTCGACGGGCGCAGGCGAGGCGGCGAAAGCCGGTGCGAACGGCGAGACGACAAAGGCAAAAGCGGTAAATAGCGAAATGGCTTTAATGCGCAAGCGTGCCATCACTTTCCCTCCAAACCATCAAATTATTCGGAGGGATATGGTTTCGTTTTGGCGGTGCGCAAGTCCGTTCAGGCGGCAATTGCGCTGCCGCCTGACAACCTTTCTTCGGCAACGCGCACGGCGGCCTCAAGATCGCGCGGCATTCCGGCGATATTTTCCAGTGCGGCGATGGCGACATCGGTTGCGAGATAATCAGGCTTATGGCCGACGCCCTTGATCTTCAGCAGTTTGGAGCCGGCGATGTCGCGGGCAAGGCCTTGAGAATGCAGGTGCTCCCAGACGATGCCGTCGCTGTCGCCGGTAATGATGACGGTCGGCGCCGTGATGCGGGTATAGAAGGGCGATTGCGCCTTCAGATATTCAAGCAACCTGATGAAATCGGTGGCGTTGGCATGGAAGGTCTTCGGCCGCAACACCAGGGACGGCCCAGTCCTTGAGATGTAATCAGCCGGGCGCGGATTGGGCCGGAAGACATTAAGCGTAACCTGCTCCAGCCGCCACAGGCCCAGTGGTACGACAACAACTCGACTAAAGAGCCAGCCGATCAGCGGCACGGTCGCGATATGATAATACCAGTCGATGCCGCCCGGCCACGGATGCGTCGCCGGGGCAAGGAAGAGGAGACCGGCGGTCTTTTCCGGATGGTGCACGCCGAGCGCCGCGGCGATCGCGCCGCCGAAG
Source organism: Rhizobium sp. USDA 4016 (assembly GCF_056279705.1). Classification (NCBI taxonomy): domain Bacteria; kingdom Pseudomonadati; phylum Pseudomonadota; class Alphaproteobacteria; order Hyphomicrobiales; family Rhizobiaceae; genus Rhizobium; species Rhizobium sp. USDA 4016. The sequence goes on from NZ_JBWCCY010000004.1 coordinate 358,026, forward strand.
GAGTGACCGACGATGATCGCCTTTTCAATCCCGCGCTTTTCCATGAGCTTTGCGATCGCATCCGCTTGGCCGGAGGGAAATGCGTTCTCCGGTCCTCCGCGTTCCGAATAGCCATGTCCGGGACGGTCGACGAAGAGCATTTCCGCGCGCCCTTCGAGCGGCAGTAGGAAGGCGCCGATCTGGTCGAGCAGATTGCCGCTCGCGCCATGGATAAAGACCAGGGGCGGTAGATCGGCGGTGTCGGGGCGGGGGATGTGCACGGCGTTCATCCTGTAGCCGTCGATATCGGCCAGTTCGCCGATATTGGGAAATGCCTGTTCAAACTGCCGGGCTTTGTAAGACGAATACCCGATTGCGGCAGCGATGGGGACGAGAATGGCGGAAATTTCGGCAAACATGGCTTTGAACCGGCAACAGTTACGGCACCAATCCGTAAGATTGCGCATGCCGGTTCGGCGTCAAGGTCAGGTCCGGCTTCCGGCGAGTTTTTCGGAGAGGGTATTCGCCTGCTGCTGCGCCGCGCGGTTTGCGGGGTAGACCTCCAGGAAGCGCTCCCAGGCTTTCAAGGTGAGTTGGTCATTGCCCGACATATTGAGAATCGTCGCCAATCCCGAGAGTGCACCGAAGTGGCGCGGCTCGAGATCGAGCACGTGCTCTATGTCGGACATCGACTTCCGGTAGTTGCCCATGGCGTAATTCAGCGTTGCGCGGCGGTTCCAGCTTTCGGCGTAGTCAGGCTTCAGCGCAATCGCCTGATCGAGGAAATCAAGGGCTGCAGGACTGCGCTTTTCCTCGATCGCCTTGTCGGCCCACTGCATCAGCAAGTTCACAGTGGCGCTGCCGGAATTATTCCACTCGAGGCGGATTTCCTCCGCAATGCCGCCCGCCTTGTCCGGATCGCGCTCGCGCTTCAGCTGGGCATAGAGATTGTCGAGATGCTGTTTCGGAGAGGAGTTGGCATCCGACTGGTCGACAATAACTTCCTTCTCCGCGGCAGCGGCAGGGAAAGCAGGAGCAAGGAAACCGAGAGCAAGCGGCAGCGCCGCGCAGGTCAAAGCAAAAAAGCGCATGGCGGACAATGTAGCCCGCCAGCGCCGAAGATCAAAGAAAATTTGATGTGATCACCGAAGCGACCCTAGCGGAAAAGCCCGCAGCGCATAAACGCGCAGGCGTAATCCGGCTCACGCTATGATCAGCCCTGACGAGCCTTGTAGCGCGGGTTCAGCTTGTTGATGATGTAGATGCGGCCCTTGCGGCGAACCAGACGGTTGTCACGGTGGCGAGCCTTGAGCGACTTGAGCGAATTCTTGATCTTCATTTTTCTGATCCGCGATCTCTGTGGGGGAATTTCACATTCGCCCGTATCTTTTAAACAATCAAAAAGCGCGTCTGTGCGCGCTCTTTAGGTTGGGCGTGCAGATAACCCGGCCTCAGGTCTGTGTCAACCACATGAAGGCGTTTTCTCGGGCAAAAACCTAGGCTTTCCACGTCAGTACCGTCACATGCCCCATCTTCCGGCCGGGGCGGGATTCGGTCTTGCCATAGAGGTGGACGAAGGTATCGCGGCGTTTCAGCCATTCCGGCAGGCTCAAGATATCGTCACCGATCAGGTTCTGCATCACGCATTCGGAATGACGGTCTGCGTTGCCGAGCGGCAGGCCGCCGACGGCGCGGATGTGCTGCTCGAACTGCGAGACAACGCAAGCTGCCTCGGTCCAGTGGCCGGAATTGTGGACGCGCGGGGCCATCTCGTTGGCGATCAGGCTGCCGTCTGCGAGCACGAAGAATTCGATGCCGATGACGCCGACATAGCCGAGCGAGGAGAGGATTGCTTCCGCCGCCTGGTGTGCGGCCGCGGCGGTCGCCTCTGAGATCGACGCGGGCACCGTCGACGTGTGCAGAATGCCATTGCGATGCACGTTTTCCGCCGGATCGAAGGCGACGACGGTGCCGTTCGCCGCGCGGGCGGCGATGACCGAAATCTCGCGCTCGAAGGCGACGAAGCTCTCCAGAATCAGCGGCACGCCGCCGAGGCCGGCATAGACGCCTTCTGCGCTGTCGGCGGCGGAACGGAATACCTTCTGGCCCTTGCCGTCATAGCCGAGGCGGCGCGTCTTGAGCACGCCCTGACCGCCGAAGTCCTTCAGCGCTGTGTCAAGCTCGCTTTGGCTGTCGACGGCGTGAAAGCGCGCGGTCGGGATGCTGCATTCATTGATGAAGCGCTTTTCGACGAGACGGTCTTGTGCCACTTCCAACGCCTTAGGCGGGGGGTAGACGGGAACATCCCTTGCCAAGGCCTCGGCTGCGGAAACCGGCACATTCTCGAATTCGTAGGTCACCACGTCACAGGCCTTTGCGAGTTCGGCCAGCGCGGCGGGATCGTCATAGGCTGCAACGATCTGGCGGTTGGCGGCCTGTGCGGCGGGACAATCGGCTTGCGGTTCCAGGATGATCGTGCGGAAGTTCAGCCGTGCTGCGGCCATCGCAAGCATGCGGCCGAGCTGGCCGCCGCCGATGATGCCGATCGTCTTTGCCGTCATAGGTTGTCCATGGGATATTCCGCAATCGAGGCGCTTTGCCGTTCGCGGTATTCATCGAGACGCTCGGCGATATCCTCGTCCGAAAGCGCAAGAACGGCGGCGGCCAAGAGTGCTGCGTTGATGGCACCTGCCTTGCCGATCGCAAGAGTGCCGACCGGAATGCCACCCGGCATCTGGACGATGGAAAGAAGGCTGTCCTGGCCGGACATCGTCTTCGACTGGACGGGAACGCCGAAAACCGGAAGCGGCGTCAGCGCGGCCGTCATGCCGGGAAGGTGGGCGGCGCCGCCCGCACCGGCGATGATCACCTTGAAGCCCTCGTCGCGCGCGGTCTTGGCAAAATTCACCATGCGCTCGGGCGTCCGATGCGCCGAAATAATGCGCGCTTCATAAGGAATTTCCAGCGCCTCCAGCGTGTCGGCGGCGTTTTTCATGGTCTCCCAGTCGGACTGGCTGCCCATGATGATGGCGACGGGCGGTCTGTCTGTCAGCGTCAACGGCATTACCCTTTCAGGCGATGATATCCGGAATGATCTGGTCTTCCAGCTTGGTCAGCTTGTCCTTGATGGCGAGCTTCTTCTTTTTCATGCGCTGGATGCGCAGCGCGTCGCATCCCATGGCAATCATGGCGTTGATCGCGGCGTCGTAATCCTCGTGCTCCTGACGCAAGCGCGCTGCCATGAGCCTGATTTCCGCCTGTTCCTGATCGGCCATTCGTATTCCCCATAATCGTCTTCGGACGTTGTCCGGCCTGCCGATGATTTCCGCAAGCTCCTATCACCAAATAGCGGCAGCGGCTAGTTGGTGTTGATCATGAATTTGCCATGGACTGAGCACGTTTTCGCCTTCGACAAGGATGTAAAAATATGTCACATTCCAAAAGTTGACGCCTAGAACTCCAGCGATGGATGGCTGGGGAAGGCAAGAGGAAGGAAGGGTCAAATGACTGTTCAAGCTCATCTTGAGTCACTCGAAAAAAAGCATGTAGCTCTTGAGGAGGAGTTACATTCGCTGATGGCATCTCCCTCCAGAAAAGACACCGACATTGCGGATTGCAAGCGCAGAAAGCTGCGCATCAAAGACGAAATCCAACGTCTGAAATCATCCGTTCACTAAGCGATAATGCCGATTGCCGGCGCGCTGATCCTGCAGCATAAAGAGGATAAAATCCAATCTTTCAAATGGGTTAGTTAATCACCGGCGATTTTTGAGAAAATCATGCGCCAGTCCCAAACAGTGCGGAGTTGGGCTGGCGCATTTCTTTTGGACGAAGGCGTTCACGCCCAAAATTGATCAAGCCACAGATTGAGTTTGTCGAAGCCGCGGTTGTTGACCGCATAGATGCGCCTCGTGCCCTCGGAGGTTACCGACACGAGGTTGCTGTCAAGCAGCGCCTTCAGATGCTGCGAGACCGCCGGCCGGCTGATCGGCAGGCTTTCGGCGAGCTCGTTGACCGTTCTCGGCGCGCGCCGCAACTGCTCCAGCAGGAACCGCCGGTTCGGATCGGATATCGCGGCGAAAGGGTCGGTGGTCGACATGGCGAAAAGCTACGTCAAAGGCAGCCTCCGGGCAAGGAAATTGTGCGCCGCAACCGAGCGGCGTTTGGCCGGCGTGAGGACCTAGAATCCAAGCCCTTCGTGAATGATCAGAAGCGCTGCGATCAGTGCCATCGCATACATGAACGGATAGAATATCTCCGGCTTCATGCGCTTAACGCACCAGGCGCCAGCAATGGTCGCAAGCGGGGCGAAAGGCAGCAATGTCGCCGATGTTACGAGATTCTTGGTATCGAGCTGGCCGAGCGCAAAATAAGGAATGAGTTTCACCGCGTTCAAGATGGCAAAGAAACGCACGCTGGTGCCGATGAATTCGCGTGGGGGCAGTTTCAAGGGCAGGGCGTAGATCTGAAACGGCGCACCGCCGGCATGGGCGACGAAACTGCCATAGCCGGAAAGCGTGCCCCAGGCGCTCGCAAGCAAGGGCCGCTGGCCGCGCGGCAGGACGACCCTTCCTGCACCGGGGCCGAAATTGTTCCAGAAATATCGGGCGCAGAAGAGTACGGTGACTGCACCGATGACCACGCGCAAGACATTGCCGGGCACCAGTGCGGATGTTGCCCAGCCGACCGCGATGCCAAAGAGGGCACCCGGCAGCATGATCCTCAGCGTCGTCCAATCGCCGTGCTTGCGCCAGACAACGAGCGAGATCATGTCCATGAAGATCAGGATCGGCAGCAGGATGGCGGCTGCTTCGACAGGCGAGACAACCAGGGCTAAAATAGGGACGCCGATCAAGGCCAGTGCGTCGCCCATGCCGCCCTTGGCGAGGCCGACGAGCAGCACGGCCGGCACCGCGGCATAAAAGAATGACAGTTCCGGCAGCATGCTTTTCAAGTCCTCCCCTTGCCAGCCCCGTCTAACGGAATTACTCACACAAAACGAGTGTGGATTTGCCGCCTACTGGCGAAACCCGCTGAAAATGGAAAGAGTTCATGACCGGACCGGAAGACCGCTGCCGCCTTGTCCTGATCGTCCCGGACATCGCGGATGCCGACGAGCAGGCAAATATTGTCGCCGACGCGCTGAAGGGCGGCGACGTTGCCTCGGTGATCGTGCCGCAATACGGGCTCGATGCCGGCGCGTTTCAGAAACATGCCGAGAAACTGGTTCCGATCATCCAGAATGCAGGGGCAGCGGCGTTAATTGCGGGCGACAGCCGCGTCGCCGGACGCGCAAAGGCAGACGGTTTGCATTTGACGGGTTTAGCCGCCGAAATCGCCGAGGCGATCGATAAACATGCCGGCAAGCTGATCATCGGCGGCGGTAAAGCGACCGACCGCCACACGGCTTTGGAGATCGGCGAGGCACGGCCGGACTATATTTTCTTCGGCAAACTCGACGGCGACATCAAGCCGGAGGCGCATCCGAAGAACGTGGCGCTCGGCGAATGGTGGGCCTCGATGATCGAAATTCCCTGCATCGTCATGGGCGGGACCGATCCGGCTTCTGCCCTTGTCGTCGCCGAGTCCGGTGCCGAGTTCGTGGCATTGCGCCTGGCGGTGTTTGGCGAGCCGGGGCTGGCCCCGTCGGTCGTCGCTCAGGTCAACGCACTTCTTGACGAAAAAGCGCCACGGTTTGGGGATTGATATCGCGGCCATGCCGATCCTCTCCGCCTGTTTGCGCCGATCCCTCCTGTCTGCCGCCGTTTTCGCGACTGTTTTGCCGTATGGCGCTTCGGCGCAGACGGTCGACAACGTCGTGACACGTCCGCTGGCTTCGGAAGCTGAACCGTTCAAGACCAACCGGCCGGCGGAAGGAGCGCAGCCCTCGACCGGTCTCGGCGTGCTGGATCGCATGGGCGCCAAGCTGCCGGACCTGCCGCCGGAGAAGGATTACAAAGGGCCGATCGATACGGCTTACGGCGCCTATCAGCGCGGTTATTACCTGACGGCGATGCAGCTGGCGCTGCCGCGCGCGCAGCTTGGGGATCCGGCAGCGCAGACGCTCATTGCGGAAATGCAGTATGCCGGGCTCGGTGTTCGTCGCGATCTGAAGAGCGCAGCATTCTGGTACGGCAAGGCCGCCGAAGGCGGCGATGTGGCGGCGATGTTCAAATATTCGCTGATCCTGATGGCGGGAGAGCTCGTGCCGCGCGACAAGGCGAAGGCGGACGATTACATGCGCCGGGCGGCCGACGGCGGCAATCCTTCAGCGCAGTTCAACTGGGGGCAGTTGCTGACGACCGATCATCCCGGCCCCGAAGGACTGAAGCTCGCGCTTCCCTACTATGAAAAGTCCGCCCAGCAGGGTATTGCCGACGCCCAATATGCCGTGGCGCAAATCTATTCCGTGCTTGCCGATCTGCCGAAGCAGAAAAAGAAGCTGGCGCGCGAATGGCTCGCCCGTGCAGCGCGCGCAGGTTACGACACCGCGCAGCTCGATCTCGGCGTATGGCTCGTCAATGGCACAAATGGACCGCGGGACTTCGTGAAGGGCTTTCAGTGGATGAAGCTCGCTGCCAATCGCGGTAACGTCGCGGCGCAGAACAAGCTCGCACATCTTTATATCGGTGCGCTCGGCACCAAGCCGGACCCGGTCGAAGCGGCGAAATGGTACGTGCTCTCCCGCCGGGCAGGGTTGCCCGATCCGGAGCTTGAGGATTTCTATCTCGGCATCGAGCACGCTCAGCAAAAGCAGGCGATCGACCGGGCAAACAAGTTCCGCCGCCTGCCCTGAGGTTCACAACAGCGCATCGGCGAAGCCTTCGGTGCCGGCGACCTCTTTCAGGGTCCGCAACGCTCTCCCCTTGAAATTTGCCTGATTTTGTGGTCTTGAGGCCGCCATCTAATTAAGAGCGCTGCCCTTTCCGGCGATCAGGGACCCTTCCCGCCCTGACAGCGCACCCCGTACCAGTTCCAAGGAAAATGCCCCAATGGCCCGTTCTGCTCTTCTCAATGTCATGGTTCAGGCTGCCGTCAAGGCAGGAAAGTCGCTGGGGCGTGATTTCGGGGAAGTGCAGAACCTGCAGGTTTCGGTGAAGGGGCCCGGCGATTTCGTTTCCAATGCTGACCGGAAAGCCGAAAAGATCGTCAGGGACGAGCTCCTGAAGGCGCGCCCGACCTATGGGTTCCTTGGAGAGGAGGGCGAAGAGATCAAGGGAACGGACGGGGCGCACCGCTGGATCGTCGATCCGCTCGATGGCACGACCAACTTCCTGCACGGCATTCCGACGTTTGCCGTGTCGATCGCGCTTGAGCGCAATGGCGAAGTCGTTGCGGGCGTCGTCTTCAATCCGGCGATGGACGAGCTCTATACTGCCGAGCGCGGCGGCGGCGCCTTCTTGAACGACCGCCGGCTGCGCGTCGGTGCGCGCCGCGTTCTTTCGGATTCCGTCATCGGCTGCGGCGTGCCGCATCTCGGCCGCGGCAACCACGGCAAGTTCCTCGTCGAGCTTCGTCATGTGATGGGCGAAGTGGCCGGCATCCGCCGCATGGGCGCTGCCTCGCTCGATCTCGCTTATGTCGCGGCTGGCCGCTTCGACGGCTTTTGGGAAATGGGACTGTCGCCCTGGGACATGGCAGCCGGCATCCTGCTTATCCGCGAAGCTGGCGGCTATGCGACCGATTGGAACGGCGGCACGGATATCCTCGATGGCGGCGCGATCGTCGCCGGCAATGAATATATTCACAAGGCGCTGATCGAGACCATCAAGCGCCCCATACCTGCGAAGTGAGACACGTCGGAAACCGACTGTTGTAAAGACACGGTTTTCTCTGCCCGCGCACTTCAATTCGGCACAATGTTGATCTAGTCTTCGGCTGCAAGCAATCCGGAGGGCTGCGCAACCATGGAAAATGTGAATGCGGCGGAATTCGGCTCGACCGAAAAACCGAGCAGCAACTATGTCTATAAACTCTCCAGCCCGATGCCGTTCCTCTGGACGATGCTCCTGTTCCTGGTCATCGTCGGCTTCATCGCCGCCATCCTTTTCCGGCAGACGCAGACAGCGTTCATGCACAATCCGGGCCTCAACGGCCTCATCGTCGGCGTGCTTGCGGTCGGCATCATCCTGGTCTTCAGCCATGTGCTGGCGCTTCGTCCGGAAGTGCGCTGGTTCAATTCCTTTCGCGCAGCCGGCAGTGCGGACAAGGTAAACCGCAATCCGAGACTTCTTGCCCCCATGCGGGCGCTGATCGGTAACCGTAAGTCAACGGCGACGCTTTCGACCACCGCGCTACGCTCTATTCTGGATTCGATCGCCACCCGCCTCGATGAATCGCGTGATACGTCGCGTTACCTCATCGGCCTTCTCGTCTTCCTCGGTCTTCTCGGTACCTTCTGGGGTCTCATCGGCACGATCGGCTCGATCAGCGGCGTCATTCAGTCGCTGGATGCAGGCTCGAACGGCACCGGCGACGTGCTGACCACGCTCAAAGAAGGTCTGTCCTTGCCGCTTTCCGGTATGGGCCAAGCCTTCTCGTCTTCGCTGCTCGGCCTTTCCGGGTCGCTCATTCTCGGCTTTCTCGATCTTCAGGCCGGTCGGGCGCAGACTCGCTTCTACACGGAACTCGAAAACTGGCTTTCCTCGGTGACCGATGTCGGGTCGGATATTGCCGTTCCGGCGCTCGACTCCGGTACGTCTTCCGAGGACCTTCGCGCGATGTCGGACTATCTGAAGAAGGTTGCCGAAGAAGGCGGAGCCGGCAGCCAGCGCTCGGTTGCCGCGATGGCAAGCCTTGCCGAAGGCATTCAGGGTCTCGTCAAGAACATGCGCAACGAACAGCAGATGCTGCGCGACTGGATCGAAGCGCAGCAGGACGAGGCAAAGGCCATGCGCCGCACGCTGGACCGACTGGCCGAACGCATCGGCGCGCAGGAAAAGCAGAGTGGCGCCGAGAGAAGCCACCGCGTCAGCCAGATCGAAAAGAGCGAGGGCAAGTAAGCCATGGCGCTCGCCCGAAACCGCCGCCGCCACGGCGAAATGAACTACTGGCCGGGTTTCGTCGACGCACTGTCGACGCTGCTGATCGCCATCATGTTCCTGCTGACGGTTTTCGTCGTCGGCCAGTTCATTCTAAGCCGCGAGATTTCCGGTCGCGACGAAGTGCTGACCCGCCTCAACAGCCAGATCAACGAACTGACGCAGCTGCTCGCGCTTGAGAAGGGCAGCAAGCAGGATCTTGAGGATTCCGTTGCCAATCTGCAGGCATCTCTCGCGACCGCTGAAGGTGACCGCTCGCGGCTGCAGGCATTGCTCGATGCCGGTTCCGGCGGAAAGGATGCGGCACAACAGCGCATCGGCGGCCTGACAAAAGAACTCGACGAACAGAAGCAGTTAAGCGACCGGGCGCTCAGCCAGGTCGAAATTCTCAACCAGCAGATTGCGGCCCTTCGCAGCCAGATCGCAGCCGTCGAGGCGGCGCTTCAGGCATCGGAGCAGAAGGACCAGAGTTCGCAGGCGAAGATCGCCGATCTGGGCCGGCGGCTGAATGTTGCGCTGGCGCAGCGGGTTCAGGAACTCAATCGCTACCGCTCCGACTTCTTCGGCCGCCTGCGCGAGATCCTGTCCGACCGCGAAAACATCCGCATCGTCGGCGACCGTTTCGTCTTCCAGTCAGAGGTTCTGTTCCCTTCCGGAAGTTCCGATCTCAATCCTGAAGGCACGACGGAGATGACGAAACTTGCCACTGCGCTGCTTGATCTTTCCAGGGAAATCCCGCCGGAAATCAACTGGGTGCTCCGGGTCGACGGCCATACAGACAATGTGGCACTTTCCGGGGCCGGCCGCTTTCGCGACAACTGGGAGCTTTCCTCGGCGCGTGCCATCTCCGTCGTCAAATACCTGATTTCGCAGGGCGTGCCTTCCGACCGGCTCGTCGCGGCGGGTTTTGGCGAATTCCAGCCGATCGCGCCCGGCGATACGCCAGAAGCTCGCGGCACCAACCGCCGCATCGAGCTCAAGCTGACCGAGAAATAGTTGGTGATAGGCACACCTGCCCTTTCCAGCCGCAAGGGGCGGGCGGCCCACCAAAGGTTCTGCCACCCATTCGAAATCATCGATGAAAAATTCGCGATGGGAAGTCCTGCGGTTGCATTGACGTTTACGTGTGCGTAATTTCATGCCGATGGATGCGGGGAGGCGTTCGGGATGGAATATGACGTGCTGGTCGTTGGTGCGGGTCTTGCCGGGCTTGTTGCTGCGGCGGAAGCGGCAGATCGGGGACGCAAGGTCTGCATTCTCGACCAGGAGGGCGAACAGAGCCTCGGCGGGCAGGCCTTCTGGTCGCTGGGCGGCCTTTTTTTCGTTGACAGTCCCGAGCAGCGCCGCCTGGGCATTCGCGACAGCCTCGATCTTGCCAGGCAGGATTGGGCGGGTTCGGCAGGCTTCGACCGGCCCGAGGATTACTGGCCGCGGCTTTGGGCGGACGCCTATCTCGATTTTGCGGCGGGCGAGAAACGCTCCTTTCTGCATCAACAGGGCATGCGCTGGTTTCCGGTCGTCGGTTGGGCGGAGCGTGGCGGCGGCATGGCGCATGGTCACGGCAATTCCGTGCCGCGCTTTCATCTGACCTGGGGCACGGGGCCCGCCGTGCTTACGCCATTTGTCCGGCGCGTTCGGGAGGCAGAGGCGAGAGGGCGCGTCACATTTGCCTTCCGCCACTGCGTAGACGAGCTCATGGTCGAAAATGGCGCCGTCTGCGGCGTCCAGGGGACGATCCTCGAGCCCGATGCTGCGCCGCGTGGCAAGGCAACGGTTCGCAGGGCTGCCGGAACATTCGAATTCCGTGCGGGCGCCGTCATCATCACTTCCGGCGGCATCGGCGGCGACCACGATCTCGTGCGCCGGAACTGGCCGGTAGAGCGTCTTGGTCCTCCGCCTGCGTCGATGGTTGCGGGCGTTCCCGCTTATGTCGACGGCCGCATGTTGGCGATCGGCGAGCGTACCGGCGCGAGCATCATCAACAGCGACCGCATGTGGCACTATACGGAAGGCGTGAGGAACTGGGATCCGATCTGGGCGAACCACGGCATCCGCATCCTTCCCGGTCCGTCGTCCTTCTGGTGCGATGCCGACGGCAACCGTTTTGCTCCGCCGGCGATGCCGGGCTTTGACACGCTTGCCACCTTGAAGGCGATCCGTGCCAGCGGGCATGATTATAGCTGGTTCATTCTGACCAAGGCGATCATCAAGAAAGAGTTCGCGCTTTCGGGTTCGGAGCAGAACCCCGACATCACCGGTAGGGATATTCAGTTGCTTTTGAAACGGCTCGGCAAGAACCCGCCCGGGCCGGTGCAAGCCTTCATGGAGAAGGGCGAAGATTTCATCGTCCGCAAGACGCTCGAAGAACTGGTCGAAGGCATGAATGCGCTGACCGGAGAAAACCGGCTCGACACTGCGCATCTGCGAGGGCAGATCGAGGCGCGCGACCGGGAAATCGACAATGCCTATTCCAAGGATGCACAGGTAACTGCCATTCGCGGCGCCCGAAATTACATTGGCGACAAGCTGTTGCGGACGGCAAAGCCGCACCGGCTACTGGATACCAAGGCAGGGCCGTTGATCGCCGTGCGGCTGCATATCCTGACGCGAAAGTCGCTGGGCGGTCTGCAGACGGATCTTTCGGCGCGGGTGATCAGTATAAATGGTGATGCGGTGCCGGGTCTCTATGCCGCCGGCGAGGTCGCCGGTTTCGGCGGAGGCGGCATGCACGGCTACAAAGCGCTTGAAGGAACTTTTCTCGGCGGTTGCATCTTTTCGGGCCGGGTGGCGGGAAGAGCCGTATGAGGCGGCGCCTTTCGAGCGCCGCCAGTCTCGTTAAGCCGTTGCCTTGGTCTGGTCGTCGACCGTTGCGTCGGGCGCGTTCTTCTTGATGGATTCAATGGCGCTCAGCGCGGATGCCTTGGCCTTGTAGCCCTCCGAGTTGAACATGGATTCGCCCGTTCGAAGCCTTGAAGCGGAAACGGAATTCGCCAGCCTTATCCTTGTACACTTCAAACTTATACATCGATTTTCTCCCAATTATCAGGAAGTTGTCTCGGTAACGGGAGACAATCTAGTGCAAAAGTTGAGTCTATTCCATCTGGATATTCGCACCCTTGACGATGGGTCCCCACTTGGCCAGTTCGGCCTTCACATGTGCGCCAAGTTCCTCCGGCGTGGAGCCGACGATCGTGGCGCTGAAGTCTTTCATGCGTTCGGCAACGGCCGGGTCCTTCAGAGCCTTGTTGGCGGACGCGTTGAGCTTTGCCACAACATCCGCGGGCGTATTCGCCGGCGCGAAGAGCGCGTTCCAGGTATAGGTCTCGTAACCCGGAACGCCGGACTCAGCGATGGTCGGAATATCCGGGAAGGATGGAGCACGTTTCGCCGTAGTGACCGCCAGCGCCCGCAGCTTGCCGGATTTGATGTGGCTGGACGACGACGGCAGGTTATCGAACATGATCGATACCTGATTGCCCAGCAGATCGGTCAGCGCCGGGCCTGCACCCTTATAGGGGATGTGCTGCATCTTGACGCCGGCCATCGAATTGAACAATTCGCCGGAAAGATGAAGCGGCGTGCCGTTGCCGGAGGAAGCATAGCTCCATTTGTCCGGCTCGGCCTTCAGCATCGCGATCAGTTCCTGGACGTTCTTTGCAGGCAGCTCCGGATTGACGACGAGCACGTTGGGCACGATGACGAGCAGTGAAACCGGCGCGAAATCCTTTTCCGGATCGTAAGGCGTGGATTTAAGGATCAGCGGGTTCAGCGCGTGCGTCGCGACCGTTCCCATCAAGATGGTGTAGCCGTCCGATTCTGCACGAGCCACGTTGCCCGCACCGAGATTGCCGCCCGCACCGGCGACGTTCTGGACGATCACCTGCTGACCAAGGTCTTCCGACATCTTCTCGGCTATGATGCGCGCCACGACATCGGTCGACCCGCCGGCGGCAAAGGGAACGACGAGCGTAACCGCGCGCTCCGGAAACCCTTCGGCATGCGCGGCCCCGGCGCTCAAGGCCGCAAGCAAGCCGAGGCCGAGTGCCATGCGGCGGGTCATATTGAAAAGTGCCATTCGATTCTCCTCCCGGAATTCAGCGATGATGTCGCCCGACTGCATCAAATCGGGCAAAAGGAGGGTAGGGCGGAGGCGGATAAAAGCAACCGAAAGCCGCCGCATGGAATTGCAACTTTAGTCGCTGAGGTAAACTATCCGACTATTGATATTACAATCCGTCCTCCGATAACCATCTATGCGAAAGACGCAATCGAATGTGTACGCTTGGCGGGACGAGATCGTGGAGTTTGACATGCAGCCGGTATCCAATCCATTTCCGGCAGTTGAGAACGAGGAGGACGGTCTTTGGCCGGTGCGCCGGCACAAGATCCTCGACTGGCTGATTAATGAAACGCGCAACCAGCGGTTCATCGACAATATCTTAGTGGAGATGTGCGAGCGGCTGCAAGCTTCGGGCATTCCCGTCGCCCGCGCGACGATGCATTTCCGGACGCTGCATCCTCAATGGCTCGGCGCGCGCATCCTCTGGCGTCCCGGCTTGCAGGAAGCAAAGATCACCACCTTCGGCTACGGCGTCGAGACAACGTCGCAATTCCTGAACAGCCCGATCAACGAGATCTTCAGCGGCGGTAGGGAAGTGCGGCAGAGTCTCGAAGGCGAAGTTGCTTCCTATCCGCTCTATGGCGAGTTGCAGGGTGAGGGGCTGACGGACTATGTGGCCTGGCCGATGGAGCACACGCTCGGAAAACGGCACGTGATTACCTTCTCAAGCGACACGCCAGGCGGCTTTAAGGAAGACCATCTGATTTTCCTCAAGGATCTTTTACCGGCGCTCACGCTTGTCACCGAAATCCGGATCAAGAACATTCTTGCCCGCACGCTGCTGCAGACCTATGTCGGGCCGCATGCCAGCGAGCAGATTCTTGCAGGCGCCACGACCCGCGGCAGCGGCGCAACGGTCGGCGCAGCGATCCTCATCTGCGACTTGCGCGACTTCACGACGATCTCCGACTTATGGCCGCGCGACGATGTCATCGAACTGCTCAACGCCTATTTTGATGCCATGTCGGAGCCAATCGAAAAGCACGGCGGCGAAATCCTGAAATTCATGGGCGACGGCTTGCTCGCCATATTTCCGCTGACCAATCCGGATGCCTGCATCAATCTTCTCCGGGCGATCAAGGAAGCGCAAGCGGCAATGACCGAGCTCAATCTCTTCAACGCGGAAAGGGGACATGTGGAGCTGCGCTATGGCGTCGGCGTGCATGTGGGGGATGTCATGTACGGCAATATCGGCTCGCGCAAGCGGCTCGATTTCACCGTCATCGGCCCGGCCGTCAACATTGCATCGCGGCTGGAGAGCCTGACCAAGGAAATTAAGCGTCCTGTGCTGCTGTCGAAAGCCTTCGTCGAAATGGCAGGGTGCGAAAGCGACCTGGAAAGCCTCGGATCCCACCCGCTGCGCGGCCTGGATGAGCCTGTGGATGTCTACGCGTTTCCTCAGGAGTAGCGTCTATTTGGCGGTAGTCAGGAACTCTTCTGCACCTGCATCGAACTGCAGCTTCGCCAGCTTGGCATAGATGCCGCCGTGGCGGATCAGGCTCTGATGCGTGCCTTCCTCGACGATGCGGCCCTGATCCATGACGAGGATGCGGTTGGCCTTCAAAACGGTCGCAAGGCGATGGGCGATGACGAGCGTCGTGCGGCCGTGCATGAGACCGTCGAGGGCCTTCTGCACCAGCGTTTCACTCTCGGCGTCAAGGGCTGACGTCGCTTCATCGAGCAGGAGGATCGGGGCGTTCTTCAGGATCGCGCGGGCGATGGCGATGCGCTGGCGCTGGCCGCCGGAAAGGGTAATACCGCGCTCGCCGACCTCGGTGTCGTAGCCCTTGTCCAGCCTCGCGATGAATTCATCGGCCTGGGCGGCAATCGCTGCGGCGCGTACGTCCTCGCGCGTCGCGCCGGGGCGGCTGAAGGCGATGTTGTCGTGGATTGAAGCGGCAAAGATGGTGACGTCCTGCGGCACGATCGCCATGCGTTCGCGCAGATCGCCGGGCGTTACTTCGCGCGCATCGATGCCATCGATCCCGACGCTGCCCTGCTGCGGATCGTAGAAGCGGAGCAGCACAGAGAAGACGGTGCTCTTGCCGGCGCCTGATGGGCCGACAATGGCGACGGTCTCGCCCGGCGTCACATTGAAGCTCAGGCCATGCAGCGCCGATTTTCCGGGGCGTGACGGATAGGCGAAGTGCACGTTCGAGAATTCGACGCGTCCTAGGGCGGGAACGGGCAGGGTCTCGGGCTTTTCCGGTGCTGCGATCGTCGAGACTTCGTCCAGCAGCTCGGTCAGCCGGTCGGCGGCGCCTGCGGCTTGCGAGAGTTCTCCCCAGACTTCCGACAAGGCGCCGAGAGAGCCGGCGGCGATGACCGAATAGAGCAGGAACTGCCCGAGCGTGCCGGCGGACAGCGTTCCCGTCAGCACATTGTGCGCGCCAACCCAAAGGACAGCAACGACGCTGCCGAAGATCAGGGTGATCGCAATGCCTGTCAAAAGCGCGCGCGAGCGGACGGCGGAGCGTGCTGCCTCATAGGCGGATTCGACGGCAGCGCCGTAGCGGCTTGCGGCCGCATCCTCGCCGTTGAAGGCCTGGACGGTGCGCGTGGCAGCAATCGTCTCGTTGGCAAAAGCGGAAGCTTGGGCGAGCGTATCCTGCGCGGCACGGGAGCGCTTGCGCACGGACCGCCCGAAGCCGACGAGCGGGAAGACGATCAGCGGGATTGCGCCGAGCACAAGACTTGAAAGCTTCGGCGAGGTCACGATCATCATGCCCATGGCACCGAGACAGAGGATCAGATTGCGAAGCGCCACCGAGGCGGTGGCACCGACAGCCGATTTGATCTGCGTGGTATCGGCCGTCAGGCGTGACACAATCTCGCCGGACTGGTTGACATCGAAGAAGGAGGGAGAAAGCCGTGTGACATGCGCAAAGACATCCCGGCGCAGGTCTGAGACGATGCGTTCGCCGAGCGTGATGACGAAATAGTAGCGAAAAGCGCTTGCGGCCGCGAGTATTACGGAGATGACCAACAACATGGCAAAGTAGCTGTTGATGAAGGTGCCGTCAGCTTGCGTGAAGCCATGATCGATCATGCGGCGCACGGCAAGCGGAAGTGTGAGCGATGTCACGGCGGCAACGACAAGCGAAACCAGCGCGCCTGCGACGATGCCGCGGTAACGCTTCACATAGGGTGCCAGCCTTCCGAGCGGCTTCAAGGAACGCGACTTCTTTTCCGCGGTCTGCACTGCGTTTGCCAAATCATCTCCAATCGCCCCAATACCGCTGATCAGCGGTTTGTAGGCCCTTGTTATCCGGGCGGCCTTCATGTATAGGCACCGCATCCGAATGGGAAGCCGTAGCCTTAGCGACTGCGGCTTCATTTATTCAATCGGTTCTCTTGCCGCAATGACTTGCGTCAAATTGGACCCTGGCATCGCAGGAAGATTGTTATGAAGGCTGATATCCATCCCGACTACCACGTCATCAAGGTGGTGATGACCGATGGCACCGAATACGAAACCCGCTCGACCTGGGGTTCGGAAGGCGCTGTCATGAACCTCGAAATCGATTCCAAGTCCCATCCGGCCTGGACCGGCGGCAACCAGCAGCTCATGGACCGCGGCGGCCGCGTGTCCAAGTTCAACAAGCGCTTCGGCGGCCTCGGCCTCTAATCGCTTCTGCGGTACGGAATTTGAAAAGAGCCCGGGTTTCCGGGCTTTTTTATTGCTTGAACCTGAATGAGTGCCGGGGCATGCAAGCTGCAGTTCACGATCCTCGATGAGATACAGCGGCAACCAATCGCCGCGCGACGGATAATCCGAGTACTCTGCACGTAGTGGCTGTTCATTGATCATGAAAAGCAAGCATCCTTTAGCTTGCGGATATCTTGCAACACTTTTCCATGCGCTGGACGTCCCGTTTGAACTTTCCGGATTGAACAGGCGTCAGCACAGATCAGCGGCCAAGATCGTCGAAGAGGGCGTCGGCATTTTCGAACCGCTTGCCTTGGCCATCTTCCGGTTCCTTCATTGCTTTTTCCGTGGAACGCTTCGGCACACTTCAAATGGCAGGCGATGCTCGTTGGCACCGCATCACCAGAAGACCGATTGCGTCGGAAACGGAAACCCCATCGCTTCGAGGTCGGCAGTCGCCTTCTCTATTGTTTCTGTATCTATATTCTCGCGCGCACCACGGCATGTGCGGACATCGCCTTCCTCCTGGATGTAGCGACAAGCAGTATGCAACAAAAAACCGGCCGCGTATCACGCAGCCGGTTCCATCTTTAGCCTTTGCAAGCTCTCAGTTGTTGCCGAAAGCCGTTTGCAGAAGGCTCAGTTGTGCCTGGACGCTGTTCTGATTGTCCGGAACGATCGGCGCTTCATTCGGGCGATAGATTTCACGGTCGAGAAGGGCAACGCGGTTCTGGAGGCGCAGCGAGCGTTCGACGAGATCGCGGAAGGCTTCCGGCAAATCGCCCCAGCCCGGAGCATTGCGGTCCACGTTGAACCCGTCGAGGCGGACCTTGTTCTTTTCAGCGAGAACCTGGTCTCGCGACATCTCGCCGTTATTGACGGCACGCTGCAGGAGCAGCCAGGACGCCATCTGCATCAGGCGGGTCGTGAGGCGCATCGATTCGGCAGCGTAGAGAACAGAAGCCATGCGGGGCAGAACCTTGGATGCGGCGCGGCCATTGCCATCCAAATAGGCGGCAGTTTCCTCGACCAGCGACATGCCTTCCGCGTACAGTGTCTTGAACTGCGAGGATGCGGCAACGCGGCCCGCAAAACTGATGGTGTTCAAACCGAGTTCCGACATTCAAATGGTTCCTGTTGCACGCGTCTACATATGTTCAGGTAACGCCAGCCTGAAACAAAAGTTTCAGAGGCCTGTCTTTATGTCTTTAGGATGGTATCTTTAGCCCAAATGCGCAAGGCGTTTCTTAAGAAAAGGTTAACTTCCACAGTTTCGTGGGAAATCGGCGCCGGCGCAAAAAGAAGAGCCGCAAAAGCGGCTCTCAAGGTAAAACAGGGAGAAAAATCAGACCAATTCGCCGCATGGAAAACTGTCTGAGATCCAGACGAAATCTGGATAAGAACAGTAATATCTCATAAAGCTTAATATTCTATTAACATTGTTTCGTATTAAGACTTGCGGCAGCGGTTATTCGCCTTTGATCGAACGCTAGGAGCGAAAAAGGCTTTCGGCTGCGGCGCGGCCCGAAGCCTTCCTCGTGACTTCGGCCTCTATGCGGGTAATCTCCGCCTTCAGCTGTTCGACACGCTCCTTCAGCTCGTCCACGGAAAGCATGGAGAGATCGGATCCGATTTCGTAAGCCGCCTTCTTAGGCAGGTCATCGTCAATGAAGCTCATGAGCAATCCTCCGTCCGGTTCTCAGCCGTATTTTACAGCAGGATCGTCGCTTTCGGGAGGCTTGTTCGACATGGGCTCGACAAGCGACATGCTTTCGGGCGTCAGCATCTGCGAGGTGCCGGTCGGCATCGTCGTGTAAGTGTCGCGTTCGCTTGCCGGCACTGCGGCGCGAATGCGGCTGCGGATGATTGCGTAAGCGGTGATGAAGACATGCGACAGCGCCGTGACGAGGAAGAGTGCGTGCGGGCTTGTCATCGCCATCACAGGGCCGCCGATCGTTGGTCCGATCACCGTCCCGATACCATAGAGCAGCAAGAGCCCGCCGGAAACCTTCACGAAATCCTCGGCGGAGGCGAAGTCGTTCGCATGCGCTACGGCGATCGGATAGAGCGTGTTGGCAACTGCGCCGTAGAGGATGACAAGGCCGATCAGAAGCGCGGGCGAAGAGGGATGCAACACCACGATCAGAAGGCCCGCGACCGCGGCAATCGCAGACATGACTGCCAGAACATACCGGCGGTCGACGCGATCGGAAAGGCGGCCGGCTGGAAGCTGCATCAGCGCACCGGCGAAAATGGTGGCGCTCATCATAATTGCGATGCTGGCATCGGAAAGTCCCGCACCTGCCCCGAAAACCGCGCCGAGCGTGCCGTAGGCACCGTTGGCGATGCCGACCATCAGGATGCCGAGGCAGGAGACAGGCGAGTTGCGGTAGAGCGCAGGCAGGTCGAGCTTCACGGCCTTCAGCGGCTGCGGCGAGGCTGCGGTCGAGAGCGTCGTGGGCAGCATGGCGATGCAGTAGAAGATGCCGCAGACCATGAAGAGCAACGGCGTTCGCACGTCTTCGAGCGGGATCATCATCTGGCCGCCGACGACGCCGAGAAGGGTGATGCCGATATAGAGCGAGAAGATTGCACCGCGGCTTTCGTTCGTGGCGCGCTCGTTCAGCCAGCTTTCGATGATCATCGAGGTGCCGGCGGTCGAAAAGCCGGTGACGGCGCGCAGCGCGATCCACCAGATCGGATCGATGATTATGCCGCTCACAAGGGCGATGATGGCGATGATCGAGATGAAGCCGGAGAAGGCGCGCACATGTCCGACGCGCCGCACCAGTTTGGGGGCGACGAGGCAGCCGACGACAAAGCCCGCCGCCCAGGACGTGCCGAGCAGGCCGAGCGTGGTCGTGGCATAACCTTCGAGGTTGCCGCGGACGGGTAGCAGGATGCCCTGCAGGCCATTGCCCATGAAGAGGAAAAGCGTTCCGAAAAGCAGCGCGGCGACGGACAGCAGATTTCTTCTCATTTCCAAATTCTCGGCAAGTTCGATTTAATAAGTCATAAGACAAGACGCTGCCCGCCCTGTCCCAATGGTGTTGATTATGGTTCGGAATGCCGTTACGGCATGAAGAAGTGCTGTGTTCGCGCGGAATAATGTCCGTCCTGTGACATTCTGAAATATTGGAAAAATAATGCCATGACAAAGCTTCTGGCGCTGTTGCTCGTCCTTGCCATGGTTATACAGATCATCAAGCCGCTGGGGTTGCCCGGTTTGCGGCAACGGATGGACTTCTGGAAGATTGCGCTGATTGCGTTTGCCGTTTGGGCGGTCGCGCTTCTTGGCCGCGACCTGATCGCCTAGACGATGATCTCACCGCGCATGACCGGCACGCAACTGCCGGAAATCGCGACGTCCGTCACGACGCCATCCTTCTTGACGACATCGACTTCGATGATGCTGCGCCGGCCCATCTCGACACCTTGCTCGATCGTCACACGCCGGGTCACGGTTTGCTCCGGTGCGAGTGAGACGAGATGGGCGGAGAGTGCCGCCGAAGCGCTGCCTGTCGCCGGATCCTCGGGAACGTTGTCTAGTGGCGCGAACATGCGGGCGCGGATCGTCCAAGGCTCGTCCGGCGAACGGACATAGACGAAGAGCGAGAAATCGTGATTGCTTTCAGCGTTCGGGCCGGCAGCCTCTTGGAAATGCGTGAGATTCGGTCGGGCGGCGCCAAGCGATGCCAGACCGTCGAGTTCGGCAACCGCAAAGGTAAGGCCGACGGAGACGAAAACCGGCTGGTGGGTCGATTTGACGATTGCGCTGCGGTCGATGCCGATGCAGCGCGCAATGGTTTCTTCGCAGACGGCAGCCCCGATATCCAGAGGCCGAGGTGCACGGATCGTTGCAGCAGTTACCCGACCTTCAATACGCCGAAGCGCCACTTCAACCAGACCGGCCTTTTCTTCGAAACGCAGCGTGTCGCCGATCGGCCTGCCGAAGATCTCCTGCTGCTGGCCGAGAACATAAGCTGTACCGACATTCGGATGACCTGCGAAAGGCACCTCCATCGTCGGCGTGAAGATTCGGACATTCGCCGTGTTGGCGGGATCCTTGGGCGGCAGGACGAAGGTGATTTCGGAATATTTGAATTCCGCTGCGATCTTCTGCATCGTCTTGGGGCTGAGCTGCTCCGCGCCGGTGACGACCGCGAGCGGATTGCCTTCAAAACGGTTAGAAGTGAAAACGTCGACGGTCGTATAAGAAAGGACGGTCATTGCGGCTCCGATATTTTGGAAGCCGCAACAATGAGTCATGTCCTTCGATCGCGAAAGCGCAATCTTGTCGCCGTGACAATGCAAGAATTGAGCTTGGCGAGCTTGCGCCGCCCTCCTGCATTCCTGTGCTTGTCACAGGAATGCAACCACGCAGCGTCCGCGCCTTGAATGGTTCTCTTCATTCATTTCGAGTCATCGCGCCATCGACACGGCGCGGCTGGACCCCGTGACAAGCTCACGGGGCCGCGTCGCAAAGGCGCTAATTGGCGGCTACGCCGCCTTTTCGAGTTCCTGTTTCCAGCTGCCCTTGGCCGCAAGGCTGTTCATTTCGGCGCGGTGGCTGAAGGCGCGCTGGCCGGCGGCGACGTTTTCCTGTTTTCCGCCCCACGCCTTCAGGGCCGTATCCTGCAGCGCGCGGCCATAGGAGAAGGTGACCTTCCAAGGCAATTCGAATCCGGAATTGATCGCCGAGAGGTGAGCTGTCGCCTCTTCGGTGGATTGACCGCCGGAAAGGAAGGCAATTCCGGGAACGGCGGACGGAACAGTGCGCTTCAAAACCTGGACAGTGCGTTCGGCGACTTCCGCGACGGATGCCTTGCGGGCGTTCTTGCCGTCAATGACCATGTTTGGCTTCAGGATCATGCCTTCCAGGCTGACGCGTGCATCGGCAAGTTCTTCAAAGACGGTGCGCAGCGTCCATTCGGTGACTTCGGCGCAGCGGTCGATATTGTGGTCGCCCGGCTTGCCGTCCATCAGGCATTCCGGCTCGACGATCGGCACGATACCGGCTTGCTGGCAGAGCACGGCGTAGCGGGCGAGCGCATGAGCGTTCGCTTTCATCGAACCCCAGGTCGGCAGCGAGGAGGAGATGGCGATCACGCCGCGCCACTTGGCGAAGCGGGCTCCGGCTTCATAATATTTGGCAAGGCGGTCGGCGAGGCCGTCGAGGCCTTCGGTGATCGTTTCGCCCGGATACTTCGCCATCGGCTTGGCGCCGGTATCGACCTTGATGCCGGGAATGCTGTCTGCAGCCTTGATGATGTCGACGAAGGGCGTGCCGTCGGCCGCCTTCTGAAAAAGCGTCTCTTCATAGAGGATCACGCCCGAGATATACTTCTTCATAGCCTCTTCGGAGCGGAAGAGCATTTCGCGATAATCGCGGCGGCTCGTTTCAGTGGATTCCAGGCCGATCGTATCGAACCGCTTTCCAATCGTACCGGTCGATTCATCGGCGGCAAGCAGCCCCCGGCCACCCGCTACCATCTTTGCTGCAATGTCTTCCACGCGTTCGCTCATTTTTACTCTCTCCACGACAAGAAAATCGGCAACCATGCATATAGGTCGGCGATAACAGAAGTTTATAGGTAGGAGAATGGAGCGCTAAGTCATTGAAACGATTGAAATCATTTCAATCGTTTGAAACTTTGAGATTTTTTTCGCGGCCTGAGCAAAAGACCGCCGAAGCCTAAACGCTTCCGCGGTCTATCCACATGTAAAGATTGCCAAATCAGCCGGGCGGTTACTTGCCGGAAAGAACGGCAACGCCCGGTAGGACCTTGCCTTCCATCCATTCGAGGAAGGCGCCGCCTGCGGTCGAAACATAGCTGAAGTCATCAGCAGCACCGGCATGGTTCAGTGCCGAAACGGTATCGCCGCCGCCTGCGACGGAGGTGAGCTTGCCAGCCTTGGTGCGTTCGGCAGCGTATTTGGCCGCTGCGACCGTCGCCTTATCGAAAGGCTCGATTTCGAAGGCGCCGAGCGGCCCGTTCCAGACCAGCGTCTGGGCGCGCTCGATCCAGGCCTTGACCACCTCGACCGACTTCGGACCGACGTCGAGGACCATAGCATCTTCGGGAATGGCGTTGATGTCGACGGTCTGGTTGGCGGCACCTGCCTTGAACTCGCGTGCGACAACGCCGTCTTCCGGCAGAATGATCGCGCAGCCGGCTGTCGCGGCTTCGATCATGATCTGCTTTGCGGTTTCGCCAAGGTCATGCTCGCAGAGCGACTTGCCGACATTGGTGCCGCGGGCGGCGAGGAAGGTATTGGCCATGCCGCCGCCGATCACCAGGGCATCGACCTTCTTCACGAGGTTCATGAGCAGATCGATCTTGGTGGAAACCTTGGCGCCGCCGACGATGGCAACGACCGGGCGGGCCGGACTGCCGAGGCCTTTTTCGAGCGCTTCGAGCTCCTGCTGCATGGTGCGGCCGGCATAGGCAGGAATGAGGTGGGCAAGGCCCTCGGTGGACGCATGGGCGCGATGCGCGGCGGAGAAAGCGTCGTTCACATAGATGTCGCCATTGGCGGCGAGCGCCTTGGTGAACTCCGCGTCGTTCTTTTCCTCACCTTTGTGGAAGCGTGTGTTTTCGAGAAGCAGGATATCGCCATCCTTCATTCCGGCGACGGCCGAAGCAGCGGCTTCGCCGATCGAGTCCGATGCCGTGGCAACCGGCTTGCCGAGCACCTTTGAAACGTCCGGCGCGATCAGCGAGAGCGAGAGGTCCGGTGAGGGGCCTTCTTTCGGACGGCCGAAATGCGCAAGCAGAACAACCTTGGCCCCCTTCTTCGACAGTTCGAGGATCGTCGGCGCAACGCGTTCAATGCGCGTCGTGTCGGTCACCTTGCCGTCTTTCACGGGCACGTTGAGGTCGACGCGGACGAGAACACGCTTTCCGGCGATGCCGCTGAGGTCGTCGAGAGTCTTGAAAGCTGGCATGGGACTATCCGTTCGTTATTTGCCTTGGAAGGTGGCCGACCATAGCAAGGATGCCTCAAGACGCAAGGCGTTCAACCGTGGTTTTCACGCGCGTTTTCGTCACGGTCCGGCACGCCCTTGGCCGTTGCGGCTTCCGGGTTTTTGCGACCCTTGAGGCGGTCGCGGATACGCTGGACGATGTCATGCAGATTGATGAAGATCGGCAGCGTGATGGCAGGCTCGACAGCCTCGAGCGACATGCCGACCGAGGTGATATGGGCCTGGTCGTCGAGGTCGCGGACGATCAGGATGATCGAGCCGAGACGGACGCGATCGGCATAGTCCGCCTTGCCGCCAAGGCGCTGCTTCATCAGTTCGGCGATCGTCAGCCCCTTCTCGGATTCATTCAGCAGGCCCGGGCCGTAGGCGGCATCGAGATCGGCTGCGGGGCGGGCAGGGGAGAGCGCGAAGGCACCAAAGAACTCGGCATCGTCCGCATCCACCGGCGCGCGACTGGCGAAAAGCCGGTCAAGCAGACGCGAGTGGCTCGGCACGATGAACAGATAGACGAGATCGTTCTCGCGCAGCCGCCCGGCATATTGATAACGCATCGACTTGCCGTCGCGAATGACGAGCGAAGGCGTTGCCCAGCGCGGGATGCGCTCGCCGCGAAGGATCGGGCTGTCCTTGATGACGCGATAGGAAAGTAGCTCGTGGTTTGCCGCACCCGGCAGGTCGACCTCGACCTTGTCGACGGCACCCATGCGCGGGGGAATGATGAGGCCGAGCTTCTTGGCCACCGGCTTGATCGTCCAGCCCTGAATCAGCAGCGAGACCAGCACGATGATGAAGGCGGTGTTGAAATAGATCTGCCCGTTCGGCAGCCCGCCGAGGATCGGCATGATCGCGAGCAGGATCGAAACTGCGCCGCGAAGCCCGACCCAGGCGACGAAGCCGATCTCCTGCTGCGTATAGTCGAAAGGCAGGAGCGAAAGCCAGATGGCGAGCGGACGGGCAACGAAGATCAGGAACAGCGCCAGTGCAACCGCTGGGAGGATGATCGCCGGAAACTGCGAGGGCGTCGCGAGCAGGCCGAGCACGAGGAACATGATGATCTGCGCGAGCCAGGTCATGCCGTCTTGAAAACGTTTGATCGATCCCAGCGCCGGAAGCTTGCGGTTTCCGGCATAGATGCCGGCGACATAGACGGCCAGGAAACCGCTGCCGCCGACGGCGCCTGCGAAGGAAAATACCAGCATGGCAAGGCCGAGCACGAAGATCGGCGTGAGGCCGCGGTCAGTGTCCAGACGGCCGACGACCTGCGCGATCATCATGCCGCCGAGCAGCCCGAGGATGACGCCAAGGCCCATTTCCTGAATGAACACCGCGAGCATGCCGATATTGATGCCAGCATAGCCTTCGCCGCTGGCAAGCAGTTCGACGAGGGCGATGGTGAGGAAGATCGCCATCGGATCATTCGTGCCGGATTCCACTTCGAGCGTCGAGCGCACCTTGTCGCGGATGTTGATGCCACCGATGCGCAGCAGGAAGAAGACGGCGGCCGCATCCGTGGAGGCGACGATCGAGCCGAGCAGCAGGCCTTCGAGCCAGGTGAAGTTCAGCAGCCACATGGCGACAACGGCAAAGAGGCCGGCGGTCATCAGCACGCCAACGGAGGCAAGCGTCAGCGAAGGTATAGCCGCGAGCTTGAAGGCTTGAATCGGCGTGCCGAAGCCGGAATCGAAGAGAATGATGGCAAGTGCGATCGAGCCGAGGATATAGGCGAGGTAATTGTTGCTGAACTCGATGCCGAGCCCGTCTACACCGGCAATCAGGCCGATTGCCAGGAAAAGCAAAAGCAGGGGAGCGCCAAAGCGGAAGGCGAGCAGGCTTGAGAAGGCCGCAAGAAGCACAAGCGCCGTCGATACCAGTACGACGATGTAGAATGCTTCCACGTCCAACCCCTTTCATTGCCCGCCGCAATCCGCCCCGGCATGCCGCTATTTCCGCCCTCCACGCTTCATTCCGCCTGCATCAGTAAACGGCAAAACAGGTCGGAAGGGTAGGCCTTGTGGCTTAACCTCGCTTGCCTGCGGCTTCATGCTGCTGAACGGCGCGCCGGACGGCTGGCCGGTGGGGATGCTACGGGAGAGATTCTCTATGAAGAACTTATAGGTAAATCAGGCAAGAGCAGGGCAAGGAGAAGAGGACTGCAATTTTTTGCTTTTCGAAAGGTCCTTAGACGCCGCTCAAATTTTCTTCACCGCGAAGCACTTCTGGATTCTATCCACGAGCGTGCCATCCCGGAGCGGCACCTTTTCAATCGTCCTATATGTCCGGAAGCCCATCTTCTCATAGTAAGCGAGTCCGCCAGTGTTATCGGCGCGGATGGTTGCATTGATGAACGCGACGCCGCGCTCTTCGGCGGCGGACAAGGTCGCGGCGAAGAGCTTGGTACCGACGCCGGGTATCTTCGGGCTCAGGCGAGCAAAGGTTCCGATGTCGGCCCACCCTTTCGGTAGGTTTTCGTAAAGGCTCAGGAACTGAAATCCCGCAATGCCAGGCCCGGCCCGTGCGACGTGGCATGTCAGTGCGGACTTGCCGGTGATGAACCAGTCGGTCAGCTCCTTTACTGAGAGTGGCTCCTCCAGAGCAGTGGTGCCGCCAACTTCGATTATCTCGTTGAGGAGCACACAGAGCTCCTCTGCGTCGTCTGCGCTTGCCTTTCGAATATCGCGATATTCCACGATCTTCATCCTCGTTCTGCCGGCATGGGCAGATGCATGCCGTTTTTGCCGCAAGGGACTTGATAGCCCGGGCAGTGCTCAAAACAAAAGCGGCCCGCTTTCGCAGGCCGCCTTCCTAATCCGCTTCGCAAAACTTAGATGAGTTTCGCAAACGCAACGGCCGTGTCGGCCATGCGGTTGGAGAAGCCCCACTCGTTGTCGTACCAAGTGAGGATTCGGACGAAATTGCCTTCCATGACCTTGGTCTGGTCGATTGCCAAGATCGAGGATTGGCTGTCGTGGTTGAAGTCGCGGGAAACCAGCGGCTCCTCGGTGTAGCCGAGAACGCCCTTCAGCTTGCCGTTGGCGGCAGTCTTGATGGCTTCGTTGATTTCCTGAACCGTGGTTGCCTTCTTGGCGACGAACTTGAAGTCGACGACGGAGACGTTCGGGGTCGGGACGCGGATCGACGTGCCGTCGAGTTTACCCTTCAGTTCCGGCAGGACGAGGCCGACGGCTTTTGCCGCACCGGTCGAGGTCGGGATCATCGAGAGTGCGGCAGCGCGGGCGCGGTACAGATCCTTGTGCATCTGGTCGAGCGACGGCTGGTCGTTGGTGTAGGAGTGGATGGTCGTCATGAAGCCGTGGTCGATGCCGACGGCGTCGTTCAGCACCTTGACGACCGGAACCAGGCAGTTCGTCGTGCAGGATGCGTTGGAGATGACCATGTGCTCCTTGGTGAGCTGGTCGTGGTTGACGCCGTAGACGACGGTGAGGTCAGCGCCGTCGGCAGGCGCCGAGATGAGGACGCGCTTGGCGCCGGCGGTGAGGTGGGCCGCGGCCTTGTCGCGCGCGGTGAAGATGCCGGTGCATTCCATCGCGATGTCGACGCCGAGTTCCCGGTGCGGCAGCGTCGCCGGGTCCTTGATCGCCGTCACCTTGATCGGCTTGCCATTGGCGACGATGATCGTGTCGCCTTCGACCTTGACGGCTGCGGGGAAGCGGCCGTGGATCGAATCATAGCGCAGCAGGTGGGCATTGGTTTCGACAGGGCCGAGGTCGTTGATTGCGACCACCTCGATGTCAGTGCGGCCAGATTCGACGATCGCGCGGAGAACATTGCGGCCGATGCGGCCAAAGCCATTGATGGCAACCTTTACAGTCATTTGCATTCACTCCCTAGATATGGGGCTTGCGGATGAGTGGAGAGCGCCGGAACGCTCCCCCTTTAGAGCTTGGCTTCTGCTGCGGCGACGACGGCTTCCGCCGTGATGCCGAAATGCTTGTAGAGTTCCTTGTATGGGCCGGAGGCGCCGAAGCTCTTCATGCCGATAAAGGTGCCTTCCGGGCCGATAAAGGCGTCCCAGCCTTCGCGGACGGCGGCTTCGACGGCGATCTTGACCGGCGACTTGCCGAGGACCGCATTGCGGTAGGCTTCCGGCTGCTCGAAGAAGAGTTCGGTGCAGGGAACGGAGACGACGCGGGTGGAAATGCCCTTGCCTTCCAGCGTGGTGCGAGCGGCGATGGCGATCTCGACCTCGGAGCCCGATGCGAAGATCGTGACCTTGGCATCATCGGAGCCGGCGAGCGTGTAGGCGCCCTTAGCCGAGAGGTTCTTCTCGCTGTATTCGGTGCGCACGGCCGAGAGGTTCTGGCGGGTGAGCGCCAGGCCCGACGGACGGTTTGGCGTCGTGATGGCGATCTGCCAGCATTCGGCGGTTTCGGTGGCATCAGCAGGGCGGAAGATCATCAGGTTCGGAACGGCGCGCAGTGCGGCGAGCTGTTCGACCGGCTGGTGCGTCGGGCCGTCTTCCCCGAGGCCGATCGAGTCATGCGTCAGCACGTGGATGACGCGGATGCCCATCAGCGAGGCGAGGCGGATCGGCGGGCGGCAATAATCCGAGAAGATCAGGAAGCCGCCGCCGTAGGGGATCAGGCCGCCGTGCAGCGAGATGCCGTTCATGGCGGCCGCCATGCCGTGTTCGCGGATGCCGTAATGCATGTAGCGGCCGGAGAAGTCGGTCGGGGTAATCGACTTCATCTGGCTGGTCTTGGTGTTGTTCGAGGGCGTCAGGTCGGCGGAGCCGCCGAGCGTTTCTGGCAGGAAGCCGTTGATAACTTCGAGCGCATCTTCCGAAGCCTTGCGGGTCGCGACCGTCGGCTTGGTTTCGGCAAGCTTCTTCTTGTATTCGCTGATCGCTGCATCGAAGCCGGGCGGCAATTCGCCGGCAAAGCGGCGGGTGAACTCGGCCTTCTTGTCGGAGGCAGCGAGGCGGCCCTCCCAGGCCGTGATGGTTTCGGCAGAACGGGTGCCCGCCTTGCGCCAGGCTTCCAGAATGTCGGCCGGGACGGTGAAGGCTTCGGCGTCCCAGTTCAGCGCCTCGCGGGTAGCAGCGATTTCATCTGCGCCGAGCGGGTTGCCGTGCACCTTGTGGGTGCCCTGCTTGTTCGGCGCGCCGAAGCCGATGATCGTCTTGCAGGCGATCAGTGTCGGACGGTCGGATTTCTGCGCGGCTTCGATAGCGGCGGCAACGGCAGCCTGGTCATGACCATCGACTTCGATCGTGTTCCAGTGCGCTGCCTTAAAGCGCGCGACCTGGTCGGTCGAATCCGACAGCGATACGGCGCCGTCGATGGTGATCGAATTGTTGTCCCAGAAGACGATGAGCTTGTTGAGCTTCAGGTGGCCGGCGAGCGCGATGGCTTCCTGGCTGACGCCTTCCATGAGGCAGCCGTCGCCGGCGATCACATAGGTGTAGTGGTCGAGCAGGTCGCGGCCGAACTCCTCGCGCAGCTTGCGCTCGGCGATCGCCATGCCGACCGAATTCGCGATGCCCTGGCCGAGCGGGCCGGTGGTGGTTTCGATACCGGTCGCATGGCCGTATTCCGGATGGCCGGCTGTCTTATAGCCGAGCTGGCGGAAATTCTTGATGTCCTCGATCGACATGTCCGGATAACCGGTCAGATAAAGCAGCGAATAAAGCAGCATGGAGCCATGACCGGCCGACAGCACGAAGCGGTCGCGGTTCGGCCAGTGCGGCTGCTTGGGATCGAAGTTCAGGTATTTCGTAAAGAGAACGGTGGCGACATCCGCCATGCCCATCGGCAGGCCCGGATGGCCCGAATTTGCCTTTTCGACGGCATCCATGGAGAGAAAACGGATCGCATTCGCCATCCGGTCATGTTGTTCGGGAGAGGTCATGGCTTTTCCACGGGGTTCCGGTGTCGGGAGATGGCCTCGAGCCTTCTGAAGGCCATCGATGAAAGCGGGTGAGACATAGCAGTTGGAACGGCCAAGTCAATAAATTGCGGGCCATATCCGGGCCGGGTGCGACGATTTTTGACATTTGATCGTTGAGTTGTGCAAAAGACGAATCCGCTGCTTCAGGTGCGTGTATTTCAGTCATCCACAGAATAGGGCCTATGCGCCGGTACGGCTTTTATTGACGCGCCGTCGGCTAGCTGCATATCCTGTTGAAATCACTGGACCGGCAAGGCCTGCCGATTCGAGAGGTCTTGCGCGGGAGAACCGGACAGCGACATGACGCCCACAGGCAAATCCATGGAAGCGGCCCTCAACGAGCTGAAACAGGCGATTTCCGGCTTGGAAAACGCCGTGGATATGCGAATCGAACGCCAGCGCGAGCAGGGCGACATCGAGGGCGAGGTTCGCCGCGTGCATGCCGATCGCTCCAAACTCGCGCAGGAACTCGACCAGGCAGAATTCCGTGCCAACCGGCTGGAAGAGGTCAACCGCGAGGTTTCGCGGCGGCTGGTAACGGCGATGGAGACGATCCGCGCGGTTCTGGACCGCTAATGGAAAGACAGTGACATGGCACAGGTGACGGTAACGATTGACGGGAAGGCCTATCGAATGGCCTGCGAGGAAGGACAAGAAGACCATCTGACCGACCTCGCCAACCGCTTCGACCGCTATGTCGGCCATCTCAAGGGTCAGTTCGGCGAAATCGGCGATCTGAGGATCACCGTCATGGCCGGGATCATGGTGATGGACGAAATTTCCGAGCTGAGCCGCCGCGTGGGTGAGCTGGAAGCCGAGCTCGAAACGCTGCGCGGCAATCGAGACACCGTTCTCGCTGCGACCGCGCGGACGGAGGAAAGCCTCGCCGAAGTGCTCGGAGAGGTGACGAGCCGCATTCGCGGCCTCACCGACAAGCTCAACGGCCGGGCGCCTGCCGAGCTCAATTAAATTTTCGCAGCATGCATGTCCCTCTGGCGCAGCTTCGTGAACGGCCTTATATATCGTGCTGCGATCTGCGCCTCTCGACAGGAACCACAATCCCTGGGGCCATACTCGATCCAAAGGGAGCTGTCCCTGACCAGGCTCGTGGGCCTGGACACACGGTGCCCACCTACGTTTGTAGGCGCCCAGGATCGTAAATCTCCATCGGCTGCCGCGGATCGCACTTCATTTTTCGGCGGCAGGGTTACGCCCCTCGTCTATTCCGATATCTCTCTGCATATGCGCGTTCAGTGCGGTTGCCGGCTGCGGCGGGGCTGTGGATCTTTGCCGCTGCGCTGGAGCGGCGAGGCCGCTAAACGGCAGCAATGCATTCAGAATTTTTATCGAAATCCTCATGGCCTATCTCCCATGTGGTCAATTTATTCTTGCTTTGCCCCGCGGTATAATGAAACTCGACTGTTCTTATCATGAGAGATTTTCATGACAGATCGTCCGTTGCCGCCGCTTTCGACCCTGCAGGCCTTCTGCGCTATTGCGGAGACAGGAGGCTTTGGGCGTGCCGCGGGGCGGCTGGGGCTGACACAGACAGCCGTCAGCCATCAGATCGCACAACTGGAAGGCTGGATGGGCGGCCGGCTCTTCGATCGCGGGCGGCACGGCGCCCGGCTTTCACCGCTTGGTCTCAGGCTTCATCCCGAGATTGCGAGCGCGCTTGCTTTACTTGAAAGTGCTTTGCATCAGGCACGGGAGGCAAGCGCCAGTCCGTCGCTGACGATCGCGACGACACCTGAATTTTCAAGCCAATGGCTTGCTCCGCGTCTCGAGGCTTTCTGCCGCCGCTATCCGAAAATCGAAGTCCGCACCGCCGTCGGCTATCAGCGACCGGATTTTTCGAGTGTCGATTTGGCGATCTGGCTTGGTCATGGCGGCCCGGACCTTGTAACGGAGCCGCTTCTGCTCGACGAGGAATTCGTCGTCTGCGCGCCGACTCTCTCAAGCAGGCTTCCAAGGCGTGGTGCCATTCGCGCCGCGCCGTTGTTGATCTATCGCGGCATGCGGCACACTGTGCTCGACTGGCAGCGATGGTACGAACAGGTGACTGTCCGAGACGATCCGAACGTCGAGCCGCTTGCCGGGTTCGACATCGCAAGAGCGGTCGATGAAGCGCCGGTCTTCGATACCTTCGAGGAGATGCTGCAAGCTTGCGGCAGGGGACAGGGTTTTGCGCTGGTGCGCAGTTCTCTGGTTGCCGAGCATATTGCCGCCGGAAGACTTGCGCGCTGTTTCGTCGAACGCCAGCCTGCAGCCCTGAACTACGCGATGCTTTATCCCCCCGGCGCCCTGGAAAGGTCGTCGTTGGCGCTCTTTCGGAAATGGCTTGTCAGCGAGACGGAGCATTCTTAAGTAGCCGCATATCTTGAATTCAATTCACAAGTGCTGGGCCGCTCCACCGGATTATCGACGCGGTGCCGCGCATCCATATTTGGACCCGAACAATAACCTGCGCCCGAACTTTGGGCACATCATCACGGGTCATCTCATGCCACTTGCTCTTTTTGCCTTGACGATCGCCGCCTATGCGATCGGTACCACGGAATTCGTCATCGTCGGCCTGCTGCCGACCGTTGCCAATGATCTCCACATCACTTTGCCTCTCGCAGGTCTCATTGTCAGCGTCTATGCGCTCGGCGTGACTTTCGGCGCGCCGATCCTGACGGCGCTGACCGGCCGGATCGCCCGAAAACCGCTGCTGCTCGGGCTCATGACGCTCTTCATCATCGGCAATGCCATGGCGGCGTTCAGCCCCGGTTACACACCGCTCTTGGTTGCGCGCGTGCTCTCGGCTTTCGCCCATGGCGTATTTTTCTCCGTCGGTTCGACGATCGCCGCCGATCTCGTGCCGGAGAACCGCCGCGCCTCGGCCATTGCCATGATGTTCATGGGACTGACTGTCGCGATCGTGACCGGCGTGCCGCTTGGCACTTTCATCGGCCAGACATTCGGCTGGCGGGCGACCTTTGCCGCCGTCGCGGGGCTCGGCGTCGTGGCCTTTGCCGGTATTGCGCTCCTGCTTCCTTCCAACCTCGCGAAGGCGCCGCCCGCGAGCATCAAGGATCAGGTTCGCGTGCTTGGCAGCGGCCGGTTGCTGATCGTCTTTGCCACCACCGCGCTCGGTTATGGCGGCACGTTCGTCGCCTTCACCTTTCTTGCGTCGATCCTGCAGGAGATCACCGGCTTTTCAGCGTCTGCCGTCAGCCTGATCCTCGTGCTTTACGGTATCGCGATCGCCATCGGCAACATCATCGGCGGGCGGATTGCCAATCGTGATCCGGTGAGGGCGCTGACCGGGCTCTTCATCGCCCAGGCGATCGTGCTTGTTCTCTTCAGCTTCACGGCTGTTTCGCCATGGCTTGCGATCCCGACGCTGGCTGCGCTCGGTTTTCTCTCCTTTGCAAACGTGCCGGGCCTGCAGCTCTATGTCGTGCAACTGGCAAGGCAGGTCCGTCCGGCCGCCGTCGATGTTGCTTCGGCGCTCAACATTGCTGCCTTCAACCTCGGGATCGCGGCGGGCGCCTGGATCGGCGGGTTGGTCGTCGAATCCTCGCTCGGGCTCGCCGCCACGCCTTGGGTCGGCGCGATCCTCGTTGCCGCGGCTCTTGTCCTCACCCTCACGAGCGGTGCGCTCGACCGCCGCTCTGCGCCGCTTGCCGCGCCTTTGCGCAAGGCCGCTTGAACTGGTCCTTAACAAAACGGGCGCTTCGGCGCCCGTTTCGTTTTGAGTTTATCCCTCCAGATCGCCCTTCAGTCTGTCGAGTATCGATAGTGCATGCCCCGCATAAGTACTGATCCAGCGGTCGTAGATATGCTTGATCGGCAGGCTGTTGAGGTGGTTCCAGCGCTCGCGGCCCTCCTTCTTCGGGACAACGAGGTCGGCTTCTTCGAGAACCTTCAGATGCTGCATGACTGTGCAGCGATCCATGTCTGCGAAGGTTTCGCAGAGCATGCCGGTGGTGCGCGGACCGTCTTTCAGAATGTCGAGAATTTCACGGCGCCGAAAGTGGGCCAGTGCCTTGAAAACAGGGTCGTTATCCGATTCGCTTGACATGTTATGTTTTTATAACATAATGGCGTTTATCACAATCGAAAAGAGGAGGAAGTGCAATGTCCCTCAGTATTCGTGTCGGCGGACGGATCGGACGTCCGGTCGCAGAAGTTTTCGATGCGGTGGTCAATCCGAAGAAGCTCTCGAGCTATTTCACGACCATCGGCGGGGCGAGCGCACCGCTCGTCAAGGGTACGACGGTAACCTGGTGGAAGGATTCGCCGGTCGAAGTGGTCGATCTCGTTCCGGAGCGCCTGATCTTGCTGCGCTGGGACGGTGGCACGGACGAGAACAAGGTTCGCTACAAAACGACGGTCGAGATGAAATTCGATCCGCTGGAGGACGGCGGAACGATGGTGACGATCTCCGAGAATGGCTGGCAGGAAGACGAGGCCGGCCGGCGCGGCACCTACCTCAACTGCGAGGGCTGGGCCAACATGCTCTGCTGCATGAAGGCCTTCGTCGAATACGGCATCAATCTTCGCGAGGGCATGTTCCTCAGCGAGATGCGCGGCGAGCCTGCGGAGGCTCCAGACTACGAGGCGCTCAAATGACAATACCAGCCATCATGGGAGCCGGCTTCGCCTTAATGTGATGAGACTTCGCTTGCCTGCTGCACTGTGAGTGCTAGTTTCCGGACTTATTGTATTGAGTACATTCCAGGAGATTTCAGATGCAGCTTGGCATGGTGGGTTTGGGCCGTATGGGCAATTATATGGTCCAGCGCTTGATGCGCGACGGCCATGAATGCGTCGTCTATGACACGAAGCCGGCGAGCGTCGCCGATCTCGTCGCAAAAGGCGCGGTCGGCAGCGCCTCTCTCGAGGAGTTCGTCTCGAAGCTTTCCCGCCCGCGCGCCGTCTGGCTGATGCTGCCGGCGGCCATCACCGACAAGGTGATTGCGCAGCTCGTGCCGCTGCTGCACGACGACGATATCATCATCGATGGCGGCAATTCTTATTATCACGACGATATCCGCCGCGGCGCCGAGCTGATCACCAAGGGCATCCACTATGTCGATGTGGGCACCAGCGGCGGCGTCTTCGGTCTGGAGCGCGGCTATTGCCTGATGATCGGCGGCGAAAAGGGCATCGTGCAGAGCCTTTCGCCGATCTTCGCCTCGCTGGCCCCTGGCGCCGGCACCACGCCGCCGTCGGCAAACCGCGAGCCTGACCCGAACAGCACGGCGGAGCAGGGCTATCTGCATTGCGGTGCTCACGGCGCGGGCCATTTCGTCAAGATGGTTCACAACGGCATCGAATACGGCCTGATGGCCGCTTATGCAGAGGGGCTGAACATCCTCAAGCGCGCGAATATCGGTGCGGCGGCGCAAGAATCGGACGCCGAAACCGCGCCTCTCTCCCACCCGGAACACTACCGCTACGATTTCAACCTGCAGGATGTCGCCGAAGTATGGCGGCGCGGCAGCGTCATCACCTCGTGGCTGCTTGATTTGACCTCGGACGCGCTGCATGCCGATCCGGCGCTGATGGAATTTGCGGGCCGCGTTTCAGACTCCGGCGAGGGCCGCTGGACGATCATGGCAGCTATCGACGAAAGCGTGCCGACGCCGGTGCTGAGCGCTGCGCTTTATGGCCGTTTTTCCTCGCGCGACAATGATGAGTTCGCCAACAAGGTGCTTTCCGCCATGCGCGCCGGCTTCGGCGGCCATGTGGAAAAGCCGAAAGCCTGAGGCCCCAAG
Organism: Rhizobium sp. USDA 4016; assembly: GCF_056279705.1. Classification (NCBI taxonomy): domain Bacteria; kingdom Pseudomonadati; phylum Pseudomonadota; class Alphaproteobacteria; order Hyphomicrobiales; family Rhizobiaceae; genus Rhizobium; species Rhizobium sp. USDA 4016. The sequence continues at coordinate 393,478 of NZ_JBWCCY010000004.1, forward strand.
CCCCAAGCGTTACAAGCCTGCATCCCCGGTTGCGGGCGTTTTCATGGGCCATTGCCTATGGCCGTGCACGCGATATGGTTGTTGCGGGATCACACCAAAGGGGCGGCATCATGTCGGGTTCAAGGTTCGTGGGGCGCGGTCTTTGGGCGTTTCTTCTCTCTTTGGTGATTTTGACGGCCCTTTGCGGCGCGACGAGTGGGCAAACGCCAGCACCTGCTGCGGATCCGGCCGGGCCGCCGCCGGACAAAGTGCGCCAGATAATGGAACTGATGCAGGCCCCCGAAGTCCAGAAATGGATGTCGGCGCAGACGAATGCGGCACCATCTGCTCCAGCCGCCGCCGCGCCCGAAGAGCAGATGTCCGCGCTTTCGGATTTGCTCGGGCACGTACGCCGTCATGTCGAGATGGTGTCGCAAGCTCCAATGGCCCTGCCGGACGAGGTCTCAAGCGCATCCGATATTGTCGACCGGGAGGTGGAGCCCGTAGGCGTCGGCCGGATTCTGGTTCAGACGCTGGCTCTTTTCCTTGCAGGTCCCCTGGCTGAATTGCTTTTCCGTGCGGTTGCGCCGCGCCCGCGCATTCGGCGCGTGGATGCCGAGGAGCCGGCGGGGCTTTATCAGGCAGGGGTCAATCTGTTCTATCGCCTCGTACCTGCTATCGTCTTCATGATTGCAACTCTCATAGCGCTTCTTGTGTTGAACTGGCCGCCGGTCAGTCAGTCGATGGCGATCGCCGTGACGATTGCGCTGGTGGCCGCACGCTTTGTTATTTCGCTTGGACGGCTGCTGGTTGCTTTGGTGACGCTTCCAAGGGCCGATGGTGAACGCGAGGTCTCTCGCGCCGAAGCGCTTTTCTGGTTCCGGCGCTCGGCGGTTTTCGTCATCTATTTCGCCTTCGGATGGGCCGTCATCCAGGTATTGGCGCCGCTCGGCTTTTCCAGTGCATCGCGCTATTTCGTTGCCTATGTTCTTGGTATCGGATTGTTTCTGATTGCCACCGAGGCTGTTTGGTCGCGACCGGCAGACGGTGCACGCCGCAGTCCTACGACATCCTGGGCGTTGACGCTTTATTTCGTGTTGCTTTGGGTGCTGTGGGTCACCGGCTTCGCCGGGTTGCTTTGGCTCGGCATCTACGCGCTGATATTGCCGAAAGTGCTCGCCATCGCCACGATTTCTGTCCGTGCGCTGCATCAGGCTGAAGCGGGCTTCCTTGCAAAGCGCAGCATGGCAGCAGTGTTGCTTGACCGCGGCGTCAGGGCGGTCATCATCGCGTTGGCAGCTGTCTGGCTGGGGCGCATGATTGGCGTCGGAGCCGATACGATGGCCGCCGGGGAGACGATGGTGGATCGCATCGCTCGCGGCGTCATCGGCGGTGTCGTCATTCTACTTGCAGCCGATCTGCTCTGGCATCTCGTGAAGGCCTTTATCAACAGCAAGCTTGCCGATGCCCCGCTTGCCGATGGCGCCACGGATGAGGAAAAGGCGAGGCGCGCGCGGTTGCAGACCCTGCTGCCGATTTTTCGTAACATCCTTGCTGTCGTTATCGCCGTTATCGCCGTCTTGATGGTGCTCGCCGGTCTCAGCATCCAGATCGCGCCCTTGATCGCCGGTGCCGGCGTCGTCGGCGTTGCGGTGGGTTTTGGAGCGCAAGCGATCGTCAAGGATGTCATCAGTGGCATGTTCTATCTGTGGGACGATGCCTTCCGCATCGGCGAATATATCGAGAGCGGCAGCCACAAGGGCGTGGTCGAGGCCTTCAGCCTGCGCTCAGTGAAACTCCGCCATCACCGCGGACCGCTGACGACCGTGCCCTTCGGCGAGCTCGGCGCAGTCAAGAACCTCAACCGCGACTGGACGATCGACAAGATCAGTCTCAACGTGACCTACGATACTGACCTCGTGAAAGCGAAGAAGGTAATCAAGCAGATCGGACAGCAATTGCTCGAGAATCCCGAATTCGGGCCGCATATCATCGAGACGCTGAAGATGAAGGGCGTCGAGCAATTCGGCGAATTCGCGATTGAGCTCCGGCTGTCGATGATGACCAAGCCAGGCGAGCAATTCGTCATCCGCCGCAACGCACTGGCGATGATCCGCAATGCCTTCAAGGAGAACGGCATTGAATTCGCGGTGCCTACCGTACAGGTCGCCGGCGAGGGGCGCGAGGCCGAGGCGCGTGCGGCGGCGGCGCGCCATGTGACACAAAAGCCGGATACAGCGAGCGAGGCCGCGAGCTGAAAATTCCGAGGCTTGTGTCGGACAGTGCCGCACGAACGCAGGCCTTGGCTGATCTTGTTCTTGGATTGTCAAACCTTACGAAAATGCAATGTTCCATTGCGTTTGACGGCGCTAATTCTGCCCCAATTCAAGCCGAGTGAGACGCAAATGACGGCGGTGGGGTATCGTCCGGTATTAGCTCGCAGAGCTTGAATGCCGCGTATGCTTCGTCTACCGGAATGATCCGCCAGACGGCAAAGCGGCAGGTAGAGATGGCGAGTGACGGCAGCTTGGAAGAGATCGAAGTCGCGGAGAGCCGGGTTGCGCGCGGGTTCCTGCGGCGCTATCGGCCCCACCTGGTGGCGCTCGCCACGCTTCTTGTTTTCTGCATCGTCGGATATGCCGTCGTCCAGCTAACCGATGAGGTGCGCTACGAGGACGTCGTCGCAGCGCTCTCCAATACGCGCCCCAGCGCCATCCTGCTTGCGCTTCTCTTTACCGGATTGAGCTTCCTGGCGCTCATCGTTTACGATCTCAATGCCATCGACTACATCGGCAAGAGGCTGCCATTTCCGCATGTAGCCCTGACGGCTTTCAGCGCTTATGCGGTCGGCAACACGGCGGGCTTCGGCGCGTTGAGCGGCGGGGCGATCCGCTATCGCGCCTATTCGCGTCTCGGCCTGACGCCGGAAGATATCGGCCGCGTCATTGCGTTCGTCACGCTGTCCTTCGGGCTTGGCCTGGCAGGGGTCGCATCGATCGCACTGATGATCATCGCGAATGAAATCGCACCTCTGGTGGGAACGAGCGCATTGCTGCTCCGGCTGGCCGCGGGCGTGATCATCGCGGCTCTTGGCGCGCTTCTCGTGCTTGGACGCGACGGTCGGGCGATGCACATCGGTCCGATCGCAATCCGCCTGCCGGATTCGCGCACATGGTCGCGCCAGTTCCTGGTGACCGCCTTCGACATCGCGGCTTCAGCCACGGTTCTTTATGTTCTGCTGCCGCAAACGGCGATCGCTTGGCCGGTGTTCCTTGCCGTCTATGCGATTGCTGTCGGGCTCGGGGTGCTGAGCCATGTTCCGGCGGGTCTCGGTGTTTTCGAGACGGTCATCATCGCTTCGCTCGGCAGCGCGGTGAATATCGACGCGGTTCTCGGCTCGCTGGTCCTTTACCGGCTGATCTATCATGTGCTGCCGCTTCTGATCGCCGTGCTCGCAGTGTCGGCAACCGAATTTCGGCGCTTCGTCGATCATCCGGCGGCTTCCAGCATCCGGCGCATCGGCGCACGGCTGACGCCGCAGTTGCTTTCGGCGTTGACGCTGCTGCTCGGCGTCATGCTGATCTTTTCGAGCGTCACGCCGACGCCGGACCAGAACCTGGAATTCCTCGCCAGCTATCTGCCGCTGCCGATCGTTGAAGGAGCGCATTTCCTCTCCAGCCTGATGGGTCTGGCGCTACTCGTTGCCGCGCGCGGTCTTGGCCAGCGGCTCGATGGCGCCTGGCTGGTGGCGGTTATCGCTGCTGTTGCTGCGCTAGCGCTTTCGCTGCTCAAGGCCGTAGCGCTTGTCGAAGCGGTGTTCCTTGCCTTCCTTATCTCCAGCCTCTTTGTCAGCCGCCGGCTCTTCACCCGTCATGCCTCACTGCTTAACCAAACGCTGACGGCATCATGGATGACGGCGATTGCAGTGATCTGCGTGGGCGCGGTCGTCATCCTGCTCTTCGTCTACCGCGATGTGGAATACAGCAACGAGCTCTGGTGGCAGTTCGAATTCGCCGGCGAGGCGCCGCGCGGGCTGCGTGCCGTTCTCGGCCTCACGATCATTTCGTCGGCAATCGCGATCTTCAGCCTGCTGCGCCCCGCCGCGTTCAAGCCGGAGCCTGCGACGGAGGAGGCGCTCCGGCGCGCGGTCGAGATCGTCAGGACGCAGAATGATGCCGATGCCAATCTCGTGCGCATGGGCGACAAGAGCATCATGTTTTCCGAGGAGGGCGATGCCTTCATCATGTATGGCCGGCAGGGGCGATCCTGGATCGCACTCTTTGATCCCATCGGGGCAAAGCACGCGAGGCCGGAACTCGTGTGGCGCTTCGTCGAGGCGGCGCGCGCTGCCGGTTGCCGGGCCGTGTTCTATCAGATTTCTCCAGCACTTCTCTCCCACTGCGCCGATGCGGGCCTGCGTGCGTTCAAGCTCGGCGAACTGGCCGTTGCCGATCTGACGGATTTCGAAATGAAGGGCGGCAAATGGGCAAACCTGCGGCAGACGGCGGCGCGCGCGCAGCGCGACGGGCTGGAATTCGAAGTCATCCCGCGCCCGAAGAGGTAACGGGTGTCATCGACGAGCTCTCTGCGGTTTCCAACGCCTGGCTCGAACATCACAACGCCAAGGAGAAAGGCTTCTCGCTCGGCGCCTTCGAGGCGGATTACGTCAGCGTCCAGCCTGTCGGCGTTTTGAAGAAGGACGGTAGGATCGTTGCCTTTGCCAATATCCTCGTCACCGAAACGAAGTCGGAAGCTACGATTGACCTCATGCGCTTTTCGCCGGAGGCGCCCAAGGGATCGATGGACTTCCTCTTCGTGCGGATCATGGAATATCTGCGAGGCGAAGGCTATACGCACTTCAACCTTGGCATGGCGCCGCTTTCCGGCATGTCCAAGCGCGAGACGGCACCGGTCTGGGACCGGATCGGCAGCACGGTCTTCGAACACGGCGAGCGCTTTTACAATTTCAAAGGCCTTCGGGCATTCAAATCAAAGTTTCATCCGCACTGGCAGCCGCGCTATCTTGCGGTTTCAGGAGGGGGCAATCCGATGATCGCGTTGATGGACGCAACACTTCTCATCGGCGGCGGATTGAAGGGAGTTGTCAGGAAATGATCAGAAGATATCTCCTCTCGGCCGTGTGCGCTTTCGCGCTGACGGCCCCGGCCGTCGCTGCCGAGGAAACCACGCAACGCTTTGAAACCGGGCTTATTCCTTCACCGCACATCTTTTTGCCGGACGGCGATGTCAAGGGCGCGGTGATGCTGATTTCGGATGGCGCTGGCTGGGGTGACAAGGAAAAGGCGGAGGCCGACAGATTGGTGCAGGAGGGAGCCGTCGTAATCGGTGTCGACTTCCCGACCTATATGGATGCCCTGCGCAAATATGACGTCAGCGAGAATGACGGCTGCATCTATCTGGTTTCCGACATCGAGTCGCTCAGCCAGCAGGTGCAGCGGGCTGCCGGCAACAGCGCCTATCATCTGCCGATCATCGCCGGTATCAGCGAGGGCGGCGCATTGGCGCTGGCGATTGCTGCGCAGACGCCGGATGCGACGATCGGCCAAACGCTGGTCGTGGATCCGGTTGCCGGCATTCCGCTGACCCAACAGCTCTGCACACCGGCATCGAAAAAGACGGTGGACGACCGGATGGTCTACGGCCTCGCCGATGGCAGCCTTCCGAACCCCATCACTGCTGCCTTCACGTCCGCTGCAACAAATGATGGGCGTGCGCATGCCGAGGCGCTGAAGAAGGATCATCCGGAAATTGAGATCCGCGATGTCGGGGATGATGCCGAAACGGCGCTTTCTGACACTCTGGACGACCTGATCGCCGCTTCTGGAAGCGCGGACAATCCGCTCGGATTGCCGCTTGCCGTGCTCGAGGCCAAGCCGTCCATGAACACCATGGCCATCATCTATTCCGGCGACGGCGGCTGGCGCGATATCGACAAAGAAGTCGGTGCGGCGCTGCAGAAAGAGGGCATTCCCGTCATCGGTGTCGACTCACTTCACTATTTCTGGTCAGAGCGCCAGCCCCAGGAGACGGCCGACGACCTGGCGAAGATTATCGAATTCTATCGCAAGCAATGGAAGGTGAAGCACGTTCTTCTGATCGGGTACTCTTTCGGTGCCGATATCGTGCCCGCCACCTACAACAGGCTCAAAGCCGCAGACAAAGCGGCGATCGCCCAGGTGTCGCTGCTCTCGCTTTCCCACGAGGTGGACTATGTGATTTCCGTCATGGGCTGGCTCGGCCAGAAGACGGAGGGTGCTGCCGGCGACCCGGTCGATGATCTGAAAGCCATCGACCCCAAGCTTGTGCAATGCATCTACGGCAAGGACGACGACGACGAGGTTGCCTGCCCCGCATTGAAGAATAGCGCCGCCGACGTCGTCGAGCTGCCAGGCGATCACCATTTCGACGAGAACTACGATCTGCTGACGAAGACGATCGTCGACCGGCTGAAGGCGCAGCTTGCCGATTAACGCATCAGCGTCTCTTCGCTCCAGCCGAGGGCGGCAATCTCAACACTGCGGAACTTCGCGTCGTCATCGACGATAAACTCGTCGAGCTGCGGCGGCTTTACGCAGGTTCCAGCGAGCATCGCATGCACCTGGCCGCGATGATGCGTCTGATGCTGGAAGAGGTGGCTCAGCACGTCGTCCACCCGCTCTTTCTGGAGGCGGCCAGCGCGCTGGAGATCGATCACCGCTGCAAGCCCTTCGGGGCTCAGGGCTTCGCAAAACGCCACGAGGCGCTGATCGACCTTGCGCTGCTCGACAGCAAGCGAGGCGACCGTATCGAAGGGCTCTTCGACCTCCCAGGCTTTCGGACCGAGCGTGCCGCCCTCGAGCGCGTCGACATAGAACCAGTCAACGGTGATGATGTGGTTGAGCGTCGACTTGATCGAGGGAAAGAAGCTCACGCGCTTCGCCTCGAACTCCCCCGGATGCAGGGACGCGCAGGCAGCCAGTAGGCGATGGTTCGCAAGCGCGTTGTTATAGGAAAGCTTGCGGAACACCCGGCACGGATCGAAACTCGGCATGGCGCATCCTCCTCATTGCGAATGGGGCGTAGCTAAGGCGCCGATCTACGTGGCGTCAATGTTTGCGGTCGGCCCAATCGTTGCCAGCTAGGTTCCCATCGCGCCAGGCAAGATGGCGCAGCGAGGCTGGCAAGGTCTCGATTTCTTCAGCGATGAAATAGGCGGAATATCCCGCGCGGACAGGGCTCGGCGTGTCGCAGGCACCCATTTTGAACTCGAGCTAATTGCCGCCATCCTCGATCCGGTGGATGATCTCGCCGGACTTGAACGGGAACTCGGGCGGGATTTCCATCAGGTCACAAATGCCCAGCTCGTGCCAGGCGCGTTTACCGCAGACAAGAAGTTCTCGACGTTCCAGAGAAGACGCTGAATTTTCAACTCGACGCAGAGATCCTCGATTATCTCGCGCTTCAGCGTCTCGGATGAGGGGTTGCTCGGACATTCCCTGTCTATCCAAGATCGACCACGACAATCTCCGGCGGGACGCCGAAGCGGATTGGCGCAATCGAACAGCCAAGGCCGCCGGAGATAATAATATTTCGTCCCTCCTCGACAACGTGGCCATAAGCGTAACGATTGCCGAAACGGGAGGGAACGACCGGCGAGTGGCCAAAAAGACGGATCTGCCCGCCGTGTGTATGACCCGAAAGCGTCAGCGATACACGCTGCGGCACTCGCGGAAAAAGATCAGGCTCATGGGCAAGCAGGATGATAGGCGCATCGTCGGAAACCTGAGCCAGCGTGCCGTCCAGATCGTCCAGGCCGAGCATGTGCGTGCGGCCCCACCTCTTGCCGGGCAAAAGCGCCAATTGGTCTTCCAGGCCCGCCAGCCAGAAGCCATAGCCATCTTTTTCGAGCCGGACGGCACGGTTGCTGTAAACCGGAATTCCGACATCGGCCAAGGCGCGATGTCCGAACGGTTCCCTGCCGTCGTTCTCCTGAGCGTCCTTGTCTTCCCACCAGTCGTGATTGCCCATGATCGCGTGAACGCCGAGCGGAGCGCGCAAGGTGGCGAGTGCCTCCGACCACTCGCTCGAATGCATGCAACGGGTCACCATGTTCATGCCGGAGGCATAGTCGCCGAGCAAGACAGGTCTCCGCTGAGTGCGTTCGCCGTAGCGCAGATCGCGGCAATACGGCTGGCGGACATCCACGGTTCGCAGGCATGCAAATCGGCAAGCGCGACGACCCTGAGTTTCAAGCCCGGCGTCCACCCTGGCGGCGTCAGTGCATAGATGTTCAGCCGCGCGAGAGGCTCATAGGCGAAGGCATAACCACCAAGCGCCACGACGCCCGCGACACTGCCGCCGAGAATCTTCAGAAATCCGCGTCGCGCGATCACTCAATCCTCTTCCTGAAACAGCCGGAACTGCGCGGCTTCCAGGTCCTTCGGTGGCTGCAGGCCGAGATGCTTCCAGGCGGTTGCCGTCAACACGCGGCCACGCGGCGTGCGCTGGATGAAGCCCTGCTGGATCATGTAGGGCTCGATGATGTCCTCGATCGCGTCGCGCGGTTCGGAAAGGCCCGCGGCGATCGTCTCGATGCCGACGGGGCCGCCGCCGAAATTGACGGCGATCATGTTGAGATAGCGCTTGTCGAGCTGGTCGAGGCCGACACTGTCGACAAGCAGACGGGTGAGCGCTTCGTCGGCTATCTCGCGGGTAACGGCTTCGGCCTTGGCGACTTCGGCGAAATCGCGCACGCGGCGAAGCAGGCGGCCGGCGATGCGCGGCGTGCCGCGGGCGCGCCGCGCAATTTCGCGGGCGCCGTCGTCGACGATCGGCAGGTTCATGAGACGGGCGCCGCGGCGCACGATCAGTTCCAGTTCTTCCACCGTATAGAAACTCAGCCGCACCGGAATGCCGAAGCGGTCGCGGAGCGGCGTGGTCAAGAGGCCTAGACGCGTGGTCGCGGCGACGAGGGTGAATTTCGAGAGATCGATCTTCACCGAGCGGGCGGCCGGGCCTTCGCCGATGATGAGATCCAGCTGGAAGTCTTCCATCGCCGGATAGAGGATTTCCTCGACGGCCGGATTCAGGCGGTGGATTTCATCGATGAAGAGGACGTCGCGCTCTTCGAGATTCGTCAGCAGCGCGGCAAGGTCACCTGCCTTGGCGATGACCGGACCCGAGGTGGAGCGGAAGTTGACGCCGAGCTCCTTGGCCATGATCTGCGCGAGCGTCGTCTTGCCGAGGCCCGGCGGTCCCACGAAGAGGACATGGTCCAGCGCCTCGCCGCGGTTCTTGGCCGCCTCGATGAAGACCTTCAGGTTCGCACGCGCCTCCGCCTGGCCGGTGAACTCGTCCAGCGACTGCGGGCGTAGCGTCACATCCAGGTCTTCGCCCCGCTTTTCCGGCGATATCAGGCGCGCGGGTTCACTCATCTTGGCAATCTTCCAGTTTGATAGGGATTCAACCCATACATGACGCAGTCCGCTTTTGCATCAAATCGCGGCGGATTTAACGCGCGAGCTCCTTGAGACCCAACCTGATCAGCTTGGCACTGTCAGCACCTTCGCCTGCCGCCTTCATGGCCGCAGCGACGGCGTTGGCGGCCTGATCACGTGAATAGCCGAGGTTCGTCAGCGCCGAGACGGCATCGGAGACCGGGGCCGAAGCAACACCTTCACCGAGTTCCTGCTTGAGGCCGATATTGATCGCCTCACCGGCAAAGGCGGGTGCCTTGTTCTTCAATTCGGTGACGATACGGACCGCAACCTTCGGGCCGACCCCCTGTGCGCGGGAGACGGCCGTTTTGTCCTGCAGTGCGATCGCATTGGCCAGTTCGCTTGGCGTCAGGATGGAGAGAACGGCGAGCGCGACCTTCGCGCCGACACCTTGGACGCTTTGCAGCAGGTTGAACCACTCGCGCTCCAGCGCGGTCATGAAGCCGAAGAGCTTCAGCTGGTCTTCGCGCACATAGGTCTCGATGAAGAGCACGCAGGCCTCTCCCGGCGAGCCGAGTCTCGATAGGGTACGGCCGGAGCAATAGGCGGCGTAGCAGACGCCGTGCACGTCGACGAGCACATGGTCGTCGCCGATTTCGTCGATGGTGCCTTTGAGCTTGCCGATCATGAAGAGGTCCGTCAGGGATGGGTTTCGGGGGTGATGAGATCGAGCGATGGGAAATAGGAACGATAGCGGACAGCGTCACGCGTCAGCAGCCGATGCCGGCGCCAATCAGCATGAGCCCCGACCAGAAAATCGGGAAGTATCCTTTCGCGCTGACCGCCGGCTCGCCGATATAGGCGGTGTGCTTTGCCGGCACGAAAGGCCGCCTCGAAAGGTACGGCTTCACGCTTCACATCGAGCCAGGACAAAGCAGACGTCAACTGCTCCTCGGACAGAGGCGAGGCGGCGAGTTCCGACCAGATAACGACGTTCGTTACCAGATCGCCGTCAATCACGCATTGCTTCAGGGACTTCAGCGACCATTGCCGTTCGGCGGTATCAGGCCCCAGGATGTCGATAAGGATATTGGTGTCAACGAGGGTCGAGATCGTCACGTGGGCCCCTCAACCATTCGATATACTCATCCGTCGTCATTCCGCCGAGATCAACCGTTCCTTGGACGCGGCGCGCCCAATCATCGAAATTGCGAATCGGATCAGCTCCGCCCTTCTCGATCTTGACGAGTACGGCGCCCGCTCCGGAGGCGATGAAATCCACTTCCGATCCAGGGCCGATCCCCAGTCGGTCGCGAATCTCCTTCGGGATCGTCACTTGGCCCTTTTCGGTGACACGCATGGTAATACCTCCTTTGTATTACCTAGCTGCAGAAAGAGAACAAGTCAAGAACGCATGTCAGCCGGCCAGTGCTGCCTGGCGCATCCGGCTGCTGCCGCGGTTATGGGCGTGGCAGATGGCGATGGCGAGCGCGTCAGCGGCGTCGTTGCCCTTGAATTCGACTTTCGGCATCAGGATTTTCAGCATCAAGTGGATTTGCTGCTTCTCGCCGTGGCCGACGCCGATGACGGCTTTCTTGACGGCGTTGGGTGCATACTCCGATACCTGGAGCCCGGCGCGTGCCGGCACGAGCATCGCGATGCCGCGGGCCTGACCGAGCTTCAGCGTTGCAACCGCATCCTTGTTGACGAAGGTCTGCTCGACCGCTGCCTCATCCGGCTTGTAGCCATGCACGATTTCGGCAAGCCCGTCATGCAGCTGGCAGAGGCGAGAGGCGAGGTCCATCTCGCCGTCCGAGGTCACCGTTCCGGAGGCCACGAAGCGCAGCGAATTGCCGAGTGTGTCGATAATTCCCCAGCCGGTGCGGCGAAGGCCCGGGTCGATGCCGATGATGCGAATCGTATTTTGCATGGCTCACCTTATTGCGGTTGCAAAATAACTGCCACCGATATGTGAACAAAACAAAAACATTACGTCCCTTTATAAGGCGCCGTTTACCACGAATTAAATCCAATGCCTGAAAGCTACCCCTTCAAATGTGAGAGGAGCTGCCTTTTTGCAAAAGGTTAAGGCTCCCCGTGTTCTGTTTTCGGTCAAGGTGGCAGGTTTTGCTGCCGGCAAGCCGCTCCGGAAGGGTTCGTTGTCATGGCTCAGAGATTTCAGTCCCTGTCCTTTAAGGTTATCGCGACATTTATCCTGCTCACGGCACTGGCTGTGAGCACGATCAGTGTTCTTGGTTACTTCACCAGCAGCCGCATTTCAGATGCGCAGGCGCTGAAGGCCAAGGAAAGCGTTCTCATCTTCCGCGGCGACATGCTGCAGGATCAACTGGGGCAGCTCGAAAATCAGGCGAGTTCCATTGCGCGCATCGAGGCGCTGCAGATGTCGATCACCAGCCTGAAGAGCGGCTGGAAGACGATCGAAAAATCGTCGGGCGACGCGCGCGGCGAACTCAAGAAGGTGTTCATCACCAACAATCCGAACCCGGCCGATCAGCGTGAAAAGCTGATGAAGCCGGAAGGACCGAGCGGCTTCTACTACTCCAACCACGAAAAGACGCAGGGCGAAGTTGCGCGCGACCTGGAAAATACCGCCTTCAGCGACCTGCTGATCGCCGATCTCGATGGCTCGGTTCTCTATTCCTACAAGAAGGACGACAATTTTGCCGAAAACCTGAAGGCTGATGCATGGAAGGCGACAGGTGCGGGTATTGCGTTTGCAAAGGCGATCGAGAACACGGCCAAGGCGACGGACGATTCCGCGCCGACCGCATTTTCGGGCCTGCGCGTTGATGCCTCCAACGGCAAGTCGGCGATCTTCTACGCAGTGCCGATCATCAAGCTCGGACAGCCGAAGGGCATCATCCTCTTCAAGGTTCGCGACGATATCATCACCAGCATCCTGGCAAAGGGGATCGTTTCCGGCAGCACGGCTCAGGCGGCCATCATTTCCACTGACGGTTCTGCCGTGGGGCTCAATGCCGAAGGCCGGCTTGCGACGCTCGACACGGCGCCGTTCACCTTCATGAAGGATGCGCTTGCAAGCAGCAACGGCATGACGGTCGACAACTTTGCGCGCCCCGACGGCACCGCCCGGGCCTATGTCCGCTCTATCACCTATCAGGGCGAGCGGTTCCTCGTCGTCGAAAGCGTGCTCGTCAGCGAGCTCAATGCTGGTTCGATCGAGATCGCGACGCTGCTGACCATGATCGGCCTTGCAGCGCTTGTCGTCATGGCGATCGCCACCGGCCTCATCACCAAGCTGCTCTTCTCGCCGCTCGCTCGCCTCGCTGGAAATACCCGCGATGTGGCCGACGGCAAGCTGGATGTCGAGATCGGCAGCCAGACCCGCCAGGACGAAATCGGCACGATGGCCAAGGCGCTCGCCCGCTTCAGGCAATCACTGATCGAAAGCCGCGAGCTGGAAGCGGCAAGCGCCGAAACCCGCGCCCGCGCCGAGCGCGACCGTCAGGAAAACCTTGCTCTGCGCGAAGCGGAAGCGAGAACCTTGCAGGATGTCGTCCAGGCACTGGACGAGGGTCTGGACCATCTGGCGAACGGCGATCTTGCCTATCAGATCGAAACGCGCTTCCCCAACGAACTTGAAAGCCTGCGCGTCAACTTCAACGAGGCGCTCGCCACGCTCAGCGAAACGATGACGGCGATCGGCGGCAACTCTATGGCTGTACGGTCGGGCTCGGAAGAGATGCGGACCGGAGCCGACGACCTTGCCGGACGTACCGAGCGCCAGGCTGCATCGATCACCGAAACGGCCAATGCGATCGACGCGATCACCCAGTCCGTTCGCGTCCAGATCCAACGCGCCGAACAGGCGGAGCGCATTGCCCGTGACGCGAAGAAGGAGACCACCGGCTCCAGCCAGATCATGCGCGAGACAATCGCAGCGATGGAAGCAATCCAATCCTCCTCGCGGCAGATCAATACGATCATCTCCGTCATCGACGACATCGCCTTCCAGACCAACCTGCTGGCGCTTAATGCCGGCGTCGAAGCCGCCCGCGCCGGGGAATCCGGCAAGGGGTTTGCGGTTGTGGCAATGGAAGTGCGCGAGCTGGCGCAGCGCTCATCGAGCGCAGCCAAGGAAATCGCGAGCCTGCTGCAGAAGTCGACCCGCGAAGTCGAGACCGGCGTGGCGCTTGTCGAGCGGGCAGGGGTGGCTCTGACCGGCATAGGCAGCCATGTGGAAGCGATCAACGGCCAAATCAACGAGATCATGGAATCGACCCGCGAAGAGGCGGATACGCTCCGCCAGATCAACACGTCCGTTTCCGAGCTCGATTCGATGACGCAGCAGAATGCCGCCATGGTCGAGGAAACGACAGCCGCGATCCACCGCCTTGCGGCCGAGGCTATGGAGATGGACCGTCAGCTCGGCAATTTCACGCTGCCTCACGACCATTACCATCACAGCGCCGAGGTTCATGTTCTGAGGCAACGCCGATAAACGGAGCAAACGAAGCGAAGAGATCGGGGGTCGGGAAACCGGCCCTTTTCTTCGTTCGCGGGATTTGGAATGAGCGATTCCAGAACCTACATAGACCTGTCCTTCCAATCACCGGCAGGTTTTCCTATGGTTCCCTTTTCCATTCTCGATCTTTCGCCCGTTGCCGAAGGCACGACGATCCAGCAATCCTTCGAAGGCTCGGCGCGCATGGCGCAGAAGGCGGAAGAGTGCGGCTACAAGCGCTTCTGGCTGGCGGAGCATCACGGCATGCCGGGGGTTGCAAGTGCCGCAACCGCGGTGGTCATCGGCCATGTCGGTGCCGCAACGAAACGGATCCGCATCGGCTCGGGCGGAATCATGCTGCCCAATCACTCACCGTTGGTGATCGCCGAGCAGTTCGGCACATTGGCGGCGCTTTTCCCGGGCCGGGTCGACCTCGGGCTTGGCCGCGCGCCGGGTACGGATATGCGCACGGCACAGGCGCTCCGCCGCAATCTGGAGACAGGCGCCCACAACTTCCCGAACGATATCGTCGAGCTGCAGCAGCTATTAGGCGCGCCGGTCGAGAACCAGGCGATCCTTGCCGTTCCGGGCCACAATTCGCATGTGCCGATCTGGCTTCTCGGCTCCAGTCTTTATAGCGCCCAGCTCGCGGCGATGCTCGGCCTTCCCTATGCCTTCGCCTCGCATTTCGCGCCGGATTCGCTGCTCGATGCGATCGATATCTACCGCAGCAAGTTCCAACCCTCGGCCTCGCTCGACCAGCCCTACGTCATGGCCGGCGTCATGGGTTCCGTCGCGCAGACGGACGAGGAGGCGCAATATCATTTCACCTCTGCCCAGCAGCAGTTCGTCAATCTGCGCCGTAACGTCCGTGGCCCGTTCCCGCGGCCGGTCGAGGACATGGAGGGCTTCTGGTCACCGATGGAGAAACTGAATGTCGAGCACACGCTGCGCTATGCGGTCGTGGGCTCGCCGAAGACGTCAGAGGCGAAGCTCACTGAATTCCTGAAGGAGACCGGGGCCGACGAACTCATCATCTCGATGCCGATCCACGACATCGAGGCGCGGCTGAAGTCGGTCGAGCTGTTTGCGGGACTGGGGAATTTCATGCGTGTTGCGGCTTAAGGTCCTGGAGCTGCAAAGCGCTCCGCGGCTTCTTCCCTCATTGCTGTGAAAAGTCTTCCGCGACCAAGGACGTGGGCGTGCTGGACCCCCTGTGACAAGCACAGGAGTGAGGGAGCCCAAGAGGTAGCGGGTGGTTCGCATATAGGCTGCGTCGCTCTGCGCCCAACATCACTCCTGAAAACAAAAGACCCGGTAGCGTTTCCGCAGCCGGGTCTTTTCTTCGTTCGTTCGAATGCTCAGGCCGAAAGCTTGGCGAGCACTTCCTCGGAAACCTCGAAGTTCGAATAGACGTTCTGCACGTCGTCATCGTCTTCCAGGCTGTCGATAAGCTTCATCAGCGACTGGGCCCTTTCCTCGTCCACCGGCACGTTGTTCTGGGAGCGCCAGACGGCCTTGACGGTTTCAGCTTCGCCAAGCGCGCCTTCCAGGGCCTTGGCGACCTCGCCGAGGGATTCGAAGGCGCAGGTGATGGTGTGGCCTTCCTCGTCAGTCTCGACGTCATCGGCGCCGGCTTCGATCGCGGCTTCCATGACCGTGTCGGCATCGCCGGCGGATGGCTTGTAGGTGATCTCACCGACGTGGTCGAAGGAGAAGGAAACCGAGCCGGTTTCGCCGAGCGCGCCGCCGGCCTTCGTGAAGATCGAGCGGACGTTGGATGCGGTGCGGTTGCGGTTGTCGGTCAGCGCTTCGACGATGATCGCCGTGCCTCCCGGACCGTAACCCTCGTAGCGGACTTCGTCGTAATTCTCGCTATCGGCGCCTGCGGCCTTCTTGATGGCGCGGTCGATGTTGTCCCTCGGCATGGACTGTGCCTTGGCGTTCTGGATTGCCAGGCGCAGGCGGGCGTTCATCGTCGGGTCGGGCAGGCCGGCCTTGGCGGCAACGGTGATTTCGCGCGCAAGCTTGGAGAACATTTTCGACCGCACGGCATCCTGACGGCCTTTGCGATGCATGATGTTTTTAAACTGTGAATGGCCAGCCATGGCACCCCTGTTCACGTCTCATTGTTCGGAATGGACGGCCTTATAAGAGCGAAGCGGGCTGCATTCAAGAAGAAAGCAGCTTGTCTCTGTGTCCCGAGGAAGGCGAAAAGCTACGGAACAAAGCGGCAGACGTGACGTTTGAAGGCTTGAAAAGCCCGAACGGAAGGGGAAGGCCATGGCAAGCTTTAGTGAAGCGCGCGATCATCCGGCACGGCAGCTTTGGGATCAGGTGAACGATGTTTCGGCAGGGATGCTCGGCATCGATGGTGCCGACATGCACATGCAGCCGATGGCTCCGCATGCCGATCCGAAGACCAATACCATCTGGTTCTATACCAAATCGGATGCCGACATCGTACGCGCCGTCAAACCGGGAATGCGGGCGCATTTCTGCGTCGTCGGCAAGGATCACGACTACCACGCGTGCCTGGCAGGCAAGATCGAGGTCCGGCCGGATCCTTCGAGGATCGAGCAATATTGGAATTCGGTGGTTGCTGCCTGGTACGAGGAGGGCAAGAAAGATCCGAACCTGACGATGCTTGTCATGCATGTGGACGACGCCGAAATCTGGGTTTCGACCGGCAGCAAGCTGAAGTTCGGCTGGGAGATCGCGAAGGCCAATCTCAGCGATGACAAGATGCCGGAAGTGGGCATCAAGCGGCATCTGCAATTTGCCTGATACGGGCAGAACCCGGAGGTCTCAGACTTTCGGGTCTTCTCTATTGAGCGCCCTTCATCACATAAATGAGCGGCTTCTTGGGGAGGGAGCGCATGGAAACGGTGATCGTGTCGTCGGGCGCGTAGCTGATATCGAAATCCTTGCCGAACATCGACACGAAGCGCGCGACCGGCGGACCGCGGCGGTGCATCGGCAGTATCAGCGACGAGCGAAGCCGCTTGATGATGCGGCTCATGCTGTCGGCGCCCATGGTCAGGCCGCCATCGACCGGCACCATGACGATGTCCAGGCGGCCGATCTCGGTGTAGTGGGCATCGGTCAGCTCATAGTGCAGATGGCCGAGATGGCCGATGCAGAGCCCGGCGCTCTCGAAGACGAAGATCGAATTTCCATCCTGCTGCGCAGCACCGTAGCCGCCGCGGATATCCGTCGTGACGTTGCGGATGTAGGTGTCGCCGACCATCAGGTCGATGTCGGCCTTTTCGCCGGGCACATCGCTCCAGCCGTGCAGCACGTGCTTGATCGCCGGATCCGGGGTCAGCGTGTAATGCGTGGAGTGCGCCCGGTTCATCGTCACCACGTCGGGTGTCACGACCGGCCGGTACCAGCCGTTGAAATCCGTTGCGATGACGATGCCGCCCGGCGTTTCGATTTCGAAGGTGGAATGTCCTAGGAAGGTCAGCTTGACATCCTCGCCTTCCGAAACCGCGGTCACGATGGGCATCTCACCGGAAAAGCTTGCGAATTTGGCCTTGGGGATTGCCTGTGCGATCGCCTGGCATTGGCTAACGGGCTTCCGTTCCTCTTGTGCGGCGGCTGCACGGGGCAGGGCAAGAGGCACAAGGCATGCGATAGCGAGGATAAGCAATTGCGGCTTCATGCCACCCTCCGGCGCTTTCACGGTGCGGCGAGGATGCGACAAGGGGACGCATCGGTCCAGCCGAAATCAGGCAGGGCCGCTCACAATTGCGTGTTGCCGGCGGGTGTTCTCAGCGCCAGAAATCCGGGATGGTTTCGGAAAGCCGCGGGCCAATCCGCAGCGGCGCGATCTTTTCGGCAAGCCCCGTGGAGTCGGAAATCTCCACGCCAACACCGCAGATCGTGGCAGGTCCAGTGGCGGCTTCCATACGTCCCTTCGGCATCTTGGATATGAAGCGGTTTAGCGGCTCTTCCTTGTCCATGCCAAGCGAGGAGTCGTAGTCGCCGCACATGCCGGCATCCGACATATAGGCCGTGCCTCCGTTGAGGATCTGGTGGTCGGCGGTCGGCACATGGGTATGCGTGCCGATGACGAAGCTGGCGCGTCCATCGACGAAATGGCCAAAGCACTGCTTCTCGCTGGTGGCCTCCGCATGGAAATCGAAGATGATCGCATCGGCTTGTTCCTTCAGCGGGCAGGCATCGAGGATCGCTTCGGCGGATTTGAAGGGATCGTCGAGCTCGGGATGCATGAAGACGCGGCCCATGATGTTTGCCACGAGCACGCGTGCTCCGCTTCGCGCATAAAAGAGCCCTGAGCCGCGGCCGGGCGTTCCCTGCGGATAGTTCGCCGGGCGCAGGAACTGGTCGTGGCGGCCCGCGAAGGCGACCGCTTCCTTCTGGTCCCAGACGTGGTTTCCGGTTGTGACGACGTCGGCGCCGGCGTTGATCGTCTCGAGGAAGATGTCCTCCGTGATGCCGAAACCGCCGGCAGCATTTTCGCCGTTGACGATCACGAAGTCGAGTTTCAGGTCTGAAACCAAGCCGGGCAGGCGATCCCATACAGCCGTGCGCCCCGTCTTGCCGACCATGTCACCCAGAAAAAGCAGACGCATTCCTTATCCGATCCAAGAAGCAAAAAAGCGAAGGCCGCTTTCTGTCAGGATGGCATCCAGGCTTATGTCATGCGGCTCGTCGGGCACATGTGCCACTTCCTGGCAGTCGAATGCAATGCCCATCAGCTTCGGATGCATGCCTTTTTGCCGCAAACGGCCGATCGCGCGGTCGTAGTGGCCGGCGCCATAGCCGATGCGATGGCCGCGATCGTCAAAGGCCGACAGCGGCACGAGCATGATTTCCGGATCGAGAACGGTGGCCTCTTGTCCCGGTCCGGCAGTGCCGAAGCCCGTTGCAACCAGCGGCGCGCTGCGCAGGAGTTCACGGAAGACGATCGTCTGCCTGTCGAGGATGGCGGGAACGCAGAGGCGGGCGCCGCGTGCCTCAAAGCGCGCCATCAACGGCCGGATATCGGCCTCCGAGCGGATGGGCATGAAGCCCGAAATGATCGTGCCGGGATCGAAAGCCACGGCCTCGCCGGCGTGCTCGGCCATTGCCAGGCTTTTTTCGATCCGCGTCTCTGGCGGGATTGCGTCGCGCAGCGCAAGCCGTTCGGCGCGCATCTGGGCTTTCAGTTCTTTGGATATCGTCTGCTGCATAATGCGAACCATAAACGGCTGGGGGGCCATTGCAATCCCGTGAAGCAGCTGGAGTTTACTGTCGCAAGTGCTGCAATGGGGCCACCAGTTGCCGGACCGTCTGTTCGAACAGGGCCTTGCCGCCCGGAAGCCAGCCGAGCGCTTGCAACTTTTCGGTGCTCATCCGATTGATGGCAGACTTGTCTGCCGAGGCAGGCAGAGGATTGGGACAGCCGGTTTGCTGTTGCACGACCGACAAGATATCGCGGGTATCGGCGAGAAGATCGGAAACATTGAAGACCTCGCCGGATATGCGGGCGCTTTCCGTCTCCAGCATCAGCCGCACGGCGCGGCCGAGGTCGCGGCCGTGAACTTCCGTTCCGGCTCGAACGGGCGTCGGCCTACCGCTCAGGTAATCCTCGATGAGACCCGTCCATTTGTTCGGGAGCAAGTCGCCGTAGACCCCCGTGGCGCGCAAGCTGGCCGCTGCAAAGCCCGGTCCGGCCAGATGGGCGAGCGCTCGCTCGCCGGCGAGCTTCGCCTCTCCGTAAAGCGTATCGGGCTCCGGCAGCATGTCTTCGGTGAGAACAGTGCCGGGCGCTGCATCCTGATAGGCGGCGCGGCTGGAGATGAAGATGCAGCGGCGGGTACCGGCGCGCCTGGCGGTGTCGAAGAGCTTCACAGTGCCGTCGAGGTTTAGGCGACGGAAGCCGCCCGGATCATCGCCTTCGCCGCCACGATATTGACCGGGTAGGTGGCTGAGCGCGGCATGCACGAAGAAATAGGCATCGTCGAAGGCCTCGATATGGTCCTTGTCGGGATCGAGCGAAAGCGGTGCGAATTCGACGGGACGGGAGAAGAGGCGTGGCAATGGCGCGCGGCGTCCGCCAATGATGACCGAATATCCGGCGGCAAGCAGCTCCTCGACGATATAGCGACCCACCAAGCCCGTCCCGCCGGATACCAGTACCTTCATTTCGCCTCCGGGTTCATCATGGACGCAAGGTCCGGCAGGTCGTTGCCGGCATGGACGGAGTGCCAGAGATCGATCAGCGGCTTGAGCCTGGCCGCCTTCGGATGATCCTTCTCCCATGGCTTTTCATATTGGTAATGCAGGACCGAAATGCTCTTCCAGTCCCAAAGCGCGGGCATGGTGAACCATACATATTGCAGCATGTTGAAATAGACGGGTAGGCCGTGCCAATCCGGGAAGAAGGCTTCGAGGAAGGTCTGGTCTGTCCGTCGCCAGAAGGCATCCGGCTGGTCGAGCATGGCAAGTATCCGGCCAAAGGTTTCCTCGGAAGGTCTTGCGACGAAGACGCCGGAATTCATGCGGCGGAAGTCGGCAAGCGTTTCATAGACATTCGGTGCTGCGGAAAATTCGGGGTAGCCGAAGAGTTTGTCGATATTCTTCAAGACGATAGCATCGGCATCGATGAAGACGGTGCGCTCGTATTCGGTCAGCTGCCAGAGGCGAAGCTTGCAGAAATTGTCGAGCGGCGAATGAAAATCAGGCTTGCGGCCCTTAGTGAAGGGGGCGGCGGAATGAAGCTGGCCGCGGGCATGACGCTCGTTGAAGGCGCCGGAAAGCGGCAGGTGCGCGACTGCGATGAGGCGGCAGCCAAGATCGGCAAGCGGGGCAAGCGCGATCCCATCCACGCCGCCGGTATGCAGCACGACGATATTGGCCGCCGTTTTCGTAAGCCGAAGGGAGCGCACAAGCGCGGTCGCACCCTTGGCATAGTCGGCATTCGTGACGAGGGTGATGTAGGCGTAACGCTGAGGCGACTCTGCTAGTGAGATGGCCGCTCCGGTCTCCGTCACATCCATGCTCATGACACCGATTTCAGCCGCTTGCCTTCCGGGTCGCGGTCGATCGTGGCGGCGATGTCCTTCGTCCAGGCGGAGACGGCGGGAACGCGGGAGCGGTCGACGCGGTAAGCGAATTTCATGGCGACGTCGACGATCTCGCTGAGCAAGCCCGCCTCGAGCGTGATTGGATCGAGCCCCAGATCGCGGAATTTCTCGTTCCTGACGATCAGATCGTTTTCCGGCGCTTCCTTGCGCGGGTTGGGAAGCCAGGCGATCTTCGCGCCGCTCATCCTGGCGATCATCTCGGCAAGATTGCGCACCCGATGCGTCTCGGTCATCTGGTTGAAGATCTCGACACGGGAGCCGCGCGCAGGCGGGTTCTTCAGCGCAAGCTCGATGCAGCGAACCGAATCCTGGATATGGATGAAGGCGCGCGTCTGGCCGCCTGTGCCGTGCACAGTCAGCGGGTAGCCGATCGCGGCCTGGATGAGAAAGCGGTTCAGTACGGTGCCGTAGTCGCCGTCATAGTCGAAACGGTTGATCAGTTGGGGATGGCGGCAGGTCTGCTCCGTATGTGTGCCCCATACGATGCCCTGGTGCAGGTCGGTGATGCGCAGCGCATCGTTTTTCGCATAGAACTGCAGGAGCAGTTGATCCAGGCACTTGGTCATATGGTAGATCGAGCCGGGATTGGACGGATAGAGGATTTCCTGTTGCGCCATGTCGCCATCCGCCGTTTCGACGCCGACGGTCAGGTAGCCCTCGGGGATCGCCGCGCCGACAGTCGAATAGCCGTAGACGCCCATCGTGCCGAGGTGGATCAGATGAGCGTCGAGCTGTAATTCGACGAGCGCATTCAAAAGGTTATGCGTAGCGCTGACATTGTTGTTGACGGTGTAGTTCTTGTGCCGGTCACTCTTCATCGAATAGGGTGCCGCGCGCTGCTCGGCGAAATGGACGATGGCGTCCGGCCGGTTTTCGGCAAGCCAATTCTTGAGAAGCTCGTAATCCTTGGCGAGGTCGATCAGATTGAAATGGATGCGCCGCCCGGTTTCGGCATGCCAGATGCGGGTTCGCTCCTGAATGGAATCCATCGGCGTCAGCGATTGCACGCCGAGTTCGGTGTCGATCCAGCGCCGCGAGAGATTGTCGAGAATGTGGACGTCGTGCCCCGCGTCTGAGAGATGCAGCGATGTCGGCCAGCCAATGAACCCATCTCCGCCCATCACCGCAATCTTCATCGCATTGCCTCCTGCATGTTCATCCACTATCGGGAATACTCAAGTACTGTGACGATTGTTCAAAGCTAGGGCATTGCTGCGCCTCGCCAACAGGCATGCGAGTTTGGAGAAAATTATGGCGGATAACGGCTTTTCGATTTCTGGCGCGCTGACGCAGACGGGGCACCAACTGATCCAGCGCGTCTATTACGAAGACACCGATTTCTCCGGTCTCGTCTATCACGCGCGCTATCTGCATTTCCTCGAGCGCGGCCGCACCGACTATCTTCGCTGCCTGGGCGTCGAGCAGCGCGAGCTGATCACCGCCGACGAGGAAGGGCTCGTTTTCGTCGTTCACCGCATGGAGATCGACTTCAGGAATCCGGCGCGCATGGATGATGTTCTCACCATCGTCACGCGCACCGAGAAGGCAGGCGGCGCGAAGATGGTGCTGCAACAGGACATCCGCCGTGGCGAGACGCCGCTTATCGCCGCCAAGGTCATCATTGCCGTCATCAACGCGAAGGGAAGACCGCGGCGGTTGCCCGAGGCGCTGGCAAAGCAGATGCAAATCGAGACGCAGGAGGGCTGAAAGTGCATCCCAGACATGCCAAAATGACCAAACGCAAGTCTTGCAAAAACATGACTTCGTGTGAAGGAATCCGGCGCTGCAAGGATTGCGCGGTACTCCGTCGTCGGATTTCGGTCTCTTCGTGCCAAGCCGGGAAGAAAAATTCAGCTGGTAAAGCTTTGCCGTCATACTCTGGCACTAACGATCTATTAACCATAATAGTGTCTTACTCTGAAAGTCAGAGATTGTGCGGTGCACGCCTTCCTTTGACCAAATTTGACGGCAAGGAAGGCGGAAGAAGAGCTTTAAGCTTGACCAGGGCTTTGGGCGACGGTCGCCAGGCAATTCTTGCGAGATCACTTTCTGTGCCGCCCGGTCAAGCACCGGGCGTTTGGATTCGGGGATTTTGATAAATGGAACAAGTAGGATTGGCAGCAGCAACGGCCGACGTCAGCCTCTGGTCGCTGTTCATGCAGGCAGGCATCGTCGTCAAGCTGGTCATGCTCGGGCTGATCGCAGCCTCCGTCTGGACCTGGGCAATCGTCATCGACAAATATCTGGCCTATGGGCGCGCCCGGCGCCAGTTCGACAAGTTCGAACAGGTTTTCTGGTCGGGTCAGTCGCTGGAAGAGCTCTACAGGACACTTTCCGAACGCAACAATACCGGGCTTGCTTCGATCTTCGTCGCAGCCATGCGCGAGTGGAAGAAGTCCTTCGAGCGCGGCGCACGCTCGCCGATCGGCCTGCAGATGCGTATCGACCGGGCAATGGATGTGACGCTCGCCCGTGAAACCGAATATCTTTCCGCCCGCCTCGGGTCGCTCGCGACGATCGGTTCGGCCGGTCCGTTCATCGGTCTCTTCGGTACGGTCGTCGGTATCATGACTTCGTTCCAGGCAATCGCCGGATCGAAGTCGACCAATCTCGCGGTCGTTGCACCCGGTATCGCCGAGGCGCTTCTCGCCACTGCGATCGGCCTCGTTGCCGCTATCCCGGCGGTTATCGCCTACAACAAGTTCTCCGCGGATGCCGGCAAACTCTCTGGCCGCATGGAAGGCTTTGCGGACGAATTCTCCGCCATACTTTCGCGCCAGATCGACGAGAAGCTGCAGCCGCGTCAGGCCGCACAGTAAACCAACGGAGTACACGACCATGGGTATGGCTGTTGGAGGCAATAACGGCGGAGGCGGAGGACGCCGCCGCCGTGGTGGCCGGAACAAGGGTGTTATTTCCGAGATCAACGTGACGCCGCTCGTCGACGTCATGCTCGTGCTGCTCATCATCTTCATGGTGGCGGCCCCGATGATGACCGTCGGCGTGCCGATCGACCTGCCGGAAACGCAGGCCAAGGCGCTCAATTCCGAAACGCAGCCGATCACCATTTCCGTCAAGAACGACGGTGCGGTGTTCCTGCAGGAAACGCCGATCCCGGCCGAAGAGATCGCCGCCAAGCTCGAAGCGATCGCGACCACCGGCTACAATGAACGCATCTTTGTGCGTGGCGATGCGACGGCGCCCTACGGCGTGATCGCCGACGTCATGGCGCGCATCCAGGGCGCGGGCTTCAAGAATATCGGTCTCGTCACGCAGCAGAAGAAGGACCAGTAGAAAGCAAGATGAAGACCAGTGTCGTCACATCTGCTGTTCTGCACGGCTTGGTGCTCGCCGCGGCTCTGGTGACCATTGGTTCGCCGGAATCGTTCAAGGTCGATGATTTCGAAGCGATGCCGGTCGATCTGGTGCCGGTCGAATCCATCACCCAGATGCAGCAGGGTGACAAGACGGCAAAGCCCAACGACAAGCCGGCGCCGAAGCCGACGACAAAACCCGCTGATGTTGCAGACGCCGAAAACCTCGGCGACAACAAGATCGATTTGAAGACGCCGCCGATCCCGAACGCCAAGCCCAACAACAACGAAAGCACTGCCGCGCCGAAAGCCGCCGAGAAGCCGCTTCCCCAGAATGATCCCGTCCCCAACGAGGTGAAGGAGATCATGAAGGAGGACACGGTGGTCGATGAGCCGAAGGAAGTCGCATCGATTCCAGAAACCAAGCCGGAAATTGCGCCGACGCCGCCGAAGCCGGAAGAAATGCCTGCCGAACAGGCCGAGCCGCCGAAGCCGGAAGCCGAAGCGCTGCCGGACAATGTTCCGACTCCGGTGGCCAAGCCGCAGGTGAAGCCGCCCGAGCAGAAACCCGCTGAAAAGCCGCCGGAAAAAACGCAGGACCAGCAGAAGACGGCTGACAAGCAGCCGGACAAGAAGAAAGCCGACAAGGCCCAGGAAAAGGCGAAGGCCTCGTCCTCGAAGCAGAGCGATTTCAACGCCGACGACATCGCGGCACTGCTGAACAAGCAGGAGCCTTCCAACGGCGGCGCCAAGCGCTCGACCGAAGTCGCTTCTCTGGGTGCCAAGAAGTCGAATAACACCGGCGCCAAGCTCAGCATGAGCGAGATGGATGCGCTGCGTAATGCGATTGCCGGCAACTGGCAGATCATTCCCGGTCTTGCGGACATGGACCAGGTCCGTATCACCGTCCACATGAAGCTGGACGAGAATGGCGAGATCATCGGAGATCCCGAGGTCGAAGCGACCGGCGGCAACGAATCCACACGCCGTGCACTTGCAGGCGGTGCCTATCGTGCCGTCAAACGGTCTGCGCCGTTCACCAACCTTCCGAAAGACAAATATGACGCGTGGAGCGAAGTCATCGTGAACTTCGATCCCAGTCAGATGGCCCTTTAAATGCTGAAAGGCTTGCTCCTCATGACCAAGTGTTCCCTCATCCGCGCCTTCATGGTGGCTCTCGGCATGGCTGTGACGGCGGCTATCGCGACGCCTGCGCACGCGCTTGTCGAGATCAACATCAACAAGGGTAACGTCGAGCCGCTGCCGATCGCCATTACCGATTTCCTGCAGGGCGACATGGGCGCGCAGGTCTCTCAGGTGATCGCCGCCGATCTGCAGCGCTCCGGCCTCTTTGCGCCGATCAACAAGAACGCCTTCATCGAGAAGATTTCCAACCCCGATGCCGCTCCGCGTTTCGAGGACTGGAAGGTCATCAACGCGCAGGCGCTCGTCACCGGCCGCGTCACGCAGGAAGGCGATGGCCGACTTCGCGCCGAGTTCCGTCTCTGGGATTCCTTCGCCGGTCAGCAAATGACCGGCCAGCAATTCTACACGCAGCCGGAAAACTGGCGCCGCGTTGCCCACATCATTGCCGACGCGATCTATAAGCAGATCACCGGCGAAGAGGGCTATTTCGATACCCGCGTCGTCTTTGTCTCCGAGTCTGGCACGAAGCAGCAGCGCAAACGCCAACTCGCGATCATGGACCAGGACGGCTTCAACGTGCGCACGCTGACGGATGGCAGCGACCTCGTTCTGACGCCGCGCTTCTCGCCGAACCGGCAGGAAGTGACCTACATGTCCTTCGCCAACCAGCAGCCGCGCGTCTACCTGCTGCAGCTCGAAACCGGACAGCGTGAAGTTGTCGGCAACTTCCCGGGCATGACCTTTTCGCCGCGCTTTTCGCCGGATGGCCAAAAAGTGGTGATGAGCCTTCAGCAGGAAGGTAACGCCAATATCTACACGATGGATCTGCGGTCGCGCACGACGACGCGCCTGACGTCGACAGCCGCGATCGATACCTCGCCATCCTATTCGCCGGATGGCGGCCGGATCGTTTTCGAAAGCGACCGCGGCGGCAAGCAGCAGATTTACGTGATGAATGCCGACGGCTCCGGCCAGACGCGTATCTCCTTCGGCGACGGCAACTATTCGACGCCGGTCTGGTCGCCACGCGGCGACCTGATCGCCTTCACCAAGCAATCGGGCGGGAAATTCTCGATCGGCGTGATGAAGCCGGACGGTTCGGGCGAGCGCATCCTGACGACGGGTTTCCACAACGAAGGCCCGACCTGGGCGCCGAACGGGCGTGTGCTGATGTTCTTCCGCCAGCCCGCCGGTGCAGGCGGCCCGCAGCTCTATTCGATCGATCTGACGGGTTACAACGAGCAGGTCATCAAGACGCCGACCTACGCATCCGACCCGGCCTGGTCGCCGCTGCTTGAGTAGTGGATGAGCCGGATTTCGCCTTCTTGTCGCCGCAAAGTGCTGGAATTGGCCGATGTAGGGACAATCAACAAATTATTAACCATACTTCTTGAGCGCCGATTAACCCAGTACGGTTACAGTCCGGCAACCCTGATAAATCGCAAGGAGACCCGGCCATGAGCCGAATTCACACCCCGGCAA
Source organism: Rhizobium sp. USDA 4016 (assembly GCF_056279705.1). Classification (NCBI taxonomy): domain Bacteria; kingdom Pseudomonadati; phylum Pseudomonadota; class Alphaproteobacteria; order Hyphomicrobiales; family Rhizobiaceae; genus Rhizobium; species Rhizobium sp. USDA 4016. Next base: position 420,419 of record NZ_JBWCCY010000004.1, read on the forward strand.
TGAGCCGCATGCAGAATTTCGCCCGCAACCCTGTCATGATCGCACTCGTTGCCGGTCTGGCGCTTGCTGGCTGCGCCAACAAGAAGACGCCGAACAGCGCTGGCGAGCTCGGCCTCGGTGCAGGTGCCGCAACGCCGGGTTCGGCTCAGGACTTCACCGTCAACGTCGGCGACCGCATCTTCTTCGACACTGACTCGACCTCGATCCGTGCCGACGCTGCCCAGACACTCGACCGCCAGGCACAGTGGCTGGCTCGCTACCCGAACTATGCGATCACCGTCGAAGGCCATGCCGACGAGCGCGGCACGCGCGAATACAACCTCGCTCTCGGCGCCCGCCGTGCTGCCGCCACCAAGGATTACCTTTCTTCGCGCGGCGTTCCGGCTCAGCGCATGAAGACGATCTCCTACGGCAAGGAACGTCCGGTCGCCGTCTGCGACGATATTTCCTGCTGGTCGCAGAACCGCCGTGCAGTCACTGTTCTCGGCGGCGCCGGTATGTAATCCTTTCAAATATATTGTGTTGCGAAAAGGCGGCTCCTTCGCGGGCCGCCTTTTCTTTTTGAACACACTTTGGCCAGACTCCGTTGCTTTTTGAAGGTAATTGGAAAAATCTCCTGTTCGTGCCATCCAGGCGCGAAGAATCACTGGGACAGGACGAAACCTATGAAGAAACTTGTCGTGGCAGGCTTGCTCTGCCTCGCGGCCGTTACCGGAACCGAGCGAGCGGCTTATTCCGCTTCGTTTCTCGGCATGAACTTTGGCGGCAAGCCTGCGCAGAGCCAGACGCAGACGCCGCCGGCCGTCAACGTGCAGAGCAGCAGCGCGGAAATGCGCGTGCAGCAACTCGAAGAGCAGCTGCGCCAGCTGAACGGCCGCATCGAGGAAATGAGCTTCCAGATCCTGCAGATGCAGGAATCGCTGCGCAAGACGCAGGAAGACAACGAATTCCGCTTCCAGGATCTGGAAAAGAGCGGCGGTGCCGCTGGATCGAAGGGCAACACGAAGAAGAGCGAGGCCGATCTGCAGCCTCCGGCTTCCGGGCAGGCCGATGCACGTCCCCAGCGCCAGAACGACGATGTCGCGACGATCATCGAAACACCACAGGGAGCCGAAAGGGCTCCCTCCAACGACGTTCCGTCGGACAGCGGTTTCGGTCGGCCGCCGCAGCAGCTGGGCTCGATCCAGTTCGATCAGAACGGCAATCCGATCGGCGGCAGCGTGAATGAGAACGCGGAGGTCGGTTCAGCGCCGCTTCCCGACGTAAATGCCGGGACGTCGCCGCAGCAGACCGCATCTCTCGGCAGCGAGACCGATCAGTACAAGGCCGCTTACGGTCACGTCCTTTCCGGCGACTACGCGATTGCTGAAGAGCAGTTCACCCGGTATATCGCGCAGTATCCGGGAAGCGCTCGGGCTGCCGATGCCAACTTCTGGCTGGGCGAAGCGCTCTATTCCCAGGGCAAGTTCAATGAGGCCGCCAAGACCTTCCTGAATGCCCACAAGAAATACGGCTCGTCCGAAAAGGCGCCCGAAATGCTGCTGAAGCTCGGCATGTCGCTGGCAGCACTCGACAATAACGACACCGCCTGTGCGACGCTCAAGGAAGTCACCAAGCGTTACCCGAAGGCTTCGCGCGCTGTCATAAGCAAGGTCGCGAGCGAACAGAAGCGCCTCTCCTGCTGAGGCTTCCGGTTTGTCTCCGGAAACCGTGCTTTCGCCCGAGGCAGCGGCCCGCCGCTTTCTCCGTTCGCTTGCCAGCCCGACGCGTATTCTCGTCGCGATCTCCGGCGGCAGCGATTCGACCGGTCTGCTTCTTGCATTTTTTGAAGCGCTGAAGGCCGAACCCAATTCCCAAATTTCCCTATGCGCCGCCACGATCGACCACGATCTGCGCGCAGAATCGGCAGATGAGGCGCGCCATGTCGCAGCCTTATGCAAATCGTTCGGCATTGCCCACGGGATCCGTGTCTGGCGCGATCCCAAACCAAAAACCGGCATCATGGCGGCCGCCCGCGAGGCACGTTACGAACTGCTCGCAGATGCCGCGGCGGAACTTGGCGCTAATCTCATCGTGACGGCGCATACGCTGGACGATCAGCGGGAGACGCGAGCGATGCGCGGCGCGCGCAGCGACAATTCCTCCACCGGAATCGCCGATGCCGTTCTCTTTGAGCGCCGGGTCTGGATCGCCCGGCCGTTTCTTTCGTGCCTGCGCGCCGATATCCGCGCATTTCTCTCGGCCCGCGCCGTGCCTTGGCTCGATGATCCAAGCAATGAGGATCTTAAATATGAGCGCGTACGGACGCGCGCGGCATTGGCCGGTGAGGGCGCCCCGGAGGCAGAAGCTTACGGCGCCGACGTCCGCTTGGAGCTTTCACGGCAGGCGGCCCTATGGCTCGGCCGTCATTTTACCCTTGCGTGCGAAGGGCTGGGCTGCGTGGAGAGAGATGGACTTGAGGCGCCCCTGGACGTGCTCGGTTATGCGCTCGGCCGTCTTGCGGCCGTTTTCGGCGGACAGCGCTTTGCGCCAGGCCGCATGCAGATGGATCGCATTCTCGGTTTCGTAACCGCCGGCACGCCCGGACGCATGACCGCAAGCCGAGTGGTTTTCGATCTAAGACGCGACGGCCTTTACCTTGCCCGCGAAAGCCGCGGCATCTTGCCACTGCTCGTTGCGCCCGGACAGCGCGGCATTTGGGATGGCCGGTTTGTTGTCGAGAATAGCTCATCGTTCGATCTGACGATTATCGCACGGCCCGCCAACCCCTCCCTCATTCCCGTGCTTGGCACGGCAATCCAGCCACGGCGGGTGGCGCATTTGCCCAAAGCTGCGCTCAAGCGGGCCTTGGCAGCTCAGCCACGCATTTCAGTCGCCGCTGACGCGAACTCGTGCATGAATTCTCATCCGGATGTCACTCTCACGCGGTATTTTGCGCTGTTCGACCGCTTTTTGACACGATTTGATCTCATCTTTGCTGAAAGCCTCGCGGCGGCTTTTGGAATGCGCCCCTATCCAAGCCCGCCTTTAGGTCTTATTGACGGAAAAGCCATCTGACAGAGTGTATCGCCTTGGCAACGGCACAGCGGCAACCCTATGTTAGAAGCCAAATAAGACGGCTGCCATGAGGCGGTTGTTGCAGTGCTGGGGAGTTCAATGAACCCTAACTTACGTAATTTCGCCTTGTGGGCAATCATAGCGCTTCTGCTGATTGCCCTTTTCAGCATGTTCCAGACGACGCCGGCGCAGACCGGCTCGCGCGACATACCCTATTCGCAGTTCTTGCGTGAGGTCGATGCGGGCCGCGTCAAGGAAGTCGTCGTCACGGGCAACCGTGTGTCGGGAAGCTATGTTGAAAACGGCACCACCTTCCAGACCTATTCTCCTGTCATAGATGACAACCTGCTCGAGCGCCTGCAGTCGAAGAACGTCCTGGTTTCGGCCCGGCCTGAAACCGATGGTTCGTCAGGCTTCCTGAGCTATCTCGGCACGCTGCTGCCGATGTTGCTCATTCTCGGCGTCTGGCTGTTCTTCATGCGGCAGATGCAAGGCGGCTCGCGCGGCGCGATGGGCTTCGGCAAATCGAAGGCCAAGCTGCTCACGGAGGCGCATGGCCGCGTCACCTTCGATGACGTTGCAGGCGTCGACGAAGCCAAGCAGGACTTGGAAGAAATCGTCGAATTCCTCCGCGATCCGCAGAAGTTCCAGCGCCTCGGCGGCAAGATCCCGCGCGGCGTGCTGCTTGTCGGCCCACCGGGTACCGGTAAGACGCTGCTCGCCCGCTCCGTTGCCGGCGAAGCCAACGTTCCGTTCTTCACCATCTCGGGTTCCGACTTCGTCGAAATGTTCGTCGGCGTCGGCGCAAGTCGCGTCCGCGACATGTTCGAGCAGGCGAAGAAGAATGCGCCATGCATCATCTTCATCGACGAAATCGACGCCGTCGGCCGCCATCGTGGCGCCGGTCTCGGCGGTGGTAACGACGAACGCGAACAGACGCTCAATCAGTTGCTGGTCGAGATGGACGGCTTCGAGGCCAATGAAGGCATCATCCTGATCGCCGCGACCAACCGCCCTGACGTTCTCGACCCCGCGCTGCTGCGTCCGGGCCGTTTCGACCGTCAGGTTGTCGTTCCGAACCCGGATATCGTCGGCCGCGAGCGCATCCTCAAGGTACATGCCCGCAACGTTCCGCTGGCGCCGAATGTCGACCTCAAGGTTCTAGCCCGCGGTACGCCCGGCTTCTCCGGTGCTGACCTGATGAACCTCGTCAACGAAGCCGCCCTGATGGCCGCACGCCGCAACAAGCGCGTCGTCACCATGCAGGAGTTCGAAGACGCCAAGGACAAGATCATGATGGGCGCCGAGCGCCGCTCTTCGGCGATGACCGAAGCGGAAAAGAAGCTCACGGCCTATCACGAAGCCGGCCATGCGATCACGGCGCTCAACGTCGCCGTCGCCGATCCGCTGCACAAGGCAACGATCATTCCGCGCGGCCGTTCACTCGGCATGGTCATGCAGCTGCCCGAAGGCGACCGCTACTCGATGAGCTATAAGTGGATGGTCTCGCGCCTCTGCATCATGATGGGCGGCCGCGTTGCGGAAGAACTCACCTTCGGCAAGGAGAACATCACCTCCGGTGCGTCTTCGGATATCGAGCAGGCCACCAAGCTTGCCCGCGCCATGGTCACGCAGTGGGGCTTTTCCGACCAGCTCGGTCAGGTTGCCTATGGCGAAAACCAGCAGGAGGTCTTCCTCGGCCATTCCGTATCGCAATCGAAGAACGTTTCGGAGGCCACGGCTCAAAAGATCGACAACGAAGTGCGTCGGCTTATTGACGAGGCATACACGCAGGCGCGCGATATCCTCACCGAAAAGCACGACGATTTCGTCGCGCTTGCCGAAGGCTTGCTTGAGTACGAAACGCTGACCGGCGAGGAAATCAAGGCGCTGCTGCGCGGTGAAAAGCCGGCTCGCGACCTTGGCGACGATTCGCCGCCGAGCCGCGGCTCGGCCGTGCCGAAAGCCGGCGCACGCCCGGCTTCCAAGGGCGACGAGCCGGAAGCAGGGCTCGAACCCCAGCCGCATTGACGGAAAGCAACTCGAACGAACAAGGCCGGATTTTCCAGCAGAAGATCCGGCCTTTTTTCCGTCGGTAACGGGATATAATAAATTTTCTTGGTAATTTACGTGATGGCGCCTAGGATTTGTGGCATGCCGCTATCATGAAGAGGCCGCAATGAGGCTTTGTATTGGGGCGAGTCGTCTCTGCGGCCTGAATTGCTTGGCGCAACGCGCTGCCTTCTTGGCGCGCTGAAAGCATAGGGGAGCATATGAAAAGACGTTACTTCGGCACAGACGGCATTCGCGGGCAGTCGAATATCTTCCCGATGACGCCGGATCTGGCGATGCGGGTCGGCATTGCAGTCGGTACGATCTTCCGCCGCGGCAATCACCGCCATCGCGTGGTCATCGGCAAAGACACGCGTCTCTCCGGCTATATGCTGGAAAATGCCATGGTGGCGGGCTTCACGGCCGCAGGTCTCGATGCATTCGTTCTTGGCCCGATTCCGACGCCCGCCGTCGCCATGCTGACACGTTCGCTGCGTGCCGATATCGGCGTCATGATTTCCGCCTCGCACAATCCATACGAGGACAATGGCATCAAGCTCTTCGGCCCCGACGGCTACAAGCTTTCCGACGATATCGAAATACAGATCGAAGACTTGATGGAGAAGGATCTCCACACGCAACTTGCCAAATCTGACGACATCGGCCGTGCCAAGCGCATCGATGGCGTGCATGACCGCTACATCGAGCATGCGAAGCGTACGCTGCCGCGCGATGTCACGCTGCAGGGCCTGAGGATTGCGATCGACTGCGCCAATGGTGCCGCCTATAAAGTGGCACCGGCCGTGCTTTGGGAACTCGGCGCCGATGTCGTTACGATCGGCAACGAGCCGAACGGCATCAACATCAATCTCAACTGCGGTTCCACCAGCCCCGTCGCTCTGCAGAAGAAGGTCGACGAAGTGCGGGCCGATATCGGTATCGCGCTCGATGGCGACGCCGATCGCGTCATCATCGTGGATGAAAACGGCACGATGATCGACGGCGACCAGCTGATGGCGGTGATCGCCGAAACCTGGGCGGAGAACCAGCAGCTTCGCGGCAACGGCATCGTTGCGACCGTGATGTCGAACCTCGGCCTCGAACGCTTTCTCGAAGGCAAGGGGATGGGTCTTGCCCGCACCAAGGTCGGCGACCGCTATGTCGTCGAGCACATGCGCCAGCACAATTTCAACGTCGGCGGCGAACAGTCCGGACATATCGTGCTCTCGGACTACGGCACGACCGGCGATGGCCTTGTTGCCGCGCTGCAGATTCTTGCTGCCGTCAAGCGCACTGGCAAGACCGTCAGCGAAGTCTGCCGCCGCTTCGAGCCGGTGCCGCAGCTTCTGCGCAATGTCCGAATTTCCGGCGGCAAGCCGCTGGAAGACCTGCAGGTGCAGCAGGCAATCGCCGATGCGGAAGCCGAGCTTTCCAAGAACGGCCGCCTCGTCATCCGCCCCTCCGGCACCGAACCGCTGATCCGCGTCATGGCGGAAGGCGACGACCGGGCGCAGATCGAGCGCATTGTCAACGAGCTGATCGGCACGATCTCGGGCGTCCGTACCGCCGCTTAGTTCTGCCTTCGATGATCGATCACAGCCGGCGCCAATGCGCCGGCTTTTTTTATGCCCGCGTCATTCGCTTCAGCACAATCTTATTGGATGAATTGACTTATCGGCGTGGAGGCATAGCTTTTTCTTGATCGCACAAGTGTCACCCGCCTGCAGCGGCGACAACACGGCAAGCCATATTGCGATAGAAAGATGGCGCCGGCCGTCGTTTCAGGCAACCTGGGAGGATTGGGTTGTCATGCGGTATCGCGTTCTTTTAGCCGGCTTATGTGTTGCCATGCTTCCTGCTTTTGGCGTGAATGCCCAGGAGGGCGATGCCACGGCGGGCGCTACTGTTTTCAAAAAATGCGCCATATGTCATGTAGCCGATACGGACAAGAACAAGGTCGGTCCGTCGCTGAACCGGATTCTTGGCAGGAAGGCGGCGACGCATCCGAATTTCAGCTATTCTCCGGCAATGAAGAAAGCAGGCGAGGGCGGGCTCGTTTGGGACGAGGCAACACTGCGCGACTATCTCCATGATCCCAAGGGGAAGATAAAGGGAACGAAGATGGTGTTTGCCGGGCTGAAGAACGACAGCGAGATCAACAATCTCATCGCTTACCTCAAGCAGTTTTCCCAATAGATGTGATGCGAATGCCTGACGGTCACCGCAGCGTCGCTTTCGCCGTCATCATTGTCCACACGACTTGTTCGTGAGATAATGCTAAAAATACACCGACGGATTGCGGATTTCGCCCTGTGGCAAGTCACGGTTCAAGGAGCAGGCAATGGCTATCGTGCTGGTTCTGGTTCTGCTGGTCGTGGGATCCGTCGTGTTCCATTTGCTGAGCCCGTGGTGGTGGACGCCGATCGCCTCCAACTGGAGCTACATCGACGACACCCTGCTGATCACCTTTGCGATCACCGGTCTGGTGTTCGTGGCGGTGGGTTCCTTCATGGCCTATTGCGTATTCCGGTTCCGGCACAAACCCGGAAACCGGGCCGCCTATGAGCCGGAAAACAGGCGGCTGGAGATATGGCTTGCGGTGGTGACCTCCGTCGGGGTTGCCGCGATGCTTGCGCCCGGGCTCGTCGTGTGGAACCAGTTCATCACCGTGCCCGCCGATGCGCACCAGATCGAGGTCGTCGCTCAACAGTGGCAGTGGAGTTTCCGGATGCCGGGCGCAGACGGACGGCTGGGGAAAGCCGATACCCGTGAGGTCAGTCCGGAAAATCCCCTTGGCCTGAACAAGAACGACACCGCAGGGCTCGATGACGTGATCGTCGAGGGAGGTGAATTGCACCTGCCGATCGGCAAACCGGTCAAGGTCCTGCTTCGTTCGATCGACGTCCTTCATGATTTCTACGTGCCTGAGTTCCGGGCAAAGATGGATATGATCCCCGGCATGGTGACCTATTTCTGGTTTACGCCGACGCGCACGGGAACGTTCGAAATCCTTTGCGCCGAGCTGTGCGGCGTCGGGCATTCGCAAATGCGCGGAACGGTCATGATCGATGAGGAGGTCGCCTACCAGGCCTGGCTGGCGGAGCAGACGACATTCACGCAGATGCTGGCATCGGGGGAAGCGCAGCCGGCAGAACAGGCGCAGTAACTATCGGAGGAACAGGGAGGACGGACATATCATGGTCGATATTCGATCGGGCGCCGAGGAGGTCATCCCGCCTGCAGAAGTCGAAGATGTGGAACTTTACCATCCGAAGAGCTGGTGGACAAAATATGTCTTCAGCCAGGATGCCAAGATCATTGCCGTCCAATACTCGGTGACGGCGATGGCGATCGGTTTCGTGGCGCTCGTCCTGTCCTGGTTGATGCGCCTGCAGCTCGCCTTTCCCGGTTACTTCGCTTTCATCGACGCGGAGCACTATTACCAGTTCATCACCATGCATGGCATGATCATGGTGATCTATCTTCTCACCGCACTGTTTCTCGGCGGTTTCGGCAACTACCTCATTCCCCTGATGCTCGGCGCCAGGGACATGGTGTTTCCCTATGCCAACATGCTGAGTTACTGGATTTATCTGCTCGCCGTGCTGGTGCTCGTCGCCGGATTTTTCGCGCCCGGCGGACCAACCGGGGCCGGCTGGACGCTCTATCCGCCGCAAGCCATTCTTTCGGGCACGCCGGGGGGACAGGACTGGGGCATCATTCTCATGCTGTCGTCGCTGATCCTGTTCATCATCGGCTTCACGATGGGCGGCCTGAATTATGTCGTGACCGTGCTGCAGGGACGCGCGCGCGGCATGACGCTGATGCGCATGCCGCTGACGGTCTGGGGAATTTTCACCGCGACGGTCATGGCGCTGCTTGCCTTTCCCGCACTTTTCGTTGCCGCCGTGATGATGCTGTTCGACCGGCTGCTCGGGACGAGCTTCTTCATGCCTGCCATCGTGGAGATGGGCACGCAGCTGCAGCAGGGCGGCGGCAGTCCGATCCTTTTCCAGCATCTCTTCTGGTTCTTCGGTCATCCCGAGGTCTATATCGTGGCGCTTCCCGCCTTCGGGATCGTTTCCGATCTCATTAGCACGCATGCACGAAAGAATATCTTCGGCTACCGCATGATGGTCTGGGCGATCCTGATCATCGGGGCGCTCAGCTTCATCGTCTGGGCGCATCACATGTATGTCAGCGGCATGAACCCGAATTTCGGCTTCTTCTTTGCCGTCACGACGCTCATCATTGCGGTACCGACCGCCATCAAGGTCTATAACTGGGTGCTGACGCTCTGGCGCGGCGATATCCACCTGACGCTGCCGATGCTTTTTGCGCTCGCCTTCATTCTGACTTTCGTCAATGGCGGCCTGACGGGGCTGTTCCTCGGCAATGTGGTCGTCGACGTGCCTTTGTCCGATACGATGTTCGTCGTGGCGCATTTTCACATGGTGATGGGCGTGGCACCGATCCTGGTCATTTTCGGTGCGATCTATCATTGGTATCCGAAGGTGACCGGACGCATGCTGGACGAGACGCTGGGGCACATCCATTTCTGGACCACGTTCATCGGCACCTATGCGATCTTCTTTCCCATGCACTATCTCGGCCTGGTGGGCGTGCCGCGCCGCTATTACGAGATGGGCGAGACGGCTTTCGTTCCGCCGTCCGCCGATACGCTGAACGTTTTCATCACCGCTGCCGCGCTGATTGTCGGGGCAGCGCAGATCGTCTTCCTGTTCAATCTGGTCTGGAGCCTTTTCAGAGGCCGGGAAGCCGGCGGCAATCCGTGGCGTGCGACAACGCTGGAATGGCAGACGCCGCAGACCCCGCCGGTGCATGGCAACTGGGGCAAGGAACTGCCGGTGGTCTACCGTTGGGCGTATGATTACAGCGTGCCGGGCAATAGCGAGGACTTCCTTGCGCAGAATGATCCGGGCACCGCCCGGACGGCGGCGGGAGCAGCTTCATGAGCGTCATGATGATCTTCCTGGCGGTCATCGCCGTCATCGTCCTATGGTGGATGACCCAGCACCGGCTGACATCCAAGCCGTGGCTGGAAGTGGGACTGGTGACCGAGTCGGCTGGCCATAAGCGCTTGCCGATCGCGCCCGCCAGGGTCGGGCTCGGCATTTTCCTCGCCGTAGTTGGCGCGCTCTTTGCGCTTCTGATCAGCGCCTACTTCATGCGCATGGCGGCAGCCGACTGGTGGGCGACGCCCATTCCCCGGCTGCTCTGGGTCAACACCGCCGCGCTTGCGCTCAGCAGCGTCGCGCTCGAATGGGCAAAGGGCGAGGCACGCCGCGGTCGTAGCGACATCATGCGGGTTGCGCTCCTTTTGGGGTTGGCGACGGCATTCCTCTTTCTCGCTGGACAGGTGATGGCGTGGCGGGAGCTGGCGGCGGCCGGTTACGTGCTTGCCGACAATCCTGCCAACAGCTTCTTCTACATGCTGACCGGCCTGCACGGCCTGCACATTCTGGGCGGTCTGGCGGTGCTCGGCCGCACGACGGGCAGGGCCTTCGACAGTCGTTTCCCTGCCCGCAGGCTGCACCTCAGCCTCGAGCTCTGCGCCGTCTACTGGCATTTCATGCTTTTCGTCTGGGTGGTTCTCTTCGCACTCTTTGCCGGCTGGGCGAATGATTTCGTCGATCTCTGCCGCCAGCTGATTTCGTGAGGGATGAAGGATGGCTGAATATACGCAAGCGCAAACCGGCGGAACACTCCAGCGGCCCGAAGGCCTGCGTGGGATCGCGGCCGATCTGTCTTCCGACCAGCGGGCGTTCAAGAACGTCTCGTGGGGGAAGGCCATGATGTGGATCTTCCTCCTCAGCGACACCTTCGTCTTCGGCTGCTTTCTGCTTGCCTATATGACCGCGCGCATGTCTACGCCTGTCGATTGGCCGAATCCCAGCGAGGTCTTCGCGCTTCATATCGGTGGGCAGGAATTGCCGCTGATCCTGATCGCCATTATGACCTTCGTCCTCATCAGCAGTTCCGGCACGATGGCAATGGCTGTCAATTTTGGATATCGCCGCGAACGCGGACGGACGGCTGCCCTGATGCTGTTGACAGCGGTTCTCGGCGCGACATTCGTCGGCATGCAGGCGTTCGAATGGACGAAACTGATCTCGGAAGGCGTACGGCCCTGGGAGAATCCCTGGGGTGCGGCGCAATTCGGTTCGTCGTTCTTCATGATCACCGGATTCCACGGCACCCATGTCACTTTCGGCGTGATCTTTCTTCTGATCGTCGCCCGCAAGGTCTGGCGCGGTGATTTCGACACGGAGCGGCGGGGCTTCTTTACCAGCCGCAAGGGTGATTACGAGATCGTTGAGATCATGGGTCTCTACTGGCACTTCGTCGATCTCGTCTGGGTGTTCATCTTCGCATTCTTCTATTTGTGGTGAGGACTGCCATGGCACATGCGCAAACGCATTCCGGACAACAACACCCCGTCAAGCTCTATCTCCTGGTCTGGGGGTTGCTTTTCGTCCTCAGCACCTTCTCGTACCTGGTCGACTATTTCGCCATCCAGGGCTATGCGCGGTGGTTCCTGATCCTGTTCTTCATGGTGCTGAAGGCAGGACTGATCGTCGCCGTCTTCATGCACATGGCGTGGGAGCGGCTGGCACTTGTCTATGCAATCCTGGTGCCGCCGGTTCTGGTGCTTGTTTTCGTCGCCATGATGGTCTCGGAATCGAACTATACGATCTTCACGCGGCTGACCTTCTCCAGTGTGGGCCTCTGACGCGATCACTTGTCGAACCTTAGAAGATCGAAGAATTGTTTGGCTCCGACATGTTTCCGTTAACTTCAACGGGTTGCTCAGCCATGTTGCTTGGCAAAAAACGTAGTTAATTTTTACAGTTAAGCAGCTTTTAACGTTTCCAATTCATTATCCATGCAAAGCCTTTCAGATTGGCAGGGGGTCCGCTCTGCCGATGCAACTGGATTTTGGAGTGGATCATGAAAAGAAGCTTGTCCGGCATCTTTGCCGCATTGCTTGTCACATCAAATGCTTTCGCCGCCGATCTCGCTCCTATCGAGCCCGCGCCGGAAATGCCGCCGGAAGTCACGGTAACTGAATCGACCGGCTGGTATCTGCGCGGCGATGTCGGCTACGGCTTCACCGACATGCGCGGGGCCCGCTACTTCCAGGGAAGCAACGCCAATGAGGTCGATTTCGACAAGGCCGAGCTACGCGACTCCTGGACGGTGGGCGGCGGCGTTGGTTACCAGATCAACAATTACTTCCGCACCGACCTCACGCTCGACTACCTGACCAAGGCTGATTTCCGCGGCTCAACGACCGGCCTGTGCGGCGCCCCACTCGAGGCCTGCACGTCTCGCGACGTCTCGTCGCTCACGGCCTGGACGCTGATGGCGAATGCCTATGTCGACCTCGGCACTTACGGCGTCTTCACGCCTTATGTCGGCGGTGGCATCGGCGGTACCTATGTCAAATGGAAAAACCTTCGTAACGTCTCCTGCCAGGATGATGGCGGCGGTTGCGATGACGAAGTGATCCATGGCGGCCGCGGCAACTGGCGCTTCAGCTACGCGCTGATGGCCGGCGCCTCGATCGACGTCACTTGTAATGTCAAGGCGGATGTCGGCTATCGCTTCCTGCATGTCGACGGCGGCAGCATGTTCGGTTACGCGAGCAATGGTGGTCCTGGCCGGGACAAGGGCTTCAATGTTCATGAAGCCCGCGTCGGCGCCCGTTACCTCTTCGGCGGTTGCCAGCAGGCAAGCTACGAGCCGCCGCCGGAAATTCCGCTGCAGCCGTCGGTCTACAAGTGATCCGCAGTCTCAGCTACTGATCGAAAGCCGCCCGTTGGGGCGGCTTTTTTCGTCATGGGTGCAGATCGAGTACGTTCAGAAGTCTACTTTCGAGGTGTGCCATCGTCTGCGCATCAAGTGCGCCTACGCGGGTCTTCAGGTCGAAAGCTGGGAACTGCCGATATCTTATCGCACATAGCAGGACAGACTTTCATCGGGTCGTTCTTCCCCGGTCGGCCCCCGCATGGATGAAGCGGTCTTGATCGCGCCTGCGTCAAAAAATCCTCCGGATGCGACACTTCCACGTTGACTATAATGCGCGTCATCTATATCCACGGCGGCGGGACACTCCTCCCCAACGAGGAGCTATCTATCTGGAAGGATAGCACATGGCGAAGACCGCAAAGCCGGACGTACGTCCGCAAAATACTCATTTCTCTTCTGGCCCCTGCTCAAAGCGCCCCGGTTGGACGCTCGATGCCCTTTCTGACGCGGCTCTCGGCCGTTCGCACCGCGCGAAAGTCGGCAAGGCAAAGCTGAAGCAAGCCATCGATCTTACCCGCGAAGTCCTGGAAGTGCCGGCGGATTACCGCATCGGCATCGTTCCGGCTTCCGATACCGGCGCCGTTGAAATGGCGCTCTGGTCGCTGCTCGGTGAGCGCGGCGTCGACATGCTCGCCTGGGAAAGCTTCGGCGCCGGCTGGGTCACCGATGTCGTCAAGCAACTGAAGCTCAAGGACGTCCGCAAGCTCGAAGCCGGTTACGGCGAGCTGCCAGACCTTGCCTCCGTCGATTTCGACCGCGACGTGGTCTTCACCTGGAACGGTACCACCTCGGGCGTTCGCGTTCCGAACGGTGATCTCATCCCGGCCGACCGCAAGGGACTGACGATCTGCGACGCGACGTCTGCCGCTTTTGCGCAGAACCTCGATTTCGCCAAGCTCGATGTCGTCACCTTTTCCTGGCAGAAGGTTCTCGGCGGCGAGGGCGCGCATGGTGTCATCATCCTTTCACCGCGCGCGGTTGAGCGCCTGCTGACCTATACGCCGGCCTGGCCGCTGCCGAAGATCTTCCGCATGACTTCCGGCGGCAAGCTCTCCGAAGGCATTTTTCAGGGCGAGACGATCAACACGCCTTCGATGCTCTGCGTCGAGGACTATCTCGATGCACTTTTTTGGGCAAAGCAGCTCGGCGGCCTCAGGGCGCTGATGGCGCGTGCCGATGCGAATGCCAAGGTCATAGCCGATTTCGTTGCGGCCAACGACTGGATCGCCAACCTGGCGGTGAAGCCGGAGACCGCGTCTAACACGTCGGTCTGCCTGAAGATCGTCGACAAGGATGTTGCGGCACTCGACGCCGACGGCCAGGCGAATTTTGCCAAGGGCATCGTCTCGCTGCTCGAGAAGGAAGGTGTCGCCTACGACATCGGCCATTATCGCGACGCGCCCTCGGGCCTCCGTATCTGGGCAGGCGCCACGATCGAAACCGCCGACATGCAGAAGCTGATGCCCTGGATCTCCTGGGCCTTCGAGACGCAGAAGGCGACGCTTTCCCAGGCTGCTGCCTGACGTGATCGCATCCGGCTCCGCTCACTGAGCGGGGCCTCCGCATTCATCTATCATCGCTGAACACTTTTGAAGGAAGCCCCCAATGGCACCTCGCGTTCTCGTATCCGACGAATTGTCGGAAACCGCCGTCCAGATCTTCCGCGACCGCGGCGTCGAAGTCGATTTCCAGCCGCAACTCGGCAAGGACAAGGACAAGCTCGCCGAAATCATCGGCAACTATGACGGTCTTGCCATCCGCTCCGCCACAAAGGCGACGGAAAAGCTGATTGCAGCCGCGACCAACCTCAAGGTCATTGGGCGCGCCGGCATCGGTGTCGACAATGTCGATATCCCGGCTGCCTCGCGCCGCGGCATCATCGTCATGAACACGCCCTTCGGCAACTCCATCACGACCGCCGAACACGCAATCGCGCTGATGTTCGCCGTTGCCCGCCAGCTGCCGCAGGCTGATGCATCGACGCAGGCCGGCAAGTGGGAGAAGTCGAAGTTCATGGGTGTCGAAATCACCGGCAAGACGCTTGGCGTTATCGGTGCCGGCAACATTGGCTCGATCGTCTGCGCTCGCGCCATTGGTCTCAAGATGCACGTTCTCGCCTACGACCCGTTCCTGTCCAAGGAGCGAGCTGAGGAAATGGGCGTTGTCAAGGTCGAGCTCGACGAACTGCTTGCCAAGGCTGACTTCATCACGCTGCATGTGCCGATGACGGACAAGACGCGCGGTATCCTCAACAGGGACGCACTGGCGAAGACGAAGCCGGGTGTGCGCATCATCAACTGCGCCCGCGGCGGTCTCGTCGATGAGGCTGCGCTTGCAGACGCGATCAAGTCCGGCCATGTCGCCGGTGCTGCCTTCGATGTTTTCGAGGTCGAGCCCGCCAAAGAAAGCCCGCTCTTCGGTCTGCCAAACGTCGTCTGCACGCCGCATCTCGGTGCGTCGACCACGGAAGCGCAGGAAAACGTCGCCCTGCAGGTTGCCGAGCAGATGGCGGACTACCTGGTCAAGGGTGCCGTTTCCAACGCTATCAACATGCCGTCGATCACGGCTGAAGAAGCGCCGATCCTGAAGCCGTTCATCAGGCTCGCCGACGTTCTCGGCGCCTTCGTCGGCCAGGTCACCGAGGAGCCGATCAAGGAAATCGAGATCCTCTACGACGGCGCCACGGCGAACATGAATACCCGGGCGCTGACGAGCGCGCTGCTTGCCGGTCTGATCCGCACGCAGGTTGCCGACGTCAACATGGTTTCGGCCCCGATCATGATCAAGGAAAAGGGCATCGTGCTGTCCGAGGTCAAGCGCGACAAGACCGGCGTCTTCGACGGCTACATCAAGCTCACGGTGACGACCGAAAGCATGACGCGCTCGATCGCCGGTACCGTCTTCTCCGACGGCAAGCCGCGCTTCATCCAGATCAAGGGCATCAACCTCGATGCCGATGTCGGCAGCCACATGGTCTATATTGCCAACACCGACGTTCCCGGCATGATCGGCTTCATCGGCACGACGCTCGGGGAAGCCGGTGTGAACATCGCCAACTTCCAGCTCGGCCGCGACAAGCAGGGTGGTGATGCGATCGCGCTCCTCTATGTCGATGGTCCGATCGGCGACGACGTTCTCGCGAAGTTGACGGCCCACCGGGCAATCCGCCAGGCCAAGCCCTTGGTCTTCGCGGTCGATTAAGATTTCCTCCCAAGGAAGAATGCGAATGCCCGGCGCGGGGGACTGCGCCGGGCAAAGCTTTCAATCAGATCGAAAAGTTGGCGCTGTTCGGAATCTGACCTTGTGGTGTCAGGTCATCGACGGCCTTCGGTAGGTCTTTTGAAAGGCGTTTGAGGATTTCATCCTCACGCAAGCCCGTCTTTGCAGAAAGTTCTTCGAGAACGTCCGCGCCGAGCGCTTGCGAGAGCTGCCGGTCGTCGATCGGCTTGTTCGCGCCGGGCGATACCCATGAATCCGCCGTTTCGCCATAGCCGTTCTTGGTGAACTGATGGAGTAGGCCGCCAAGGCCGCCACTCAGGATACCGCCGGCGGAGCCGCCCTTGACGAGGTCACCAAGACCACCGCCTGCAAGGCCGCCGAGAAGTCCGCCCAAGCCTCCTCCAGAAGATTGCGAGGGCACTCCGCCGGGCTCCGTGCCGGCAGTTTGCGGCTGTGCGCCGCCTTGCGTGAGTTCGCGGAGTGCTGCGGCGATTTTTTCGCGGTTCTGGTAGCCGGCGACGGCAAGTATGCCGAGCAATGCCGTAAGATTTCTGCGATCCATGATATCCTCCCCATCGAGATTTGCCCGGGCGCCGCATTCGACGAATACAGCCCGAATGCGGGAATGCGCGGACGGCAACATGGTTCCCGTGTCATCGAAAATTCATGACAAGCTGTGGTTGGCTCGCTATCGCACCGGACGTAGCAGTTGCAGCGCATTGAGTGTCACCAGCACTGTTGCGCCCGTATCGGCGAGGATTGCGGGCCAGAGGCCGGTGAGGCCGATGACGGTCGTGACGAGGAAGACCGCCTTCAGGCCAAGCGCGATGGCGATGTTTTCGAAGATGTTACGCATCGTCCGCTTGGAAAGCTCGATCATCGCCGCCACGTCGCCGACGCGGCCGTGCAAGACCGCCGCATCCGCGGTCTCCAGCGCTACGTCCGTGCCGCCTCCCATGGCGATGCCGACATCTGCGGCCGCCAGGGCAGGGGCGTCGTTGATGCCGTCGCCGACTTTGGCGACAATGAAGCCTTCGCGCTTCAGTTCGCCGACAATACGCTGCTTGTCTCCGGGCATGAGTTCGGCTCGGACATCGATACCAAGCTGTTCACCGATCGCCTTTGCTGTGCGCTCGTTGTCGCCGGTCAGCATGACGATCCGGACCCCGGCATCGGTCAGCATCTTGAGGCCGGCTTTTGCGTCCCCGCGCGGCTCGTCGCGCATGGCGATGAAACCGGCGGCTTTGCCGTCGACGAGGAGAACCGATACGCTTTTGCCCTGTTCGTTCAATGCAGCGATGCGCTCGTCCTGTTCGGCCGTCAGGGCGCCCGTCGCGCGAGCGGCAGACGGAGAGAGAAGATCGAGCCTTTCACCGCCGACGCGGCCGGTCATGCCCTTGCCGGGAATGGCTTCCACCTCAAAGGCCGGCGGTACGGGTACCTTGTCGCTCTTTGCGCGATCGAGGATCGCCAGTGCGAGAGGGTGGCTGGAGTTTCTTTCCAGGACGGCCGTGCGCGAAAGCACTTGAGCCCCCGTCAATTCGAAAGGCACGATGTCGGTCACCCTCGGCTTACCTTCGGTCAGCGTACCGGTTTTATCGAGCGCGACGGCGGTGACCTTGCCGAGCGTTTCCAGCACGGCACCACCCTTCATCAGCAATCCGCGCCGCGCGCCTGCCGACAGAGAAGCGGCGATTGCAGCGGGCGTCGAGATCACCAGAGCGCAGGGGCAGCCGATCAGCAGGATCGCAAGCCCCTTGTAGATCCATTCGTCCCAGGCGCCATCAAAAAGGAGCGGCGGGATGATCGCGACCAATGCCGCGGCCGCGACGACGCCTGGCGTATAGTAGCGCGAGAAGCGGTCGATGAAACGCTCGGTGGGCGCCTTCGATTCTTGCGCTTCCTCGACGAGTTTGATGACGCGGGCGATCGTGTTGTCGGCACTTGCCGCAGTTACCTTGATACGGAGCGCGGCATCACCGTTCACCGTTCCGGCAAAGACCGTGTCATCGGTACCTTTGCGCACCGGAACGCTTTCCCCCGTCACAGGCGCCTCGTCGATCGCGCTTTCGCCCGAGACGATGACGCCGTCAGCGGAAATCCGGTCGCCCGGGCGGACGAGGATGGTGGAGCCAACAGCGAGCGTTTCCGCCGGCACTTCGCGCGTTTGGCCGTTTTCCTCCAGCAAGGCGTTCTTCGGCACGAGCGCCGTCAGCGATTGAATGCTCGCCCGAGCACGTCCGGCGGCAACCCCTTCCAGCAACTCGCCGACCAGAAAGAGGAAGATGACGGCTGCGGCCTCCTCTCCGGCGTCGATGATAACGGCGCCGACGGCCGCGATCGTCATCAGCATCTCGATCGAAAACGGGGTTCCGGAAAGTGCCGCCGTGATCGCGCGGCGGGCGATCGGTACAAGACCGATCAGCACGGCGGCAACAAAGGCGTAGGATGCGATCGCCGGCATGAGATGCCCGGCAGCATAAGCCACGGCAAGAGCCGCACCGGCTGCGATCGTCAGCCGCCCTTTCCTGCTTTGCCACCAGAGGCCGCCCATCTGCCCATGGTCGTGGCCGTGCAGCCCTGTGATGTCCTTTTCAGAATGAGTATGTCCATGGTGATCATGATCGGTATGACCATGATTATGGCCTTGCGCAGCGTGATCGTGATCCGGCGCCTTCGCCGGCATCGCCACGACCGAATAGCCGAGACCGGTCACCTTCTTCTCGATCGCGTTCAGATCACTGGTACCGTCATGGCTGATGGTCATCGTGCCGGCGGTCACGGAAACGGAAACCTCCTCGACGCCGGCGATGCGGCGGACTGCCGTGTCTATCTTCGCCGCGCAGGATGCGCAGTCCATGCCGCCAACTTTGTATTTCGCCCGAGCCGCTTCAGCCATTTCGGATTTCCTTGTTCTTCAGCAGCATTCTTCCTACATGCTCTAGCGACTAGAGGTGCAAGAGGAAAATCATGAAAAAGATCACGATCGGCGATGCAGCCCGCCAGAGCGGGGTGAAGGTTCCGACGATCCGCTACTATGAGAGCATAGGGCTGCTGGCGGCGCCCAGCCGCAGCGACGGCAACCAGCGCTCCTATGAACCTGCCGATATCCGCCGCCTTGCCTTCATCCGCCATGCCCGCGAACTCGGCTTCGAGGTCGGTTCCATCCGAACCTTGCTGGCGCTGCAGGATGATCCCGATCAATCCTGCGCTTCAGCCGATGCGATCGCCAAAGCGCGGCTCATCGAGGTCGACCAGCGTATCCGCAGCCTCATGGCATTGAAAGCCGAGCTGGAGATCATGGTCGAAGGCTGCGGCCACGGCCGTGTGGATCAGTGCCGGGTCATCGAAGTCCTTGCCGATCACGGCCAGTGCATGCATCCGCACCACTGAACTTAAACGGCGCAGATCGTTTCTCATGGGATCGCATGGTCAAGGTCCATACCGATCGCCCTCACTACTGGACTGGCAAGAACGTGGAGAAGTGGTGCTGAAGCCTCAATCGCCTCAGCCCTTCGGGAGGTCGCCGTAGGCAGTCCTTGCAAGCAACTCGGTGACCTCACCATCGCTGGTCTGATTGAAATCGTCATAGTGAAGGCTGACCGCCTGGAGGTCTTCAGGCGCGGATAGACAGAAGACTTCGTCGACTTGCGCCCTCAGTTCCTCGATTACCATCCGCGGCGCAACCGGAACCGCAAGCGTGATATGGGCCGCACCCGCCTGGCGGAGCGCCTTCAATCCAGCCTTTACCGATGCGCCGGTGGCAATGCCGTCGTCGACGAGAATGACGCTCCGGTTCGCAAGATCAGTCGGTGGGCGATCGCCGAGGTAAACCTTTCGGCGCCTCTCTATCTCTTCGAGCTGGCGGGCTGCCTCTTTCTCGAAATAATCGAGGGACGCGCCGCAATAGGCAAGGACGTCTTCGTTCATCACACGTTGTGGATTTTTGCCGTCGACGACAGCGCCGATGGCATATTCCGGATAGCCAGGCGCCCCGATCTTGCGGACGAGGAGGATATCGAGCGGCGCGTGCAGGCAGCGCGCGAGTTCGAATGCCACAGGCACGCCGCCGCGCGGCAGACCGAGCACGACCGGGTCATCGCTTCGTGCGCCAATGGCCTCGGCGAGCCTTCTGCCCGCGTCGGCACGATCGTGAAAGCGGAGAGCGCTCTGCATCGTCACAGTCCGAACGGATAGGTTTCGGGCACACCGTGCGGGCGCACGGCAGCAAGCGGATTGACGGCTTTCGTTTCTTCGAACCAAAGGTAGCAGTCGAACTGTTCCGGAAGCACCGCTTCGAAATAGTGGCTGTAGAATTCGCTTTCCGGCCGGTAGACAACGCCGATGGCGCGTTCAAGTCGGCGTTCCGACAATATCTCGCGCACTGCCCGATCGCGGGTTCCGCGCAGGTCGGTCAGCGATCTCGGTATCGCGGTCTGCCGGAATACACGCTCGTAAGAGTCCGGACGCGAAGGATTGACGGTCTTGACTTTTACCGGCTGATCCCAGTCGTCGGCGGCCGCCACAGTACCGCGGTCCGTCCCGAAGCCCACGAGAAGGGCCTCCTCGCCATAGGCGATCCGGGCAAGCTCACCGATGTTGAACTGGCCGTCCCAGCCCAAGGCGGTGGCAGCCGCATTGCCGATGTGCGAATTGTGGGCCCATACGACAGCCTTTGCATCTGGCCGATACTCCATCAGCTTCTGGAGCGTTTCGAACATGTGCTTGTCGCGCAGGTTCCAGGAATCGTTGCCGCTCCGGTACATCGCCCGATAATAGTGTTCGGCGGTTGCGACGATACGCGCATTTTGAGCTGCATCGAGAAAGTCCTCGCCGTCAGCGGCGGCATAATCGAGCTCGCGGGCGAGCAGTTCCTGCAACTGTGCGACGACGGCCGGTTCGCATTCCTCCTGAACGCCGGAAAGGATGGCATGGGCATAGCCCGCGGGCCGCTCTTGCCATGGCGTCAGGCAGGCATAACGGCGGCGGGCTTCTATCGCCTCCTCGGGATCGATACGCTGGAGGTAATCGAGCACGGCTTTGAGCGAGCTATTCAGTGAGTAGATATCCAAGCCGCGGAATTCGACGCCCCGATCCGGCGCGAGGCTCTCATTGTAGCTGCGCAGCCATGAGACGAACTGCTCGAACTCGGCGTTCCGCCACATCCAATCGGGAAAACGTATAAACGACTCTGCGTCGTAGGTTCGCACGTTCCGGTGGCGCACATGCCGGTCGATCCTTTCGGCGTCGGGCCAATCGGCTTCGACGGCGATAATGTTGAAACCGTGATTTTCGATAAGGTTTCGGGTGATTGCCGCGCGCGCCTGGTAGAACTCGGCGGTGCCGTGCGACGCCTCGCCGAGGAGGACGACCTTCGAGCCGTCGATATATGGATCGAAGAAGACGCCGAATTCGATCATATGAGCGGGATCAGGCAGCAGTTCGCATGCATGGCGAATTGCATGCGCGATGCCGTCCGCCTGGTTCGGTTTAAGTTCCAGGAGAGTCACATGAGCCTCCTTTTCGAAATGTGATCGGTTATTTGTGCGTTGTTCGTAAGGGCGGTTCGACGCCTTCGTTGGCTCCGTATCGTCTCACTAGAAACAAATTGCCGCAGGGATTGTTCCTGCGGCATCAAACGGCTTCCAATTGCCTAATCAACATTCTTCCGCCTAAAGTTCAGGCGATCTATGATACTGATTTTATTTATTTTTTCCTCTATAACCAGCCGGATGTTTCCAGCTATCTTCGCGCCTTCGCCTTCGCCTTCGACAAGATTAAGCTCGATCGCAGCTTCTGGCCGGTATCGAGAGCGATGCCGGCATTCTCGCCATCATCCGCGCAGTCGGCATCGCTCCGGGCTTCAATGCGCGACGCCTGCCGAAGGTGTCGAAACAAAAAAGTAGCTCAAGAGGCTCAGGTAGGAGGTTTCGGGGAAATCCAGAGCTATCTGCTCGGCAGGACCATGCCACGGCGCAGACCGAAGAATTGATATACGGCACTTAAAAGCTGCGCATCGCCGTCAACGGCTCAGATCTCGCATCGAAAGGCTCCGCGGCCTTGCTGCGCTGCAAGCGGTCGCATGAATTTTTACCCTTTTCCATATTGCAATGCACCCTAAGTGCCGGTTGATGTCCGACCTTGTGAACGATATTCGCGGCCAAGGCATCTGGCTGCCTGATTGGGTGGCAAGCATTGGCACCTTCGCTATCGTGGTGGCGTTCTCGCTTTTCTTCCATCGCGTGGCTTTCCGGCTTCTCACACGCCTCGTCGCCTCACACGATCTTTTCTGGCGGTCGCTTGTCTCCCGGCTCGAGGGCATGGCGCGGCTGGCAATCCTAGCTGCGGCGCTGGGCTTTGCCGCCACGATCTCACCGCTCACGGAATATCAGGCCTCGACGCTGCGTCACGTGCTGCTGATCGCCTTCATCATCCTCGTTGCCTGGATGGCGAAGACCGCCAAGCATATCTGGATGACGGTCTATCTGCGGCGCTTCAAGCTGGACGCCGAGGACAATCTTCTCGCGCGCAAGCATGTCACGCAGTCGCGGATCATCGAGCGGATCGCAGACATGATCATCGTCGTCGTGACGATTTCCGCCTGCATGATGACTTTCGACGCGGTCAAGCAATATGGGGTGAGTCTGCTCGCATCCGCCGGCGTTGCCGGCATCGTCGTCGGTCTGGCTTTGCAGCCGGTCCTGAAAAATCTCTTCGCCGGCATTCAGCTTGCGATCACGCAGCCGATCCGCATCGACGATGCGCTTCTGGTCGAGGGCGAATGGGGCAATGTCGAGGAGATCACCTCGACTTACGTCGTCGTGAAAATATGGGACTGGCGCCGCCTCGTCCTGCCGCTCAGCTATTTTATCGAGAACCCGTTCCAGAACTGGACGCGCGAGAGCGCATCGCTGATCGGCACGGTCATGATCTATCTCGACTACAGCGTGCCGGTTTCCGCGATCCGCGCCAAGGCGGAGGAGATACTGTCTGGCTCCAAGCTCTGGGATCGGAGGGTGGCCAACGTCGCCGTCACCGATTTCAGGGAGAGCGTCATGGAAATCCGCATCCTCGCCTCAGCCTCGAATTCCGGGCGAACCTTCGATCTGCGCTGCGAAATCCGCGAAAAGCTGATCGATTTCATCCAACGCGAATATCCGCAGGCCTTGCCGCAGCTCAGAGCGATGCTGGAGGGCCGGGAGGAGAGAGGGCGCAAGGCGGCAGCGGAATAGCGCGGCGTGGCTGCAAATCCCCGCCTCTTGCGCGAAGCCGCAATCCTTTCTATATCCACGGCCACCAAAGCCCGGCGAACGAGCCTGCCGGAAGAGCAGGAAATCCGCCGCATTTGCAGGGCAAACGGCGGGGCGAAACAAGCACTGAACTGGCAGCACCCGTGAACACACTGGATTTTGACAAGAAGCCGGAAGATACGCGCGTTGTCGTCGCCATGTCGGGCGGCGTCGACAGTTCCGTCGTTGCCGGCATCTTGAAGCGCCAGGGCTACGATGTGCTCGGTATCACGCTGCAGCTTTATGACCATGGCGCGGCCGTTCACCGCGCCGGCTCCTGCTGTGCCGGGCAGGACATCGACGATGCGCGCCGCGTCTGCGAAACGCTCGGCATTCCGCATTACGTGCTCGATTACGAGAAGCGCTTCCGCGACACCGTCATCAATCCCTTCATGGAAAGCTATGTCGCCGGCGAAACGCCGATCCCTTGCGTGTCCTGCAATCAGACCGTCAAGTTCGCTGATCTTCTGGCGACCGCCAAGGAACTCGGCGCCGATGCGCTGGCGACCGGCCATTACATCCGTTCGCGCCCGAATCCGGCATCCGGCAACCCCAGCCGCCGCGCGCTTTACCGCCCGGCCGATGCCGATCGTGACCAGAGCTATTTCCTGTTTGCAACCACCCAGGAGCAGATCGACTATCTTCGCTTCCCGCTCGGCGGGTTGCCGAAGGCCGAGACCCGCAGGCTTGCCGAAGAGATGGGGCTCGTCGTTGCCAGGAAGGCCGACAGCCAGGACATCTGTTTCGTGCCGCAGGGCAAATATTCCGATATCATCACCAAGCTGAAGCCGAACTCGGCGCTGGCGGGCGAGATCGTGCATCTCGACGGCCGCGTGCTCGGCAGCCATGACGGTATCCTTCATTATACGATCGGCCAGCGCCGCGGCATCGGCGTTGCGACCGGCGAGCCGCTCTATGTCGTCTTTCTCGATGCGCGCTCCCGCCGTGTCATTGTCGGTCCCAAGGAAGCGCTGGAGACACACCGCGTCTATCTTCGCGACCTCAACTGGCTCGGCGACGAACCGCTTTCCGAAGCTGCGTCCGGCGAAGGTTTTGCCTGCTACGCGAAGGTTCGCTCTACCCGGGCGCCGGCACCGGCCATTCTCCGTGCCGATGCGCGCGGCATCTATGTCGACCTGACCGTCGGCGAAGCCGGCGTGGCGCCCGGCCAGGCCTGCGCGCTCTATTCGGCGCCGGGCGATGACGCCCGCGTCTTTGGCGGCGGCTTTGTCGAGCGTTCAGAGCGCGAGCCGGCGGCCGAAGCCTCGCTGAAGGCCCTGCTTTCCAGACCCGTCGCCGCCTGAACCGGACGCGAAACGGCGTGCAACAAAGCTCGCCGTTTTCTTGATGTCACCTGCTTGACACCAAGCCGGACCGCACCTTATAAGCCGCTCATCCCACGAGCCGTCGCTTCGCGAACGGCATCGTTGACCAGTGGCGGAGTAGCTCAGTAGGTCAGAGCAGAGGAATCATAATCCTTGTGTCGGGGGTTCAAATCCCTCCTCCGCTACCAGTCAACTTCCTGATTTTGTTGACTTATTTGAAACGGTAGCTTGAGCGCACCGTGTTGCGGTGTTGCAAGCTAAAACAGCGCATTTCCGAGCTTTTCAATGTGTTGCAGTTTATTACTTGCAACACGGATGCAACACGTTTGGACGCCGCATACCTGCGCCCAAGATTCGGACAACCTCTGTATAATTTCGCAAGGTGCCGTCTGCTGATAGGTTCCCTTCATCGCCTCATTATTTCCCCCCACCCCCCCGATGAGGCGAGCAGCAGCGCCTCGGTGGCTTCGGCGTCCACGCACCGTGGCCGACGGATAACGCATCCGTCTTGACCGTCTCGACTGGCCAGGTTGAGGCGGTCTTTCTTTCGCGTATGCCACACGAATGAAAACCGCCCCGGTGGTGAGTCGCAGCGGTTTTTCTGGCGCTGTGGTGGTCGTCGGAACTCCGCTCTGGAAGCGAGGCACGATTGCTTCGGAACCGGACTTATGGGTTGACGAGCTTCCGCTTTTTCGCGTTGACACGGCTACCACCAGTGGAATGTCCGGCTCGCCGGTCATTGTGCGAGCAAACACCGCTCGGATGGAGGATGGTGTCCTGGTGACAAAAATAGGGGAGCCGATGACCCGTTTCATTGGTGTTTATAGTGGACGAGTCGGCAGCTGCGCCCGGAACAGGATTGTGATTTCGAGCGCAGTGGATTGTAGGTTAGGATTTGCCGCGAGCCAGAAGGAGAAGACCATGAAGATGCTTCTAATAATGGCGGCGGCCATTGGCCTATCCGCTCCAATCGCGTTTGCCGACTGCGCCTACCACGCCAAGAACAACGCGGCCGTCGACAAAAAAATGACCACAGCGACCGTCACGACGGACAATCAGACGAAATCTGATGAGCTTGTTTTGCTGAAGAAGACTGACCGCGTGTCAGAAGACGAAGAGCCCGCGGAATAGTCGCTGGCGCTATCGGAACGATCGCACTCCTTCCAGCGTTTGCCTTAGAGAAGGAGTGCGAGATATGAAGATCGTCGAGGCGACGGTAAAGGTCGACGGTAAACGCGTCCCGCTTGGCATTATGAATGCCCAACAGGCACTCGATATGCCGGCAGAGGAGGGAATGAAATTCAGCCATCCCGACGGCAAGCCAGGAGAGACTGATGTTCTCTTGAACAGAGAGCAACTTGATAAGGTCGTGAAGGACAAGGCCAGCGCTAATAAGCGGAAGCGGCCTATGTGAAATACATGGATGCTGCAGACATCGAAGGGGCGGCCTCGTCACGCGAGGTCGAGCATGACGGCTTTAAGTTTTTCGAACGCAGCATCATGAGTCTGAAGCGACGAATCTTGACGTTCTGGAGCGCATCCCGAAGCCGGCCAAAAGCCGCGTCGGAAGGTGACAAGGAGGCGATGCGCGCAAGATCGTTGCTGGGTTCGTCGACGATCGATAGCTCTCGCAGATCGACCTCGAGCAAATAGCGGCTCACTTAGCCGCTGCCGGTGCGGGTGCGCTTCGGCCGGAAGCCAATGGAAAGACCATCCAACACCGAGGCAGACTTGAGCGCGTGAATGCGCTTGCCGAGATCCGTGTTAAGAGCGAGAAGCTGTCCCTCTGCCTGTCGCGCAGTGGCATGATATGATCGGCGAACCCACCATCGCCGACGCCATTCTCGACCGCATCGTCCATAACGCGCATCGGTTCAACCTCGAGGGCGATAGTATGCGAAGGCAAAAGAGCAAGCCTTTCTTGACCGACGCACAGAACGTTGAAATCAATAACCCCTAACACCAACCAGGTGAGCCAAGCTCGATCCCGGCCAACTGTCCGGGAATTAGTGAAACGGGCGTCCGCGATTTAGCGGATTCAGTGTCCCATCAATCTGAAATCCGCATCGAAGCGGGCCTGCTGCTGGAGGATGTTTTTGCCGGGTGGTCTGCGCGCTGCGAAAGCCTCTCGTTTCGCTTTGAAGGCGACGCGAACAGTCGAGTCGCGCCGCCAGCATTCTCGTGCACTGGGGTTCTGGCGCCAGCATGGGGCATCCGCGGGTCCGCTTTTTGCTCCGTTTAGTTCTCGCCAATCAGGAACCTTGTCGCGCCAGCAGGAGTTTGCAGAAGGGAACCAACCCTAAAGGGCCTCGATGCGGACCAGAAGTCTTCCGACCGTTCTCATTACCGGCAGCAGCGGCTTTCTTGGGCAGGCGATCGCGCGCGGCCTGCTTGGTCGCTATCGCGTCATCGGCCTCGATGTCGCGCAGCCGAAGAGTCCGAGCGAGGGGATCGACACGCTCGAAATCGACCTCACCTCCGACGACGGCGTCGCCCAGACAATGGAGAAGATCCGCGAGCGTGCCGGCGACCGCATTGCATCGGTGATCCATCTCGCCGCTTACTACGACACAACGGGGGAAGAGAATCCGAAATACGACGCGGTGACCGTACAGGGCACGCGGCGGCTGCTCGATGCCTTGAGGACGTTCGAAACCGACCAGTTCGTCTTCTCCAGTACTTTGCTAGTGCACGCCCCAAGCCCGGAAAAGGGCGTCAAGATCAACGAGGATTGGCCGCTCGACCCGCCCTGGGCCTATCCCAGATCGAAGGCCGAGACGGAAGCGCTGATCGCAAAACGGCGGGGCCCCATCAAGACGGTGATACTGCGGCTGGCCGGCGTCTACGACGAGGACTGCCGGGCGGTATTCATAGCACAGCAGATCGCCCGCATCTTCGAACGCCTGCCGACCGCATATCTGTTCACCGGTGATATCACTCATGGACAGCCTTATCTGCACCTCGACGATCTCGTCGACGCGGTCGTCCGGGTCGTGGACCGCCGTGCGGACCTCCCCGACGAAACGGCCTTTTTGATTGGTGAGGAGGAGACTGCCTCCTATCAGGAGTTGCAGGAGCGTATCGGCAAACTGGTCCATGGCGAGACCTGGCGCACGCTCTCGCTGCCGAAAGGGATCGTCAAGCTCGGCACTTGGGTTCAGGACGAGGTGTTGGGTGCAGACGCCGATATCCGTTCATGGATGATCGAGAATTCTGATGATCATTACGAGCTCGACATTTCGCGCGCGCGGACATTGCTCGGCTGGAAGTCGCGCCATAGTTTGACCGGCACCTTGCCTGAGATGATAGGCAGGTTAAAGGCAGATCCGACCGCCTGGTATGCCAGGAACAAGCTTGAGCCATCGGCTGTTGCCGCCTCGGAACCCGAACTTGAAGCGGCGGAGAAGCGGCTTCGCGGCCC
Organism: Rhizobium sp. USDA 4016; assembly: GCF_056279705.1. NCBI lineage: Bacteria > Pseudomonadati > Pseudomonadota > Alphaproteobacteria > Hyphomicrobiales > Rhizobiaceae > Rhizobium > Rhizobium sp. USDA 4016. The sequence goes on from NZ_JBWCCY010000004.1 coordinate 448,615, forward strand.
GCTGGAACGCAGCAAAGAGGAGGTCGACGCGGCTCTGGAGCGGCATCGGTCGTTCACGCTGTGGGCGCCGCTCACCAACGCGGTTCTCGGGCTTTGGCTGATCGTTTCGCCGTTTGCCTACGGCCTGTTCGATCCCGGCGCCGCGCCGGTTCCTCCGGCACTCGGTCACGAAATCGCTGCGCCCGAAATTCGCGACGCGTGGATGGGCGTAAGCGAGATCGTTTCGGGGCTTCTCATCATAGCGTTCGCTCTCTGGGGAATGTATCGGCGCTGGCGTTGGGCTCAGTGGCTGACGGCCGCGGTGGGCGTCTGGGTGCTGTTTGCGCCGCTCGCCTTCTGGACGACGAGCGCCGCCGCGTATGGGGTCGATACCTTGATCGGCATGCTGATCGTCGCCTTTGCCGTCATGGTTCCGCCGACGCCGGGAATCAGCCGGCGGGCCCTGGCGGCCGACGACGACCTGCCGCTGGGGTGGAGCTATTCGCCGTCAACCTTTACCCAGCGCCTCCCGATCATTGCGCTGGCTTTTGTCGGGCTTTTCGTGTCGCGCTATCTCGCCGCCTTTCAGCTCGGCCATATCGATGGTTTATGGGATCCTTTTTTTGGGCCAGGCGCGTCTCCGATGGAGAATGGCAGCGAAGCGGTGGTGACCTCATGGGTGTCGAAAGGATTCCCTATAGCGGATGCGGGATTGGGCGCGTTCGCTTACGTCCTCGATATTTTGGCGGGCGCGATCGGCGATCGCCGCCGCTGGCGCACCATGCCGTGGATGGTACTGCTTTTCGGGTTGCTGATCATCCCGCTGGGAGTGGTCAGCGTCAGTTTCATCATCATCCAGCCGCCCCTGATCGGCGCGTTGTGTACGCTGTGTATCGTCCAGGCGGCGGTCACCGTCGTACTCGTGCCCTATTCGATCGACGAGGTGCTGGCGAGCTGCCAATACCTCTATGGCGCAAAACGCGCGGGAGAGCTATTCTGGCGGACCTTCTGGCGCGGTGGTCCGTCCTTGTCGGAGGACCAGACGCCCAAACCTGATCTCGACCGTCCCGCCTCGGCCATCCTGCGCGAGTTCGTTACCGGCGGCGTCAATTTCCCCTGGACGCTCGTCGCCAGCACCGCCATCGGCGCATTCCTGATGTTTTCGCCGCTTGTCTTCGGCACGGCGCCGCCGCTCTACTTCAACGACCATATCCTCGGTTGTCTGGTGATCCTGGTCGCCGTCACCGCCATGGCCGAAGTCGCCCGCCCGGCGCGTTTCCTGAACGTGCTGCTCGGCGCCTGGATCGCCGCATCGCCGTTCGTGCTCGAGGGCGCAACGAGTCTCGGAACCGCGGGCGACGTCGCCGCCGGCCTGTTTCTGATCGGGCTCAGCCTGCCGCGCGGCAAGCGCAGCGAAGAGCACTACGGCAGTTGGGACCGGCTGATCGTGTAAGAATGTTTAGATGCTGCATTTGCAGCGTGTCGCGCGCCAATGTAAGGGCGCCGCCGGCCGCGATGAAAGCTCAGTCTTCCGTGAAACCGCTCGCCGGTGGGAAGACGTTCCCCCTCTGCGAGGAGGTCATATACGGTTCAAGTTCCAATCGGGAGTTTACGGGACTGAAAAAACTTTACGTTTCGGCGCACCATTACCCAAAGGGCCGGCTAGGGTCAGGACTACTTGTCCAGCACATAAATCGTGGCGTCGTCCTCTTCATCCCGCAGACCTTTGTAAGAGGCATGTCTCAGCTTCCCATCGTGCGTCCACGCGCGATACTCTATCTCGGCAATCAGCGTCGGCCGCACCCAGACCAGCCCCTTGCGCCTTCCGTCATATGTGACCGGCGGTTTCGTGACCTTCAGCCGATCGAGCTTTTCGCGCAGCTCCTGCGCCGTGCGTTCGTTGAAGCCGGTCCCGACATTGCCGACATAAACCAGGCCGTCACCCTTGCGCGCTGCCAGCAGCAACGAGCCGATGCCGGCCCGCGCGACCGTGGAAAGTTCATAGCCAACGATCACGAAGCCGTCGCTCTGCAGGCACTTGATTTTCACCCAGTCGCCGAGGCGGCCGGAGCGGTACTCGCTACGGCGATCCTTCGCGATGATGCCTTCGAGCCCATGCTCGCAGGAAAGCTCCAGCAGCCTGTCGCCGTCCGCCTGGAACTCCTCCGACAGCCGAATGGCGCCCTCCCGATCGATGATCAGCCCTTCGAGCAGATGGCGTCGCGAAAAAAGCTCCAGTTGCCGCAGATCATGCCCGTCGAAATAGAGCAGATCGAACGCCACGAAGAGCGCTTCGCCGGAAGTCCGCTTGCCACCCCGGCCGCCGAGCGATTGCTGCAGCAGCCCGAAATCGGACCGGCCACGCTCATCCACCACGATTGCCTCGCCATCGAGGATCGCTGTCGCCACGCCGAGCTGCTTGGCGGCCCGCTCGATCGCGGGGAAACGATGCGTCCAGTCATGGCCGCCGCGCGTGATGATGCGCACGCGCTGAGGCTCGATATGCACCGCCAGGCGATACCCGTCCCATTTGATTTCGTAAACCCACTGCTCGCCCCTCGGCGGCTTCGGCTTAAGAAGCGCCAGGCACGGCTCGATGCGGTCCGGCATGGGATCGAGGGGAAGGTTCGGCTGCGCTGGATCGCGTGGCTTGCGCGGCCGGGATCGAACCGGCTTATCGGATGCGAGCAGCGGCTTTGAAGCTGGAGACTTGGCCATCTGATGGTTACATCAGGGAATGCTTAAAAAGAAAACGAAATTTGAGGCAATGACGACGGAAGAATATCAGCCGAAATACAAATGGCGAGAGACATGGCTCGGCGAGGGCCACCAGGACATTGTTTCTTTGGATGGAGATTTGCAGTTCGGGCGCATTTATCTCGACCTAACCAGCCGATCGCGCGCCCGCCAGTGACGATGGGCCATCAACACCATCCCTTGGCAGAGGCAAAGCATCCTGCCGCACCAACGGCTGGGCACCCACGGCGCGAGAGGCATCGAGAAAGGTCGAAGAGCCATAGGAGAAGATCAACGAGCTGCATGGACGGTAACCGATTTTCTCTTCATCCGGCGTTCAGGATCGATCGTCGAAACGAAGCCATCAAGTACAGCTTTGATCTAGGACCGGGAAGCAGGAGTGCGAGCCATGAAGATGCTGACCATCGCTGCCGCAGCGGGCGTGGCACTCACCATGTGTGCTGGCGACGCATCGGCCGGTCCTTGGAAGGACGAAAGCGGCCATGGGCGGTGGCATTCCGATCGCTACTATGGTGAACCCCGATACGAACGAAGAGCATACAAGGAAGAGTATCGTCGCGGAGGATGTAAGATTAAGCGGAAATGGGGCGACGGAGAGTACAAAGAAGAGATCAAGTGCAAGCGCGGTGCTCGACCCGTCTACGGATAATATCGGTATTGAATGCTCGGCGGTCGCCCGATGCCTCATTTAGAGGCGGGGCCGATCACTCGGGAACTTTTCCTTCCCCTGCCGGTTTATTGCGATCACGCGTTTCATCTTCCCACCAGTCGCTGAAGCTGCGTGATCTCAAGTGCTGCGGGATGATCCCTAAGTACTGAGCCAGTGGCTTGGGCTCGCTTTGCCCTCTCTTAGACGAGCCCTTGCCACGATATGTTTTCGTGAAGGTCGCTTTACCCCCGCTTCCGGCGGGGCTTTTCTCTTAGAATTCTTAGGAGTTTAGGGAACCGAGCATGAGCAGAGGCTATTTCGCTACCGAAGATATTGAGATCTGCAAGAGAGTCTTCGATGATATCTGCGCTACCGGGCACATAACGAGCGATTATGAGCGCGTCGAACTCGCAAGCCAGATCATTTATTTCTATCAGCACGGCGTCACTATCGAAGATAGCTTGCAACAGCTAGTCGTGAGCATGACCGAGAGGCAGAGGCCGACGTGAATATGCGAATACGCCCGCAGTATTACGCCAGACGCGACGGGGATGGCAGTTGGTCGATTGTCGATACGCAGACGCACAAGGTCGCTGTCATTGCTGAAACTCTGCCGCTAAGACGTCTTGATGAATTGACCGCCATGGAGATTATCGATGCCCTGAGAAAGAGGCATTCGGCTTCCGGAGAACCCGGCGCCTCCGCCGAAGGTACGAGGGCCTAAGCCGTTTTAGCTAATTTGCTCTCTTTTGATCGTCTGTCATTCTGCTGGAAGAAGCGGTGAGCGCCCCTAAGCGCGTGGCTCGCTCTCCTTTCGAGACAAGATGTTGGAACCAAGTAGGCCGGATTAATTAATCCGCTTCGCCGCTCGAACTGTTTTACAAGGGCGGTTGAAACCGTTCTGGCGATGTCTAGTTCATCATCAAAACCCGCTGGGTGACTGGGTCATGAAGTATCGGATTGAGGCAGAGGGGAACGCCAAATACCGTGTTGTCGACAGTGACACCGACGAGATAGCCACCTGGAAGAGCCATCTCCAGACAGGCTTGTCGCGTCCGCTAGCAGAAGCGCTTTCAGGTTATCTGAATGCGCTCCACCGTTACGATGAAGCCCATGGCGGGCACTTCGGAAGGTCAGAAGACTAGCCCTTCGCGCGACTATGGCCGCAGCCACTTAGATCGCATCAGGTCAATTCCGCTTCTGCGAAGGTAAGGCTGAATACATCGCGGATCTGCGGAACGTCGTTGCTGGACAGAATGGAGTTGCCTTTGATGCGACCGAGGGCTCCGCAATGACTTCGAACTGCTCCCGGCCAAACAGCGTTTTCCCGTAGTCGCCTTCGCTGCCGAAATACGGCGGATCGAGGTAAAGCCAATCCAAGTTCTCAATTGCGACATCTGCGAGGCGTTCATGGACGTCGTCCGGGAGCCGTGCCAGCCTGGTGAGATTAAAGCGTGCCCGGCCGGTCGTATCGACACCGAAATTCTGCCCCTCGACCTTTCCACCGAAGGCGGGTTTCTGCAGATAGACGAAGCGATCCGCGCATTCGAGGTCTGTTAAAGTGGCGGAATCGCAGCTTTTGAGGCGTTCGAATTCCCGCCGGCTGGTGATCTGGAATTTCAGGGTGTCCATGAACTGCGGGCAGTGCCGCTGCAGGAATCCGGAAGAGGTTTACCACCTCGCCGTTGCGGTCGTTGATCACCTCGCCACGCGGCACTCTGGTTCGCCTGAAAAACACGCCGCCCATGCCCACGAAAGGCTCCGCGTAGACGACATGCCGCACGGCCACAATCATCTTAACCAGCAGGCGCAGGCGATCGTTTGCCGTCGATGCACGCCGCCGGAGAGGCCTTTCGGTGGAAAGGAGAGGCTTCGAACGAGGAGACTTGGCCATAGACGCAGCTTTGAGCCTGAGTTCTGCATCTTGAAGATGCGAGCTATGAAGCGTACTTTCCGACGTCGCCCGCTCTAGGGCGCTGCTCATCATATCTTGAGCCCCGTCCCCTTGCGGGGCTTCTTTTCCCAATGCGTCATCACACGCATCGCGTGTTAGGACACGCAATATGTCTCGTGTGCCACGCCACGGAAGTCATAGGGGCACTCGGCCACTTGCTGCTTAGGAGCATGACCGGCGAGGTCTTCGGCTTTCTCAGCGTGTCGATATCGCCGTTGCCTTCGATTTCGACGTCTCTCGGGCTGATAAAACGTGGGACCTCACCGAGCCATGCTCCTAAACTCCATTGCCTTTATTAGAATTCAGTAAATGGCGCCGAGAAATAATTCTTCCAGCCCCTTCCGCCATCGAAGCTTAATGGCTTAAAGGATCGGAACAACTAGCGCCCGGCGGCTGCCAGAATATCCGAGCGAGAGGTATGGGCAAATGAGCGACTACGCGGTCAAAAGTGACCGGGACTGAGCGCGACAGATGTCGACCTCATGCCTTCGCCTTCCACGAGGCATGCGACAAATCGTAGACGTTCCTGATTTCGGTACAAAACTTCATCTATCGCTCAGGTCGGGCGCTCCAATGCTGTAGCCGCGCTGAATCCTCAATGCTTGGAACCAAGCCGGCGGTATCTTCGTTTTCCTTTTGGCGTTCAAAGAGAGGAAATCCCCAATGCAGGTCGTTGGAACACAGGTTACCCCCATTGGCGGCGGGAAGGCTGGCTTTACGGTCGAATTCGTCGGCGACGGCGGCGAGATCGTTTCCGTCCAGTTGAAGAACGACGCTGAACGCTCGCTCAATCGGCAGAATGCCATAGAAAAGGCAAAGGAGCTGATGAGCCAAATCGCGTCTTCCAAGGCCCCGGAGGGGGAAACGATGAGCGTCAGGCTGAGCGCGCGCGCGTCCCATGATCGATTGACCCTCGAGGAGCAGCTTGACGAGGGGCTCGAGGATACGTTTCCGGCCAGCGATCCAGTGTCGGTGACCGGGACGACTATCAAGCACTAAAGGGCAAGCACTAAAGGGCAAGCACTAAAGGAATGTCCCGACAGTCCAGAAAATCCTGGCGATCATCGCTTGATCGCAGAGTGCTGTGCGCGTTCCCGTTCGATAGAGCTAAAGAAAGGCGAGCAGTTTGACGGCTGCTCGCCTTTTTCGCCTATGTCATCAGCAACGGAATGCTGACAACCAGGGCGACGAGAATAACGGCGGTCGCGATCCGCAAAAGACGCATGCGCCGTGTACGCTCCCCACTCCAATCATAGGTCATGGCCGGTCTCCTCGGGGCAAGGACTTAGCGCCCGGTAAACCGGGTTCAATAGCTATGACGCAACTTGCTTGCGTAAGGCTGATCTAATTTATTCCTTGAAAAATTAGCGATATAGCGGCTTCAGCCGCCGAAGCGAAGCGCCCAGCGGCGGCCGTTATGGGTCATGCGGATGATGGATAACGGTTCGATATCCGCGAGCCAGAAAGAGGAAAGCGGCGCCTGAAGCACGTTCAGGATCGCAGCGCGGATGAGCGCGGCGTGACTGACAGCGATGACGTGGCCGCCGAGCACCGATTGCGTGTCCATCGATTGGGCTGCCCGCCCTGCGAGCTGCCTAATATTTTCGCCGCCATGCGGGGCCGATTCCGGATCGCTCATCCAGGCGAGCAGATTTTCAGGCTCCTGCATTTGCAGATCGGCGATCGCCATCCCACCCCACCTGCCGTAATCGCAATCGGCAAGCAGCGGATCGGGAAGAGAGCCGAGCGAGAGCGCTTCGGCAGTCTGGCGCGCGCGCAGCGCCGGACTTGTCAGGACTCGATCGGCGCGCTGCAGCCGACCGGCAATTGCCCGCGTCTCCGCGAAGGCGCTTTCTTCAAGCGGTTCATCGAGAGGGAAGCGACCATTGCGACCAGCGCTTGTCGGGCCGTGGCAGATCCAGGTGAGCCGGGTATGCACGTTCCTTCGATCTCCGGAAATGCGATGGGGAGCGAGATCAAGTCTCGTTGACAGTTCTCCGCGCGCAGATATAACGATCATGTTGCGGGTTTGGAAGCCGGTGAAAATCCGGCGCGGTCGCGCCACTGTGACCAGGATGCGAAAGCAGGCTGGAAGTCAGACCCTACCGTACAACGCTCTTTCGACTGAACGCGTCTTCCAGGAGGAAAACATGTCTGACACCGCTCTTCAGCCCATCGCAGCACCCGCACCGATCCCGGTAGGAGAAATCCTGCCCTGGGCGATCTTCGGGGGCTTGCTGATGATCATCGCCATCTATTTCGTCGGCACGGAAGAGGGCGCCACGGCGCTGTTTTCCGGCGGCTACGTCCACGAATTCGTGCATGACGGCCGCCACCTTCTCGGCTTCCCCTGCCACTAAAGGACGACAGACATGGTTGGAAATCTTTTGCTCCGTGGCATGCTCGCGGGGGTGATCGCTGGCATCCTGGTTTTTGTCTTTGCCTATACATTCGGTGAGCCGCTGGTCGATCAGGCGATTGCCTTCGAAGAAGCCGCTGCCCAGGCCGCAGGTGAAACCGCTGAACCGGAACTCGTCAGTCGCGCCACACAGGCCGGTCTCGGCCTCTTCACCGGCGTCATGACCTATGCGATTGCGGTTGGCGGCCTCTTTGCTCTTGCCTTCGCCTTCGTTCATGGGCGTTTCAGCCGGCTCGACGCTCGCGGCACGGCCGCAGTGATCGCGCTTGCCGCCTTTGTTGCGATCGTTCTCGTTCCGGCGATCAAGTACCCCGCCAACCCGCCTGCGGTCGGCAATCCCGATACGATCGGCGTGCGCACCGAGGTGTTCTTCCTGATGATCGTCGTTTCCGTTGCCTCGCTGATTGCCGCAGTGGCGCTGGCGCGCAATCTCTCTGCCCGCTTCGGCATTTGGAATGCGGCGATCCTCGCAGGTGCCGCCTATCTCGTCTTCATCGGCCTGGTTCAGTACCTGCTGCCGCCGATCAACGAGGTGCCGGAAAATTATTCGGCCACGGTGCTCTGGCGTTTTCGCACGGCCTCGCTCGGCATGCATGTCATTCTGTGGGCGGCGCTTGGGATTGTCTTCGGCGTGCTGGCGGAAAAGCGACTGCGTCCGGCATTCCGGTAATCCGGGCTTGGTGCGTTGCCTCGTCGTGGCTCGTCAAAAGAGAACTCCTCATTCCTGTGTGTCACAGGGATGAGGGAAAGCTTGGCAATGTTGCGGCAATCTCATTATCGAAATTGCGCGAAGCGAGGGCTGGCGAAACTAGGTCTGGCAGCACTTCTTTTTTCCGCCGCCGGAAACGCTTCAGCGCACAGCAGCAGTTCCGCTGGCAGCCATGCCGGCATCCCCATCCCCGAAATTTCGCATGGCGAGATGGCGGTCATCGCCGGCTATCGGCACCGGATCATCGATCTCGCCTCGCAGGCGACTGATACGAACGAACCGTTCAGGCGCGTGCTGAACTATGCGCAGATCCAGTATTCCTACTGCTTCTGGGGGCGGATGCCCGGCAGCGTCACCGATGAGCGGAGCCCGTTCAACGAATGCGCCCATGCTTATCTGGCGGCGGCCAAGGCCGTGCTGATCGCCATGCGCGCCATGCCGCAGGAAGCGGAGGCCGCATCGGCGATCATTGCGGATGCCGATGCCGAGATGGTGCTGGGCGGGCTTTCGCTGATCACCTGCCGTTTCAGCGGCGAGGCGTTCAACACGGCGGATATCGTGCGCCCGCGCTGGAGCGAAATCCCGATCCACGCGGCAAGCATGGCGTCGCTATCGGCGCTCGTGGGCATTCTCTTCGGCGTGTACTTCGCGGCCATGCGCCTGCTTCGCGGTCAGTCATCCGTATAGCGCTGCTCGCGCCATGGGTCGCCGTACATGTGGTAGCCGTTCTTTTCCCAGAAGCCGGCCTCGTCGGCCGGGATGAGGTCGATGCGGCGAAGCCACTTGGCGCTTTTCCAGAAGTAGAGATGCGGCACGACCAAGCGCATGGGGCCACCGTGATCGCGCGTCAGCGGCAGGCCTTCCCATGATGTCGCGAGGATCGCATCCTCGGCCGCGAAATCGGAAAGCGGCAGGTTGGTCGTATAGCCGTCATAGCTCGTCAGCATGACGTAATTGGCTTCCGGCTTCGGCATTACGAGATCGAGAAGATCGCGTGTCGAAACGCCTTTCCATTTGTTGTCATAGCGCGACCATGTGGTGACGCAGTGAATGTCGCTGACCTTGGTGCTCTGCTCCTGCGCCTGAAAGGCCGTCCAGGTGAGGTCCAGCGGTGTCTCGACGAGACCGCGCACTTCCAGACGCCATGTGTCCAGCGAGATGACCGGCTGCTGGCCGAGATCGAGGACGGGCCAGTTCTTGACGAGATGCTGGCCGGGCGGCAGGCGCTCGGTTTCCGGACGGCTGATGCGACCTGTCAGGAACTTGCCTTCGGCGGCCCAGCGGCGCTTCGAAGTGGTGAGTTTGCTGTCGGCGGGGGTTTGCTCGTCGCTCATGCGGGGTGTCCTCATCGCGTTGGCGCAATAGGACATCCGGGCTCAGGGTGAGTCAAGGCAAGGCGCCTCTTGGAAATCCGTTATCCGGTCATTAGACTTGTAGCGTCGGGTATGCCTCCCAGGAGAGGAGGCAGGAAGGGGAGGAGGCGGACCTGTCGTCCAGATACAGGCTGATAGCCGCACTGTTTTCGGTGCCGTTCGTCGTCTTCGCGTTCTTCTATTATGGCGGGGCGGTGGCAACACGCGCCTATATGGGCGAGGCGTCATCGCAGGCGGGGACTGCGCTGCGGCTCGCGGTTTCCGCGCTCAGTGGCCACCTGAACCGCTATGAAGCGCTGCCGGCGCTGATTGCCGATCACGACAACATCAAGGAACTGGTCAGCCGCCCGCAGGACCAGGCGCTGCGCGATGCGGCAAATCTCTATCTCAAGGAAATCAACGGGCTTCTGAAATCCTCCGATATCTATGTGATCAAGCCGGATGGCGAGACGATTGCGGCAAGCAATTTCGACCTTCCGGGCAGCTTCGTCGGCGAGAATTTCAGTTATCGCCCCTATTTCCAGGATGCTGTTGCCGGGCGCCAGTCCCGGTTCTACGCGCTCGGAACCACCTCGCTGAAACGCGGATATTATTTTGCCTCGCCGATCTATGCAGGGGCGGAAATCCGCGGCGTCATCGTCTTCAAGGTCGATATCGACATGATCGAGGCTTCGTGGAGCGGCGGGGAATACCGCATCTTCGTATCGGACCCCGAGGGCATCATCTTCATGTCGGGCAAGCCGGATTGGCTCTATAACGGCATTCTGCCCCTGACCTCAGACCGCATCGCGCGTACCGGAGCGTCCCGCCGCTACGCGAATGCGAGGCTGACCGCGCTGCCGATCACGCGCAGCCATTTCGACGAGCATGAGTTGATGTCGCTTGTCGAAGAAGGTGTGCAAAAGGAATATCTGGTGCTCTCGCACTATATGCCGGCCGAGGATTGGACTGTGAACGTGCTGATGGACACCGGTTCCATTCGCACGCAGGCGCGCACCGCGCTTGGCGCCGTCTTCCTCATTCTCTGCATCGCCGGGCTGGCGATCGCGATTCTCCGGCAGCGGCGGATGCGCCTCAACGAGCGCATGCATCTGCAGGCGGAAGCGCGCAACGAGCTGGAGCGGCGCGTCGAGGAGCGCACGGCCGACCTTGCCCGCGTCAACAGCCGCATCGAAGAGGAGATCGCCGAGCGGCGGCTGACCGAACAACAGCTTCGCCAGACGCAGGCCGATCTCATCCAGGCAGGCAAGCTTGCCGGTCTCGGCCAGATGTCGGCGGCACTGTCCCACGAGTTCAACCAGCCGCTTGCCGCCGCAAAGACTTATACGGACAGCGCGGCCGTGCTCCTGGACCGCGGGCGGACTGCAGAAGCGCAGGACAATATCCAGCGCATCGGCGGGCTTATCGACCGCATGGCATCCATCAGCAAGCATCTGCGCAACTTCGCGCGCAAGCCGAACGAAAAGCTCGGCCCGGTGCCGCTCGACGAGGCGATCCGCGATACGCTGGAGATCATCGCCTGGCGGCTGAAGGCGGCGGATGCCGACCTGCGGGTCGATCTTGGCATCCGCCCACCCGTCGTCCGCGCCGGGTCCGTTCGCTTGCAGCAGGTGCTGGTCAATGTGATTTCGAACGCGGCCGATGCCGTCGAAGGGATCGAGGACCGGCGGATTGAGGTGACGGCCTGCGAAGAAAAGGGCAAGGTGGTGCTGACGGTACGCGATCATGGACCGGGCGTGCCGGCGGCGATTGCCGAGCGCATCTTCGATCCCTTCTTCACGACCAAGGGCGTCGGCAAGGGACTGGGGCTCGGGCTTTCGATCTCCTACAACATCATCAAGGATTTCGGCGGCAGCCTGGCGGCCTCCAATCATCCGGAGGGAGGCGCCGTGTTCCGCATCGATCTGCAATCGGCGACGGGCATAATGCCGGAGGCGGCAGAGTGAGCGAACAGAAGATCCTGCTGGTGGACGATGAGGAAGAGCTGCGCCGGTCGACGGCGCAGGCGCTGGAGCTTTCGGGTTTCAACGTCGAGACGTTTTCCCATGCCGACCATGTGCTGGAGCTGATCGGCTATAGCTTCGCCGGGGTCGTCGTCAGCGATATCCGCATGCCGGGCACCGATGGCATGACTTTGATGCAGAAGATCCGCGAGATCGATGCGGAAGTGCCTGTCATCCTCGTTACGGGCCATGGCGACGTGCAGCTGGCAGTGAAGGCGATGCGCGAAGGCGCCTATGATTTCATCGAAAAGCCGTTCACGCCGCAGATGCTGGCCGGAGTGATAAGGCGGGCCATGGAACGGCGTAGCCTGGTGCTGGAAAACCGGCTGCTCAAGGCCGTCGCCGGAAAGCGCGACGATATCGAGGCGCGTTTGCCGGGCCGCACGCAGGTGATGGTGGAATTACGCTACCGTATCCGGGCAATCGGGGCGAGCGACGCCGATACGCTGATCGTTGGCGAGACCGGCGCGGGCAAGGAGGTCGTTGCCCGGGCGCTGCATGACATCAGTGCCCGGGCGAGCCGGCCGTTCATCGCGATCAACTGCGCGGCGCTGCCTGCGAACCTCATCGAGAGCGAGCTCTTCGGCCATGAGGCAGGTGCTTTTCCCGGTGCGGTGCGGCCGCGTTACGGCAAGTTCGAGCACGGGCGCGGCGGCACGATCCTGCTCGATGAGATCGGATCGATGCCGTTTGACCTCCAAGCAAAGTTTCTTCGAGTGCTGCAGGAGCGGGTCATTTCCCGCCTCGGCTCGAACGAGGTCGTGCCGCTCGACGTTCGCTTCATTGCGACCAGCAAGGTCGATCTCGAAGCCGAAGTCGCTGCGGGACGTTTCCGCGCCGATCTCCTCTACAGGCTGAATGTCGTAACACTGCACGTACCGGCGTTGGCGCAGCGGCGGCCGGATGTCCCGCTGCTGTTCCTCCAGCTCGTCCGCGAGGCAGCGGCACGCTACGGCCGCGACGAGATGACAGTGCCGCCCGAGGTGATTTCCGACATCGCCCAGCGGGATTGGCCTGGCAATGTGCGCGAATTGCGTAATGCAGCGGACCGCTTCGTGCTCGGCCTCGACGGCGAGCGGCAGCTGGGCGAGGTGAGCGGCCTTGCCGATCGGGTTGCGGAGTTCGAGCGCAGCGTGATCGCGAGCGCCCTTGTTGCACATGGCGGCAGCCTCAAACCGGTCTACGAGTCGCTGCAGATTTCCCGCAAGACATTGTACGAAAAGATGCAGAAATACGGCCTGGACAAGAAGCTGCTCGTTTCCGAGTAGTTCGATGGGTGGATTTCCACACATCGCTAAACCCGTTTGTGTCCGAATCGACCCATGCTGCGCTGCACCCATGCGGAATTCGGGCAAAGGGCGGAGCGGGGCTGATTGCCGTAACCGGTTCGGGGCGTGCTAATGGCCCTATCTCCATTGGCGCGTGGGAAGCGTCGGTGGTATTTTGTTTTCATCAGGGAGGAAAAAGATGAAAATTCTGAGGGCCATGCTTGGCATGACGGCGGCAGTTGCCGTTTCGCTTCTCGCAAACGGCGCATCCGCGCAGACCTATCCAGAGCGCACTATCACCATGGTCGTTCCTTTCTCGGCCGGCGGCCCGACCGATACGGTTGCCCGCCTCGTTGCCGAATCCATGTCGAAGGACCTCGGCCAGCAGATCGTCGTCGAAAATGTCGGCGGTGCGGGCGGTACGCTCGGCGCGGGACGGGTGGCTTCAGCCAGCCCGGATGGCTACACCATCCTGCTGCACCACATCGGCATGGCCACCAGCGCTACGCTTTACCGCAAGCTCGCCTATGACACGCTCGGCGCCTTCGAATATGTCGGTCTCGTCACCGAAGTTCCGATGACGATCGTTGCCCGCAAGGATTTCGAACCGGCCGACCTCAAGAGCCTTATTGAATATGTGAAGGCCAACAAGGACAGCGTGACGGTCGCGAACGCCGGCATCGGCGCAGCCTCGCATCTTTGCGGCATGATGTTCATGAGCGCTATCCAGACGCCGTTGACGACTGTTCCCTACAAGGGCACCGGCCCGGCGATGACCGATCTTCTCGGCGGCCAGGTCGACGTCATGTGCGACCAGACGACCAACACGACGAAGCAGATCAAGGGCGGCACGATCAAGGCTTACGCCGTGACCTCGCCGAAGCGCCTCGACGTCATGAAGGATATCCCGACGGCGGTCGAAGCCGGTCTGCCCGGTTTTGAAGTCGGCATCTGGCACGGCATCTACACGCCGAAGGGCACTCCGGCAGAGGTCAACGAGCGCCTGTCGAAGTCGCTGCAAGTTGCGCTGAAGGACCAGAACGTCGCGGCTCGCTTTGCAGAACTGGGCACGGCGCCATCGCCGGAGGCCGACGCTACGCCTGCTGCGCTGAAGGCGAAGCTTGAAAGCGAAATCGCCCGCTGGAAGCCGGTGATCGACGCTGCCGGCGAATATGCGGATTGAGGTGTAGTGCCTCTGGCCCCTCACCCTAACCCTCTCCCCACTGGGGGGAGGGAATTCTGGCATCATCTCCCCGGCCGGGGAGAGCGTGGCCGCAGCCGGATGAGGGAAAACCACTTGCGCTGAGGAAACCATCTCCAACCCACGGAGACACCATGAAATCGGTTAGTTTCGATACCACCAATGTGATCTGCGGCGCGCTGCTTGTCGCGACCGGCGCATTTTTCGCCATCCAATCCTACAGTCTCGACCTGGGGACCACGCTTCGCATGGGGCCGGGCTACTTCCCGCTGCTTCTTTCAGCGGTGCTGATCATTCTCGGCGCGGTCGTCTTTGTTCAAGCGATCCGCGTGCAGGGCGAGCCGATGGGGCCGCTTGCCTGGCGTGGCATGCTGTTCATCCTGCCTGCGCCGATCTTTTTTGGGCTGACGGTTCGGGGGCTGGGATTTGTGCCTTCGATCTTCCTGACCGCTTTCATTGCTTGCTTCGCCTCGCATCGGATGACGGTGCTCCACGCGATTCTGCTCTCGGTTCTGCTGACGGCCTTTTCCGTTGGCGTGTTCAGCTACGGTCTCGGATTGCCGTTCGAGCGTTTTGGCCCCTGGGTCCGGTTCTAGGAGGCCGCGATGGAACTTTTCAGCAATCTGGCACTCGGTTTCGCGACGGCAGCAACGCCTGCCAACCTTTTCTTCTGTCTGATCGGCGTTCTGCTCGGTACGCTGATCGGCGTACTGCCCGGCATTGGCGCCACGGCGACAATCGCCATGCTTTTGCCGATCACTTTCCAGCTTGAGCCGGTGTCTTCGCTCATCATGCTCGCCGGCATCTACTACGGCGCGCAGTACGGCGGTTCGACGACGGCGATCCTGATCAACATGCCGGGCGAATCCTCTTCGGCGGTGACGGCCATCGACGGCTACCAAATGGCGCGGCGCGGCAGGGCAGGGGCGGCGCTTGCGATCGCCGCACTCGGTTCCTTCTTCGCCGGAACGGTCTCGACCTTCCTCGTCGCGATCTTCGCGCCGCCGCTGACCGATATCGCCCTGCGCTTCGGTGCTGCGGAATATTTCTCGCTGATGGTCGTCGGCCTGGTGTCGTCGATCGCGCTCGCCCATGGTTCCGTGGTCAAGGCGCTGGCGATGGTCGTGCTCGGGCTGCTGCTTGGACTCGTCGGAACGGATATCTATACAGGCACCCCACGCTTCACGCTCGGCATCCGCGAATATGCGGATGGCTTGAATTTCGTGGCACTTGCCGTCGGGGTCTTCGGTATCGCCGAAATTCTGCGCAACCTGGAAGGAGAAAAGACCCGGACGGTGCTGGTAGCAAAGGTCTCCGGGCTGCTGCCGTCACGCGAAGAATTCAAGGAGATGATCGCGCCGGTGCTTCGCGGCACGGCGATCGGCTCGGCTCTCGGCATCCTGCCGGGCGGAGGTGCGATCCTCGCGTCCTTTGCCTCCTACACTGTTGAAAAGCGCATCTCGAACAAGCCGAAGGAATTCGGCCAGGGTGCCGTTGCCGGCGTCGCAGGCCCGGAGTCGGCGAACAATGCTGGTGCGCAGACCTCGTTCATTCCGCTTCTCACCCTTGGCATTCCGGCCAATCCGGTGATGGCGCTGATGATCGGCGCGATGATCATTCAGGGGATCGTGCCAGGGCCGAACGTTGCGACCGAGCAGCCGGCGCTCTTCTGGGGCATCATCGCCTCGATGTGGATCGGCAATCTGATGCTCGTCGTCCTGAACCTGCCGCTGATCGGGCTCTGGGTGAAGCTGCTGACAGTGCCGTATTACGTGCTCTTCCCGATCATCATGGCCTTCTGCTCGATCGGGGTCTACAGCGTCAATTCCAACGTCTACGATCTCTATTCCGTCGCCTTCTTCGGCTTTATCGGCTACTTGCTTGCCAAGCTCAGATGCGAGCCGGCACCGCTGCTGCTCGGTTTCGTGCTGGGTCCGCTGCTCGAAGAAAACCTGCGGCGGGCGATGATCCTTTCGCGCGGCGATCCGACGACCTTCGTCACGCGGCCGATCAGCGCGATCCTTCTTGCGATCGCCGCGGCAGTCCTCATCGTCGTCTTCCTGCCGAGCGTGAAGAAGAAGCGCGAAGAGGTCTTCGTCGAGGAGGGTTGAACTTCGCCGCTCTTTGTTGAACAAAGGATAACCTGACGCGGGCGCCGTTTTGGCGCCCGTTTCGTATGACAGGACATCCGGGCCCATGAACATCCCCGTGCGGATCAAGGACGATCTGGCTTTTCTCATAGCGCTGCGCCGTGACCTGCACGCCCATCCCGAGCTTGGCTTCGAGGAGGAGCGCACGAGCGGCATCGTGGCGGAGCTGCTTGAGGAGGCGGGCATCAAGGTGCATCGCGGACTTGGCGGCACGGGCGTCGTCGGCACGCTGCAGGCCGGCAGCGGCACGCGAGTGATCGGGCTTCGTGCGGATATGGATGCGCTGGCGATGCCGGAGATTGCCGAGCGGTCGTATAAATCGACCGTGGCCGGCAAGATGCATGCCTGCGGGCATGACGGTCATACCGCCATGCTGCTCGGCGCGGCACGTCATCTGGCGGCGGTCAAGGGCTTTTCGGGCACCGTGCATTTCATCTTCCAGCCGGCAGAGGAAGGGCGAGGCGGCGCGAGGCGGATGGTGGAAGAGGGGCTCTTCGAGCTCTTTCCCT
The DNA here is from genome assembly GCF_056279705.1 of Rhizobium sp. USDA 4016. Classification (NCBI taxonomy): domain Bacteria; kingdom Pseudomonadati; phylum Pseudomonadota; class Alphaproteobacteria; order Hyphomicrobiales; family Rhizobiaceae; genus Rhizobium; species Rhizobium sp. USDA 4016. Next base: position 465,586 of record NZ_JBWCCY010000004.1, read on the forward strand.
GCGATGCCGTCTACGGCCTGCACAATATGCCGGGACTTGCCGTCGACGAGATTGCAGTGGTCGAAGGGCCGCAGCTTGCTTCTTCCGATAGCTGGCGCATAACCTTTCGCGGGACGGGCACGCATGGCGCAAAACCGCATCTCGGGCGCGACCCAATCACCGCCGCGGGCACCTTCCTAGCCTCGCTGCAGACGATCGTCGGCCGCGTCGTCGATCCGCTGCAGCCCGCCGTCGTGAGCGCCTGTTCGCTGCAGGCGGGTGACCCGAAGGCGCTCAACGTCATCCCGGACACGGTCGAGGTCGGCGGGACGGCGCGGGCCTATTGCGCCAACGTGCGCGATCAGCTCGAAGCGGAAATCGGTCGCCTCGCGCAGGGCGCGGCGGCGATGTACGGCATTGCCGTGGATTATCAATTCGAGCGGCGCATTCCGCCGGTCGTCAACGATGCCAATGCAACGCAACAGGCCCTGGCTGCTGCACGGGCGGTGTTGGGGGAGAAGGTGCGCACCAGTTTTCCGCCTTCGACGGCCGGCGATGACTTTGCGTTCTTCGCACAGAATGCGCCGGGCTGCTACGTGTGGCTCGGCAATGGCCCTGCCGTCGACGGTGCCCTGCACCATAATACCGCCTATGACTTCAACGATGCGGCGATCGGCTATGGCGTGGCTTATTGGGTGAAGCTGGTGGAGCAGGCGTTGACGTCCCCGGCATAAGAGCTCGCGGCCTTCTCCTCCATCCGCCTGCCGGAACCTTCTTTTCCGAGGGGAGAAGGGGCTCGCGGCGATGCCCCAACCTTCCTCTTCTCGTCAGCGGCATAACTTCGCCCGAAGGTCTGACGGGGGAGCGGCAAGCTCCCCCGTCAACTACAAAATCTCCAGCACCGGGCTTTCCAGCACCTTTCCCGTCACGACATCCGCAATCCCTCGATCCGTTTGATGCGGGCCTGTGTTGCAGGCGAGTGTCGCGCCGAAGCAGGCCTTGAAGACAAGGTAGGGCGGTTGCCAGTCGACGATCTTTTCCATTGCCTTGCGAATATTGCGGAAGGCGGAGGCGGTGTCCTTCAGCGAAATTTCGGTGACGAGGCCGGAAAGCGGCAGGGGCAGCAACGCTTCTATCTGACCATCCCTGGCAACGGCCATGCCGCCGCCGGCCGCGATGACGGCGTTCGCAGCGAGCGCCATGTCGCGTGCATTGCCGCCGAAGACGGTGAGATTATGGCTGTCATGCGATACCGTGGTGCAGAAGGCGCCGCGCCATTTTCCCCAGCCCTTCAGGAAGCCGGTACGCGGGCGGCCATCCGCCCTGCCGTGACGATGGGCGACGGCAATCATGGCGCAGTCCGGCGGCGGAACGACGAAACCGTCCTTAACCTCGGCATCGGCTTTGCCCCATTGCGTAAAGCGCGGCCGGTCGATCGTGGCGATGCGGACGCGATTGCCCTTCGACGGCACTTTGAAGTCGTCCTCGGTTAGCGGCGAAAGCTTGACGGAATTGGTAAGCGGCGCGGAGTCGAGCGAATGGACCGGCGACGTAAGCTTGCCGTTCTGCGCGGTCACGTGGCCATTGGCGATGACCGTGCGGGCTTTGAAGTCCTGCAGGTCTTCGAAGAGGACGATATCTGCGCGTCGTCCGGCGGCAATCAGGCCGAGGTCGTTGCGTTTCAGGCGTTCGGCGGCGTTGAACGTCGCAGCGCGGAGTGCCCATTCCGGCTTCATGCCATAGCGGACCAGACGCCGGATGACGTCGTCGAGGGCACCATCCCTTTCGAGTTCATCCGGAAAGACGTCGTCGGTGCAAAGCGTCACAGTTGGCGGCATATGGCCGATGCCGTTCAGCGTCTGGACGAATTCCTCAAGGAGGTGATCATGCGAGCCGCGGAGCTCGATCGTCATTCCGGCGGTAAGCTTCGAGAGAAGGTCGGCGCCGGAGGTCAGCTCGTGATCGGAGGTGACGCCGGCCGCCATGAAGGCGTTGAGATCGGCGCCTTCCAGCCCGCGAGCGTGGCCGCAGACGAGCTTGCCCGAGGCGAGCCCCGCTTGAACGATGGCGTTCATGCGCGGATCGCCGTCGATGACGCCGCGCATGTTCATGACTTCGGCAACGCCGCCGAGCGCCGGCAAGCGCAGCATTCCGGCAATGACCGAAGCGTCAAAGTCGGCGCCTGCCATTTCCAGGCCGGGTGCCGAAGGAACGCAAGACGGGGCGACGAGGATCATGTGCAAAGGCAGAGCGTGGGAAGCCTCGATCGCCCAGCGCACGCCGTCAAGGCCGTGCACATTGGCGAATTCGTGCGGATCCCACAGGATCGTCGTCACGCCGCGCGGCAGGACGGCCGCGGTATATTCGGCAGGCGTCACCATCGAGCTTTCGATATGCATGTGCGTATCGATCAGGCCGGGCGTGACGAACGTGCCGCCGGCATCGATGCGTTCGGTCGCGTCGGTGCGGGTGCCCGGCGCATGCACGCTGGCGATCAGTGCGCCGACGAGGCCGATATCCGCATCGCGGAAGCGGCCGGTGACCACGTCGAGTAGTTTGCCGCTGGTGATCAGCGCGTCGAACGGGGCAGCACCCCTTGCGGCGGCAACGGCGCGGGCGCGCAGCGACGGATCATTGATGTCTGCGGGTTCCCGCCCAAGCTGTGCGTTCATGTGCGTGCCTCGTTGACCAGGGCTGCGAGGATGATGGTGCGCGCCGTCTCGGCGTCGATATCGGCGGCGAACTGGGCGTTAAACGTGGCATGCGTGTCGCGCGTCTCGACCACCGTGCGGCCGCGGGTCAACCGGCCCCCCAGCTCGACATCGATACGGGCGGGATGAAACTTCACAGCATCCGGCGCCACGAAGGCCACGGCGGCGCACGGATCGTAGATCGCCATGGCGGGGCGGCCGCGGCTGGTGCCGATGCGGATGTAACCGGCAAACATGTCGGCCAGCAGTTCGGCCCTCGTGCCGCCCGCGCTGCGCACGGGTTCAGCGTCTTCCGGTCTGGCGAGCACTTTGCGGCAGAGGTCGAGATCGACCATGCGCAGCGGCATGCCATGGGCGAGGACGATCGCTAGCGCTTCGGGATCGGCAAAAGCGTTGAATTCCGCCGAGGCCGTATGATTGCCGGCAGTGACGCTGCCGCCCATCCAGGTGAGTTCGGTGATGCGGGCAGCAAGATCCGGACGCGCGAGCGCCACCGCCGCGATATTCGTCAGCGGGCCAAGCGCCAGGATACGGCGCGGACCGTCAGCCTCAAGCCAGCGGCAAAGAGCAGTGAAGGCGCCGCTCATTGCAAGCGCCGCCGCTGCGGGCAGGCCTCTTCCGATCGTCGGGATGCCGGTATCGCCGAGGATCGCCTGGGCGGTCTCGAACTTGCCCAGGACTGGTTGGCCGCGGCCGGTATGAATGGGGAATGTCCAGCCGAAGGTTTGCATGGCACCAGCGGAGTTTGCCTGCACCTGAGTGAGCGGCGTGTTGCCGAAGACGAGCGAGACGCCGTCAATCTCGAGCTCAGACTGATCAACCACCAGAATGGCGGCGATGTCGTCAAAGCCCATATCGGTATCGATCCAAACGCCCATGATGTCACCCGAACCGCGTAAGAGTTGCAGCCGCCTCAAGCGGTAGGTCGAAGGAAAGTGCCGCGCCGATTTCGTGCGGTGGCAGGCTTGCATCCACCTCGGCCTTGATCGGCCCGAGCGGCGTATCAAGCAGATATTCGCGCGTGTTGCCGGCAAAGGAGGTGCCGCGCACGGCGCCCTGGAAAGGACCGGAACCAAGCGCGACCGAGCTGGGCCGCCAGGCCAGCCCTGCTGCCTGCGGAGCGGGAAGGGAAAGTTCAATGGCGCCGTTCGGCGTGACAAGCCTGCCGTTCTGCAGCTTGAAGACATTCTCGAAGCCGACGAAATCGGCAACGAAGGCGGAGACCGGTTTGTTGTAGATCTCTTCCGGCGTGCCGATCTGCTCTATGCCGCCGTTCAGCATGACCACGATACGGTCGGCAAGGGCCAAGGCCTCCGCCTGGTCGTGGGTGACGAAGATCATCGTAACGCCGGTCTCCTTCTGCACGCGCTGCAGTTCTGCCCGCATTTCGAGGCGCAGGCGCGCGTCGAGGTTGGAGAGCGGCTCGTCAAGCAGCAGCACCTTCGGCTCCATGACCATGGAACGGGCAAGCGCCACGCGCTGCTGCTGGCCGCCGGAGAGTTCTGCGGGTTTGCGTGAGGCGAAACTGGAGAGGCCGACTGACTTGATGCCGGCGTTGACACGGGTATCGAGCGTCTGTCCGTTGATACCCTTGAGGCGGAGGCCGAAGGCGACGTTCTCATAGACCGTCAGGTGCGGGAAGAGCGCGTAGGACTGGAAGACGAGGCCGACGGCGCGTTTGTTGGCCGAAACGCGCGTGATGTCGGCGCCATCGAGATTGATGCGGCCGGAGGCGGGCGCGAGCAGACCTGCAATGGAGCGCATCGTCGTCGTCTTGCCGCAGCCTGAAGGGCCGAGCAGGGCGACGAGTTCGCCCTTGGCGATCGACAGGTCGAGATCCTTCACGGCGACCGTATCGCCGTAGGCCAGCGTCAGCTTGTCGAGTTGAAGATAGGTATCAGACATAACGAGACAGTCCCAGGAAGCGTTCGGCGAGGAAGACGATGCCGATGGAAAGGAAGGCGAGCAGCGAGGAGAGCGCGGCGATCGAGGGGTCGTAAGTGGTTTCCATGTAGCCCAGCATATCGATTGGCAGCGTGCGGACGCCGGGGCCGGACAGGAAAAGCGAGACCGGCACCTGGTTGAAGCTGGTGACGAAGCCGAGGATGAAGGCGGCAAGAATGCCGCCGCGGATATTCGGCATCACGACACGGAAGAAGGCGCCGAGGCGCGACGAGCCGAGCAGCACGGCGGCTTCCTCGATGTCTGAGCGCAAATTATTGAGGCTTGCGGAGACGACGCGCACGGCATAGGGCAGGACGAGCGCCGTGTGGGCGAAGAAGAGCGCCAGCGTGATGTTGAAGCCGAAGGGCACGACGAGGTAACGCAACAATGCGAGGCCGACGATGATGCCCGGGACGATGATCGGCAGCGAGACAACGGTTCGGACCGTTTCACCGAAGGGCAGCCAATAGCGCGACAGAGCGTAGGCGGCCGGAATGCCGAGCACGAGGGCGGCGAGCGTTCCGAAGACTGCAAGGAACATCGACATCGAAAAGCTGTCGCGGAAGCTCTCGATGGTGAAGACCTTGATCACCCAGCGAAGCGAGAGGCCTTGCGGCGGAAAGGCGAGCGTATCCCCGGCCGAAAGCGATGCGGCGATGATGATCAGAAATGGCCCGATCAGGAACGCCAGCACGAGGAAAAGCACGATCGGTGAGAACAGACGGGCGGTCATCGCTTGTTCCTTGCAGTTGCCAGGCGCTTCAGCAGAATGTTCGCGGCGAAGCTCATAACGATCAGCATGAAGGCGATGACGCTTGCGGAAACGAAGTTATTGGCGACGGAGACCTGCTGGTAGAGCAGTGTTTCGAGCATCAGCACCTTGGAACCGCCAAGCACGGCGGGCGTGATATAGGCCGTCAGCGAGCCGGTGAAGACGAGCGTGCCGCCGACGACGAGGCCTTCGCGGGTGAGCGGCAGGATGACCTTCCAGAAAACCTGGAACCAGTTGGCGCCGAGGACGCGGGCCGCCGGGATCGCATCCTTCGGCATATTTTCGAGCGCGCTGATCAGCGAAAGGATCATCAGAGGCAAGAAGAGCTGCAGCAGGCCGATGAACACGGCCGTTTCAGTAAAGAGAAGGCGTAGTGGTCCGTCGCTGAGGCCCATGCCGGTCAGCGCCTGGTTGACGATGCCGGTGCGGCCGAGGATGACGATCCAGGCATAGGTACGGGCAACGGGCGAGATCATCAGCGGCAGGGTAACGAGGCCGATCATCCGGCCCTTGCCCTTGGGCGGCAGGTTGACGATGGCGAAAGCTGCGGCATAGCCGATGATCGCCGAAACGGCCGTCACCTCAAGACCTAGCTTGAAGGTGCGGATGAAGACGGTGCGGTTCAGCGTCCCGGAGAAGAAGTCACCATAGGCGGAAAGCGTCCAGGCGCCTTCCAGGCGAAAGCCTTCCGAAAGCAGGATGGCGACGGGCAGCAGAAAAACCACCGCGGCAAAGACCGCTGCGGGCAGGGCGAGCGCCAGGGCTTCTGCTCGGTTCTGAAACATGATGCGCCTTTCGGAACGGCGGCGGAATGGGTGGTCCCGGCAAGCCGGAACCGGGTGTCATGGGCGCTTTACTGGCCGACCTTGTCGTTCCATTCCTTGAGCCATGCGTCGCGATTGTCGAGCGCTGCTGCGGACGGAATGAGCTTGAGGCTCTTGGCTGTGTCCTCGCCGTAAGTGAGGTTGTTGGCGGCGGCCTCGGAAACCTTCACGTCCTTGTTTGCGGGACTATCGATCAGCTTTTCGGCGAGTTTCGTCTGGATGTCGGTCGAGAGCCAGAAATCCATGAACTGCAGCGCCAGATCCTGATTCTTCGAGCCTTTGGTGACGACCATGACATTCATACCGCCGGTCTGGCCTTCCTTCGGTGTCGCCCAGGCGACCGGAAGGTCGAGCTTGGTGAAGCCCGCCCAGGAGAAACGGCCGATCGGGGCCGCCCAGATTTCCTCCTGCTGCATGAGCTGTATCAGCTGCGAAGACTTCTCGTAGAAGGTGACGATGTCATCCTTCTTTTCGCCGACGGCTTCGATCGCTCCCTTGAGGTCGGGCGTATCCTTGCCGAGCGCGAGGCCGAGCATATAGAGCGCCGGCGGCCCCTGGTTGGTGGTCACGTTCGGAAAGGCGACGTGGCCGACATATTCCGGCTTGAGGAGATCGGCCCAGGACTCGATCTTCATCTTGTCCGAGCGGTAGGCGATAGACGTGGCATAGAACGTGTAGCCGACGCTCATGCCGTCGCCGTTCGGGTCCTTGGCGAGATCGTAGAGCTTGCCGAAGTTGGTAAGCTTGGACGGATCGATCTTTTCCACCAGGCCCTTGCGGGAGGCCGACAGCGCATCCGCCATCGAGACGACAGCCATGTCGACAACCGGGTTTGCCTTGTTCGCCTCCATCTTGGCGAGGCGTTCGACGCTGTTGCCCGTCTCGACGACGAGCTTGCAACCACATTGCTTTTCGAAGGGATCATAGACCAGCGTCTTGAAGTCGTCCTGCGCAAAGGCATAGACGGAAATAGTCAGAGTGCGATCCTGCGCCACGGCGCCGAGCGGGATAAGCGCGAGCAGCGCTGTCGATGCGATGAGGGATGTCTTCATGTCATGAGTTCTCCATCTGCAGGTTTTCTTGAACCGGCTTCGCCGGCCCGGATGATTGGCGAATGATCAGTTGCATGGGCACGCGATCATTCTTAGCGGTCACGAGTGCGCCCTCCCGGGTGCGGCCTGTGTTTATGCTGTTAAGCAAGGCCGATACGGCGATCTCGGCAATGGCGTCCATGTCCATCTTCACCGTGGTAAGTGCGGGTGTCACGACCGCAGACCAGATGAGGTCGTCAAAACCGGTGACGCTGGCCTCTGCAGGCACATCGATGCCGTCGCGCTGCAGCTCCGTGAGCACCCGCAGCGCCTGAAGATCGGACAGGGCGGCAAAGGCGCTGAAGCCCTCCTCGACCTTTCTTGCAAGGCCGAGCGGGCAGCCGCTGCCGGCCTGATGTTCAAGCTTTTCGATCCAGAGCGTTTCGGCGCTCATGCCCGCACAAAGACCCGAACGGATGCCACCCGCCCGATCGTTCTGCACGTTCGATTCCGGATTGTTGCCGATGATGAGGATTCGCTTGTGGCCGAGATCAGCAAGGTGAGCGGCAATCAGTTCGCCACCCTGCCAATGATCGGCTGCAACCGTGTTGCCGGGGGTTGATGCGGTGTCGATGACCGCAACTGGGCAGCTTGCCGCCGATATGCGCGTTGCGCGGCGGGGCACGATCACCATACCGTCGACGCCTCGTTCGACCAGCCGGTTGATTGCTTCGGTCTGCGCCGAGACATTGCCGCGCGAGTCGGCGATCAGTACGCCGTAACCGGCAGAGGCGGCGGCGAATTCGATCGCCTGCGCAATCTTGGGAAAGAGGGGATTTGCGATGTCGGGAAGAACGAGGCCGAGCACGCCGCTTCGGCCGGTGCGAAGCGCCCGACCCGCCTGGCTTGGAACATATCCGAGCTCCGCGGCATGTTCCCTGATCTTTCCGACGAGCTGCTCCGAGACGCGCCCCTTGCCCGAAAGCGCGTTCGACACCGTTGCGACCGACACGCCTAGCGACGTCGCAATCCTGCTGAGGTTCGGTCCCGGGCGCAGCTGAGCCATGGTTTCATAATGCGTTTGATTAATCGTTTAATCACGCGTACCTGAAGCGCAGCGGCTTGTCGAATCCATTTTGTCGGATAGTGCGTGTTGCACACGGGATTTTTCGAGAAGCAATAAAAAAGCCCCGTTGCCGGGGCTTTTGTCATTCATAGAAATGGCTTTTTCAGCTCTTTGTGGGGCCTTTTGCCACGGTGGCGGAGACAGAGTTGACCTTGCCGCCCGGGGCATAGCCGCCGCCGATGGCGACGTTGAGGGAGACGTAGTCCTTGGCCATCTGCTGCACGGCCGCCGCCAGGCTCGCCTGGGCCAGCGACACCTGGCGCTGGGCGTCGAGCACGTCGAGCAGCGAGGAGGCGCCGTCCTTGTAGCTTGCCGTCGACAGTTCCAGCGATTCCTGCGTCGTCTTGACCTGGGCGCGCAGCGCTTCCACCGTCTGGGCGTCGCGGCGCACCGCCGACAGCGCGTTCTCCACCTCCTCGACGGCGTTGAGCACCGCTGCCTTCCAGGCGAGATAGGCGGTCTTGGCGTCCGACTTGGCAATGTCGACATTGGCGCGCAGGCGGCCGCCGTCGAAGATCGGCAGGTTGAGCGTCGGGCCGAAGGACCAGGTGGTCAGGCCGCCGCCGCGGCCACTGGCCGGGTTGACCCAGGTCGGCGAGATCGAGCCGGACAGCGCGATCGACGGATAAAGCTGCGATTGGGCGACGCCGATATTGGCGGTCGCCGCTGCCAGATTGCGCTCGGCCACGCGGATGTCGGGACGGTTGCGGATCAGGTCGGCCGGGATGCCGGAGATGATGCCGGCACGGTAGACCGGCTGGGCGGCCCCCCTCTGCAGTTCGGCCATCAGCGAGGAGGCCGGCAGGCCGAGCAGCGTGGCGATGTGATGCGCCGAGACGCGGAAGTTGGTTTCCAGACCGGGGATTTCGGCCTGCGTCGACTGCACCAGGCCCTCGGCCTGGACGACGTCGAGCCTGGAGGCGGCCCCGGCTTCCAGCTGGAACTTGGTGAGGTCGAAGGTCTCCCGGCGCGATTGCAGGTTGGCCTTCGACAGCGCAATGCGCTCCTGGTAGAAGCGGGCGTCGATATAGGTCGAGACGAGATCCTGCAGGAAGGCAAGCCGGGCCACGTCGGCGCTGGCATAGGCCGAATCGAGCGAGGCAAGCGCGCTTTCCTTGGAGCGGCGGTACTGGCCGAAGAGATCGAGCAGCCAGGAGACATTGGCCTCGCCGCCAGTGGTGTTGGTAGCACCCACCCGGGTGCGCTCCGAGCCCATCTGGCCCGACACCGTGTGCGAGGCGCCGACCACCAGGCTCGGCAGCGAACCGGCCCCGGCGACCGTCACATTCGAGGACGCCGAATTGATGCGCTCCATCGCCTGCAGCACGTCGAGGTTCTGGTCGATGCCGCGCGCCACCAGACTGTCGAGCTGCCTGTCGCGATAGGCCGACCACCAGGCCACCGTCGCAACATCACCGATATTCTTGGTGCTGCCCTCACCGAATTTCGCCGGCAGCGGCATCTCCGGAGGCGTGTGGTCCGGTCCGCTCACGCAGCCCGCCAGCAACAGCAATAGTGCCGGTGTAGCAAAACGAAGAGATATCATTCATTTCTTCCTGTAACTCGACCAAGTCTAAATTCTTGCCAAAAGCATCATGCTTTGCCTTCGGCCGCGCTTCGTCCCAACGAGGTACACCATGCCGAAGCAGTCCGCGGGCAATGTATCAACGAGTCATTCATTCTGGCAGTGCATTTTTATCACACTCACGCCACAATTTTCTTGCGGCGGGAGAATACGCGTCGGATGACGACGAAGAAGGACGGCACGAAGAAAATCCCGAGCGCAGTCGCCGCGAGCATGCCGCCGAGGACACCGATGCCGATTGCGTTCTGGGCTGCGGAGCCCGCGCCGGTGGCGACGGCAAGAGGCACGACGCCCAGAATGAAGGCAAGTGATGTCATGATGATCGGGCGCAAACGCAGCCTTGCCGCTTCCAAAGTCGCCTCGAAGAGCCCCATTCCGGTCTCCATCCGGTCCTTGGCGAATTCGACGATCAGAATCGCGTTCTTCGCTGCGAGACCGATCGTCGTCAGAAGACCGACCTTGAAGTAGACGTCGTTCGCTTGTCCGAAGAGGGTCGCAGCCATAAGCGCGCCGAGCACGCCGACAGGCACCGCCATGATCACCGAGAACGGAATCGACCAGCTTTCGTAGAGTGCGGCGAGGCAAAGGAAGACGACGAGCACCGAAATTGCATAAAGCATCGGCGCCTGCGAACCCGAGAGCCGCTCCTGATAGGAAATGCCCTGCCAGGCGACCGTATAGCCGCCGCCGAGCTGTGCAGTCAGGGCCTCCATCTCGTTCATGGCGTCGCCGGAGCTGACGCCCGGTGCCGAAGCGCCCTCGAGCGGGATCGCGCTGACCGCGTTGAAGCGGGCGAGCGTCGGGGCACCCTTGACCCATTCCGTCGTGGTGAAGGCGGAGAAGGGAACCATTTCGCCGGAAGAGTTGCGGGCATACCAGTGGTCGAGGTCAGTCGGCTGCATTCGGAAGGGCGCATCGCCCTGCACGTAGACCGGCTTGATCTCGCCGTTCAGCGTGAAGTCATTGACGTCGCGGCCGGTGAAGATGACAGAGAGCATTGCATTGACCGCAGATATATCGACGCCCATGGCGCCGATCTTCTCCTGGTCGATGACGATCCGCATCTGCGGCTCGACCTCCTTGTTGTTATTGCGGAGGGCGACCACCTTGCCGCTGGCATTGGCCATCTGGATCAGCCGCTTGGAGGCGGTGTCGAGCGCAGCTGTGCCGTGTCCGCCGGTATCGACGAGGTACATCGAGAAGCCGCTGGACACGCCGAGACCCTGTATCGCCGGCGGAAGCAATGCGAAGACCTGCGCTTCGCGGAAGGTGAAGAAGGTCTTGAGCGCCCGCGTCACGATCGCCTGCGCGTGCTGATTGGGATCGGTACGAAGCGAGAAGTCCTTGAGCTTGGTGAAGACGATCGCGCTGTTCTGGCCGGAGCCGTTGAAGCTGAAGCCAAGGGCGCCGAAAACCGACTCGACGGAGTCCTTCTCGTTTTCGCGATAGTATTTTTCGACCTTCTCGACGACGGCCTGGGTCTGTTGCGTGGTCGATCCGGGCGGCGTGGTGACGATCGTCAGCAGAACGCCCTGATCTTCCTGCGGCAGGAACGAGCTCGGCAGGCGCGTGAACAGATAGGCGCAACCGACGCCGACGAGCAGGAACACCAGCATGACCCGGATCGGACGCTTCAACAGATAGCTGATGGTGCGGACGTAGCCATTGGTCGAGCGCGTGAAGTTGCGGTTGAACCAGTCGCCGACGCGGTGCTTCCTGTGTTCGCCGACCGGTTTCAGCATGCTCGCGCAGAGTGCCGGCGTCAGCACGATGGCGACGAGGGCCGAAAGCAGCATGGCCGAAACGATGGTGATCGAGAACTGACGGTAGATGATGCCGGTCGAACCGCCGAAAAAGGCCATCGGAATGAAGACGGCGGTCAGAACCAGCGCGATGCCGACGATGGCGCCGGTGATTTCGCCCATCGACTTCTCGGTCGCCTCAAGCGGCGATAGCTTTTCCTCCGACATGATGCGCTCGACGTTCTCGACAACGACGATAGCGTCGTCGACGAGGAGGCCGATTGCGAGAACCATGGCGAACATGGTTAGCGTGTTGATCGAATATCCGGTTGCCGCGAGAATGCCGAAGGTTCCAAGCAGCACCACCGGCACGGCGATGGTCGGGATCAGCGTCGCGCGCAGGTTCTGCAGGAAGACAAGAAGAACCACGAAGACGAGAACGATCGCTTCGATGAGGGTATGGACGACCTTCTCGATCGACAGCTCGACGAAGGGCGTCGTGTCGTAAGGATAGGTGATCTCCACGCCTTCCGGCAGGCCGCGTCCGATCGTGTCGAGCGCCGAGCGAACGCGCTCCGCGGTATCGATGGCGTTGGCGCCGATCGCGAGGTTGACGGCAAAGCCGCTCGAGGGCTGACCATTGTAGCGCGAAGAGCCGCCGTAGCTTTCCTGGCCGATTTCGATGCGCGAGACGTCGCTGAGGCGGACCGTCGAGCCGTCCTTTTCCACTTTCAGAATGATCCGCTCGAAGTCCGCGACCGTCGTCAGCTGGCTCTGCGCGGTGATCGTGACGTTCAGCTGCTGGCCTTCGACGAGCGGCTGTGCGCCGAGCGAGCCAACGGAGACCTGGGTGTTCTGGGCCTCGATAGCCGAGGTTACGTCGCTTGGCGTCAGCTGATACTTCTGCAGCTTGAAGGGATCGAGCCAGACGCGCATGGCGTAACCCGAACCGAATATATTGATGCTGCCGACGCCTTCGAGACGCTGGATCTGATCTTCGATCTGATTAGACAGGATGTTGCCGAGGTCGACGGAATTCCGCTTGCCGTCGGTCGAAACCAGCGAGCCGACCAAAAGGATACTGGAGGTCGATCGCGTGACGCTGATGCCGGCATCGATGACGTCATCGGGAAGCTGCGATTGAACGAGCTGCAGCTTGTTCTGGACCTGCACCTGCGCGATGTCCGGGTCGACGCTTGTTCCGAACGTCAGCGAGATGCTCGCCGAACCGGTCGACGAGGTCGAAGTCATGTAGGTGAGGTCATCAAGGCCGGTCATGCCGTCTTCGATGATCGTCGTCACCGATTTCTCGACGGTTTCAGCGCTCGCGCCGCGATAGGTGGCGTTGATACGCACCGTGGTGGGTGCGATGTCCGGATACTGCGAGATCGACAGAGTGAAGATGCCGAGCAAGCCTGCGAGCATGATGGAAATCGCAATGACCCAGGCAAAAATCGGGCGTCGGATGAAAAACTTGGCCATCAAATTATTCCTGTGCGGCTTGGATCAATGTTAGAGGCGGGCGCGTCCTACTGCGCGGCCGGCTTCTGGGCGTCACCGGCTGCTGCCTGCTCGGCAGCCACGACCACACCGCTTTCATTGATCTTCATGGGGACGGGCGTGACCGGCATGCCGGGCGCGATCGACTGCAGACCGCTGACGATCAGCTGATCGCCATCCTTCACGCCGTCGGTCACGAGCCAGGAATTGTTGGAGGGCGAGGCGTTTTCGAAGACACGTGCCTCGACTTTGCCATCAGCGGAGATGAACTGCGCCGTCAGACGCCCGGTCGCGTCGCGGCTGGTGGCGAGTTGCGGCAGCGCATAGCCGACCTCGGCGCCAAGTTCGACGGTTGCGCGCACATACATGCCCGGCAAAATGACCAGATCCGGATTCGGGAAGAGCACGCGGATGATGAAGGTGCCGGTCGTCTCGCTGACGATCTGCTTCGACATATCCAGCTTGCCCTTCTGGGCGTATTCCTTGCCGTTTTCCAGGATGAGCCGGAATGCGACATCGGCGCCTTCACCCCGAACGGTGCCAGATGCCAAGGCATCACGGAGCCTGAGGAGATTGGTGCTCGATTCGGTCAGCGAAACATAGATCGGGTCAAGCTGGCGGATCGTCGTCAGCGCCGTTGTCTGATTGGCGGCCACCACGTTGCCCACGTTGTAGGCCGTCTCGTCGATGACGCCGTCGAACGGCGCGACGATCTTCGTGTGGTCGAGATCGATTTGCGCGGAGGCAAGGGTGGCCTTGGCCGATTCGACCTCAGCGTGAGCCTGGAGAAGGGTGGTCTTTGCCGTTTCGAATTCGATCTGTGTCGCGCCGCTGCCGACGAGGCGCTGGTAGCGGTCGAAATTACTCTGCGCGCTCGGCACGCTGGCTTCGGCCTTGGCGATTGCCGCCTTGGCCTGTTCGACGGTTGCAACATAAGGCGCGTCTTCGATCTGATAGAGGAGGTCGCCCTTTTTCACCTCGCTGCCTTCTCTGAAGGCGATTTCACGGATGATGCCGCTGACCTGCGGACGGATATCGGCCGTCTGATAGGCCTCGGCCCGGCCAGGAAGGATCGTCGTGACCGGGAACGTGTCCTTCTTCAGCGCCATGACACCGACCGGGGCTGCCTGCTGAGCAGCCGCTCCAGGCGCACCTGCGCCGCCGGCCTGGTTGTTGCTGTCGCTGCAGGCAGTAAGCAATCCGCCCAGCACCAAAACTGAAGAGATGATGAAGCCACGCCGTATCATGCTGAATTCCCTTGCGGTTGGCATTTGCGGATCGGATCACCAGCCCCGGCGACGGAGCGCTGCATCCATAAGGAGCGTGATTAGCGGGATTCAAATACCCTTCGATCCGAACTTAAGAAAAGATTTACGAAGTGACGTAATTCAATGATCGTCACTTAGCAAGCGCTATTTTGCAGTGCAGTATCTACAAAACAGACGATCTCCTCAGCCCTGTGCACGAGTGTATCCTTATCGTCACGGGCGATCAGCACGGGGTGCAGCACCGATGCAAGGACATCGGCAACGGTATGAGCGGCGCGGCGCGGATCGGAACATTTATAATGATCTGCGCTAACCCCCTCGCGGATGATTTCTTCGAGTTGCTGCTCGATTCGCTCGCGGTAGCGATTACCCGCTTCGAGCTTCGCCTGAACTGTCGTCAGCACCATTTCGAAGATGTAGGGATTTTCCTGAATGTCCTTGAGGTGGCTATCGAGAAGCCGAAGCACGAAACGCAGCAGTTGCTCTTTCGGCGGGAGGTTTCGCTCGAAAGAGCCAAAGCGCTCGGTGGCGTTGCCGAGATGCCGTTCGGCAATGGCATCGACGAGCGCCACTTTCGAATGAAAATGCTTGAAGACATTGGCCGGCGACATGCCGAGGGAGGAGGCGATGTCGGCGATCGATACGGCGACGAAACCGCGCTGGCGAAACAGCAATTCGGCCATCGACAGAATGTCTTCCCGCGTTTCCTCGGCTTTGCGCCGCGGCCTTCGTGCCATTCGTTCCCAAGCCGGCCTTCCGACCGGCACCCCTTCCTTGCACATGCTAACGCCTTCCGGCGAAATCCCGCAAGCGCACAGGCGGCTTTCGGGTGGTTCGTTTCGGATTTTTAAGGGAAATAGCGCGCAAGGTTGCTTCGCACACGAGCAACCGGGGTTTCGCCGCTGTCATCAGGCACGAAAGACTGGGCGGTAATCGCCTCATAGGCCTTGATGTAAACCTTCGATGTCTGCTCGACCAATTCGACCGGGATCTCGGGGATCTCGTCCTTGTACGGGTCGCAACGCTCGGCGACCCAGGCACGGACGAAGTCCTTGTCGAAGCTTGCGGGGCGCGTGCCGACTTCGAAGGCCTGCTGATAGCTGTCCGCGAGCCAGTAACGGCTGCTGTCCGGCGTGTGGATTTCGTCGGCGAGAATAATATTGCCGTCCTTGTCGGTTCCGAATTCGTATTTGGTGTCGACAAGGATGAGGCCGCGTTTTGCAGCCATTTCCTGGCCGCGTGCGAAAAGCGCGAGCGCGTATCTCGAAAGCGTTGCCCACTGTTTCGCTGTGAGCAACCCGCGGCTGACGATCTCGTCAGGCGTCAGCGGCTCGTCATGGCCGCCGTCGAATTCCTTGCTGGTCGGCGTGATCACCGGCTCGGGCAGGCGCTGGTTGTCGCGCATGCCGTCCGGCAGGCGCATGCCGTACATTTCGCGCTCGCCCTTCTTATAAAGAGTGAGGATCGACGTGCCGGTGGTGCCGGCGAGATAGCCCCGGACGACGACCTCGACGGGCAGAATGTCGAGCCGCTTGCCGATGACCACATTCGGGTCCGGATAGGCAATGACGTGGTTCGGGCAGATATCCTTGGTTGCTTCGAACCAGTAGCGTGCCGTCTGCGTCAGCACCTGGCCCTTATATGGGATGCAGGTCAGGATGCGGTCGAAAGCGCTGAGGCGGTCGGTGCTGATGATGATGCGGCTGCCATCCGGAAGGTCGTAATTCTCGCGCACCTTGCCGCGGTAATAGTTCGGCAGTTCGGGGAAATGGGCTTCGGAAAGAATTCGCACGGGCTCGATAGTCCTTTGTCGCGGGGTTTCACCTTGCTCTAGTTCCATTGCAGGGGATGTCAAGCAAATGGCTTTCAAAGCCAGATCAGGGCGACCAGAAGAACGGTCAGAAAATAGGAAGCAAACGCCAGCGGACTGCCGGCGCGCAAGAAGTCGGAGACGCGGTAGCTGCCGATGCTCATCGCCAGCGTATTGTTGTGGTGGCCGAACGGCGTCAGGAAATCGAGCGATGCGCCGGCGGCAACGGCAATCAGATAGGCGGCCGGGGCTTGGTGTGCCGCTTCCGCGAATTCCAGCGCAACGGGACTGAGCACAATTGCCACTGTCGCGTTGTTGACGAAAGGCGTAAGCGCCATGGCGATGAAGAGCAGGAGTGCGATGCCGGCAAGCGGCATGGATATCGGCACGAGCAGGCTCAGCCAATCGGCGACCAGCTGGGCCGTGCCTGTTGCGGCAACAGCCGAGCCGATCGGGATCATCGCGGCCAGCATGATGATGATCGGCCAGTTTATGTCCGCCATGGCCTGGCGGATGTTGAGATAGCCCATCAGCGCAAGAACGAGCACGACAGCCGCAAATGCGATCTCCGGGCGGATCGGCCCGACAGCGGAAAGCGTCACGCCAGCAGCGAAGATCAGGAAGGGCTGCCACGCATTCGACGTCGCCTCGTCTGCAGGCTGGGAGGCGAGCGGCAGGCATTCGCATTCCTCAAGCGCTTCAGCGACCGCCTCGCGTGGGCCTTCGAGCAGGAGGATATCGCCGATCGAGAGCTGCAAATCCTCGAAGCGGCCTTCGATCCGTGGTGACCGCATGGAGAGAGCGGCAACCCTGACGCTCCGGCTCTTAAAAACCTCCAACGAGCGGATTCGCGAGCCGACCAGCGTGCTCTCCGGCATGACGACGGCCTCGATGCGGGTGAAATCCGCCTGCAGCCCGTTCGGATGAGCTTCTGGAAGAAGCGCAGCCGAGGCGGCGAGACCGGCAAAAACTGCATCGGCGCCTTCGGCAAGCAAGCTATCGCCTGCCTCGATCGTCGACTGATCGAGCGGGCCAAAGACGAACCGGCCGTTGCGGATCAATGCGTGCGGCTGGATTTCAAAGAGGCTGGAGCAATCGAGAAGGCGTACGCCGGCGAGCGGCGAACCCTCAGGAATGCGCCGTTCCGTCACGATGCGCCGTCGGGCTGGCGCCGCAGCGGCAGGTTGGTCGTCCGTTTCGGGAAATAGGTGCGGAACGAGAGCGGCCATCAGCAGAATTCCGGCGATGGCGACAGGAAGGCCGACATAGGCGAAATCGAAAAAATGAAAGCCGGAGCCCGTTGCCTTGGCCAATGCATCGCTGACAAGCAGATTGGCCGGCGTTCCGATCAGCGAGACGAGACCGCCGAGAAGTGCCGCGAAGGAAATCGGCATGACGAGCTGGCGCCGGGGGATATCTATGACGCTGCTGATGCGCAGCGTTGCAGGCAGCATGATCGCGAAGGCGCCGATATTGTTCATGAAGATCGAGATGAGCCCGGTGACCGCCGAAAGACTGGCGATGACCGTGAAGCCGGACAGTCCGGCGGCTGCAAAACGTGCGGCGAGGCTGTCAAAGAGTTTCGCGCGGGCGAGCACCTGGACGATCAGTAGAATCTCGACCACGGTGATGACGACGGGACTCGCGAAGCCGGCAAAGACCTGATCGGCTGGATAAAGTCGGAGCAGATACCCGGCAAGCAGGCCCACAATCGCCACGACCTCGATGCGGATACGGTTCAGGGAGAACAGAACGAGCATTGCCGAGAGAAGGATCAGCAGGGATGCTTGCTCGAACGTCATGGGCGGGCTCGCGTTTCAACCGTCAGCGGAATGTAGTCATCCGGACAGGGCTGTATAGGGAGGGCGCGCGGAAAGATCGAACAATCCTCATATTGTGCGAGGTCAGGCAGTGGGCGCGCGCCAACGGCCTTCTGCCGTCCTTTCGAGTATCGGTGTCGCGAAGACACCAACGGTGCGGTCGGGCCATTGGGCGCCTTCAGCGGCGAGCTTTTCCTTCCAGCGTTCGGATTGCAGCATCGCCGCGGCGACGACGACAGGCTCGATATCGCAGGCCATCATCAATTGCAGGCCCGCGGCGATGGAACTGCCGCTAGAAATGACATCGTCGATCAGCGCGACACGGCGGCCCCGAAGCAGCGGCAGCATGCGCGGGTCTAAATAAAGACGCTTCTTCTGTTGCGGCGTGGTGATCGACGACAGGGCTACGGAAAGGTCGTTGCGGTACCAGAATTTCCGGGAGGTGCCCAAGGGCACGTAGCGCGCGTGTCCGAGCTTCTGGGCGACTGCTGCAGCAAGCGTCAACCCGAGCGTCGGCAGGCCTGCGACGATATCGATGTCAAAGTGCCTGATCGTTGCCGCCAGTTGCCCGGCAAGCGCATCGAGCACGGCGAAGCTCGCCTGGTTGACGATCAGCGAGGCGAGCGCGTGGTCGCTGTCGGCAAGCACCCGGATTGGCAGACGAAGCTGGCGGCGGTCCTGCAGTTCCGCGACATAGAACGAGGTAAAATCGCCATCTGCCGGAAAGCTGCCCGGGGGATGGAGCTCCTGCCAGAACTCATGCGGCGCGATATCGTCGTTCTGCATCAATTCCGCCCGGTCCTTTCCATGCCCGTCCGCCGCTTCAGGTCGCGTAGCTCCGCTTCTGTCAGTGCGCGCACCGAGCCCTTCGGCAGCTCTCCAAGCTTAAGCCCGCCGATTGCAACCCGCACCAGCCGCAGGCACTCCGCGCCGGTGGCTTCGAGCATGCGGCGGATCTGCCGGTTACGACCCTCGTCAAGTTCCACCTCGATCCAGGAGTTGCGGCCGCCGCTTCGCAGGAGCCGTGCGGCCGTCGCTGTCAGCACTTCGCCGTCGTGCCGGATCCCGTATGTCATTTCGGCCAGCGATTCCGCATCCATGATGCGGTTGACTTGCACATGATAGGTCTTGGTCACATGGGTGATCGGATCGAGCAGGGCCTGCGCGAACTCGGTATCGTTGGTAAACAGCAGCAGGCCTTCGCTTGCCTTGTCGAGCCGGCCGACCGGTGAAAGATGCGGAATGTCGAATTCCTTGAGACAGTCATAGACCGTCGGACGCTCTTCCGGATCGTGCCGGGTCG